>CACWOH010000010.1 GCA_902762435.1 uncultured Bacteroidia bacterium | reverse complement strand
ACCGCTTTAATGACAGTTTTCTTCGCCGCCATTCTTGCCTTTTTCCTGTTCTTCGCAGTCTTCTTCGGGGCGACAAAACTCCTGGGGCATATCTCCCGGAAGCGCAAAGGACCGGGCGATTCGCCCGAAAACGAAGGCGGTTTCTAGTACAGGACAAAGTCGCTGTATCCGCACCGCAGATCGAACTCGTATTCTCTCAGGCAGACGAGGGAAGAGAAATCTGCGGGCGTGGACCTGGTCAGCTTGAAGACGCCATGCAAGAAAAAGGCGAGTTCCTCGGGCGCCCCCAGGTCTTCGATCCGCTTCCTGTACCTGGCTTCCAGGTCCTGCAGGTCGGGCAGGCGGACGTCGTACTTGGCGATCTGTTTCTGGTCTTCGGGGGCGAAATTGCCGTTGACGACGTTGGTTTCGTAGATCTCGCTCATTTTCAGTTTGCTGAGGTCGTCGATGAAATCGGTCAGCAACAGCGTGTAGACCGCGCGCAGTTCCGGGTCCTCTATGGTTGAGGGCGCGGTGCGGTCCGTCACGTCACAGTAGAAGTAGTACAGCGCAAGTTTGTCTTCCTTGCTGCAGGAAGAGAACACCCCCGTCAGCAGGACGAGCGCGAAAACAAAAATGAATCCTACGAACTTTTTCATGGTGCAAATCGTTTACCACCGGTCCGACACGCGGGTGATCCGGGTGAGTTTCAGGTCCAGGCAGAATACCTTGTCGTAGAGCTCGCTCTCGCCGTCCGCATTCAGCGCCTTGAAGCGGTGGTGCGTCATCCAGCCGTCGTGCTTCAGCTCGTCGGGAGACCGGGGCGGGGTCCGGAGGACTTCCTCCCCGTCCGCATCCGGCTCGGCCGGGATAAAATCCGGGTTGCTGTACGTTTCCGCGATCTTGTCGAAAGACACGGGCTCATAGCCGGGGAATTCGTCCGGCCGTTCCAGGCAGTACCGGGTAATCGTGTCTTCCGCCTTCTGCTGCATGCAGGCGGAGAAGGCCACCGTGCTCAGGACCATTACGAGGAACAAGAGTATTCTTTTCATCATTATGGCGCTAAGATATGAAAAGAAAATGGAAATGCGTCATCCCGCCTGCTTTCCGGGCTTCAGGATCATGAAGATGACGGCCGCGACGCAGATGGCGATCCCCGCGGCCATCCGCGCCGTGAGCGGTTCCGCGAACAGGACCGTGCCGATCAGGATGGCCGTCAGAGGCTCGAATACGCCCAGGACCGCCGTCTTGGTGGGGCCGATATAGCGGGTGGACACGGCCAGCGTGAGCAGGGAGATCATCGTGGGCACGATGGCCAGGCCGACGAGGTTTCCCCAATCGGCGGCGGTGTCGATTCCCTCCAGCATGCCTCCGCCCTGGAATGTGCGGATGATGGCGAACAGGGCGGCTCCGGTGATCAGCGAATAGAAGGTGAGCGTGTGCTCGGATACGCTCCGGATGCGCTTGCTCCGGTTTACGATGATCAGGTAGAAGGAGTAGCAGAGTGCGGACCCGATGGCCAGCAACACGCCCGGGAGGCGGATCTGCACGCCGTCGGACGGAGCGGAAAGCAGGAGGATGCCGCCGAAGGTGGCCACGATCGAGAGCCAGGTCTGCCAGCTGGGATAGATGCGTAGGAAGACCAGGATCAGCGCCACGAATACCGGATACAGGTAGATCAGTGTCGTCGCCAGTCCCGAGGGGATGTATGCGTAGGAACAGAACAGGGTGATGCTGCTGCCCGCGAAAAGCAGGCCCAGTACGATCAGCAGGCCGAGTCCGCGCCGGTCCGCCCGGAAGGACTCTTTCCGGAACAGCATCCACAGGGCCAGGATGACGGCCGCGATCCCATAGCGGAAAAAGAGCATGACCATGACGGGCACGCCGCTCTCGATCAGGGCCTTCCCGAAGAGCGGGTTGGTTCCGTATGACACGCCGGCCGAGATGCCCGCAATGTAGCCGATGAGGCGCCTTTTGTCCAAAATGAAAGCTTTTATCAATTCCGGGCCGCAAAGATACGCTTTTTCGGGGGAGAATGTTTATTATTTGGAAAACAACGGGCCGTCAGAACCGGAAGGCGAGGCCTCCGTTGAGCGTGAAGAACCAGCGAAGCGGAGACGTCGTTTCTTTTGTCTTGACGCCGTTCTCGCTGGCGGTAACGTGATAAATGTAGTTGTCCGTGGGACTGAAGTGGAAGGCCGGGGTGAGCTTGAGGTCGAAGCGCCAGATGCTGTAATTGAGGCTCAGGCCGGCATCCAGCGTCAGCGAGAAGGAGGAGTCCTTTTCCACCCGGATGTCCTCCTGATACCGGCTGTCCCAGGAAATTCTTTTCGGGGATCCGGAGGCGCCGGCCACGTATCCCGGCGTCACGCCGGCGAAGAACTCCATGTCGCTGAACAGGTTCAGCAGGAATCCGCCGAGGAACCCGCGCGCCGTGCCGCTGCCGCCGCTGTAAGTCCCGTTTGACAGCACGTCTCCCGCACCGGCGGCACCCGCCCGGAGCCGTTCTCCGGCCGACCTGGAATGCGTCCTGTACGCGAATGCGAGAGGTATCCCGAACGCGTCGTCGATGCCGGCGACGCTGGCGGAATACTGGATTCCCGTCCGGAAGCCGAGACCGTTGTAGAAGAACTGTCCGTAGCCGACGCCGAACGTGATGTCGCTGCCGGTCCCGAACTTCCGGGTCATCGGAACGTTGACCCCGACCTGGAGGCCGACGTCTCTCATCTGGGCCAATGCGCTGAAACAGAGCAGACTTGCGGCTATAGTGAGGATTACTTTCAATTTCATTCCACAAAAGTAAGTATTTTTCCGATTGTATGAAAAAGAAGTATCTTTCACCCTCGGCATCATCTGGAACCGTCCGGTCTTCATCGCTTATGTGCGGGACCGCACACCACATCTGCTTCTACGGGGAGGTCGTGGCGTCGTATATGATCGAGTAATCCGGAAAGGCCGTCGCCACCCGCCCCCGCGGCAACCCCTCCATACAGCCAGCGTGCATATCGTCCCAAAAACCGGGACGTTATGTACGAAAACGGCCTTTTTCGTGAGTATCGTCCCATTCTGTGGGACGATACGAACGGATTGCCAGAAGTTAGAAAACTTTAAGATGTATGATGGTCTGCTTCCCCTCTATGTTTCCGGTGATTATTTGTTGTTTGTCAAGGTGACGTGGCTATATTTTATTACGGTGATTTTATCCTACGATTTGACATAGAACTCTGAATAAAATAAATGTCCACCCGGACAGTGTGCATATCGTCCCAAAAACCGGGACGTTATGCACGAAAACGGCCTTATTCGTGAGTATCGTCCCATTCTGTGGGACGATAAGAACAGTGACAGGTTCCTTGCGGTAGTATTATAACAAAACGTCCGGGTGCCATATCAGTCGGGATGGTTTTGGTTGAGCAAATCACTATATTTGTGGAAACGAACTGCTATGAAAAACGAAAAGAAGATTTGGCTGGTTTCCACAGATCATCTGGAGGATGGCTTGTGGTTCAGGGAGGAAGATGATTTCAAGGTCGGGATGAATTATGTTGCGGTGCAGGTACTCCTGTCCGGCGTGGTTGTCCTGGCTTTTGTGTTGATGTCCAACCACGTACATTTTGTCCTGTACGGGACCCGGGCGGAGGTCCTGGACTTCATCAACGGGTACAAGATGCGCTATTCCCACTATCTGCGGCACAAATACGGGTTGCAGGAATTCCTCCGGAACAACGGGCTGGACCTGATGGAGATTCCGGAGGACGAGCCGGAGGCCCTGGAGAAAGTAATCGCCTATGTCCATATGAACTGCGTGGCGGCAAACATCTGCCAGCATGCTTCCCAATATCCGTGGGGCAGCGGCGGGGCGTTTTTCGATCCGAACCCCGCCAAAGGCCGTCCGCTCGGGGACCTGTCCCTCCGCGCCAGAAGGCGCGTCCTACACTGCTCTCATGACCTTCCAGACCGCTGGATCCTCGACGACGGGGGTTACATCCTTCCGTCGTCCTACCTGAATGTCCGATTTGTGGAAGAGCTTTTCAGGTCGCCCCATCGGATGAATTATTTCCTGAACAATTCGTCCAAGGCCAGAAAACAGATCCGCCCCGGCGCTCCGGAACCGCCTTCGTTCCGGGACCAGACAATCCTGGCCGTGATGCCGGACCTGTGCCGGACCCTGTTTGGGAAGAAGACGTTTGCCGACCTGTCTGCGGACGAACAAAAAGAAATGCTGCGGCAGCTCCGATTCCGTTTCTGCGCCAATGTCAATCAGCTAGCCCGCGTGATCGGTCTTAGCTTTGACGCCGCCGCCCGCCTGCTGGACGGCGTCTGAATCTACCCAGGCAGTGTGCATATCGTCCCAAAAACCGGGACGTTATGTACGAAAACGGCCTTTTTCGTGATTATCGTCCCATCTTTTGGGACGATAAGAACGGAAACGCCCGCCTACTGCTTGATGCAGCGCCAGGCGAGGATGGCTTCCAGCAGGCCGAGCACGAAATAGATATTGCTCAGCGCTACGAATCCCCAGACATACCATTCCAGGGCGATCCAGAACACCAGGATGATGCCGCAGGCGAATACGACCCGATACGCCCACGGATGATTCTTGAACAGCATAACCGCCGCCAACAACTGGGGCAGGCCGTTCACGGCCAGCAGCACGAATCCGGAGGGCACAAAGTCTTTGAAAAGGGTATCCGCACCGGGCATCTTGGCGCGAAGCAGGTCGAGCATCGGCGCTCCGCCCCAGCTTTCGCCCGAAGGATCGTACCACATCATCACGGCGCCGCCGATGGCGCCGAGGGCGATGAAGAGGGTCAGTATTTTGAGCAGTGTTTTCATAATCCGGAACAAATATAGACATCTTTCCGAAATAGCTTATCTTTGTCCTGGATTATGGCTATCTGGATTGTTCTTCCGCTTCTGACCCTGCTGATGTTCGACCTGGGGCTGGCGGCCGCGTTCCGGCTTCCCCCGGTGTTCTTCATCGGCCTGGTGCTGATGCTGCTGCCGGTGCTCCTCGGGATCGGCCTGCATTACGCGTGGCCGAAGGCGGCGGAGAAGACGGACAAGGTGCTGGGCAACCTCCGGAAGCGGGACAAGAAGCTGTAAGGATGTTTACGGATCTGCTGAAATATGACCTGGGGCCCGGCGTGGAGGCGTTCTCCACCCGCCGGGACGCGGCGCTGCCGTATCCGGTGATCCAGGGGCATCAGGTGCACGACAGCCGGGTGGCCGTGGTCGACCGGCCGGACCTGACGCGGGCGGACCTGGAGGGCTTCGATGCGTTCGTGACGGAGCTGCCCGGGGTCGCCATCGGCGTCCGGACGGCGGACTGTGTGCCGGTGCTGCTGTACGACCCCGCGGCGCGTGTGGTGGCGGCGGTCCACGCGGGCTGGAAGGGAACGGTGAAGGGCATCACCCGGAAAGCCGTGGGCGTGATGACGCAGCGGTTCGGCTGCGAGCCGGGGAACCTGCGCGCCGTGATCGGCCCCGGAATCGGCCCGGACAGCTTCCAGGTGGGCGAGGAGGTGGCCCGGCATTTCAAGGACGCGGGTTTTCCCATCGAGGCCATCTGGTCTTTCCGGGGGCCCGGCGACGGCTCCCCCATGTCCGGCGGACACCATATCGACCTGTTCCTGGCCAACCGCTGGCTGCTGGAGGAGGCGGGCGTTCCCGCCCAGAACATCCGGGTCGCGGGGATCGACACCTATACCGACGGGTCGTTCTTCTCCGCCCGGCGCGAAGGGGTCCAGTGCGGGCGGATCATCAATTCAATCAAGTTGATTCCGGACTGATTCAGCGGATGATGTCGCGGGGAGGTGCCGGGAGCTTGTCCCAGCGGAGACGGGGCAGGTGCGCATCCTGCGACAGCGGGTTGCCGTCCAGATAGAGGGGCAGGGGCTTTCCCCCAAGGTTTTCCAGGGCGGCGCGCTGGATGGCGTAGCTGCGCCCGAGTTCGTTCCATTGCAGGGACGAGTGGTTGGTGAAGCGGCGCCGCTGGATGAAGTGGGTCACGCGGTGGTTCTCGACCGTCTTCAGGGAGTCGCTGATGTTGCAGTAGTCGAACAGGAGGTTTTCCAGCAGGGCCGTACGCAGATGGGTGTGGCCTTCGATGATCCGGTCGCCGGTGGCCAGGTCGCCCGCGAGGTTCATCTTGTCCAGGAGCGGGGCCATTTCCACGAGCTTCCGGAAGGTGTCTTCAGCGAGCTGTTCGCGGCCGGGGGCGTAGTTGGAAGGGGTTTTTACCTGCGCGGGAGCGCTGAGGGCTGCCGCGGCGAGAAGGAGGAACAGGAGGACGGTCCGTCTGGTCATAGGGTGTTGTACAGTCTTTCAAAGATACTGATTATTATGGTGATTTCAAAACCGGTGGCATTTAACTTGCAGGTTACGCGCCGGTAACAACCACAGAATGACCATGAAAAAAGTGTTTTTGACCCTTACCCTGGCGCTGGCGACGCTGTGCGCCTCCGCCCAGGATTTCCCGGCCGGCATACGGATGGAGATCGCCGGCGTCTCCGAAGGCGGCGAATTTGACGAGAACGAATTCCAGGTGTTTACCTATAAGGACGCGGACGGCTCCTACGGCTACTACCTCAGCCTCGGCCACACGACCAATATCCTGAGTATTTTCGGTGCGGACGGCGACAGCTTCTCCTTCGGCCATATGGACGAGACCTGCCTCGTGATGGGCGGCACTGCCGACGAGGCCCTGGCGTTCCTGGACGGCCTGCTGGACCTGATCGACAAGGAGCCGGGTTCCGCTGCAGAATTCCCGTGCCGGCTGTCCACCGGCGCCGAGCGCCTGGCCGACGCCGGCACGGCAACCTGCATGGTGGTCAAGCGTTTCCTGCAAGGGAAGCGCCTGTGCTTCCTCTTCCGCAGCGGCGAGCGCACGGCGGAAACGGATTTGACCAAGGGTAACATCAAGGCCCTGCGCAGCGGCATCACCTTCTACCGCAAGCTGCACCCGGACCTGATCTGACGTCAACCTATCAGTCCATCGGGAGTACCGGAGGTACCGGAACGATGGAAGGACTCCATCCTGTAGCCTTTCCGAAGACAGAGAGGTCCAGGATGCCAAGATTGGTGTTCTCCGGCCATCCGGTAAAGGTGACGCGGACAAAGCGGCACGCTACAGGAGGTATCTCATCGAAAACAACGTTCTTGGAAATATTGGAGTCTGTACGGTCCAGAACGGTAGTGTAAACCTGTCCGTCCATTGAAGTCTCGACCTTGTATTGATAAACAGCCGGAGTGAAAGGCATTCTTGGACGGGTTGGACGAGCCTGGGGGGCAGTTCCGCGAGGCTGAGGTGCCTGGATGTTGGCATTGGGCCCGGCCTGCGGGAGCTGTGCCGCAGCAGCGCCGAAACCGGCTCTGTTCTGTGCGGGGTTGAAGAGGATACGGATACCGTCGATCGTGAAGGTCTGGATACGGTCACGGTCAACTGCAGGTGAAAGATTCATCGTAAGGGTTGGCTGCTTGTCCGACGGATCCGGTTCCCACCAAGTAGCAGTAGAGTTGTCAAGGGCTGCATCTGCACCATGGCCCGGAGTCTCGGAAGAAGCTGCCTTCATACGGGTTGTGCCGCCTCCATTGCCATTATTGAACTTGCCTACGGAAACGATGATAGAACCTGAATCCCCCTTGGTAGGATCCTTGACGGCATTAGGAGCCCATTGAGGAGTATCAGTGACGTTGCAGGTGAGGTTGCCCGTTCTGTCAACGATGACGCGGTCCATACCGATACGGCGTCCGCCGCTGCGCAGGACGATGGTATAGAATTGCCAGATGTTTCCATCTGGACCGGTAACCATCGAGCCGTGAGCAGGACCGGTAACGATGCCGTCCGTGCGGCGGAGGAGCGGGTTGTTGCTTGCATATACATAAGGACCCTGAACGCTCTTGGCCTTGTAGTAACCTTCGGCATAGGTGCGCCACTGTGTACCGGAAGCCGAATACTGCAGGTAATATGTTCCGTTGTGCTTGTACACCCACGGTCCCTCTATCCAGGCGACATCAGTATACTCGTTCTGCTCACCCTGACGCTCCCACACGTGGTTGGGATTGAAGCTGAAATGATGGGTGATAGGGCCGACGAATTCATTGAGGTCGTCAGGATTCAGCTTGACTGAATAGATACCGCTGATAGCCATCCCCGGCCAGAAAAGATACGGCTGGTTGTCTTCGTCAATGTAGATATGGGGATCGAAAGGCATACTCCATCCACCTTCAAGGCCAGGAAGGTTCTTCCATTCACCCTTCTGCTCGTAAGGTCCGAGAGGATTGTCTGCAACCCAAACGCCTCTTACGCTGTTGCCTGTCATATAGAATTTACCGTTGTAAGGAACCACATCCGGAGCGACAGGCACGTTTGCAACATAATGATAGTCCCAGTTCAGCATATCCTCGGATACCCAGCAACCGCCACCGGTGCAGAACATATAGTACTTGCCGTTCCACTGGAATACGGAAACGTCACCGGAAGCCTGGCCGCCGTCTCCGACTACCATGGGAAGCGGGTTGCAGTAACGGGCTGTCTTGCCCACAGTCTGGGCCTGAACGCCAAACGCCATCGAAATGAGGACGATTGGAAGAATTAATTTTTTGAAATTCATAACATTATAGGTTAATAATTAATCTCTGTTTGACATATCAAGTACCGGAGCGATAGGATTGGTGTTAGGGAAATAGCTTGTAGGCCTTCCGAAAACGGTCATATCAAGAATGCTGAGAGGTGAAGACTTGGGCCAGTCGAGCATTGTAAGACGGACGTAACGGCACTCGGTAGGAACTATTTCATCGAACACAGTGTTGCGGGATACCTTGTTGGCTGACTGGTCAACCACGTTTGTCCAGGTCTGGCCATCGATGGAAACATCAAGTTTGTACTTGTAAACCGGAGCCGCTACGGAGCTGCCGCTGAAGCCTCGGTTGCTGCCGCCTCCGAAAAGGATGCGGAGACCATCGACCTGGAATATCTGGATACGGTCCTGACCCTCCTGAGCGGAAAGGTTGAGCGTAAGGGTAGGCTGGAGATCGTTGGGATCCGGTGACCACCAGGTTGCAGTATTGTCATCCACCGCATATACGGCATCTCTTCCAGGCATATAGCTTGAGGCTGCTCTATTGTCCGGACCGCCGAATACGCTGGCAGCGACCTTGCCTTCAGAGATGATGATCGAGCCGGTACTGCCCTTGGCAGGATCCTTCACGACACCCGGCGCCCATTGTGGCGTATCTGTAACTTCGCAGGTAAGGTTACCTTTCTTGTCAACGATAACGCGGTCCATACCGATACGGCGTCCGCCGCTGCGCAGGACGATGGTATAGAACTGCCAGATGTTTCCATCAGGACCGGTAACCATTGAGCCGTGTGCCGGACCGGTAACTATGCCGGTTGTGCGGCGCAGAAGAGGGTTGTTGCCGGCATAGGTGTAGGGGCCCTGGACCTTTTTTGCCTTGTAGTAGCCTTCTGCATAGGTCCTCCATTGGGTGCCTGATCCTGAATACTGGAGATAGTAAGTTCCTTTGTACTTGTAAACCCAGGGACCCTCGATCCAAGCGACGTCACTGTACTCGTTGTGCTCGCCCTGACGCTCCCAGGTATGCTTGGGATTGAAACTGAAATGATGGGTGACAGGCCCTGTCCACTCGTTGAGATTGTTCGGATTGAGCTTTACGGAGTGGATACCGCTGATAGCCATTCCCGGCCAGAAAAGATACGGCTGACCGTCGTCATCGATAAAGATATGTGTATCGAAAGGACTTGTCCATCCGCCCTCGATGCCCGGCAGGTTTATCCAGGTACCTGACAGCTCATACGGTCCGAGAGGATTGTCGGCGACCCAGACGCCTTTTACGCCGTTACCGGTCATATAGAACTTGCCTTTATATGGGACTACGTCCGGTGCAACCGGAACATTTGCCACATAATGGAAGTCCCAATTGAGCATATCTTCTGACACCCAGGCGCCACCGCCGGTGCAGAACATATAATACTTGCCTTCCCACTCGAAAACGGAAACATCACCGCTGGCATTACCGCCTTCCCCCATAACCATAGGAAGAGGGTTACAGTAACGGGCGTCTTTGCCCAAGGTCTGTGCTCCAAGACTGAGTGAGCATGCCAGCAAAGCAACGATAATCACAAATTTCTTCATAGGGATATGATTATTTGTTTATTATAATATTCAAATAAAAAATAGCGTCCTGCGATACGCATGATCGCGGACGCTATTTTAAAACAACAAGTACTACCAGCCCGGATTCTGTTTCAGGTTAGGGTTAGCCTCTATCTGAGCCTGCGGATAAGGGAAGAACCAGTATTTGTCCTGCCAGCCCTGACCGGGGCCGTCTATGGCAGTGACAACCGGATCACCGTTTGCATCGATTGCCATAAGGGTATACAGCTTCTTTCCTTCGTCCTTGAGAACGGTCGGAGCGTCTCCCCAACGGAGGAGGTCGAAGAACCTCTCAGGTTCTGAGTAGAGCTCAGCGCGGCGCTCGTCCTTGATTGCCTGAAGGGTAAGGGCGGAGATGGGAGCGAGTTCATCCCTGAGACGAACCTGGTTGAGTGCGTCAAGACCCTTGCCGGTAGCGTCACCCAGGAGGAAACGGACTTCTGCATACATGAGAAGGACTTCTGCATAACGCAGATATACACGGTTGGCCCTTGAATACTTCCAGAAACCAGGGACGTTGTAGAAATCTGCAGTCTTGGCAGTTCCACGGATACGCATCCAACCCTCGTTGTGAGGAATAGCCTTCATGAGGACCTTGTCATAAGGAGTGCCTGTGAGGTCTGCAATCTGCTTGAAGTTCATGATGGATGACCTGTAACGCTTGGTCTCGGTGCTGCCTTCGAAGTTCTCGAGGAACATGGCGAAATCCTTGGTAGGGTGGTTCCAGAACCAGCCCTTGCCATACCAATCGCCCGGCATGACGATGCTGGTGTTGTCCCAGCTGTAATAGGTCTCCCTAAGGTCGTTCTGGGTTCCTCCGGGATAGTTGTCGTTTTCAGCGGCATTGTGCTCGAACAGATACTCCTCGCAGAAGTCTGCCGCCGGGGTTTCAAGGATGCTCATGTCGTTAACCAACCCATAGAGGCCTGAATTTACGACCTGTTCGAGATACTTGTCAGCCTTGGTCAGGTATGAATTGTCCTTGAACCTTGTGGCATACCAGAGACATGCCTTGCCTGCATAAGCAAGAACTGCATGCTTTGAGATACGTGCGCCGAAAGCCTCCTGTGTACCCTTGCCTGAAAGGGCAGGAAGAGCCGCGATGGCCTCGTCATAGTTCTCAAGGATCCAGTCGATGTGCTCCTTCGGAGGTACCTGCGTGGGATCTGCATTCTCCATATAGCGCTCCTCTTCGGTGGTCACGAGTCCCTTCACCAGCGGCGGGTTGCCGAACCAGCGACAAAGCTCGAACATCGCGTAGGCGCGGGCGAACTTTGCCTCGGCCTTGACCCTGTTGATCCTGGCGTCGTTTGAATCAGGAATCTTCTCAAGAATCATATTCGCCTTATAAATGATACTGTAGCTGGTGTTGTAAACCGTACCGATACTTGATGCGATGGTAGGAGTCATAGTAAAGGTGTCCGCAATATGGAACTCATTGGCACCAAACGGGTTACCAGCATGGTTGTCATCGCTGATGATGTTGAGCCACATGGCGACGCCGACACCTTGATAATCGAAGATGCTCCTATAGATGGAAGCTATGAGTTTTTCAGCATCATCAGCATCTGCATTCGTATAATAGTCCTCTGTGTCGTAAACGTTTTTCTGAGGGATAGTAAGAGAATCCTGGCAAGAAGTTGAGGCCATAAATAACCCCAATATCATAGCTATAGCAATAATAGACTTTTTCATAATGATAATACTTTGGGATTAATTAGAACGCAAGGTTAACACCGAATACAACTTTCTTTGACATTGGATATGAACCCGTGTCAAGGGCCATACCGTTGATGTTTCTGCTATATCCATTGGTCTCAGGATCGAGTCCTGGATACTTGGTGAAGACAAGCCAGTCATCAAGAGAAACATATGCTCTGAGCCGGGACATCTTTATCCTCTTCAAGATACTCTGAGGGAGCGTGTAGCCAAGCTGAATCTGCTTAACCTTGAAGAATGAAGCATCGAATACCATAGCATCTGATGCGATATAGAATGTATCTAGTTTGTTTGGCTTAGGGAAGATGTAGCCGGTCTTTCCAGGAGCCCAAGCGTTATCCCAGAAATACTTTAGCGTGTTGGCCTCGCGGAAGTCACCACGCTGCATGCAGAAGAGCTTTTCGATACCCTGTGCGCCTGCACCGTAGATGGTGAGGTCGAAGCCCTTCCATCCGAAGTTGAGGGTTACACCATAAGTGAGGTCAGGAATACCCTTTCCGACATAATCGCGGTCATTCTGTGTGATGGAACCGTCTTTGTCGATATCCTTGTAAACAGCGTCACCAGTCTGAGGATTGATGCTTTCCATCATATAGGTTCTGAGATACCAGAGCGGGTATCCTTCCTCAAAATAGGTTACATAGTCAGACTGCCATACTCTTTCACCCTGAACACGCTCTTTTGAAGTACCTTCGAGAACCATGTTCTTAAGGGTTGCGCCATTAACGCTGATGCCATAATTGAAGTCACCAATAACCTGCTTCCAGCTTAGCATAGCCTCAAAACCGGTATTGAGAACTTTACCTGCATTGATATACATACTGCTTGCACCGGTGTGGCCCGGAGCAGTGAGAGAGGTGATAAGGTCGTGGGTTCTCTTGTCATACCAGTCAATCTCGAATGAGAGTTTGTCTCCGAACATACGGCCCTCGAGACCTATGTCAAACTGATGAGATGTCTCCCAACTGAGTTTCGGGTTTGCAAGTCTTGTTGAAGGGCTGGCGGAATCGTGCCAGGTAGCCATTGTGTTACCGAAATTGTAACCTCTGCTTGAAAGAGACATCGTAGTGGCATACTGGTAAGATCCTACGGAATTAACGTTACCGTTGATACCCCAGGAAGTGCGGAGTCTCAAGTTGGAGAGAATATTCTTGTTGACACCGCTCATGAACTCTTCGTTGCTGATATTCCAACCGGCTGAAACGGAAGGGAAGTAACCCCAGCGGTGTGAAGGATCGAGCTTCGAAGTGTCGTATGCATCGGCGCGGAAGCTGGCCTGGAGGTTGTACCTGCGGTCATAGGACCAGCCGATTCGGCCGTAGTATGACATGTTAGCGCTGTCGCTTGGCTGTCCGCCCACTGACAACTGAGAGTTGTTCTTCAACTGTGAGAGCCAGCGGAAATTGGGGGCCGTGTCGTTGAGCTCTGTACCGCTTGCGTTGATACTGTTGGAGTAGCTGTGCTCATAGGACATACCGGCCATCAATGTGAAGTTGTTCTTGCCGATGTCGAAAGTGTAGTTGGCGAAATTCTCCCACTGATAGAAGATGTTGTTGCTGATGGAGCCGCTGAGACCCAGGTCGTTGTTTACGAGCGGGGTGATGTAGAGCTTGTAGTTGAAGGTCTGGGAGTTGGTGTATCCCGAACGGAATCCCAGACGGGATGTTATGGTCAGACCCTTGATGGGGGTGAAGTTTGCATAAGCAGTACCTCTGATATTGAATCCGTTACTTCCGGAATCAGCCTTGTCACGCTGGAAAATAGGATGGTAGATCAGGGAGTTGCTGCTGAAGGCGGAGATACCGTAGATGTAGCCGTCAGGATCCCTCATGAGGTCTAGGCCCTGGTCAACCATCGTCTGAACTCTTGCAGGAAGGGCTCCGGTGTAGGTCCATGGAGTGATAGGGTCCAGCATGATGATGGATCCGATCATGGAAGCTCCGGTGTTGATTCCCTCGGATATGCTCTTGCTCTGGCTCTTTTCGATGGAGACGTTGGCGCCGACGGTCATCCAACGCTTGATCTTGTACTCTGCGTTGATCTGGCCGGTCAGCCTTTTCTGGATGTCCTTGTCGCCTACTACGATACCGTTGTTGTCAAGATAGGTGATGGAGGCGTAGAGGTTGCCGTTCTCGTTTCCGCCCTGGAATCCTACGGTATGACGCTGCATCAGGCCTTTCTCGAATGAGAGGGCTGGCCAGTTGGTATCGGTGACTCCGTCGTACTCCATGCTTTCAGGAGTCATGGTAGGGTCGAGCGTGTTCTGATACTGAAGGTAGTCCTTCGCGCCGAGCATTTTAGGAAGGTGGTGAATCTGCTGTGAGGTGTACTGATAGTTGTAGAAGATACGACCGTTGGTGCCACCGCTCTTGCCACTCTTCGTGGTGATAAGGATGACACCGTTACCAGCTTCGATACCGTAGATAGCTGCAGATGCAGCATCTTTGAGAATCTCTATCGACTCGATATTGTCCGGATCAAGGTAACTCATTGACCTGACTTTGAGGCCATCGACGATGATAAGAGGAGAGTTCTTCGAGTTCGATGAATAACCACGGATCTGGATTTGGGACTCAGCGCCAGGAGCACCGGTGGAGTTCACGATCTGCACGCCGGCGGCCTTGCCCTGCATGGCCTGGATGGCGTCTGTAGTGGAACGGTTCTGGAGATCGTCGGACTTCAGGGACGCGATGGCGCCGGTGACGTCGCTCTTTTTCTGCACGCCGTAACCGATGACCACGGTCTCCTCGAGCATCTCGGTATCCTCTTCGAGGACGACGTTGAAGACGCTCTGGTTGCCGACGGCAAAGGTCTGGGTCTTGTAGCCGATGCTCTCGACGGAAATGGTGGCTCCGGCGGGAACGTTCAGGGAGAAGGCGCCGTTGAGGTCGGTGGCAGCTCCGATCCGGGTGTTGCCGACCACGGTGACCGCGGCGCCGATGACGGGTTCACCGCCCGTGTCGACGACCGTGCCTCTGATCGTGCGGTTCTGGGCATAGGAATAGCCCAGGCTCACACATGCCGCAATCATCATCGCTAGGAATCTGATCGCAAAGGAAAGCCCTTTCTTCTTCATGTTTCTACTAGGTTTATTGGTTAAAAATAGGTAAGTGGTTTCTAAATAATTTTACAAACCATAGACTTACGGTCTATGTTATTTCTAAAACCACTCAAAGATATACTATTATTTGACAAATAGTATAGGTTCCGCGCTTTTTTGTCGCGGTTTTCAGAAGGGGTTGATGAAATTTTGAAAGATTTTGAACGGAATCTTTTTTTTTATTCCGCCCAGATTTCGTCGATGAAAATGAAGCCGGGACTGCCTGCGCCGGGGTGCCAGTCGGGAATTGTGCCGATATTTTTCGCGAATACTTTTATATAGCGCGCACGTGTGCTGACGGATGCTTCACAGTTCCAGATGCGCACTTCGTAGTCCCGTTCGTCCATCGTGTTGTCCACGCGGGCGAGCGGGACAAACGTTTTCCCGTCGGCCGAGGCGGAGAACTCGACGTAGCGCGGCATCCAGATCCAGGAGCGGGCGTCCTGGCAGAAGCCGGCGCCCACGCGGCGGAGTTCGCGCTCGGCGAGCAGGTCCACCACGGCCTCGAAGTCGGTGTCCTGGTAGCCCTGCCAGCCGCCGGTGCGCCAGTTGAGGCCGCCGCGGAAGCCGTCGATCAGGCCCTCGTCGCCGCCGGCGGTGTACTGGCGGCTGTAGTGCGCGTGCAGTTCGATGGCGCGGTCGCGCCGGATCTGGTGCACTTCGCTGCGGGTGGTGAAGCTGCGGCGCTCCCCGATCTGGGAATAGGCCTCCATCCGGCAGGGTTCATACACGGTGAACGGCCCTTCGTAGGGGCGGAAGTCCCCGTCGCCGATGCGGTACCAGATGCGGCCCTCGCCGGACAGGGCCACGCGCAGCGAGTCCGCAAAGATGTCGTTGTCCATCTCGAAGGCGGGGTTGGTGACGATGGTCTTCGGTATCCGCGTAATGCTGCTGCCGTTTGCTGGTGGTTTGAGCGAAGCGAGGTTCGCATCAGCGAACCGGCCGGCCCCGGGACTTTGCGTGAGCAAAGTCGGAAAGGGGCTTGAGGCCGCAGGGGGTTCGGGGGATATGCCCCCGCATTCAAGTGAAGCGCCAGGGCAGATAGGATATCTGCCCGCGGCGCTGAGGACGTACCACGCGGACATCTGCCCGCAGTCGTCGTTGCCGCACAGGCCGTCGGGGGCGGCGGAGTAGAGCGTTTCGAGGATCTGCTCCACGCGGGCGCGGCGCTTGTCCGGCCGGCCGGCGTAGTCGTACAGGAAGGCCACGTGGTGGCTCGGCTCGTTGCCCTGGGCGTACTGGCCGATGCGGCCGGTGATGTCGGCCTGCGTGCGGCCCGTGTTGCGCTCGTCGGAGGAGAACATCTCGTCCAGGCGGGCCTCCAGGGCCTCCGCGCCGCCCAGCGCGTCCATCAGCCCCGCGATGTCCTGCGGCACGAACAGGCTGTACTGCCAGGAGTTGGCCTCGGTGTAGTGGTTGTTCACCTCGCGCGGGTCGAAGGGGCTCAGCCAGCGGCCGTTCAGCCGGGCGCGCATGAAGCCCGTGGACGGGTCGAAGACGTTGCGCCAGTACTGCGCGGAAGTCATGTACCGCTCATAGACGTCCGTCCGGCCGAGGTATTTCGCCACCTGGGCCACGCACCAGTCGTCGTAGGCGTACTCGAGCGTCTTGGACACGCTCTCGTGTTCGTCGTCCGCGAGCACCAGGCCGTTGGCGCGGAAGCTGTCCAGCCCGAACTCGGGCCGCACGGAAGAGGCCAGGAGGGCCTCCAGCGCCTTCTCGACGTCGAAGTCGGTGTAGCCGCGGGCGATGGCGTCGGCGATGACCGGGGCGGCGTTGTAGCCGATCATGCAGTTGGTTTCATAGCCCCAGAGCTCCCAGACGGGCAGCTTGCCGGCCTCGTCGTAGATGGACAGGAAGGTCTTGATGAAGTCGTAGCTGCGCTCCGGCTCGAGTTCCCACAGCAGCGGGTGTTCGCCGCGGAAGGTGTCCCACAGGGAGAGCACGGTGTAGCGCTCCCAGCCGTCGGCGCGGTGCACGCGGCGGTCCATGCCGCGGTATTCGCCGTTGGCGTCGGAGTACAGCGAGGGATGGATGCCGGTATGGTAGAGGGCGGTGTAGAAGCAGCGCAGGTGCTCTTCGTCGCTCCAGGGGCACGCCAGTTTGCCCAGATACGCCTCCCAGGCGGCCTCGGTGGCCGCTCGCTGGGCCTCGAAGCTCGCCGGGTACTCCGACAGGAGGTTCTGCCGGGCGTTCTCCTCGCTGACGGAGGAGATGGCCACGCGCACGGTCACGGTGCGTTCGCTGCGCGGGAAGGTGAACACCGCGCGCCGCCCGCCGTCCAGCAGCCGCGCTTTCGCCGGGGCGGAGAATTCGATGAAGAAATAGACGTCCTGCCCGCGCGCCCAGCTGCTGGACTGGCGCCAGCCGCGTACGGTCCGTCCGTCCGGGGTAATGCGCCAGCCGTCCAGCGGGTCGCGGTGCCGCAGGTCCAGGGTGATCTGTGGCCTTTTCCCCGCGGGGAAGCGGTATTCGTGCACCCCCACGCGGCGCCCGGCGGTCAGGCGGGCGAGCACCCCGGGACCGTCCAGGAACACCTCGTAGTAACCCGGGGAGGCCTTTTCCCGCGCGTGCGAGAAGGCGGACGGCTCCGTGCCGGGCATCAGCAGGATGTCGCAGAGGTCGTCGCAGCCGGTGCCGGACAGGTGCGTGTGCGAAAAGCCGTAGATGACGCCGTCGCTGTAGTGGTAGCCGCTGCAGCCGTCCCAGTCGCCTGCCTGGGGGCGGGTGTCCGGGCTCAGCTGCACCATCCCGAAGGGCGCGACGGCGCCGGGAAAGGTGTGGCCGTGTCCGTCGGTGCCGGTAAAGGGATTGACGTATTGGGTGACGGCGAGCAGCAGGGCGAGCAGGATGCGGTGCATGGCGGGGCGGGGATCAGCGGGATTCGAGGACCGGGGCGTGCGGGTCGCGCGCCACGGCGGCCTTCCAGATGTCGTTGTAGCCGCCGTATTCCAGTTTGTCCGGGAAACCGGGGCCGTACTCGGTGTGCAGGAAGGAGCCGTCTTCGGCCTGGGCCTTGACATTGCCGTCGATGAACTTCACGAGCAGGAGCTCCTCGAGCTTCGTCCAGGCGGCGAACTGGGCCTGGGCTGTCTCCACGCTGTATTTCGTCATCAGCTTGCGCGCCTTGCGCAGGCGGCCCTTCTGCACGAGCTGCGCCAGCCGGGCGTCCATGGCGGGAATCCCGTTCTCCAGTTGGTCGCGCTCGAAGCGGTCCGCCGCCGCGCGGGCCACGGGGGCCATCCGGTCGTACATCTTGTAGCAGGCGTTGGCCACGCGGTTGCACATCCAGAACTGGGCGGTAGGGCTGTAGTGGAGCAGGTCGCCGTTGCCTTCGCGCAGGCACTCGGGGACCTTGGTGATGTTGGCGTAAATCGGTGTCAGATAGGAGGTTGCGGCATCGTCGCAGCCGAACCAGATCAGCGCTCCCACCTCGGCGGGCAGGTAGCCGCGGGCCTGGGCTACGAACCAGAAGCCGGTCTGCTGGGTGGCGATGGCGCGCTCGTTCAGGTAGGTCTTCCCGTCCACGGTGAAGTTCATCGGACGCCAGCGGTACGGCAGGCCGTTGCCGCCCGCACCGATGTCGGTGGTCATATCCATCGGGGTGCCCTCATAGTGGTCGCGCATCACGTCGGCCACGTCCTTGACCGTGATCTTGCGGGCGGGCTTGACGAAGAGGGGCATCTCGCCCTGCAGGTCGTAACCCATCGCGTAGTCCAGCCAGTCGGCGGCGGGGCGGGAGACTTCCTGCCCGTTCTCGACGTAGGTGAAGGTGCCGTCGCACAGGATGTTGAAGGCGCTCCAGGCCCGGGCGTCGCAGGCGCGCGCACCGCCGAAGTCCAGCGGATTGTAGGCGTCGCGGAAGCTGAAGTCGGCGTCGGACCCCTCGTACCAGCCCTTTTCGCGGGCGAAGGAGATCACGTCCGGGGCGAAGAGGCAGTTCTCCGGGTCGTCCTGCGGGAAACGGGTGATGCGGGCCTGGTTGGCGTGGGCGCAGATGTAGCCGTCCGGCACGCGCCGCGCCACCCACACGATGCCCTTGTTGTCAGCGCCCTTGCCCACGAGGTCCATCACCCAGGCTTCCTGCGCGTCGGCGATGGAGAAGGTCTCGCCTTCGGAGGGGTAGCCGTAGGTGTTTGCGAGCTCCACGATGGTTTCGATGGCCTCGCGGGCCGTGGAGGCGCGCTGCAGGGTGACGTAGATGAGGGACCCGTAGTCCATGATGCCGGCGGGATCCATCTGCTCCTCGCGGCCGCCCCAGGTGGTTTCGCCGATGATGAGCTGGCGTTCGTTCATATTGCCCACCGTCTGCCAGGTGCGCTCCGCCTGGGCGATGCTGCCGAGGGGCTTGCCGGTGTCCCACTCCCGGATGGCGAGGGCGCTGCCGGCGCGGAAACGTCCGGCGGGGCGGAAGTACAGCTCGCCGAACAGGCCGTGGGAGTCGGCGGCGTAGGAGACCATGGCGGACCCGTCCGCGCTGGCGCCGGGGCTCACGATCACATTGGTACAGGCGTCGGTCCGGGAGGCGGAAAAGGCCGCCAGGGCCAAGATGGTGCACAGAAATTTTCGCATTTTATCTTTTCTTTATAACTTTGCAGACTTATGAGTTACAAAGCTATAAAAATTTTCTGGATCGGCGCCCTCCTGCTCCTGCCTTTGTGGGTGGGTGCGCAGCAGCCGCAGACCGAAGAGGAAGAGCTCAAGCAGATGCGCGAGATGATCGACCGTACGGTGGACAACTACACCTCGCTGCTCGACCTCGACGACTGGCAGATCTTCTACGTGGACTCCATCCTCACGCACGACTACGAGGCCATGCGCCAGGAAGTGAAGGGTATGCGCGACGCGAAGATGACCAACACGGAAGGTTATCAGCGCGTGCAGGACAAGTGGGCGGAACAGGTGTACACCGCCTTCCAGAAGGTTTTCAATGAGGAACAGTGGGCGAAGTACCTCAAGACCGGCGCCGCCCGGGACAAGAAGTCGCGCGACAAGCGCGCCGCCAAACGCAAGTAGCAGTATGAAAAGGGAAGATATCGAAAAGGTCTATGCGGAGCTGAAGGAGCTCCAGTGCAGGACGCAGAAGGAAGTGGAGGAGGCGCGGGTGCGTTTCCTCGGCAAGAAAGGCGAGATCACGGCGCTGTTCGAGGAGTTCCGCACCGTGGACAAGGATATGAAGCGCGAGTTCGGCCGCACGCTGAACGAGCTGAAGAACGCCGCCCAGGAGGCCATCGACCGCCTCCGCGAGGCCGTGGGCTTCGAGTCCGCCTCCGACGGGCCGAAGCAGGATCTGACGATGCCCGGCGACCCGCTGGAGCTGGGCTCCCGCCATCCGGTGTCGATCGTCCGGCAGGAGATTGTGGACATCTTCCGCAAGTTCGGCTACGACGTGGCGGAGGGTCCCGAGATCGAGGACGACTACCACGTGTTCGAGGCGTTGAACTTCCCGCCGAACCACCCCGCCCGCGATATGCAGGACACGTTCTTCGTGTCGGTGGGCCACCCGAACCCGCTGCTGCTCCGCACGCACACCTCCAGCGTTCAGGTGCGCACGATGGAGCGGATGAAGAACCCGCCCATCCGCGTGATCTGCCCGGGCCGCGTGTTCCGCAACGAGGCCATCAGCGCCCGTGCGCACTGTATCTTCCACCAGGTGGAGGGCCTGTACATCGACGAGAACGTCAGTTTCGCGGACCTCAAGCAGGCGATCCTGCTGTTCGCCCGCGAGATGTTCGGCCCGGAGACGGAGATCCGTATGCGCCCGTCCTACTTCCCCTTCACGGAGCCGTCCGCCGAGGTGGACGTCAGCTGCAACATCTGCCACGGCAAGGGCTGCAACATCTGCAAGGGTTCCGGTTGGCTGGAGATCCTGGGTTGCGGCATGGTGGATCCCAACGTGCTGGAAGCCAGCGGAATAGATTCCAAGAAATACAGCGGCTTCGCCTTCGGTATGGGCCTGGAGCGCATCGCGATGCTGAAGTGGCGGGTGAACGACCTGCGCCACTACTTCGAGAACGACATGCGTTTCCTCCAGGAGTTCAGCACCGCCGTCGAAGTTTAGATTTTTAGGGATCCGCCCGCCGGATTTGGCAGGCGGGCGGACCCTGTGTTCTTGAAACCACGTAAAAAACAAGATTTCTGACATGTCAAAGTTTTTCAGCGCCAGGTTCCTGGTGATGGCGGCGACGCTGATCGTCTGCCTGATTACTTCCAATTTCTTCGTGCCGCGCCTCTGGCAGGTGGCGGGCCTGCCCCTGCAGCTGTCCGGGGCCGTCCTGCTGTTCCCGGTGTCGTATATCATCAACGACTGCCTGACCGAGGTGTACGGCTACCGCAAGACGCGTTTCGTCATCTGGCTGGCGTTCCTGCTGAGCGCCTTCGTGGCGCTGGTGGCGCAGCTGGTGTGCTGGCTGCCCGCCCCGCTGCAGAACAGCAGCAAACCGGTCGCAGAGGCGTTCAACGGCCTGTTCTCGATGGTCCCGAAGACCACCATGGCATCGCTGGTCGCTTTTTTCGTGGGGTCTACGGTCAACGCCTGGATCATGAGCCGGATGAAGGTGAATACCCGCGGCCGCGGCTTCGGCGTGCGTGCCATCCTTTCGTCGCTGGGCGGTGAGATCGCCGACTCCGTCATCTTCTTCCCGGTGGTGTTCTGGGGCATCCTGACCCTGCCCGAGGCCCTCAAGCTCGCGGGCATGCAGGTCTTCGCCAAGGTGCTTTACGAGATCGTGGCGCTGCCGCTCACGAGCTGGTTCGTGCACCGTACCAAGCAGGCCGAGGGGCTGGACACCTACGACGACAACATTTCGTACAATCCTTTCAAAATCAAAGACATCTAGTATATGGACAGAAGTGGGGAAGGCCTGCAGGCGCTGGGCCGCAAGACCGAATACCGCCAGGATTATGCGCCGGAGGTGCTCGAGACTTTCGAGAACATCCACCCCGGGAACGACTACTGGGTGCGCTTCAACTGCCCGGAGTTTACCACGCTGTGCCCCATCACGGGCCAGCCGGACTTCGGCGAGATCCGCATCAGCTATATTCCCGACCGGCGGATGGTGGAAAGCAAGAGCTTGAAACTGTATCTGTTCAGCTTCCGCAGCCACGGCGGTTTCCACGAGGACTGCGTGAACATGATCATGAAGGACCTCATCAAGCTGATGGATCCCAAGTACATCGAGGTTACGGGATTCTTCGTGCCGCGCGGCGGCATCTCCATCTATCCGTACGCCAATTACGGGCGCCCCGGGACGAAGTACGAAACCCTCGCGCAGGAGCGTTTCGCCCGGCACGAGTAGGCGTTATCCCTTCGCTTTCTTCGTGAAGGCGAGCGAGTCGCCCCAGGCGTTGTACTGGATCCGGTGGCCGATGGCGGCCAGGCGGATGTCCAGGCAGCTCCGGCACTGGTCCGGCCGGTCCTTGACGCAGGCCTTGTCCGGATAGATGAAATAACTCTCGCGATATTCTCCGGGCGTCAGGTTCGGCATGATTACGTTGGCGCCCGCGGCGATGGCCTTTTCCCGGCCCTGGGGATCGACCGTCTGGTTCGCGGTGGCCGCCACCATGTTGATTTCCGGCATCATAAGGCGCAGGACAGCGATCATCCGGAGCGTCATGTCCATGCGCTCGGCCGCCGGCGGCACGAGGTCCCGGAGGCGGTACAGGGGCGTGTCGGGATGGGGGATGTAGGGGCCGAGCCCGACCATCGCCACGTCCATGCGCTTGAAGAACAGCAGGTCGTCCGCCAGGTGGTCCTGGGTCTGGAAAGGCAGGCCCACCATCACCCCGGTTCCGGTCTGCCAGCCGATGCGCTTCAGGCTTTCCAGGCAGGCGATGCGCTTTTGGAAGCTGTGCTTTCCGTTCCGGGGGTGGATCTTGTAGTAGAGTTCTTCGGTGGAAGATTCGATGCGCAGCAGGTAGCGGTGCGCGCCGGCCTCGAACCAGCGCCGGTAGGTGTCGTCGCTCTGTTCGCCCAGCGACAGGGTGATGCCGAGGCTGCCGCCGTCGATCTTCTTGATCTCCCGGACCAGCCTTTCGATCTTGGCGATGAATGCGGGGTCGCTGCGCTCCCCGCTCTGCAGGGCGACCGACCCGTAGCCCAGCTCGTGGGCGAGGCGGGCGCAGGAGAGCACCTCTTCGTCGCTGAGGCAGTAGCGCTCCACGTTCCCGTTCCCGCTCCGCAGGCCGCAGTACAGACAGTCCTTCTCGCAGACGTTGCCGTATTCGATCAGGCCGCGCAGGTGGACGCAGTTGTCCAGCCGGGCGAGCTTGACCTCCAGGGCGCGCCGGAGCAGCGCTTTCATCCGGTCCCCTTCGGCCGAAAGGAGGAGCTTGATCTCTTCCCGGTCCAGGTCCGGTTTGCGGAGTATGTCTTCGAAGGCGGGTGTCATGGTGCGTACTTCTGCAAAGGTAGAAAATATCCTTATGAAAGGAACAAGTCGCGGAAATAATTACTAACTTGCGTGAATTACGATTCAGCTAAAAACAAGCGTCACCATGTATAATCCTTTATCCGTCCACGCCGACGATTTCATCAATCACGAAGAGATCCTGGAAACGCTCGCCGAGGCGGAGGTTCAGAGCAAGAACCCCGCCCGCGTGGAAGAAATCCTCGCCAAGGCCGCCCTCTGCAAGGGCCTGACCCACCGGGAAGCGGCCATCCTGCTGGACTGCGACGATCCCGTCCTCGAAGAGAAGATCTACGCCCTGGCCCGGGAGATCAAACATAAGTTCTACGGCAACCGCATCGTGCTGTTCGCCCCGCTGTACCTGTCGAATTACTGCATCAACGGCTGCGTGTACTGTCCGTACCACGCCAAGAACCGCAGCATCCCGCGCAAGAAGCTCTCGCAGGCCGAGATCGAGGCGGAGACGCGTGCGCTGATCCGCACCGGCCACAAGCGCCTGGCGCTGGAGGCGGGCGAGGACCCCGTGCACAACCCCCTGGAATACATCCTCGACTCCATCAAGACCATCTATTCCGTGAACGAGGGCGGCAACTCCATCCGCCGCGTCAACGTGAACATCGCCGCCACGGACGTCGAGTCCTACCGGAAACTGAAGGCCGCCGGCATCGGCACCTACATCCTCTTCCAGGAGACCTACAACAAGGAGCAGTACAAGCAGCTGCATCCCACAGGCCCCAAGAGCGACTACGACTGGCACACCGAGGCGATGGACCGCGCCCAGGAAGGCGGCTGCGACGATGTGGGCGTGGGCGTGCTGTTCGGCCTGAGCGGCTACCGCTACGAGATGGTGGGCCTGCTGATGCACGCCGAGCACCTCGAGGCCCGCTTCGGCGTGGGTCCGCACACCATCAGCATGCCGCGCATCTGCCCGGCGGACGACATCTCCCTGGACAGCTTCCCGGACGCCCTTCCGGATGCGGTGTTCCGCAAGATCGTGGCCGTGCTGCGCGTCGCGGTTCCCTACACCGGCATGATCATCTCCACCCGCGAGTCCGCCCGGATGCGCAGCCTCCTGCTGGACAGCGGCATCTCCCAGATCAGCGGCGGCTCGCGCACCAGCGTGGGCGGCTACACGACGGAGGAGCGCCACGACGAGACCTCGCAGTTCGACGTCTCCGACACCCGTTCGCTGGACGAGGTGGTGCGCTGGCTGCTGGAGCAGGACCACATCCCCAGCTTCTGCACGGCCTGCTACCGCGAGGGCCGCACCGGCGACCGTTTCATGAGCCTGTGCAAGAGCGGCAAGATCCATCTCTGCTGTACGCCCAACGCGCTGATGACCCTGAAGGAGTACCTGGTGGATTACGCCTCGCCCGAGACGCGGGCCCTGGGCGAAGCGCTCATCGAGCGCAGCCTTTCCGACATCCCCCTGGAGCGCACCCGCGAGATTACCCGGGATCACCTGAAGGCCATCGAGGCGGGCGGACACGATTTCCGTTTCTAGGATGGAGCGGCTGCACATCGCGTTCTTCGGCCCCACCAACAGCGGGAAATCGACCCTGGTCAACGCCCTGGCCGGGCAGGAGGTCTCCCTGGTGAGCCCGCTTCCCGGCACCACCACGGACCCGGTCCGGAAAGTCATCGAGCTGCCCGGCCTGGGTCCCTGCGTGCTGATCGACACCGCCGGCCTGGGCGACGTGAGCGCGCTGGGCGCCGAGCGGGAGCGCCTGACCCGCGCCATCCTGGACGAAACAGATATAGCCGTCATCCTGGACGCGCCCGGAGTGAAGGGCCCGGATTTCGGGACATTGGCAGCACAGGCGGGCATTCCCGTTATCCGGTATACCCGCGGAGAGAGCACCGCGTCGCTGCTGGAGCGCCTGGTGGCGGCCGCCCCCCGCGAGGAGCAGAAGTTCCTGACCGGAAGCCTCGTGCAGGCCGGCAGCAGCGTGCTGCTGGTGATGCCGCAGGATTCGGAGGCGCCGAAAGGCCGCCTCATCCTGCCGCAGGTGCAGGTGCTGCGCGAACTGCTGGACCGGGGCTGCGTGCCGCATTGCTGCACGCCGGATTCGCTGCCGGCGGCCCTGGAGAGCCTCTCCCGTCTTCCTGACCTGACGATCACGGATTCGCAGGTGTTCGCCAAGGTGAACGGCGCGCTTCCCGAAGATTGCCCCCTTACCTCCTTCTCCGTGCTGCTGGCGGCCGCCAAGGGCGACGTCCGCGTGTTCGTGGAAGGCGCCCGGGCCATCGACGCGCTCCGGCCCGGCGACCGGGTGCTGGTCGCGGAGGCCTGCACCCACGTGCCGGACACGGAGGATATCGGCCGGGTGAAGATTCCCGCGCTGCTGCGCAAGCGGGCCGGGGGGAGTCTCCGGGTGGACATCGCCGCCGGGAACGACTTCCCGGAGGACCTCTCGCCCTACAGCCTGATCGTTCACTGCGGCGCCTGCGTGGCGAACGCCCGCCTGGTGCGCTCCCGCATCAGGAAGGCACTCCTTGCGGGAGTGCCCATCACCAATTACGGCATCGCCCTGGCGGCCCTGAACGGCATCCTGGGGCGGATTTCCATCCCGTAGTTCTTACGAACCGATGTTCTCGCGGATGAGTTCCGTGAGGTTATGGATGATCTCGTAGTCGTTGAGGTTCATCCCCTCGAACACCTCCTTGACGTCCGCCGTGCTCAGCTCGAAGGTGTCTTCGTCCGTAATGTAGCGGATGATGAAGTTGATGTCCTGGTACTGGCAGATGAAGTTGGCGAAGCAGCCGGCCAGGTCGCCCTTGGGCTGCAGGTCGATGTGCGAACGCTGGTAGGAAGCGTAGATTTCCGTTCCCTCGCCCACTTTCGACTTGAGGTAGAAGTTGCCGTTGCACATCTGCGCGTGGAACTTCAGCAGCGCGATGCCCATCCCGATCTTGCGTTCCTTGCGGCAGGAGTAGAAGCGGTCGTTGATGGCCGCGATCATGTCTTCCGGCATGCCGCAGCCGTTGTCTATGATCTTGATGGACAGCAGGTCGCGCGCGGCGCTGTCCTCCATTTCGATGGTGATCTGCGTGGCACCCGCCCGGATGGAGTTGTGGGTGATGTCGATGATGTGGAGATCGAGGCTTTTCATATCAGAGGATGACTTGCTCGCCCGGTCGGAGGGCGTCCTTGAAGTTGTCGAAACTGAAGGAAGGCATCTCCAGGACGCTGTATATCTTGGCGATGTCTTCCACGAAGTGCGCGTCGCTGCTCTGGATGAAGTTGAAGTCGCTGAACCAGGGGCAGTCGTCCAGGAACTTGTAGTTGTTCCGTTTGCAGTGATAGCTGAGCTCCATCGCGTGGAAGCGGAGCTTGTCCGGCACGAAGCCCAGCTGGGAGGAAAGGCTGAAGGAAGACCGGTCGATGTGGGCGGGGATGAAGATGCCGCCCAGTTCGTACACCTTCTGCTGGAGCTCCAGCATCGGCAGGTCCAGGGCGTTGATCAGCAGGTGCGGAACCTCGTCCAGCACGTTCTCGTCCTCGTCCACCACCAGCTGGTAGCCGAACTTGTCCGGGTCGTTCTCGAAGAAGACCACGCGGGAGTCCAGGAAGGCCTGGAACTCGGCGAGTTTCTCCACCGTGGGCATGAAGCCCAGGCAGTGCACCTCTTCCTTGGTGGTCACCTCCGCGCCCATCAGCACGTGCAGGCCGACCTTCTCCCCCAGCCGCCGCGTGACGTCGGCGTTGAGGGTGGTGTTGTGGTCGGTCAGGCCGATGATGTCCATCCCGCGCTCCTTCGCCGTCGCCACGATGGCGGAGGGGCTCATGTCGATGTCGCCGCAGGGGGAGAGCACCGAGTGGATGTGCATGTCGGCGCGGAACTGCATCCGGAAGCGCTACTTGAGGATCTCGTAGAGTTTCCCGCAGACCTGGAAGGTGGCTTCCTGGCTGACGAGGATGCACACGTCCTCGTCCTTGGCGTGCTCCAGCATGTCCTCGTCGGGCACGCCGCCGCGGACGATGATCACGGCGGGGAGGTCCCGCAGGGAAGCGATGGCCGTGACGTTCTTGTGGGTCTGCATGGTGATCCAGACCTGCCCGCTCCGGGCGTTGCCCATCACGTCGCTGAGCAGGTCGGAGGCGTAGGCGCCGGTGACTTCCGTATCGAGGTTGGCCTCGTTGAGGCACTCCAGGTTGAGTTTTTCAATGATGTCCTTGACTGTCATGTTATCGTTTGTTTTCAGGGTCGTTGTTGATTTCCTTGGTGCGGACGCGGTCTCCCCAGATGCTGCGGATGGCGTCCTCCGAGGCCTGCGAGTGGCGGTTGATGAAGATGCAGGTGTCCATCTTGGCGTCGCCGCGCACGATGTCCTCGGCCAGGGCGGCGCAGGAAGGCGCGCCGCAGGCCGAGCAGTTCACGCCCGGCAGCGCCTTTTCGATCTTCTTCATCCGTTCGGCCATCTTGAAGGCCTCCGCGAAGTTGTCGTCCAGCTTGTAGATCGAGCGGGGCTTGATTTCGGGGATCTCCATCTGCTCGTTGATCCAGCGGCAGAACTCGGGGTCGTTGTAACGCTGGTAGCGGGTCTTGGTGCGGTTCTGCTGCTGGAAGAGCCGCGCCCGGCTCTCCAGCCGCTTGCGCGCCACGAAGCGGTTGTTGGTGGCCAGCACGCCGCCCACGCAGCCCTGGTCGCAGATGCGCATCTCCACCAGGCCCTCGGCGTCCACGGCCTCGTCCTCGAGCTTCTCCAGGAAGTTCAGGACGTTCTGCAGGCCGTCCACCGCGTACTGCGAGCCGCGGAAATGGCAGGCCTCCCCGCCCGCGAGGGGCCACAGCACGTCGGGTGCGGTGAGGGCGTGGTTGATGGCCTCGGCGTCGTTGCCGGATTCGTGGAGCATCAGCTGCACCTTGTTGTAGAGGAAGTCCATGTTCAGGACGCCCGCGATGCAGGTTTCCTTCTTGCTCACCGGGTACTTGACCGCGGCGATCTTGGCGGCGCAGGGGGTGATGTAGAAGACGCCGATGTCCTCGCGCGGGGCGCCTTCGTCCATCAGGCGGCGGATGATGACGCGGGCCGCCAGCTCGAAGGGGGCGCGCACGTGGATGACGTTGTCCACCAGCGAGGGGAAGCGCACCTGGATGAGCCGGATCACGGCGGGGCAGTACGGGGAGATGAAGGTCCGGATCTCCGGATGGGCCTCCATATACTGGTTGTACAGGTCGATTATGTAGCCCACTTCGTGCTCCACCTCATAGATGTGGGTGAAACCCAGTTTCTTGAGGCAGGCGTAGATCTCCCGCGTCCGGTACTTCTCCTCGAACTGGCCGATGAAGGTGGCCGGAACGAGGCAGACCCGGTACTTGTAGTCCTTGATCTGCGCGAAGTCGTCCTGCTGGATGTAGATCGCCTTGTGCGGGCAGATCTTCATGCACTGTCCGCAGTCCACGCACTTGTTGTCGTTCACGACCGCCTTGCCGCCCCGGATGCGGATGGCGCCGGTGGGGCAGGAGCGCATGCAGGTGGTGCAGCCCTGGCAGCGGTCGAGGTTGACCTTGAGCGAATGTTTGAAATAGGTTTCTCTTTCGGCCATATCGTCAGGCAAGATAGACGGTCATGGTGACGGTGGTCCCTACGCCCACTTCCGTCTCGATTTTCAGTTCGTCGGTGTTCTTCTTGATGTTCGGCAGGCCCATTCCGGCGCCGTAGCCCATCTCGCGGACCTGGGGCGAAGCGGTGGACCAGCCCTCCTGCATGGCGAGGTCGATGTTCGGGATGCCGGGGCCCTGGTCGGCCACCACCATCACGATCTTCCCGTCGTCGATGTCGACGTCGATCCGGCCGCCGTAGGCGTGCGCGATGGCGTTGATCTCCGCTTCGAAGAGCGCCACCACGGTCCGCTTGATGCTGACGGGATCCACGCCGAGGTGCTTCAGCGCACGCTTGACGCTGCTGGAGGCCTGGCCGGCATCGGCGAAGTTACCGCGCTCTATGTCAAATGTGTAATGCATTATCAATAAAGGGGTTCTATGCCGGCGCCGTACAGGATGCCGCTGATTTTGAAAATGCTGTAGCGGGATTTGATGAGGGTGATGTCCAGCTCTTCGGCCAGTTCGAGCATCTCCTCGTCGGGCTGCTTGTCGCGGCCGATCACCACCACGCGCAGGTCGGACATCTCCGAGGTGCGCATCGTCTGGTTGTTGCACAGGCCGGTGATCAGCACCGTCTCTTCCATCGAGAAACGGAGCACGTCGCTCATCAGGTCGGATGCGAAGGCCTTCCTGACCTCGTAGGTATCGTCTGCGGGAGCTCCGACGAGCTCCCCGTCGATGAGTTTTGCGATTTCCGAAATTTTCATTTTCTATGGAATTTCACGGGCCGGCTCTGGGAAGGGCCGGCCCGAAAAGTTTGCAAAGACGGGGTTTTAGTCAGCGTACTCCGCCAGGATCTCCTTGACGTGCTCGGGGACGAGACGGCCGTAGGTCTTGCCGTTGATGGTCATGACCGGGGCCAGGCCGCAGGCACCCACGCAGCGCAGGACGTCGAGGGAGAACTTGCCGTCCTCGGTCACGCCGCCCTCGGAGATGTTGAGCTCCTTCTTGAGCGCGTCGAGCACCTTCTCGGCTCCCTTGACGTAGCAGGCGGTTCCGAGGCAGACGGAGATGGCGTACTTGCCCTTGGGCTTCATCGTGAAGAAGCTGTAGAAGGACACGACGCCGTACACCTTGCCGACCGGGATTCCGAGGCAGTCCGCCACGACCTGCTGGACTTCCTCGGGCAGGTAGCCGAAGTGGTCCTGCGTTTTGTGCAGGATATTGATCAGCTCGCCCGGATTGTTGTTGAAGGAAGCGCAGATTTCCTTGATTTTCAAGTAATTGGCTTCACTGATTTTTATCTGGGGTCCACACATGGTACAATTATTTTTCAAGGTCAAACTTCATTCTCTTGTCGAAGTAGTGCGTGTGCAGCAGGTGATGCGACTTCTCGGAGCAAGGCTCGCCGTAGAACTCCTTGTAGATCGCCTGGATCTCGGGATTCTCGTGCGACTTGCGGAGCGGCATACGCCTGTCGGCTTCGTAGATGGCCGCGTGACGCGCCTTGATGATGGAAGCGTCGCCGTGGTGGTACGGCTGGCCGGCGCCGTCGATGCAGCCGCCCGGGCAGGCCATCACCTCCACGAAGTGGTACGGGCAGTTGCCTGCCTTGATCTGTTCCATGATGCCGCGCGCGTTCTTCAGGCCGTAGGCGACGGCTACCTTCAGGTCGATTACGCCCGGGATGGGGATGGTCGCCTCGCGGATGCCCTCCAGGCCGCGGACCTCCTCGAAGTCGATCCTCGGAAGGGTCTTGCCGGTCAGGACCTCGTAGGCCGTACGGAGCGCGGCCTCCATCACGCCGCCGGTGGCGCCGAAGATGACGGCCGCGCCGGTGGAAGTACCCAGCGGCGAGTCGAACTCGGCCTCGGGGAGGCTTGCGAAATCGATGTTGCAGATCTTGATCAGGCGGGCCAGCTCACGCGTGGTGATGGAGTAGTTCACGTCGGGATCGCCGTTCACGCCGAGTTCCTCGCGTTCACACTCGTACTTCTTCGCGACGCAAGGCATCACGGACACGCAGATGAGTTTCTCGCGGGGGACGCCGATCTTGTCCGCGAAATAGGTCTTCGCGGTGGCGCCGAACATACCCTGCGGCGACTTGGCCGTGGACGGATACTCGCGCAACTCGGGATAGAACTTCTCGTAGAAGTTGACCCAGGCGGGGCAGCAGGAGGTCATGATGGGGATCTTGACATCCTTGTCGCCGGCGAGGAATTTCTTGAAGCGGCCGACGGCCTCGGTGCCTTCCTCCATAATGGTAAGGTCGGCGGACCAGTCGGTGTCGAACACGTAGTCGAAGCCGATGGCCTTGAGCGCGGCCGCGATCTTGCCGGTGACGATGCTGCCGGCGGGCATACCGAACTCTTCGCCCAGGGCCACGCGCACGGCGGGAGCCACCTGGACGCAGGTCTTGACCTCGGGATTGGCGATGTCGCGCAGGATCTTGCCGGTGTTGTCCACCTCCGCGAGGGCGCCGGTGGGGCACACCGCGACGCATTGGCCGCAGAAGACGCAGTTGGTGTCGATGAGGTGCTTTCCGAAGGCGGTGGAGACCACGGCGGGGAAGCCGCGTTCGACGGCGCCGATGGCACCTACGCTCTGGTACTCGTGGCACACGGACTCGCAACGGCGGCACATGATGCACTTGTTGGCGTCCCGGACGATCGACGGGGAAAGCTCGATCGGGTACTGGGACTGCTTGCCCTTGAAGGGGATCTCGCGGATGCCCATGTCGGCGGCCAGGGCCTGGAGCTCGCACTTGCCGCTCTTGGGGCACTGGAGGCAGTCGTTGGGATGGTCGCTGAGCATCAGCTCAAGGACGGTCCTGCGGGCGTTGAGCGCACGGAACGAGTTGGTCTTGACGACCATGTCCGGCATACACTCGGTGATACAGGCGGGGGCCAGGTTGCGGCGGCCGGCGATCTCGACCACGCACACGCGGCATCCGCCGGGGTGGTTCTTGAGCGCGAGGCCGTCCAGTTCGAAATTGCAGAGGGTGGGGATCTTGATGCCCATCTGCTCGGCAGCCTTCAAAACGGTAGTACCCTTGGGTACTTCCACTGCCCGGTTGTCTATAGTCAATTTGATCGTATCCATATTTGATTCCTCCCTTAATTAAGGCTGATAGCGCCGAATTTGCACTTCTCGATGCAAGTACCGCACTTGATACAGTCGAGCTGGTTGATGACGTGGGGGTTCTTGACCACGCCGGTGATGGCACCGACGGGGCAGGCCCTCGCGCAGGCCGTACAGCCCTTGCACTTGTCGGGATCGATGACATACTTCTTCAGGGCCTTGCACTGGCCGGCACGGCACTTCTTCTCCGTGACGTGCTCGACGTATTCGTCCCAGAAGTTGTTGATCGTGGAGAGAACCGGGTTCGGGGAGGTCTGGCCGAGGCCGCAGAGCGCGGTGTCCTTGATGACGGCCGAGAGGTTCTTGAGGTCTTCGAGGTCCTGCATCGTGCCCTTGCCGTCGGTGATCTTGGTGAGGATTTCCAGGAGGCGCTTGTTGCCCACGCGGCACGGGGTGCACTTGCCGCAGGACTCGTCCACCGTGAAGCCCAGGTAGAACTTCGCGATGGCCACCATGCAGTCGTCCTCGTCCATGACGATCATACCGCCGGAACCCATCATCGAGCCGGCCGCCACGAGGCTGTCGTAGTCGATGGGGGTGTCGAGGTGCTTTTCGGTGAGGCAGCCGCCCGAAGGACCGCCGGTCTGGACGGCCTTGAATTTCTTGCCGCCCTTGATGCCGCCGCCGATCTCGTAGATGATCTCCCGGAGGGTGATGCCCATCGGGACTTCGATCAAGCCCACGTTGTTGATCTTGCCGGCGAGGGCGAAGACCTTGGTGCCCTTGGACTTCTCGGTGCCGATGCTGGCGAACCAGTCCGCGCCCTTGTTGATGATGACGGGGATGTTCGCGTAGGTCTCGACGTTGTTCACGTTGGTCGGCTTCCCGAGGTAACCGGACTGGGCGGGGAACGGCGGTTTGAACGTCGGCTCGCCGCGCTTGCCTTCCATCGAGTGGATCAGGGCCGTCTCTTCACCGCAGACGAAGGCGCCTGCGCCGTAGCGGAGCTCGATCTCGAAGTCGAAGCCGGTGCCGAGGATGTTCTTGCCCAGCAGGCCGTACTCTTCGGCCTGCTTGATGGCGACCTGGAGACGGTGGATGGCGAGCGGGTACTCGGCGCGGATGTAGATGAGGCCCTTGCTGGCCCCGATGCAGTAGCCGCAGATGGCCATGGCCTCGAGGATGGAGTGCGGGTCGCCCTCCAGCAGGGAACGGTCCATGAATGCGCCCGGGTCGCCTTCGTCGGCGTTGCAGACCACGTACTTCTGCTCGCCCACGCGGCTCTTGGAGGCGATTTCCCACTTCACGCCGGTGGGGAAGCCGGCGCCGCCGCGTCCGCGGAGGCCGGACTTCTTGATCTCGGCGATGACCTCTTCCGGGGTCATCTCGGTGAGGCACTTGCCGAGGGCGGCATAGCCGTCGCGCGCGATGGCCTCGTCGATGTTCTCGGGATCGATGAAACCGCAGTTGCGCAGGGCGATGCGGAGCTGCTTCTTGTAGAACTCCATGTGCTTGGAGTCGGAGATGCTCTCGTTGGTGTCCGGGGCGACGTACAGGAGGCGGTGGACCTTGCGGCCCTTGATGATGTGCTCCTCGATGATCTCCTTGGCGTCGGAGGGCTTGACCTGGGTATAGAAGGTGTTGTCGGGGATGATCTTGACGATGGGGCCCCTCTCGCAGAATCCGAAGCAGCCGGTGACGACCACTTTCGCGAAATCGGTCAGGTCGTGGGACTCGAGCTCCCGGTTGAGGGCGTCGATGACCTCACGGCTGGCATTTGCGGTGCAACCTGTACCACCACAAACCAGAATGTGCATTTTTACAGCCATAGCCTTTACTGTGGGGGTTAGATGGATCTGTAGTTGGCCGGCAGGATGCCCTCGATCAGTTCACCGCCGATGATGTACTTCTCGATGATTTCCTTCGCGCGGGGGATCTTGACGTCTCCGAACACGACGGGGTCCTTGCCGGGGATGGTGACCTCGACGGTGGGCTCGGCGTAGCTGTAGCCCATGTCGCCGACCTGCATCACGAGCGCCTTGATCTGGCGCTTGTCCAATTCGGTGATGAGGTAGTTCATGGTCTCTTTCGCACCCGAGGCGATACCGCTGGTGGCCATTCCGACCTTGATTTGAATGATGGCTTCGGAGGAGTCGCTCTTTTCGCGCATCGACATCCTGCCTTGCATGCCCTCTTTGATCTTGCGGAGATCCGCGAGATTTTTGATTTTATTCATGGGTTTCCTCCAATGATTTGAGATGAATGTTATGAATGTGTAATAGTGTCGGTTATTGAGTCGCTAATATAGGAATAATGCTTGGATTGAGCAAAGATTTTCCCGAAAAACGAAGTGAATTCGGCGCTTACGAATCGTAAGTTTTTGCGCCAAAACTCTGTCATTTATTTATTAAACGTAAAAAATACTTCCTGTTCGGACTTTTTTTGTGATTGAATATCAAATAGTTTGAAAAAAGTGTATCATTTATCAAATTTTTCACTATCTTTGTGACGTAAGAGTTAGTTAGTAGTGTTTTTTCCTTTATGTTCGATCCGGAGGTAGTCAAATCCTTTTACGGAGGATATCAGCAGCGGGTCGCCGCCGCGCGGGAAGCGCTGGGGCGGCCGCTTACTTTTTCCGAGAAGATCCTGTATTCCCATTTCTATGACAGCGGCGCCCTGCGCAAGCTGACGCCGCTGCAGGATTTCGGCGAGTTCCGTCCGGACCGCGTGGCGATGCAGGATGCAACCGCCCAGATGGCGCTGCTGCAGTTCATGAGCACGGGCCGCGAGGCCGTGAGCGTGCCCACCACCGTGCATTGCGACCACCTGATCTGCGCCCGCAGCGGCGCGGAGCAGGACCTGCCGGACGCCCTGCGGACCAATGCGGAGGTGTATGAATTCCTGTCCTCCGCCGCGGCGCGCTACGGCATCGGCTTCTGGAAGCCCGGCGCCGGCATCATCCACCAGATCGTCCTGGAAAACTACGCCTTCCCCGGCGGCATGATGGTCGGAACGGATTCCCATACCCCCAACGCGGGCGGCATGGGCATGCTGGCCATCGGCGTGGGCGGCGCGGACGCGGTGGACGTGATGACCGGGATGCCCTGGGAACTCCGGATGCCGCGCCTGATCGGCGTGCGCCTGACCGGCTCGCTGAAGGGCTGGGCCTCCCCCAAGGACGTGATCCTGCGCCTGGCCGGCCTGCTGTCCGTGAAGGGCGGCACCAACGCGATCATCGAGTATTTCGGCCCCGGCACGGAGAACATCTCCTGCACCGGCAAGGCCACCATCTGCAATATGGGCGCGGAAGTGGGCGCGACCTGCTCCGTGTTCCCCTTCGGCGTGCACACCTCCGAGTACTTGATGGCCACCGGCCGGCCCGAAGTGGCGGCGATGGCGGCGGCGCTCAGCCACGAGCTGCGCTGCGACGACGCGGTGGCGCAGCACCCGGAGCAGTATTTCGACGAACTCATCCAGATCGACCTTTCGACGCTGGAGCCCTATGTCAACGGCCCCTTCACCCCCGACGCGGCCTGCCCGGCGAGCGGCATGAAGGACCGCCAGGCACGGGAGCACTTCCCCCACAAGGTGGAGGTGAGCCTGATCGGCTCCTGCACGAATTCCTCCTACCAGGACCTTTCGCGCGCGGCTTCCGTGGCGCGGTACGCCCTGGACGCCGGCCTGAAGCCGAAGGCGGAGTTGATCGTCATCCCGGGCAGCACCCGGGTGCGGGCCACCGCCGAGCGGGACGGCCTGCTGGACACCCTCCGCGAGGCGGGTGCGAAGGTGATGGCGAACGCCTGCGGCCCCTGCATCGGCCAGTGGGAGCGCAAGACGGACGACCCGACGCGCCGCAACACCATCGTGACCAGCTTCAACCGCAACTTCGCCAAGCGGGCGGACGGCAATCCGAACACCCACGCCTTCATCTCCTCGCCGGAGATGGCGGTGGCGCTGGCCTTCGCGGGCGAACTGGACTTCGACCCGCGTCAGGATACGGTGGACGGCTGCTGGCTGCGTTCCCCGCGCGGCTTCGACCTGCCCCCGGCAGGCTTCGTGGACGACCTCGGCGGCTATGTGGCGCCGCAGGCCGGCAGCCCCGAGCCGGTCATCCGCCCGGACAGCAAGCGCCTGCAGCGCCTGCAGCCCTTCCCCGCGTGGGACGGGCGCGACTTCACCGGACTGCCGCTGCTGATCAAGGTCAAGGGCAAGTGCACCACGGACCACATCTCGATGGCCGGTCCCTGGCTGAAGTACCGCGGGCATCTTGAAAATATCTCCGACAACCTCCTGATGGGCGCCGTGGACGCCTTCACCGGCAAGTCCGGCCCCGTGGCGCCGCGGGCGAAGGCCCTGCGCGATGCCGGCACCGGCAGCATCGTGGTGGCGGAAGACAACTACGGCGAGGGTTCGAGCCGCGAGCACGCGGCGATGGAGCCGCGCTTCCTGGGCGTGCGCGCCGTGCTGGCGAAGAGTTTCGCCCGCATCCACGAGACCAACCTGAAGAAGCAGGGCGTGCTGGCCCTCACCTTCGCCGATCCGGCGGACTGGAACAAGGTGCGCGCGGAGGACCGGATCGACGTCCTGTGCGCAGGCATCGCCCCCGGGCAGCCGGTGGACGTGGTGCTGCACCATTCCAACGGCTCGCAGGAGTGCATCAAGGCCCTGCACAGTTACACCCCGCAGCAGATCGCCTGGTTCCGGGCGGGCTCTGCGCTCAACACCCTTTCGAAGCAATGACCGCGAAGACCAAGAAAGAATACCTCATCTACAAGCTCTCCGACGAGATGAAGAGCAGCACGCGCATCGACGCGGAACTGTTCAAGAAACTCGACGTCAAGCGGGGCTTGCGCAACGAGGACGGCACCGGCGTGCTGGTGGGCCTGACCAACATAGGCAACGTCGTGGGCTACGACCGCGACGCGGACGGCAAGCTCGTGCCGATTGACGGAAAACTCTTTTTCCGGGGCTACGAAGTCAAGGACCTCGTGCACGCCATCATGGCCGAGAAACGCTGCGGCTATGAGGAAATCTGCTTCCTGCTGCTTTCCGGGCGCCTGCCGGACGCGGAGGAGCTCCAGTCCTTCAAGGACCTGATCTTCGAGAACATGCCCCTGGAGCAGAAGACGATCCTGCACATCATCGAACTGGAAGGGGACGACATCATGAACATCCTCGCCCGGAGCGTGATGGAGTTCTATACCTTCGACGAGAACCCGGACGACGTGTCCCGCGACAACCTGATGCGCCAGAGCATCGAGCTGATCTCGAAGTTCCCGACGACGATCGCCTATGCGTACAACATGTACCGGCACCATCATCACGGCCGTTCGCTTCACATCCGCGACGCCCAGCCGGGCCTGTCGCTGGCGGAGAATTTCCTGTATATGCTCAAGGGCTCCGACTATACCGAGCTGGACGCCCGCACGCTCGACCTGCTGCTCATCCTGCATTCCGAGCACGGCGGCGGTAACAACTCCACCTTCACGGTCCGCGTGACCTCTTCTTCCGGCACGGACACGTTCTCGTCCATCGCGGCCGGCATCGGCTCGCTCAAGGGCCCCAAGCACGGCGGCGCGAACCTCAAGGTGTGCGACATGATCGACTTCCTGAAGGAGAAGATCGCCGACTGGACGGACGACCGGGAGATCTCCGCCTGGCTGCGGCGCATCGTTTCCGGCAAGGCGTTCGACGGGAGCGGGCTCATCTACGGCATCGGCCACGCCGTGTACACCAAGTCCGATCCGCGTACGGTCCTGCTCAAGGAGATGGCGCGCGACCTGGCCATCGAGAAGGGCCGGCTGGCGGAGTTCGAGTTCATGGAGCGGATCGAGCGGCTGGCCATCGAGCAGGTCTATGCCGCGAAGGGCCACGGCAAGGTGCTCTGCGCCAACGTGGACTTCTATTCCGGTTTCGTGTACGACCTGATCGGCATCCCCCGGGAGATCTATACGCCGCTCTTCGCGATGGGCCGTATCGTGGGCTGGTGCGCGCACCGCAACGAGGAGCTCAATTTCGAGGGGCGCCGCATCATCCGTCCCGCCTACCGCTGCGTCACCGACGAAAAAGAATACGTAAAAATGGAAGATCGCTAGGTTGCGTGCGGCAGGCAGGTTGCCGGAGCGAACCGTAGCCGCCCGTGGCTCATGAACGAGGCAAGCCTGCCTGCCGCACAGCGTTACAGTCCGATATCCGATTTTAACCGGCGGATCGCTTTTTGGGCGTCTCCGCCGGTTTCGTCCAGCAGCGACACGAAGCGGCTGCCGATGATGCCTCCGCTGGCGTATTCGCAGGCGGCGTCGAAGGTCTGGCGGTTGCTGATGCCGAAGCCCACCATCCGCGGAATGTCCAGGTCCAGGTCCGCGATCCGCTTGAAATAGGCCTGCTTGCGGGCGTCGAAGTCCTTCTGGGCGCCGGTCGTGGCGGCCGACGAGACCATGTAGATGAAGCCCGAGCTGTGCTCGCCGATCAGGCGCACGCGCTCCTCGGATGTCTCCGGGGTGATGAGCATGATGAAGCGCAGCCCGTACCGGGCGGCCACGTCCTTGTAACTCTCCATATAGTCCTTGAAGGGCAGGTCCGGGATGATCATCCCGTCCACGCCCACGCTCGCGCAGCGGGCGCAGAACGCCTCGAAGCCATAGCGGAAAATGGGGTTCAGGTAGCCCATCAGGATGAGGGGAATGTCCACGTCGCGGCGGATGTCCTCGAGCTGGGAGAAGAGTTTTTCGAGGGTCATCCCGTTCCGGAGGGCCTTCGTGGCGGCGTCCTGGATCACGGGCCCGTCGGCCATCGGATCGCTGAAGGGGATGCCGATTTCGATCATGTCCACGCCTTCGCGTGCCAGGGTGCGGATGACGTCCGCAGTACCGTCGGGAGTGGGGGCCCCGGCGCAGAAATAGATGGAGAGCAGGCGCTGCGGGCGGGTGCTGAAAAGATTGTCTATCCGGTTCATTTCCTTATCGTTGCAAGTTTTCTAAAAAGACTTCTATCTGGTCCGGGTCTTTGATGCCCGGAGCCGTTTCAAAGCGGCTGTTGAGGTCGATGCCCGCGAGGTACGGGTAGATGAAATCGTGGAGGATCTCCACCGTGTCGAGCCCGATGCCGCCGCTGAGCAGGAAGCGGGTCTTCTCTTCGTAGTCGTCCATGACGGACCAGTCGAAACGCTGGCCGCTGCCGCCGTGTCCGGGGGTCTTGGTGTCGAAGAGGAACAGGTCGCAGCTGCCCTCGTAGCCGGCCACGGTGTTCCGTACGCTCTCCTCGGCGATGCCGAAGGCCTTGATGACGCGCAGGCCGTCCCGTTCGCGCAGCGCGGCGCAGAATTCCGGGCTCTCGGAGCCGTGGAGCTGGACGTAGTCGAAGCGGAAGGTGTCGTGACGGCGCAGGATCTCGTCGCGCGTGGCGTCCACGAACACGCCCACGCGTCCGGCCCGGCGGGGCAGGTAGGAGGGCGTTTCGCGCACGAAGCGCGGCGAGCCCGGGTAGAAGATGAAGCCGATCAGGTCCACCCCCAGGGCTTCCACGGCGCGGATGTTCTCGCCTTCGGTCATGCCGCACACCTTGATGAGCTGTCCGTTGATCATATCGCCCGGATGAAGTCGGCCAGGGCGGCGCCCGGGTCGGGGTTTTTCATGAAGCGTCCGCCCATCAGGAAGCCGCGGAAGCCCGCCGCCCGCAGTTTCCGTACGGTTTCCGGGTCGCCGATGCCGCTCTCCGAGACGAACACCGTCCCCGTTGCTTGCGCTGTCGTTGTGGAGGGCGGGGGAAGCAACGGGGCCAGGTCGAACGAGGTCTGCACGTCGGTGACGAAACTGCCGAGGTGGCGGTTGTTCACGCCCACGACGTCCACCTCCGGACTGACGTAGTCCAGCTCGGCGGCGTCGTGGATCTCCAGCAGCACCTCCAGCCCGAGCCGGTGCGCCTCCGCCGTCAGGGCGGCGCAGTCCGCACGGCTCAGGCACGCGGCGATGAGCAGCACGGCGTCGGCGCCCGCCTCCGCGGCCTGGTACAACTGGTAGGGGTCGATGATGAAGTCCTTGCGCAGGATGGGGAGGTCCACCAGCGGGCGGACCTGCCGGATGTAGTCCAGGCTCCCGCCGAAGTAGCTTTCATCGGTGAGGATGCTGAGCGCCGCCGCGCCCGCCGCCGCATAGGCGGGCACGACCGCCTCGGGCCGGGCGTCGGCGTGGATCCAGCCTTTCGAGGGCGACTTGCGCTTGAATTCCGCGATGATGCCGGTGGGCGAGTCCAGCAGGGCCTGCTTCAGGGAACGCCGTTTCCCGAACGTCAGTTCCCGGTGTTTCGTGGCGAGGATGGTTTCCAGGATGTCCATGTCAGCTGTTCATTTCGACGAAGCGGCGGAAGGATTTCAGGGCGCGGCCGCTGTCCAGCGACTCGCGGCACAGGGCGATGGACTCCTCCACGGACAGGTTGCGGTCGATGATGGAGATGCCGCAGGCGGCGTTGGCCAGGATGACCGACTTCTGCGCCTCGGTGGCCGTGCCCTCGAGCACGGAGTCGAAGATCCGCCGCGCCTCGTCCGCGGTCTGCCCGCCGTAGATGTCCTTCGGCTCTACATAGTTGAGCCCCAGGTCCTTGGGCGTGAAGACCTTCTCGAAATTCGGGGTGACGAGCTTGAATCCGGAAGTCAGCGAAATCTCGTCGTAGCCGTCGTAGCTGGTGAGCACGCCGTAGTTGTCGCCGATTTTCTGGTGGGCCCGCACGTATAGGCGCTGCTGGGCCTGCGTGGCGGTGCCGTGCAGGGAGTTCTTCGGCTGGCAGGGATTCACCAGGGGGCCCAGCAGGTTGAAGCAGGTGGGCACGCCGAGCGCGCGGCGCACCGGTCCCACGAATTTCATCCCGTAGGCGAAGAGCGGGGCGTGGAAGTAGCAGAACCCGGTCTCGTCCAGCGAGCGCCGGAGCCGGTCCGGATCGTCCGTGAACTTGACGCCGTGGGCCTCCAGGACCGTACTGGCGCCGCTCACGGAGGTGCTGGCGCCGTTGCCGTGCTTGGTAACCTTGTAGCCGGCCCCGGCGATCACGAAGGCCGCGCAGGTGGAGATGTTGAAGGTGTTCTTGCCGTCGCCGCCGGTGCCCACGATATCCAGGGTGTTGCAGTCGTCCAGGTCGATGTGCCGGCCGGTCTCCAGCAGGCCGTCGCGGAAGCCGAGGAGTTCGTCCACGGTGACGCCGCGGGTCTGGAAAGCCATCAGCAGCGCGGCGATCTGGGCGTCGTTGAACTGCTGGCGGGTGATGCCGAGCAGGATGTCGTGCGTCTGCTCGCGGGAGAGGGTCTCCCCTTCGATGAGTTGGTTCAGATACTGTTTCATATTGCGTTTTCTTTTAATGATTCAACCAGTTTTCGATGATTCTTTTTCCGTCCGGCGTGAGGATGCTTTCGGGATGGAACTGCACGCCGCGCAGGTCCAGGCGGCGGTGGCGTAGGGCCATCACCTGCCCTTCCTCGCTCAGGGCGGTGGCCTCCAGGCAGGCGGGCAGCGTGGCGGCGTCCACCACCCAGGAGTGGTAGCGTCCCACGGGGAATACCTCCGGCAGCCCGTCGAACAGGTAGTCGCGGACCGTCAGGCGGCAGGGGGTCTGCACGCCGTGGAAGACGGACTCGAGGTTCACGAGCCGGGCCCCGAAGGCCTCGCCGAGGGCCTGCTCGCCCAGGCACACGCCCAGGATGGGTTTGCTGGCGGCGTAGCGCCGGATGACCTCGGGCATCAGCGCGGCTTCCGACGGGATGCCGGGGCCCGGGGAGAGCAGGATCTTGTCGAAGTCCGCGAGGGATTCCGGATCGAAGCGGTCGTTGCGCAGGACGCAGGGCGAGCAGCCGAGTTCCCGCACGAGGTGCACCAGGTTGAAGGTGAACGAGTCGTAGTTGTCTATGATGACGATCTTCATGGCTGTCAGAGTTTTGCGGCGAGTTCGACGGCCTTGCGCAGCGCGCCGAGCTTGTTGTTCACTTCCTGGAGTTCGCGCTCGGGATCGCTCTTCGCGACGATGCCGCCGCCGGCCTGGAACCACAGTTCCCCGCCCCGGCTCACGAAGGTGCGGATGGTGATGGCCTGGTTGAGCGAACCGTCGAACCCGATGCTGCCCACGCAGCCGCCGTAGGCCCCGCGGTTGTGGGGTTCCAGCTCGGTGATGATCTGCATCGCGCGCACCTTCGGGGCGCCGGAAAGCGTTCCGGCGGGGAAGGTGTCGATGAAGGTCCGGACGCTTTCGGCGCCTTCGTCCAGCTCGCCGCTCACCCGGCTGACCAGGTGGATGACGTGCGAGTAGTACTGCAGTTCCTTGTAGAAGTCCACCCGGACGTCGTGGCAGTTGCGCGAGAGGTCGTTGCGGGCCAGGTCCACCAGCATCACGTGCTCGGCGTTCTCCTTGGGATCGCTGCGGAGGAATTCCGCCGCCCGGGCGTCCTGTGCGTCGTCGCCGGTCCGCCGCGCCGTGCCTGCGATGGGGTCGATGGCGGCGCGTCCGCCCTCGATGCGGCAGTGCGTCTCGGGCGAGGAGCCGAAGATGCGGTAGCCGCCGAAATCCATGTAGAAGAGATACGGGGAGGGGTTGATGCCGCGCAGGGCGCGGTACAGCTGGAAGTCGTCGCCTTCGTAGCGCTGGACGAAGCGGCGCGACAGGACCACCTGGAACACGTCGCCGCGCCGGCAGTGCGCGATGCCGCGGCGGATGTTCTCGCGGTGCTGCTCGTCCGTGAGCGGGGAGCGGGTCTCGCCCACTGGGCGGAAGTCGTAGAGGTTGGTCGCGGCGCGGCCCAGCAGGCGCACGATGCGCTCGCCCTGCGGCGCTTCTCCCTCCGGTACCAGTTCCTTGAGAATCAAACTGTTGCGGAAGTGGTCGAACACGAGGCAGTAGCGGAAGAGAATGTAGAGCAGGTCCGGGGCGTCGTTCTCCGCGCGCGTCTCGTCCTTGACGGGGATGTCCTCGAAGTAGCGGACGGCGTTGAATGAGGTGAAGCCCCACAGGTCCGCCCGCCTGTCATCCAGCGAGAAACAGTCCATGAAGTCGCGGATCAGCCGGTCGGCCGGATAGCTTTCGTCGACGGGCCTTTCGCGGACGGACCCGTCCGGCAGGCGGAAGAAGCCGGTGCCGTGGGCGAGCCCCACCTCCGCGAGCGGCTCCAGGGCGATGAACGAACGGGCCTCGCGCCCGGCGTGGAAGTCGCTGCTCTCCATCAGGATGGAGCGGGTGGATGCGTCCCGGAGGCGCAGGTAGGCCGAGACCGGGGTGTGCAGGTCGCCGGGCAGTTCCCGGCAGGCGAGGGTGTAGCGGAAGGGGTTCATCGCGGGTAGTAGCTGAGGTAGGTTTCGATGTCCTTGTCGCCCCGGCCGGAGACGGTCAGCACGACGATGTCTTCCGGGCGGAAGTCCATCTTGGCCAGGGCGCCCAGGGCGTGTGCGCTCTCCAGGGCGGGGATGATGCCCTCCAGGCGCGTCAGCTCGAAGGCGGCGGCCACGGCCTCGTCGTCGTTCACCGGGATCACGCGGGCGCGGCCCTGTGCCGCCAGGTTCGCGTGCATCGGGCCGATGCCCGGATAGTCCAGCCCGGCGCTGATGGAGTACGGTTCCTCGATCTGCCCGTCCGGGCTCTGGATCACGTAGCTCTTGGCGCCGTGCAGGATGCCCACCTGGCCGAGGGCGATGGTGGCGGCGGTCTTGCCGCTGTCCACTCCGAGGCCGCCGGCTTCCGCGAGCACGATCTTCACGCGCGGGTCGTCTATATAATGGTAGATGGTGCCCCCGGCGTTGGACCCGCCGCCCACGCAGGCCATCAGGTAGTCGGGATAATCCCGTCCCGTTTGTTCCAGGAGCTGGGCCTTGATCTCCTCGCTGATGACCGACTGCAGCCGGGCCACCATATCGGGATAGGGGTGCGGGCCCACGGTGGAACCGATGATGTAGAAGGTGTCGGCGGGGTGGCAGCACCAGTCGCGGATGGCCTCGTTGGTGGCGTCCTTGAGCGTCTTGTTGCCGGAATGGACCGGGACCACGGTGGCGCCGAGCATCTTCATCTTCTCGACGTTGATCCGCTGGCGGCGGACGTCGGTCTCGCCCATGTACACCACGCATTCCATGTCCATCAGCGCACACACCGTGGCCGTGGCCACGCCGTGCTGGCCGGCACCCGTCTCGGCGATGATGCGCCGCTTGCCCATCTGCCGGGCCACGAGAATCTGCCCCACCGTGTTGTTGATCTTGTGGGCCCCGGTGTGGTTGAGGTCTTCGCGCTTGAGCCAGATCTGCGTGCCGTAGCGCTCGGACAGGCGCCTCGCCCGGTACAGCGGGCTCGGCCGCCCCACGTAGTCGCGCAGCAGGGCGCGGTACTCCCGCCGGAAGCCTTCGCTTTCGAGGATGGGCAGGTAGGCCCGCTGCAGGTCTTCCACGCATTTGTGCAGGATTTCGGGGACGTACGCGCCTCCGAATTCGCCGTAATAACCTTCTGAATCTACCAAGTAACTTTTCATCTTGTATGGGGGTTTAAAATCTGAAAAGGGCCCTGTCGCAATGCGGCAGGGCCCTTTTTGATGTATCTTTCTGGTTCAGATATGCATACGGAGCGTCAACCTCTTACGACTGGTTTGAGTTGTAACAGGCGCCACCACCAATATGCAGCTTTGCGGATGATCATACTATTTGCAAATGTAGGAAACAAATCGGGAAATGCAATAGAAAAATGCAGTTTTTTCGTATCTTGCAACAACAAAAATTGCTTGTTTATGCGCAGATTCTCACTTGTCCTGTTTTTGGTCGCACCCGTGTTTTTTGCCGGAAACGGCTCCCTGTGGGCCCAGAAGAAGCCCCTCGACCATGACGTATACGACGGCTGGCAGTCCGTCGCCGCGATCCAGCTCTCCCCCGACGGGCGCCTGCTCAGCTATGAGGTCCGTCCCCAGGAGGGCGACGGCACCCTGTACCTGAAGAACCTGGCCACCGGCGCGGAGCTCGCCGTGCCGCGCGGAACGGGCCTGAAGTGGGCGCAGGACGCCTCCGCCGGCCTGTTTACCGTGAAGGCCCCCTTCGCGGACACGCGCCAGGCCAAGATCGACAAGAAGAAACCCGACGAGCAGCCCAAGGACAGCGTGGCGCGCGTGGACCTGCGCAGCTTCGCGTGGGAGATGGTCGGCGAATCCGGCCAGACGGCCCTCGGCTACAGCACCGCTCCGTACCTGTTCGCCGCGCAGGAAGTGAAAGGGAACAAATCCAAGAACCTGCTGGTGGTCAAGCCCGCGGCCGGGACCACGGACACGCTGAAGAACGTCTCCGCGTTCGAAGTATCGCGTTCGGGCGACCGGCTCGCCGTGATCACGGCCAAGGAGGAGAAGGACTCGCTCTCGCGCGACGCGGTGATCCTCTATGATTTTGCGAAGGGGAGCGTGGACACGCTGTCCGGTGGCCGCAAGGCCTATGCGGGCCTGTCCTTCAACCCGGCGGGCGACAAGCTGGTGTTCACCGCCACCGACGATGAGGAGAAGACCGACGGCACGCCGCGCCACGCCATCTACCTGGCGGAGGAGCGGGTGCTGCAGAAGGCCGCCCGGAATACGCCCGCCGTGACGGAGTGGAGCGCCTGCGAACTGCTTTCCGCGGACTGCGCCGCCCTGCCGGAGGGCTGGGTGGTGTCCGCAAACGCCCGCCCGAAGTTCACGAACCGCTCGTCCCGCGTGGTGTTCGACCTGCAGGAGTACTATCCCCCCAAGGATACGACCGTGTATGAGTTCGAGGCGGCCCGGCTGGACATCTGGGTGTGGGATGCACACAGCGTTCCGCCGATGGACAAGGTGGCCCGGGGCCGCACCCGCAGCCTGCGGGCGCTGGTGGGCCTGGACCGTCCCGGCGTGCCCGTGGTGCTGTCCGCAAACCCTTCAGACCGGATCAGCCTGCCCGACGGCGGGGAAGGCGCCTACGCCCTTTCCACCGATACCGACAAATATGTGATCGACAACATGTGGGCGTCCGACAGCCGTGCGGACGTGTCGCTGGTGGACCTGCGCGACGGCAGCCGCCGGCTCCTGCGCGAGGCCGCCAAGGGCTATGCAATCCCCTCGCCCTACGGGAAATACCTCGCCTGGTTCAACCCCGAAGACGGCAACTGGTACTGCCGTGACCTCGCCACGGATGCGGAGGTAAACCTGACCGGTCCCACCGGCGTGAACTTCTGGGACGAGGAGGACGACCACCCGCTCGAGGGCTACACGCCCATCGGCACGCCCGAGTGGGCGGGCCGCGACGAGGCGCTGCTGCTTTCCGACCGCTACGACGTGTGGCGCTTCTCCCCGGACGGGAAGAAGGCCGTGTGCCTGACCTCCGGCGCGGGCCGTCGCGACCGGGTGCAGTACCGCATCGTGAACCTCGACCGCAAGAGTGACCCGTACCTTTTCCAGAACATCAATACGCTGCCAGTCAAGGGTTTGCTGCGCCTTTCCTCCTTCGATGAGCGGACCAAGCGGAACGGCTACGCCACCGTGGACGCCGCGAAGGCGGGGCAGCCGAAGGGCTTCCTGGCCGAGAGCGGGTTCTCCTCCGTGACGAAGGCCGCCGACGCCAACGTGATCGCTTTCCTGAAGGGAGATTTCCGCCACCCGAACGACCTCTACGTCACCCGCGACGGCTGGACCAGCGAGTCCAAGCTGACGGCGATCAACCCCCAGCAGGCGGACTACCGCTGGGGCGACGTGCAGCTGGTGCACTGGGATGCCTACGACGGCACGCCGCTGGACGGCCTGCTCTTCACGCCGGACGGCCTGGACAAGTCCGGCAGCTATCCGCTGATGATCTACTTCTATGAGAAGTACTCCGAGTCGCTGTACAGCTACCGGGCGCCGGCGCCGAGCCGCTCCACGGTGAACATCCCCTTCTTCGTGAGCCGCGGCTACGTGGTGTTCATCCCGGATATCGTCTACCGGGACGGCCATCCGGGCGAGAGCGCGTACAACTGCATCTGCGCGGGAGCGGAGGCGATGTGCCGGCAGTTCCCCTTCATCGACAAGTCGCGCATGGCCATCCAGGGCCAGAGCTGGGGCGGCTACCAGACCGCCTACCTCGTCACGCGCACGGACATGTTCGCCGCGGCGGGCGCCGGCGCGCCGGTGGGCAACATGACGAGCGCCTATGGCGGCATCCGCTGGGAGTCCGGCAACAGCCGCATCGGGCAGTACGAACACGGCCAGAGCCGCGTGGGCAAGACGCTCTGGGAGCCCGGCGGGCTGGACCTGTACATCGAGAACTCCCCCGTCTTCCACGCACCCAACGTCACCACGCCGGTGCTCATCATGCACAACGACGCCGACGGGGCCGTGCCGTGGTACCAGGGCATCGAGTTCTTCATGAGCCTGCGCCGCCTGGGCAAGCCCGCCTGGCTGCTGGAGTACAACGACGAGGCGCACAACCTCTCGGAGCGCCGCAACGCGAAGGACCTTTCGATCCGCCTCTCGCAGTTCTTCGACCACTACCTCCAGGGCGCCCCGGAGCCGGTGTGGATGAAAGAAGGCATCCCGTATGCCCGCAAGGGGAATTATTTTGCTACGGAACTGACGAAGTAGTATGATAGGAACCCTCGTCAACACCGGGTGCATCATCGTCGGCTCCGTGGTGGGGAGCCTCCTGAAGAAGGGACTCGGAGAGAAGTATCAGACCGTCCTGTACAATGCGATGGGGCTCGCCTCGCTGGCCCTCGGCGCCAACACGTTCGTGCAGAATATGCCGAAGAGCGAATTCCCGGTGCTGTTCATCATCAGCATCGCGCTCGGCGGCATCCTGGGAACGGCGCTGGACCTGGACGGCCGTACCAAGCGCCTGATTGCGAAGCGCGGCGGCGAGGGGCTCGCGAACGGCCTCATCACCGCCTGCCTGCTGTTCTGCGTGGGCACCTTCAGCATCGTCGGGCCCATCCTGAGCGCCACCACGGGGGACAACACCTTTCTCTACACCAACGCCACGCTGGACCTGGTGACTTCGACGGTGTTCGCCACTACGTATGGTATCGGCATCATCTTCGCGGCCCCGATCCTTTTCTGCTGGCAGGGCTGCTTCTATATGCTGGGCAAGTTCGCGGCCAATTCCCCGCTGCTGCAGGGCACGATGGTGAATGAAATGGCCATCGTGGGCGGCTTACTGATCATCTCATCCGGTCTGTCGCTCCTCAAGCTGAAGGACTGCAAGACCCTCAATTACATCCCCGCCCTGCTCGTCCCGGTGCTCTGGTTCCTGGTCAAGGCTCTCTTCGCCTAGTTTTTACAGATTTACCGCAAGCAGCTCCTTGCCGATTTGGTGCAGTCCGGATTCGATTTTTTTTGCCTGTGCCGGGGAAATGTAGGTATTCCCGCCTTTATAGTGACGCATTAGGCTCGGGGAGATGCCCACGCGTTCCGCAAACTTGGAGGCATTCAAAAAATCGAAGGCATTGAAGAAGGCAGAAATGTCGTATTTGTAGGTAAATGACAGATCTTGCAGCTCTTTGGGAAGAGCATGCCCATCTTCGGCATACATTTTAATCAGGTCCTCGTATCCGGCCAGCATCTCTGCCTTGGCCTCGGCAACCGAGGCACCGCTGCCGTGCAGAACCGTCTTGAGATTCTCGGTATAAACGGAAAACCCGTTCCCGTCCTTTTCAATAATTGCCAGTGCTGTCATTTTGCTTCAACTTGTTTGCAAAGTCTTTTTTGAATCCCTGGTTTCATCTCTTCGTTCCAATGTCGTTCGATCAACAAAGGATCTTCCCGTCCCTCCTTTCTATAGATGTCGTGTTTTGTGCCATGCCTCACGAGCACCCATCCGTGCTTGCCGGCGTATCTTTTAAACTCAGCCCAAGTCATAAAGCTGAGGGTTTAACGCTACAAATATAGCGCATATTTGTGATACAAACAAATGAAATAGCATTCATACGGCATCCTATTTTTCTACGAAGGAGGGAATGCTTTTGCTTGCAACCAAAGATGTGGGACGAATAGCCGAAAGAAATATATGTTTTTTGTGGTTTAAAAGTTTTTTTTCAGGTTTTGGGACGAAAAACGGTGTGCAATCAGGTGCCGGTTTGTTTGAACCAGACGAGACCCACTATAACTAAAAGGCACATAATGACTGGAAGAACCAGAGCAAGCAGCAGAAAGAAATCAAAGAAGAGAGCCTGCATGTCGCCTCGCGTTCTTTCGGCTTTTGTGGTGGAATTCTTTAGCAATACATATGTCGCTCCGGATTCGTATAACTCAATAGTATCCAATGAATTATGAAGAATTATCGAGTCTGGATCAGCAGGTTTTTTTCTATATACCTGATTCTCTAAGGCGCTCCGGTCCCAGGAGATATAGACATTGGGAAACGCATAGTCATAATGGCCGTATATCTTATCATGGAATCTCCCGACGAACTCCGTTGATCTTATACGTCCGATAACGCGTCTGCCCGACTTGAATTCCAGACTGATCCGTTCGACTGGATGATAGTATCCATCGAATTCCTTATCGGTAAGCTCATCTCCTGTGCATGAATACAGCACAAGAAAGACGAAAAAGATAAGACAGTGCTTCTTCATTCTGAATCAACTTACGTAGAACAGAGTAAAGAAATTGCTATTGACGGGACCTACGACGCAGGGGTGGGCTCGTCGTTCCGGGCGTCGGTCGGTGCGGGCCGGAGGTCCCGGGTGAAGTACATAATGCCGACGAGGAGGATGAAGAGCACCAGCGTGCCGGCAACGAGGGCGTAGGTTTCCATCTGTAGCAAAATGTAGCAGACCACATAGGCGGTGGCGATCAGCGCTCCGAGCAGCCAGGCCTTCCGGTCTTTGAGGATGCCGCGGAAGTAGCCCGTCAGGGCGGCCGTGGTCATTCCGGCGGCGAGCAGGTAGGCCAGCCAGAAGGTCATCAGCTCGGAAAAGGCGAGCAACAGGGCGTAGAACAGGACCAGCGACAGGCCGATGACCGCATATTGGATGATATGGATGCTCTTCTTGCCCACGAATTCCACCGCCAGCCCCGCCACGAACACGAGCAGGATGATCAGCATACCGTATTTGGCCGTCCGGGTGGTCTGCTGGTACTGCGATACGCCTTGCAGCAGCTTGACACCGAAGCTCGTTTCTCGGGGATTTCCGCGGTTGATTGCAGACACTACCCAGTGGGCGGAGGAACCGTTCTCCCCGACTTCCCGTTCGGAGGGCAGAAAGTCTCCTTCGAAAGAGGGGGCGCTGCAGTCCGTATGCAGCGTCACCTCGGTGACCTGCCCGAATGGTTGGAAATAGAGTGCCTCCGAACCACGGGTGCGGAAACGGATCTCAAAGGGGACGGCCTGTCCGGAACCGAAGAGGGCAGGGTCCAGTTCGAGTTGTTTGGTAATGGCGTGATTCCCGCCGTCCGTCACGATGTATTCGTGTCCGCCGATCGACAGGCTGACGGACCCGTCGATGCCCCGCAAGTCGCTCAGCCCCAGGCATATCTCCGTCCGTAACGGGTAATCCCGACAATTTTCAGGCAGCAGGAATTCCCCGCGGGCGACGATGTCGGCAGTATAGACTTTCACCTCGTAGATGGCGCGGTGCAGATCCTGTGTGGCTGCTTCCACCTCGTAACAGAGCCGTTCGGGATAGACGGATATGGACACCGGGGAACGGTCGTCCTTTTCCTTCTTCTCCTGTTCGGTACGTTCCCGGTAGAATTGGAGCTGCGGTCCGGACAGTGTCTGCGGCCGCCCCCAGCTGCCGGCCACATCGGCCCGGGCGCCGTCCGCGTTGCCTTGCCGCTCGTCGATCAGGTTTCTGATCATCCCGAGCGGAATGAGGAGCAGGAGGGAAATGACAATCATCATCAGGAGTTTCCAAAGCAGGTTGTCGAAAGATATCTTTGCCATAATTGTGTAAATTTTACGCAAATAAAAGAACTAAAAACGAGTCTTCCAAATAATTTGTGTAAAAATTACGCAAAAAACAATCAAAATAGGACTTTCGCTCAAAGTTGTTTACCTTTGTACATACTATGGCGCAGGTATTCATCAGCTATTCCAAACAAGACTGGTTCTCCCCCGACGGTACGCCGGTTCCCGGGAACCCCGTGGACCGCGTCATGGCTGCGCTGGACGCGGCGGGGGTCAGCTATTGGATTGACCGTGAGGGGCTGTCCGGCGGCGAGACCTTCGCCGAACGTATCGCCGGCGGCATCAAGGCCTGCGACTGTTTTCTCTACCTCTCTTCGGTCGCAGCCAATGCGTCCGAATGGACTTTGCGCGAGATCAGCACGGCCATTACGGCCGGCAAGCGTATCATTCCGCTGCGCCTGGACCGCTCGGACTACAACGAAGCCGTCGCCTTCTATCTGTCTTCCGTGCAGTATATCGATTGGATGGAACTAGGGCCGGATGCGGCCCTGCGGCGGATGGTGGCAGCCATTGCCAGTCCGGCCGTAGATGCGGAAGGCATCGAATACGGGAAACTGCCGGGCCTGACACGCGGGATGCTGATAGCTGCGCTGGTCGTCCTGGCGGGAATGTATGCGTTGCTGAGCTATTTCTTCCTCTGGGCCGCGACCATCCAGTCCAGCGAGGTGATTGCCGGTCTGGCGGGTTTTGTAGGGGAATTCGCCATCCTGATGTCCATCTGGTATGTGTTCCGCCTGCTGCGCAAGCGCAAATCCTACTTCCTGGTCCCGCTTCTGACCATCGCGGTGGTGCTGGGGGCCGGATTTCTCGGCAGGCGGGTGGATTTCTTCGTGTGCGCCGCCCTGCTGATCCTGGGCTGGCTGGGCATCTATCTGGTGTGCCTCTACCACACAGACAAGCGGAAATCACTCTTCCGTCAGATGAGCAAGGAAGACGTTCTCCTGCGCATCAACGACCCAGAGAACCTGATCCTGGTCTATCTGGTCCTCAAGGCCGTCGTCGTCGTGTTGGGGCATTTCTTCGCTGCCCTGACGGACTTGTCGCTGCTGATGCGCTATTTCAATTAGAATTCTAGGCGGAGGCTATCAGTCGTTGTTCAGCTCCTTGATGTCCACTTCCGGGCGTTCGCTGCAGCCCAGCAGCCATTCGGAGAAGTAGTCGGCGAGGCGGTAGAAGAAGTATTCGTTCATGTCGCCGAAGCCGTGCCGCTGGCCCGGGAGGATCAGCAGGTCGAAGCGTTTGTTCGCGCGGATGAGCGCGTTCACGACGCGGATCGTGTTGGCCGGGTTGACGTTGTTGTCGATGTCGCCGTGCACCAGCATCAGGTGGCCCTTGAGGTTGGCCGCCAGCTGGGGGTTCGTCTCGATGTGGTACACGAAGGTGGTGTCGCTCTGCTCCACCTTCTCGGTCACGCCGTGATGCGTCTCGCTCCACCAGCGGTTGTAAATGCTGTTGTCGTGGTTGCCGGCGCAGGAAACGGCCGCCTTGAAGAAGTCGGGGTACTTGAGGATGGCCGCCGTGGACATGAATCCGCCGCCGGAGTGCCCGTGGATGCCCACGCGCTCCCCGTCGATGAACGGATAGCGGCCCGCGAGCTGCTGGATGGCGTACTTCTGGTCCTCCAGACCGTAGTCGCGCAGGTTCCCGTAGCCGTAGTTGTGGTACCACTTCGAGCGGTTCGGGTGTCCGCCGCGGTTGCCCACCGTGATCACGATGAAGCCCACCTGGGCCAGGCGGTCGGTACGCACCATGCCCTTGGACCAGGCGATGTTGTTGGCCTCCACCTGCGGGCCGGGATAGACGTAGTCGATGATGGGATAGACCTTCGTGGAGTCGAAATCAAAGGGCTTGTACATCGCGCCGTACAGGTCCGTGACGCCGTCGGCCGCCTTGACCTTGAAGCGTTCCGGCATCTTGTAGCCCGCCGCGTACAGCAGGCTCAGGTCGGCCTGCTCCAGCAGCGTACGCTTTCCGTCGCGGCCGATCAGCCAGGCTTCCGGGGCGTAGTCCACGCGGGAGGCGTTGCCCACCATCCACCTGCCGTCGTCGCTGGCCGTGGCGTCGATGTTCATGTCGTCCATATCCAGCTGCTTCATCGCCCCGCCGGCCAGGGGAACGCGGTAGGTGTGCAGCTGATAGGGGTTCTCGTCCTTGTTCACGCCGCAGGCGGAGACGAGCACGTACCCTTCCTTCTCGTTCACGGAGAGGATGTCCTCCACGTGGAAGGCACCTTCGGTGAGGTTGCGCACCAGGCTGCCGTCGGAATTATACAGGTAGAGGTTCGCCCAGCCGTTGCGCTCGGACCACCAGACGAACTGCTTCCCGCCGCCCACCAGGTGGATCTGGCGGTCCTCGATGTAGGTGTTCATCCGTTCGGATACGACGGTCCGGGTGGAGTCGGAGGCGAGGTCCACGCGGCAGACGTCCATCCGGTGCAGGTCGCGCGAGCCGCGGACCAGCCAGAAGCCGTCGTTGTCGCCCAGCCACACGCGCGAGCGGTATTTTTCATAGATCTCGCGGTACTTGCGCGGACGCGTGGCCACGTCGAAGGTCTGGTCCTTGAAGGCGTTCACGCGGTAGCGCTTGCTGCCGCCGTCGGGCATCGAGAACACGAAGAGTTCCTCGCTGGGGCCGGGCTCGCCGGGCATCTGGTATTTGTAGGTCTCCAGGGTGGGGCGCGGCTGGCTGAGGGCGTTGATCACCCACAGGTCCTTGATCTTGCGCATGTCGGTCTTCACGGCCACGAAATGCTTGCTGTCCGGGGCCCACACGACCCCGCGCGCCATCGAGCGGCGGGTGGTGTCCGTCTCGGTGTCGCCGGAGTAGTTGTCCACGCCGAAACCGTACTGGCGGACGCCGTCGGAGGTGAGGCGGTGCTCCACCAGGGTGGAGTCCTTCTCGTCCTCGGCGGCCTTCGCAAGGTTCTCCTTGTCCATCCAGAAGAGGTTGGAGTTCTTCACGAACACGCCGGTCTGCCCGTCCGGGGAGATGCTGGCCCAGGCGGGGTATTCGCGTTTCTCGGGCTTGTACTCCTCGAGTTTTCCGGTGGCGATCTCATACTGGAAATGCCACACTTTCTTGGTCATTTTCGGAGTCTGGGGGCCCTTGGGGGCCTTTCCGTCCTTCTTCTCCCGCTCGGCGCGCTTCTGCGCGAGGGTGTCCGGAACGTCCTGCGTGCCCTTGATGTCGAACTGGAAATACCGGTCGTCCTTGAGCTTGAGGTTCTCGATGGGGAGGTGCTGCGCGTCGAAGGGGTCGCGGGTAGTCTGCGTGATCTGCATCGCGAGCCGCTCCATATCGAAGGCGGGCGTCTTGCGGCCCGTCTCGGGATCCACGATCCAGTACTGCGTGCCCTGCGGGGTCTTCCACTCGTACCAGAATTTGTCGGAGTCGCGGAACCAGTTTGGTGTGAGACTTGTAGAGAAGACCATCTGGGAGATACGCTTGGCGGAGAACTGGGCCGCCAGGTCGTAGTTGGGCTTCGGCTGGGCGCCCAGTACCAGGGAGCCGGCGAAGAGGATGGACAGGAAGACGGGGAACCGTTTCATGTTATGGGATTTTAAGGATAATCGAAGTGTAAATATACGAAAAAAACCTATCTTTGTGGCTGTTATGAAAAAGACATTGATTTTCGCCGCGGCGCTGCTGCTTTCCTGCGGCGTCCTGGGCGCCCAGGAAAAAGTTCGTCCCGCGAATGAGAAGACGCAATACAATACCGTGTTCGACCTGCTCCGCGCGGAGCCGGGCGTGCAGGTTTCTCCCGGCGGTGACAACGGGCAGATGCCGAGGATCATCATCCGCGGAGTCGGAACCAACTCGGACCAGACCCAACCGCTGTTCGTGGTGGACGGCATCATCACGGACAATGTCACCTACCTCCGTCCGGAGGATATCTATTCGGTGGAAGTGCTGAAAGACGGCACCGCGTCCATCTACGGCGTGCAGGGCCAGAACGGCGTGATCATGTTCCGGACCAAGCAGGTTGTGGAAGCGGAGAAAGCGGCCGCCGAGGCCCGCAAGGCCGAGAAGGCCGCCGCCCGCGCCGCCCGCCGGAAGAAGAAATAGACCGGCCGGTCCGGAAATCGAGATGCGGGGAGCAAGACATAATCTGCTCCCCGCATCTTTTTTATTATTCGGATCAGGGGCGCTCTGCCCGTTGCGGATCATTCCGCTTGTCTACCAGGCGGACCAGGTCAGCGGTGGAGCTGATTCCCAGCTTCCGGAAGATGTTGTTTTTGTGGGTCTCGACCGTCCTCTTGGAGATGTTGAGCCGGGAGGCGATTTCCTTGCTTTGCAAGCCCTCGCAGCAAAGCCGGACAATCTCCATCTCTCGTAGTGTCAGCGGCTGGAGGTCATTCAGATTAACCGTACCTTGACCGGAATCGGTCTCGTCCGCCCGGCTTTCCGCCGGAAGTGAACCTAATGCCAGGAGTTTGTCTTTCATCCGGGAGACCCGCGTCAGTTCCCGATATTGCTTGGTAAGCCGGTGAAGCCGGACCGTCTGCACGGTGGCAAATGCGGCTGTTCCCAGAAGGAGTGCGGAAAGAAGGAATACGAGTGGAAAATGCATGCTCGGAAGGTGTTTAAGCCTTCCAAAGGAAAAAATTAATTACGTATCACAGTACGTACTTCCTTACGTAAATAATACGTACTAAGTATTTATTAAGTATGCCTCAGGCGCTTACTTATCGGTCGTTCGGCTATATTCGGGCAGAAAACTGAAATAGCGCCTGAATTCGACAGATTCAATACAACTATTTAATAATTACAATCAAAATGGAAAACAAGTATCAAACCCCCAAATGCGAGGAAATTGAGGCCCGTCTTGAAGGCGTCATCGCCATGTCCAACGAGGATCAGGAAGACGGCGGCGAGGCTTAATTCCCTTTGTCTTACGGAGCGGAAATCGTCGATTTCCGCTCTTTTTGTCATTCCCCCAACCACATTTAACAAGCAGAACCAAATGAAGATGAGACGATTACTTGGATTATTCGTGCTGGCATGCACCGTGCCGGCCCTTTTCTCCTGTACCAAGGAGCCGGTTTCCTCTCCGGTGGAGGAAACGCGCGAGCTGGTCATCAGGGCTTCCCGCGAAGGAGAGGAACCCGAGACCAAGACCCAGGTTGTCAGCGGGAAGACCTACTGGTCGGTGGCTGACGAAATCAGCGTATTCTTCGGCGCCGGGACGGAAGGCGGCGCCAAATTCACCTCCACCAATACCGAGCCGTCGGCGTCTGCGGATTTCTCGGGAATCCTGACGGCGGTCACGGGCTCGTCGGAGGGCGTTTCCCAGAAATACTTCTGGGGCGTGTATCCGTACAACGCGCAGAACAGCCTGACGTTGAGCGGAAGCTCCAACGTCCTGACCACGGTGGTTCCGAATATCCAGTACGGCGTTGCGGGGTCCTTCTCCGAAGGGCAGAACATCTCTGTGGGCCGTTCGCTGGGTCTGGAGATGTCTTTCTACAACCTGCTGTCGGGCCTGAAGGTTTCCTTCTCGCGGAGCGACATCACGAAGATTACCATCCAGGGAAACAATGGTGAATACATCGCCGGCAGGGTTCACGTGACGATGGACAGCGGCGTGCCTGAGGTCGAAAGCGTCGTGGCAGGAAAGACGGTGATTACCCTCACGCCGGAGTTCCGTGATACTTTCGTGGCCGGGGAGTATTATCAGGTGCTCTTCCTTCCCACCAACTTCACCAAGGGCCTGACGATGACGCTCTATGCGGCCGATGGCAGTGTTGGCAAGCGCAGTTTCAAGGCGAACAACTATGAGCGCAACAAACCCAAGACAGCCACGAATGCCGACGCGAATGCGACCTTCGTCTCCCCTCAATATGTGGATATGGGCAACGGCCTGAAGATGGCCACCTGGAACGTGGGCGCGTCCTCTCCCGAACAGACAGGAGAATACTTCGCTTGGGGTGAGACGGCGACCAAGACAGACTATGACTGGGCTGCTTACAAATGGGGAAGCAGCGCCTCTACCCTTACCAAGTATGTCACAAACAGCACCTATGGTACGTGTGATTACCAACAGTTCCTTACGGCTGCCGATGATGCTGCAACGAAGAATTGGGGACCGTCCTGGCGCACGCCTACCGATCTGGAGTGGAACACCTTGCTCGATACGAGTAAATACACCTGGACCTGGACGGCAAATTACAACAGTACGGGCGTAGCCGGTTACACGGTTACCAGCAAATCCACCAACAAGAGCATCTTCCTCCCGGCAGCGGGGTATTATTCTTCGGGCAGACCGATTAACAAAACGCAAGGTTATTATTTGTCCTCTACCGCTAGTGATAGCAATGACAAAGCAATAGAACTGGTTTTCTCGAGCTCGTCTCACGCTATTTCAGGAGGAACTCTTTCTGACTGTCGCATGAGAGGCAAGTCCGTCCGCCCCATCTATGCTCCCAGAAAGCCTGTCGAGAGTATTGTGATGGAGGCATATGAAAGCACTCTTGTGGACAACGGGAAACCCAAGAATACCTATGCCCTGTTGCAGCCCGCAGATGCATTTGACAGAGGATTGCACATATACACCACCAATCCTTCCGTGATAGAAGTAGATGCGTCGCTGCATAACTATATCATGGTGGACCCTGAAGGCAGTATAATACCGCTTACTATCCATGGTCCCGGCACGACCGAAATGATATTTGAGACTCCGGACCATTCCGTCCAGGCTACCATGATTATCAATGTCGAATCCACTGCGACCGGAATCACGCTGAACAAGACGTCGCATACGTTCCTGGGCTTCCCGGAGGACAGTCAAATGGCTCCGATTCAGTTGACGGCGACCGTCACGCCAGCCACCGCCGGCGATATCGTGTACTGGAGGAGTTCCGACGAGTCGGTAGCCACCGTCGATTATGATGGCAAGGTGACGCCCGTGGGCAGCGGTACCGCCACGATATCAGCCATGAAGGGCTCCGTGACGGCAACCTGCAATGTTACCGTGGACCTTTGGGAACACGTGACAGGCGTCGCTTTCTATTCACAAAATGGACAACCCAAAGAGTTCCATGAGTTCGGAGTCACGGGCCTCTGGCGCCAAGGTGTTGTCGTTACGCCATCGACAGCCAAAATCCAGACGGTCCAATGGATGACTTCGGACGCGTCTGTCGTGTCTTTTAGGGATGGTTATATTGTCGCCAATAAACCCGGCATAGCCACCATTTCTGCGGTTTCCCAGGACCCGTATGTAAACATTTCGGCAGATGCTGTCGTAATGGTCTATACCAGTTCATACGATGGCCGCAAATATGTCGACATAGGCAACGGATATAAGATTGCGGCGGCAAACATCGGTGCGGAACATGCCTGGGAATACGGAAGCTACTTCGAGTGGGCGGATCCGAGACCGACAGCCGGATCCAGCCCCTGGCCAGTCTATAAGTATTTTGGCTCATGGGAAAAACAGGGTTATCCGGACTCACAGTCGAGCATGTGGCTCCCGAGGATGACCAAATATGTTGCAAGCCCGGCGTCGGCATTTAATTATCCCAATAGCTCTATTGACGGGAAAACCGTCCTGGAACCCGCAGATGATCCGGCTTCGGCGCTGTGGGGAAGTTATTGGAGGTCCCCCACCGGACTGGAATGGCAAGCAATCCTTGAGATTTGCACTGTCGAGGAAAGAAGCGTGCTGGGCGTTAAGGGAGCGATGCTGAAAAGCCAGATTAACGGTGCGGCCGTATTCATTCCCTATGGCGGATACGACAAGGACAACATGGGGTATATGTTGGAAAAAGGACAGTCCGCCTATTTGTGGGGCAGTACGATTGGTACGAGACCTAATGGAAGCCTGACGGGTCATCCGGAATGGGCTGACTATGTGAAGATTTCCGGATCCGATAGTTCCAGTTCAAAAGGCACGAAGGTACGAAGATGTGCGTTGAACGTCCGTGCTATCCATAAGGATTAGGCTTGGGAAATAGTCCATTTGGGACTATTTCCTGGAGACAAAAACAAAGAGGATGACCTGTCCGGGTCATCCTCTTTTAGTTTCAGCGGTTCCGCAGGACGGTCCGGCCGTCGATGCAGTCCACTTCGATGCGGGAGTCCTTCCGGATCTTGCCCTCCAGGATCTCGCGGGCGAGCTTGTTCACCAGCTCGCGCTGGATGAGCCGCTTCACCGGCCGGGCGCCGTACACGGGGTCGTAGCCGTTCTCCACCATGTCGTCTTCGAAGGCGCGCGTGTAGGAGAGTTCCACGTTCTCGTTCTCGAGCTTCTTCCGAAGGATCTCCATCTGGATGCGCACGATCTGCCGGATGTCGTCCGGGGTAAGGGCGTCGAAGACCACGATCTCGTCGATACGGTTCAGGAACTCCGGCCGCATGTGCAGGCGCAGTTCCTCCTCCTTGAGGTTGGAGGTCATGATGAGGATGGTGTTCTTGAAGTCCACCGTGCGGCCCTTGTTGTCCGTCAGACGGCCGTCGTCGAGCACCTGCAGGAGCGTGTTGAACACGTCCGGATGCGCCTTCTCGATCTCGTCCAGCAGGATCACGGAGTAGGGCTTGCGCCGCACCGCCTCGGTCAGTTGGCCGCCCTCGTCGTAGCCGACGTATCCCGGAGGCGCGCCGACGAGCCGGCTCACCGTATGGCTCTCCTGGTATTCGCTCATATCGATGCGCGTCATCATGGACTCGTCGTTGAAGAGGAACTCGGCGAGCGCCTTGGCGAGTTCGGTCTTGCCCACGCCGGTGGTGCCCAGGAAGAGGAAGGAACCGATGGGCCGGTGCTCGTTGGACAGGCCCGCGCGGCTGCGGCGCACGGCGTCCGAGACGGCCTCGATGGCCTTGTCCTGGCCTACCACGCGCTTGTGCAGGGCCTCCTCCATCCGCAGTAGCTTCTCCTTTTCGCTCTCCAGCATCCGGTTCACGGGGATGCCGGTCCAGCGCGCCACCACCTCGGCGATGTCTTCGGGGCCCACGGCCTCGTTGATGATGGGGTCCTTGACGGCCGCCTGCTTCGCCGTCAGCTCGTCGATGCGTTTCTGGGCCGCGGCCAGCTTGCCGTAGCGGATCTCCGCCACCTTGCCGTAGTCGCCGGAGCGCTCGGCGATGGCCGCCTCGCGCTTGTAGTCCTCGATCTGCTGGCGGGTGTTGTTGAGTTCGGAGACGATCTCCTTCTCCGCCGCCCAGCGCTTCGCCAGGGCGTCCCGCTCGGCCTGCGCTTCGCGGAGCTCCTGATCGATCTTCTCCGCCTTCAGGCTCACGCCCTCGCGCCCCACGGCCTCCTTCTCGATCTGCAGCTGGCGGATCTTGCTGTCCAGCACGTCGATGGGCTCCGGGACGGAGTTCATCTCCAGCCGGAGCTTGGCGGCGGCCTCGTCGATGAGGTCGATGGCCTTGTCCGGCAGGAAACGGTTGTTGATGTAGCGGTGGCTGAGGTTCACGGCGGCGATGAGCGCGTCGTCCTTGATGCTCACGCGGTGGTGCGTCTCGTATTTCTCCTTCAGGCCGCGCAGGATGGCGATGGATTCGGCGGGGCTGGGTTCGTCCACCATCACCTTCTGGAAACGGCGCTCCAGGGCCTTGTCCTGCTCGAAGTACTTCTGGTACTCGTCCAGCGTGGTGGAGCCGATGGTGCGCAGTTCGCCGCGCGCCAGGGCGGGTTTCAGGATGTTGGACGCGTCCATCGCGCCGGAAGTGCGCCCGGCGCCTACCAGCGTATGGATCTCGTCGATGAAGAGGATGATCTCGCCGTCGCTGTCCACGACCTCCTTCACGACGCCCTTGAGCCGCTCTTCGAACTCGCCCTGGTACTTGGCGCCTGCGATCAGCGCGCCCATATCCAGGGAATACACCTTGCGGCTCTTGAGGTTCTCGGGCACCTGCCCGTTGACGATCTTGGTGGCGATTCCTTCCGAGATGGCGGTCTTGCCGACACCCGGTTCACCGACCAGGATCGGGTTGTTCTTGGTTCTCCGGCTCAGGATCTGCAGCACGCGACGGATTTCCTCGTCGCGGCCGATGACCGGGTCGAGTTTCCCTTTGGCCGCGGCCTCGTTGAGGTCCACGGCGTACTTGCTTAAGAATTCGTGCTTGTTTTCCATATCAAAATCGTCGGCCCGCTTGTGGGCCGTTTCTCCTGCGCTCAAATGTTGCGCCACTGACAAATTGTCAGCACAAATAAGCGAAAAAAAATTTGGCGTTTCAAAAAAAGTATCTATCTTTGCAGTCCCGACTTGAACGGGATACGCGGAAATAGCTCAGTTGGTAGAGCGCAACCTTGCCAAGGTTGAGGTCGCGGGTCCGAGCCCCGTTTTCCGCTCAGAGACAATAAACCGTGATACGGATGGGTAATCGAATCGCGCGAAAGTCCCCGCCCGCGAGGCCCTCGCTCAAGAAGTAATTCCGCCACGTTGTCTTGGGGCAAGTCTAGCAGGAGGTCATTTGGCCTCCTGCTTTATTTTCCCCGCACCGATGGCCGTAATACAATACTGCACCTTCGTTTTATCACTTCTTTTTACGCCTACGGTCATCTTGACCCGGCCGACTCCGGTACAGACGTATTCCATGATCAGCATTCGCTCAAAAGTCCGCTGATTCTTACTGCCTTGTTTGGAGGGAACTACCTTAATCGGCCACGCGTTGGTCAAAAGCGCATCGAGTTGAAGTACAGCCAGTGTCGACAAATACGACAACGATGCCTGTGCTGCCGTTTCATCAAGAGAGATTGCGCGAATATTGATGTCTTCCTTCAAAGCAAAATTGTACTTTTTCTGGTCCGGATTCCTTCGTTTCCAGTCTTGGTAGAACTCGAAAATGATCTTCTGCCGTTTTCTCCGGTCTTCAGCAGAATTTCCGGTGGGGATGTCGTCTTCTGAAATTATAGTCTCCGTTTCATTTATGGAATCATCAGTAGAAGCCGCAGACAAATCCTGCTCGTTCGTAAAGCCTATCAGCATTTCGAAAGGCACGCCCAATATATTAGCCGCCTTGTAAATGGTCTCCAGATTTTTAGTCTTGAATAGCGCCTTGACGTTCTGTTTGCGAATGCCCATTTGTCGGGCAAACTCGCTCTTGGTCATCCCAATCCTTTCCAGTAACGCTTCTCCCTTTGCCTCAAAGTATATCTGATTCATATTGCATCTTTTTTCAAAGGTAATGATTAATTATTACCCTTGCAATAGCCTTCGATAGAAGTTGGAAACCGATTTCGGGGTGTGATTCTGCCCGTTTCACACCCCGCTTGCTGTTTTCCGCTCCAAACGAAGAATGACAGCCACGTGGCTGTCATTCTTCGTTAAAGTAAAGAACGATCGTTCTTTAATCGTCGGGCGCACCCTGATAGTAGTACTCATCACTATCTACGAGCATTTGGCCCTCGGAGCAGAGCTCCAGCACCTCACTCTCCGGCGAGATGTACTGGTCCTTTATCTTTATATCCATATATGCTGTGGTATTTGACAACGTACAAATTAAGGAATAACGTCGCAAATCCGCAAATATTTATTCAAATAAATCGATGAATAATTTGTGCAAAGTCCGGTAGAAAGAAGAACGGCAGCCATCTTGTGGCTGCCGTTCTTCTTGTCCGGAGTCTCGCCGGTCTGAGGGCGAAGGTCCTGACTTAATTGGCAGGAGCGTCCTGCGCGGGTGCGGTCGGAGCGTCCTGCTGCACGGGAGCGGTCGGGAAGGCGGGCTGGGCGTCGCCGGCCACGTTCTCGATCTGGTCCGTCACGTCGATGGCGGTATTGCCGGAACCGGTGGTGAAGGACGCCACGATGGAAACCACGAGGATAAAGGCCACGAGGCCCCAGGTGACCTTCTCCAGCAGGTCGGCCGTCTGGCGGACGCCGAGCGTCTGGTTGCCGGCCACGAAGTTGCTGGCCAGGCCCTCACCCTTGCCGTTCTGCAGGAGCACCACAATGATGAGCAGGATCGCGGCGAGGACGATCAATACGGTCAAAATCACGAAAAGTGCGTTCATAATCAATTATCTTTTTTGTCTATTTCCTCAATAAGGGCTGCAAAGTAAACACTTTTTTCCGGATATCGCAAACTTAGTTTCGAATAAATGTCCTTTGCCTCATCCACATAGCCCTGCTCGAGGTAGATCCTGGCGAGGGTTTCGGTAAGGGGTTCTTCGGCTTCGGCCGGCTTTTCGTCGCCGTAGCCTTCCTTGCGCGCCTGCGCCGCAAAGCGGGAGAAGATGCCTTCCGTCTCGCCGCGGACGCCTTCGTACTGGCTCTGGGAGAAGAAGTCCCCGCCGACCACGTAAATGCGCGGTTTCGGGGTGTCTTCGGGCGGGGCGATGAAGCGGTCTGCGAGCGCGCCGGCGTCGCGGGCGGCCTCCTGGGCGTGCGAGCCGGCACCCGGCAGGGCGGCGAGCATTTCCCGGGCGCCCAGGTGCAGGGCGGTCTCGGCGACCTGCGTCCCGGAAAGGGCGCCCATCTCCGACATCCGGCGGCAGAGCTCCATCCGCGCCCCGGCGTACCAGGGATACAGGGCGATCACGCCGGAGAGTTCCTCCAGCGTCAGTCCGTGTATGTCGATGCGGTCTACCATTGGGCGACGGTGGCGTTGAAGATGTCCTCGATGATCTTGTCGATGATCTCGGCGCATAGCGTCTGCTCCACGGCGTCCAGTGAGTTGGTGGAGTCGTATTCGGCGTAGTTGGAGAACGATTGGTTCTCGAAATCCTCTTCCGGATGCTTCCGGTTGATGAAATCGACCTGTACGGTCACGGTGAGCTTGTTGCGGGCGGCGACTTCGTTGGCGGTGACGGCGGCGGGCGACACGGCGTAGCCGGTGATGCGCCCGACGATCTCCAGGTCGCCGTCCTGCTCCACCTGCTCGAGGCGCGTCATCCGGCGGAAGCGGGTGCGCAGGGCCTCGGTCAGGTCGTTGCTCAGCGAAGGGTTGACCGTCTGCGCCTTGTATTCGAAGAAACCGATGGTAATGGTCTCGACGTCGTTGTCGATGGAGGTCCCGGAGAAGGAATAGATGCCGCAGCCCCCGAGCACGAGCGCGGCGGACAGCAGCAGGAATATGCGTGCGAGGCGTCCGGTCATTTTCTGCCTTTGTTTTTCCATTCCGCCAGCTTGCGGTAGATGGTGCGTTCGGAGATGCCCAGTTCCGCGGCGGCGGCCTTCACCTTGCCGCCGTGCCGCTCGAGGCAGCGCTCGATGAGCTCGTCGCTGGCCTTGCGCATCGAAATGCCTTCCGGGATGCCTTCCGGGATGCCCTCCGGGACGGCCTCGGGCTCGCCGGTCTGTTCTTCGATTTCTTCGATCCGGGTGTCCCCGTAATGCGGGCCGGGGTGCGGCAGGGCGTTCGCCGGGAGGGGCTGTGCGCCGCCGCCGGCCTCCACGACGGCCTTCAGCCGGTCCACCTCGCCCTTGAGGTCGAGGATGGCCTTGACGATCATCTGCTTGTCGCTGTCGGACATCCCGCCGGCGGGGGCGGGGCCGGCCGGCGCCGGGAGCATCGAGTCCTTTTCGTCCGGGAGGTAGCGCATCAGCGTCGCGGGGCCGATCTCGATGCGGTCGGAGGAGGGGGTGACGGGCCGCGACTCCAGCGCGGTGACCGTCTCCGCCACGTTTTTCAGCTGGCGGATGTTGCCCGGCCAGCGGTAGTCGGTCAGCAGCCCGATGGCGTCGTGGCTGAGGTTGACCTTGCAGAGGTTGTATTTTTCGGAGAAGTCCGAGGTGAACTTGCGGAAGAGCAGGTACACGTCGTCCTTGTTGCGCTCGCGCAGGGCGGGCATCCGGATCTGGACGCCGGTGAGGCGGTAGTAGAGGTCCTCGCGGAACCGGCCCATGCTCACGGCGTAGGCCAGGTTGACGTTGGTGGCCGCGATCACGCGGACGTCGGTCTTCTCCACCTTGGAGGAGCCCACTTTCATGAATTCGCCGTTCTGCAGCACGCGCAGCAGCAGCGCCTGCGTCTCGCGGGGCAGCTCGCCGATTTCGTCCAGGAAGAGGGTGCCGCCGTCGGCCTCCTCGAAATAGCCCTTCCGCTCGCCGATGGCGCCGGTGAAAGCCCCTTTCTCGTGGCCGAAGAGTTCGGCGTTGATGGTGCCCTCCGGGATGGCTCCGCAGTTGACCGCCAGGTACTTGCCGGTCCTGCGGCGGCTGTACTGGTGGATGATCTGGGGGAGGTTTTCCTTGCCCACGCCGCTCTCGCCCGTGATCAGGACGGTCAGGTCCGTGGGGGCCACCGCGACGGCGGTCTCCAGGGCGCGGTTCAGCGCGGCATCGTTCCCGATGATGTCGTATTTGTTCTTGAGTCGCTGGAGGTCTTGCATTTCCATAGCGAGCAAAGTTAAGGATTTTCTCGTATATTTGTAAACTGATATAAGCCAAAACAGATTTCAGATATGAGAAATTGCTTCAGATTCCTTCTCCTGTGCGCCGCGGTCGTGGCGGCCGCCTCCTGCGCGGCGTCCCGCGCCGAGCAGATGAAACTCGCCGAGCGCATCCAGTATTCCTGCACCCCCGAAGTGCTCGCGCTGGTGGGCGACAAGATTCCCGTGGACCTGTCCGTGACCTATCCGGACGGATATTTCCATCCCAAGGTCATCCTCGAGGTGACGCCGGTGCTGGTGTACGGCGGCCAGGAACAGGCCGGCCCCACCTTCACCTACCAGGGCGAGAAGGTGATGGACAATTTCAAGGTGATCCCGAGCGCCGGCGGCACCGTCCGCGAGCGCTTCTCCTTCGAATATGACGAGGGCGTCGAGCAAGCCTACCTCGAGCTCCGCTCCACCGCGACCTACAAGGACAAGGTCATTCCCATCCCCGCGGTCAAGGTGGCCGACGGCACCCAGGTGACGCAGCTGCTCGCCGACGCTTCCGGTACCTATAGTTATAAGAAGGACGACTACCAGGACGTGATCCGCAGCCAGGCCGAGGGCCAGGTGATGTACGACTACAACTCCGCCTCCATCCGGAACAGCGAGCTCCGCTCCGCCTCCGTGAAGGAGCTGCAGGCCGCCCTCGCCTCGATCGCCGAGGATCCTCGCTACACCGTCCGGGGCACCCAGATCGTGGCCTACGCCTCTCCCGAGGGCGGACAGGACTACAACGCCAAGCTCTCCGACCAGCGCGCCAGCTCCGCCCAGAAGGCCTGGAGCAAGGTAACCGGCGAGGATACGCCCGCGGACCTGCTGATCCGCAGCATCGGACAGGACTGGGACGGTTTCCGGGAGGCCGTCGAGGCGTCCGACATCGAAGACAAGGACCTGATCCTGCGCGTCCTGTCGATGTACAGCGACCCGGCCGTGCGCGAGCGGGAGATCCGCAACATGTCGCAGATCTACACCGAACTCAACAAGAAGGTGTTCCCCGAACTGCGCCGCGCCCGCTTCATCGCGGAGGTCGATTACCAGAACTACAGCGACGCCGAGCTGGAGGAACTCTCCCGCAACGCCATCGACGTGCTTGACGAGGAAGGCCTGCTGCGCGTCGCCTCCATCGCCGAGAAACCGGAGCGCAAGGCCGAGTTGTACCGCCGGGCCGTGGACAAGTTCGATTCCGACCGCGCCCGCTTCAACCTCGCCGCCCTCGCGCTCGACGACCAGCGTCCCGACGCCGCCGCGCGGGAACTGGACGCCATCAAGAACCCCGACGCCGACGTGACGAACGCCCGCGGCGTGGTGGAACTGCAGCGGGGCGACCGTGCGGCCGCTGCGGACCTGTTCCGCAAGGCCGGCACTCCGGAAGCCGAGGCCAACCTCGGCCTGATCGAGCTGCTGGACGGCAACTATGACGCCGCCGCCCGCCGCCTGCGGGGGACCAAGGGTATGAACGCCGCGCTCGCCAACCTGCTCGCCGGCCGCCTGGACGACGCATCCGACGCCATTACCTGCCAGTGCGCCAAGGCCGAGTACCTGCGCGCCGTGATCGCCGCCCGCAAGGGTGACGCCGCCGGGGTGAAGGCCCACCTGGACAATGTCCGGGAAAAGAACCCGCGCCTGTACGAACAGAGCCGTAAAGACGTGGAATTCGCGGACTTCCGTTAGCGAAAGCCGTCGGTTTTTTTGCGATTTGCATATTTTTACGTATATTTGCAGCCCCCAAAAATTGGGGGCTTTTTATAACTTATTTATTAACAACAATTTATGCCAACTATTCAACAATTGGTTCGCAAAGGACGCGAGGTGATCGAAGTGAAGTCGAAATCTCGTGCGCTGGATGCTTGTCCTCAGAAGCGTGGCGTGTGTCTTCGTGTTTACACGACGACCCCTAAGAAGCCGAACTCCGCTATGCGTAAGGTAGCGCGTGTTCGCCTGACGAACGCCAAAGAGGTCAATGCCTACATTCCGGGCGAGGGCCACAACCTCCAGGAGCACTCCATCGTGCTCGTTCGCGGCGGTCGTGTCAAGGATCTCCCCGGTGTACGTTACCACATCCTCCGCGGTGCTTTGGATACTGCCGGCGTGGAAGGAAGGACCCAGTCCCGCTCCCTCTACGGCGCCAAGAGGCCGAAGTAATTGCCAAGGGATGGTTTCAATTTTTTAATTTTTCACAACCATGAGAAAAGCAAAGCCTAAGAAGAGGATTCTACTTCCTGATCCCAAGTATCACGACACGCAGGTCACCCGCTTCGTGAACAATCTGATGCTGCAGGGGAAGAAGAGTATCGCGTATTCTATTTTTTACGATGCCATTGATTTGGTAGGCGAGAAGGTGAAAGATTCTGACAAGGCTCCTCTGGATATTTGGAGGAAGGCGCTCGAGAACGTGACCCCGCAGATCGAGGTCAAGTCCCGCCGTATCGGCGGCGCCAACTTCCAGGTGCCCACCGAGTTGCGCCCGGAGCGGAAGATTTCTCTCTCCATGAAGAATATGATATCCTTCGCCCGCAAACGTTCCGGCCGCTCGATGGCTGAAAAACTCTGTGCCGAGATCATCGCTGCTTACAACAATGAAGGCGGTGCATTCAAACGCAAGGAAGACATGCACAGGATGGCCGAAGCCAACAAGGCGTTCGCCCATTTCCGCTTTTAATTGATGTTGTTCAGTCAGTCAGATGGCGAAAAGAGATCTTAAGTACACGCGCAACATCGGCATCATGGCGCACATCGATGCCGGCAAGACCACCACGTCCGAGCGCATCCTGTTCTACACCGGAAAGACCCACAAGATCGGTGAGGTCCACGAAGGTGCGGCAACGATGGACTGGATGGTGCAGGAGCAGGAGCGGGGTATCACCATCACTTCTGCCGCGACCACCGCGTTCTGGCACTACGGCGGAGAGACGTATCAGATCAACCTGATCGACACTCCGGGCCACGTGGACTTCACCGTGGAGGTCGAACGTTCGCTGCGTGTGCTGGACGGTACGATCGCGACGTTCTGCGCCGTCGGCCGCGTACAGCCTCAGTCCGAGACCGTATGGCGCCAGGCGGACAAGTACCGCGTGCCGAAGATCGCCTATGTGAACAAGATGGACCGGGTCGGTGCCGATTTCCTCGCCTGTGTCGAGGACATCCGGACCAAACTCGGTGCCAATGCCGTTCCCATCTGCCTCCCCATCGGGGCGGAGGAGAACTTTGAAGGCATTGTTGACCTGATCGGAATGAAGGCTATCCGCTACAAGAGCGGAGAAGAACTCGTGAACTATGAATTCGGGGACATCCCCGAGGACATGATGGACGCGGTCGCCTTCTGGAGGGACAAACTGATCGAGGCCGCCGCCGAGTGCGACGACGCCCTGATGGACAAGTTCTTCGAGACCCCCGAATCCATCACGGAGGAGGAGATCATCGCGGCGCTCCGCAAGGGTACCATCTCGATGCAGGTCGTTCCGGCCTGCTGCGGTTCCTCCTTCAAGAACAAGGGTGTCCAGTTCCTGCTGGATGCCGTGATGCGCTACCTGCCGTCTCCGCTGGACATCGGCGCCACCAAGGCGACGAACCTGGCGAACGACAGCGAGGTGCTGCTCCAGCCCTCCGCCAGCGAGCCGTTCTGCGGCCTGGTGTTCAAGATCGCGACGGATCCCTACGTGGGCCGGCTGGCCTACATCCGCGTGTATTCCGGACACCTCGACGCCGGTTCCTACGTGCTCAACGCCCGTTCCGGGAAGAAGGAGCGCGTGGCGCGCCTGTACCAGATGCACTCCAACCACCAGAACCCGATCGAGTTCGTGGAGGCCGGTGACATCTGTGCGGCCGTCGGCTTCAAGGAGCTCCGCACGGGCGATACGGTCTGTGCCGACAACCACCGCTACTCCCTCGAGTCGATGGAGTTCCCGGATCCGGTGATCAGCATCGCCGTGGAGCCGAAGACGCAGAAGGACCTCGACAAGCTGGGCGTCGCGCTCGGCAAGCTCGCCGAGGAGGACCCGACCTTTACCGTGAAGTCCGACCCGGAGACGGGCCAGACCGTCATCAGCGGCATGGGCGAGCTCCATCTCGACATCATCGTGGACCGTCTGCGCCGCGAGTTCGGCGTGGAGATCAACCAGGGCGCACCCCAGGTCAACTACAAGGAGGCGATCACCGCCAGCATCCAGCACCGTGAGGTGTTCAAGAAGCAGACGGGCGGCCGCGGCAAATTCGCGGACATCATCGTCGAGATCGGGCCCGCCGACGAAGGTGTGCAGGGTCTCCAGTTCGACAACCAGGTCAAGGGCGGCAACGTGCCGAAGGAATTCATCCCCTGCGTTCAGAAGGGATTCGAGTCCGCGATGGTCAACGGCGTCCTGGCCGGTTACGAGGTGCCTTCGCTGAAGGTCACCCTGCTGGACGGCTCCTTCCATCCCGTCGATTCCGACCAGCTCTCTTTCGAACTCGCCGCGCGTATGGCGTTCCGTCACGCCTGCCCGAAGTGCAAGCCTGTCCTGATGGAGCCCATCATGAACCTCGAGGTGGTTACGCCCGAGGACTACATGGGCGACATCGTCGGCGACCTCAACCGCCGCCGCGGACAGATTGTCGCGATGGACTCGACGACGAACGGCGCCCGCATCGTGAAGGCTTTCGTTCCGCTCTCCGAGCAGTTCGGTTACGTTACCGTGCTCCGCACCCTTTCTTCGGGCCGCGCCACCAGCACGATGTCGTTCGACCACTACGCCGAGGTCCCGCCCGCCATGGCCCGGGACATCATCGAGAAGAGCGGCTACCGGATGCCGTCTGACGACGAATAGTAATGATGAATCTAAAAAAGGAAATTTGATATGAGCCAGAAAATTAGAATCAAACTCAAGTCTTTCGACCACATGCTCGTGGACAAGTCCGCGACCAAGATCGTCGAGACCGTGAAGGCGACGGGTGCGAAGGTGAATGGTCCCATTCCCCTTCCCACCAACAAGAAGATCTTCACCGTGAACCGCTCCACCTTCGTGAACAAGAAGGCCCGCGAGCAGTTCGAGCTCGACTCCTATCGCAGGCTGCTCGACATCGATGAGTCCAACGCCAAGACGGTGGACGCCCTGATGAAGCTTGAACTCCCCTCCGGCGTGGAGGTCGAGATCAAGGTCTGAGCCTGATCGAAACCTAGCACAGTGAAGACAATGCAGGATCGCCCGTCGTGGCGGTCCTGTGTTTTGGGTCCCTTAGCTCAGTTGGTTAGCAGCAGCTGACTCATAATCAGCGGGTCGCAGGTTCAAGTCCTGCAGGGACCACGGTTGGATATCAAGCACTTACGGTTAACGTAGGTGCTTATTCTTTTGTATAGAGGCGTGAAAAGGGCGTGATTTCAGCGTGTTTTAACCCCCATTTAACCTATTCAAAGCAACTCGACCAGGGCCATAGGATAATAGCCATTAGGATTTTCAAAATCTACCCTTCCACCGTATCTATAATCGTAGTAGCTCGAGGAGGGGCTACTTTTTTTTGTTTGTTCCGTGCCTCCATCAGTTGGGAGATAGGCATAATATCTGGACAACAAAAAAGGACGTCTCCCTATGCGGGTGGCGTCCTTTATCAATAGGAGATGTTTTTACCGTTACTGGACGGCAATCTGCTTGACTGTATCGGGCTGCTGGGCCTTCTCCTTCTTAGGGATATGGACGTTCAGCACTCCATTTTCCACCTTGGCTTCGATCTTCTCGGTCTCGGCATCCTCCGGCAGCAGGAGCGTCTGCTGGAACTTCTCGTAGGAGAATTCACGGCGGAGGTACTTGCCGTGTTTCTTGCCCTCCTTGTTCTCGGACTTCTTCTCCATCTCGATGAGCAGGTTATTGTCGGCGTCGATGTGGACCTTGAAGTCCTCTTTGGTGAGTCCCGGTGCGGCGAGTTCCACATCGTACTCTTTTTCGTTCTCAATCACATTGATGGCTGGAGCCGTGTAGGTCGTCCGTTCCATCCAGCTGTTGTCGAAAAAGTCATTGAAAATGTCCGGCAACCAGCTATCATGCGTTCTTCTTGCAGGTAACATA
>CACWOH010000009.1 GCA_902762435.1 uncultured Bacteroidia bacterium | reverse complement strand
GGTCTCTTCGAGCATCTCGGTGTCTTCTTCAAGGACGATGTTGAAGACGCTCTGGTTGCCGATGGCGAAGGTCTGCGGCTTGTAGCCGATGCTCTCGACCGCAATGTTTGCGCCGGCCGGGACGTTCAGCGAGAATGCGCCGTTGAGGTCCGTAGCTGCGCCGATTCTGGTGTTGCCGACCACCGTGACGGCGGCGCCGATGACCGGTTCCCCGTCTGAGCGGACACCGGGAGGGTTCCCAGTGAAGCGAGGAGTATCATCAGGATACCCGACACTTTGATCAGATGTTTGAACATGTACGTTTTTGTTTAAGGATTAATATAGGATTGGTGTTGAGTATTGCTGTTTTGGGTTCAAACACATCGGTACAAATTTAAACAAAACTTTGAAAACTGCGCAAAATTTCTGAATAAATGCGATTAATTACATAATATATGGGTGTTAATTTTAAATTGATGACGGAAAATTGAAAGAACGGCCGGCAACAAAAAAGGCGGACCGCCCGAAGCGGCCCGCCTGAAGAAACCAGCGGTCAATGAAGACTACCAGCCGGGGTTCTGGACGATGTTCTCGTTGACGGAGGTCTCGGAGAACGGGAACGGGAAGAGTTCGTGCTTGCCCTTCTGGAAGCCGCAGTTGGGATACAGCTTGATGCACCAGTCGGCGTCACTGTAGTCCACGAAGCCCTCGTGCTTGGGCGCGCCCTCGGTGAAGAGCTTGTCGCGGAAGCTCGGATAGCTCTTGCCGTTGCCGGCGAGTTCGTCGGTGTCGCCCCAGCGGACGAGGTCGAGGAAGCGCAGGCCCTCGAGCCAGCACTCCAGCATCTTCTCGTTCTTGATCTCATCCATGGTGAGCTCGGTGGAGATGTGCTTGGCACCGGCGCGCTTCTGGATGTCGTTCAGGTACTGGAGGGCCTTGTCCTTGTCCTTGCCGGTCTGGACGGCGCATTCCATGAACAGGAAGAGGACCTCGGTGTAGCGGAAGATGCGGGTGTTCATCATCGTACGGTTGTTGTTGGACAGGTCGCTCCTGCGGATGTTGAGTTTCCACATGAACCAGCCGCAGTGGCCGTACAGACCGTCGTCCTTCCAGATGCCGCGGGTGGGATCGGAAGCCTTGAAATCGGAGTAACCCATGACGGGCTCGGGACCGTCGGACGCATACGGCATCTCATAGAGGACCTCGTCGTAGTTCTTGACCCAGGCCTTGCGGCGGTAGGAATCCATGCCGTCGTTCTCGATGAGCTTCTTGATGAACTTCTCGGTCGGCTGGCAGGCGCCCCAACCGGTCTTGTACACCTCGGTACCTACGCCGTCGGGCAGATACATCTTGTCGTTCCTCCAGTTCCACAGCCAGGGCATGTTGGCGCCCGCGTGGTTGTTGTAGCCCGGGATGTTGGGATCGAACACGAGGTTCAGCTCGAAGATCTTTTCGGAGTTGCCGTCACCCTTGAGGTGGAAGCAGTCTTCCAGTTGCTCGGACGGAACCAGGGCATAGTTGCCGGAGTTGATCACGGCAGCCAGGGCTTCCTGGGCGGCAGCGTAGTCGCCCTTCCAGACGAGGGCCTTGCCCTTGATGGTGTTCGCGAGTCCCTTGGTGACCTTGATGGCGCCGTTCCTGTCGTCCGGACCCTTGCGGTCCTCGATGTACGGCAGGGCCTCGTTGCAGTCCTTGATGACGAAGTCGAGCACTTCGGCCTGGGAAGCGGCGTTGCCCGGCTTCTCGGAAGCGTCGAGCACGTGGTCCACGATGGGCGGGGTGCCCCAGCCGAGAGCGAGGTACAGGTAGGAGAGTGCGCGGAGGACCTTGGCCTCGGCGACCACGCGCTGCGTGGTGGGGGTCACGCCGCCTTCCGGCAGACCGTCCTTGAAGTGGTCGATCGCGAGGTTGGCGGAGTAGATGGAAGAATACAGGCCGCGGTAGGCGCTGCCCATGATGCCGTTGGTGGTCAGGTAACGGAACGAGTTGAGTTCGTTCTGGTTGGCGTTGTCGGTCTTGTTGTTGCCGGCCGCGTACATGTCGTCACCCATGTAGTTCCACAGGGAGATGACCCAGTTGTCGTTGTAACGCGGGGTCATGTAGTTGGACGCGATGGCCTCGTAGGCTGCGACGAGGGCCTGCTCGGCATCCTCATCGGTCTGGTAGAAGTCCTCGAGCGCGATGACGCCCTTCTGGGGGATGTCCAGGAGGCTCTGGTTACAACCCGCGAACAGGAAGAGACCGCAAATGGCAAAAGGAAGCAATATCTTTTTCATAATACGTGTCTGTTAGCAATTAGAACGAAAGGTTGAGACCGAGGATGAACTGCTTCGCGGTAGGATAGGTACCCATGTCGATACCGATGGAGGAGGCGGAGTTCGCCGTCGCGGTCTCGGGATCGAGGCCAGGATAGGAAGTGAAGCAGAAGAAGTTCTCGAGGGAGGTATACACTCTCAGGCTGCTGATCTTGACCTTGCTGACCAGGCTCTTCGGCAGGGTGTAGCCGAGCTGGATTTGCTTGATCTTGAAGTAGGAACCGTTGAAGAGGTTGTAGGTGGAGGAGAAGGTGTTCTGGTCCCAGTAGGTGGTACCCGGGAAGAGCGGGTTCTTGTTGGAACCGTCCTTCTTCCAGGCGTTCTCCCAATACCAGCTGTAGGTGTTACAGTGGGGACGGTCGGTACGCCAGGAGGACGGGAAGATCTTGTTGCCGGCGACGCCGCTGCCGAAGATGACCATATCGAAGCCCTTCCAGGCGAGGTTGATGGTCAGACCGAAGGTGCTGCTGGGGATACCCAGACCGATGTTCTGGTAGTCCTCGTCGTCAGGCTCGCCGTTGCCGTTCAGGTCCTCGAAGCCGGGCTTGCCGGTTGCGGGATCGACACCGGTGCCCTTGAGACCGCGCATGTACCAGATCGGGTAGCCGACCTCGAAGTAGGTGCGGAGGAGGGAGCCCTGCGGGCCGGTACCGGCGATGCGGGAGATGGTCGGGTCGAGGTAGGTGACCATGTTCTTCAGGGTCGAGAAGTTGCCCGACACGCTGTAGTTGAAGTCACCGATGCTGTCCTTCCAGGTAAGCTCGAGCTCGAGACCCGAGTTCTCCACGGAACCGGCGTTGATGGTGGTGGAGGAAACGCCGAGGGCGGCGGAGAGGCTCACGTTGACCAGCAGGTCATCCGTGGTCTTCTTGTACCAGTCCACACCGAGGGTGAGGCGGTTGTTCAGGAAGCGGGCGTCCAGACCGAGGTCGAGCTGCTTGGAGGTCTCCCACTTGAGGTTCGGGTTGGCGATGCCGGCCGGACGGGAACCATAGGAAAGGGCGGGATCGTCGATGTCCCACTGGTACCAGGCGCTGCCGTAGCTGATGCTGGTGGCATACCGGTAGCCGCTCAACACGTTGACGTTACCGTTGATACCCCAGGATCCGCGGAGTTTCAGGAAGCTGATGGCGTTGCGGCTGACGTTGTCGCGGAAGAACGGTTCATTGCTGACGGTCCAGCCTGCGGACACGGAGGGGAAGTAGCCCCAGCGCGCCTGCTTGGAGAGCTTGGAGGAGTCGAATGCGTCGGCGCGGAAGTTGGCCTGCAGGCTGTAACGGTTGTCGTAGCTGTAGGTCAGACGGCCGAAGTAGGAGATGCTCGTGGACTTGCTCGGAGCATTGGTGATGGTCTTGGGCGCATCGGAGAGCAGGTAGCTCATATAGCGGAAGTTCGGCTCGTATCCGGTGAGGATGTCGGGACCCGAAGCGCTGGTGTTGAGGTTGTCGCTGTTGTTCTCGATGTAGGACATACCGGCCATGACGCCGATGGCGTGCTTCTTCGCGATGGTGGTGTTGTAGTTGGCGAAGTTCTCCCACTGATAGTAGTGGCTCGTGCTGTTGTTCGCGGAGATGCTGTAGTTGGTGGCGTTCACGAAGGTGGAGCAGTAATACGGCTCGGTGTAGCTGTGGCTGTTGCTCTGGTTGATGCGGTAGCCGAAGCGGGATGTGAACACGAGGCCCTTTATGGGGGTGAGGTTCAGCGCGAAGGTTCCGCGGACGTTGATGCCCTCGTTGGTGGAATCGGTGGCGTCGCGGCGGACGAACGGGCTGCCTCCCTGGGTCTCACCGAGGCGGGAGACGGTCCAGTACAGGCCGGTCTCGGGGTCCTGAAGGACCTTGATGCCGTTGTTGAGCGCCTGCTGCATATCGCCGGGCAGGTCCTCCTTGCGGGCGCGCGGGGCCTCGAGCGGGGAGGAGGTGATGGCGGCGAGCAGCACGGAGCCGTTGTCGGAGTGCTGGGAGATGGACTGCGTGCTCCACTTCTCGATGGAGGTGTTGCTGCTGACGGTCAGCCAGGGCTTGATCTTGTAATCCGCGTTCACCTGGACGGAGAGACGCTGATAGTTGTCCTTCTTGCCGACGAAGATACCGTCGTTGCTGACGTTATTGAGGGAGATGAACAGGTTTCCACGGTCGTTGCCGCCCTGGAAGCCGACGGTGTGGCGGGAGTTCCAGGTGGGCTCGAAGACTTCCTTGCCCCAGTCGACGCTGAAACCGTCCTTATAATTGATGGAGTCCAGCATGTTCTGGCTCAGCCAGCCGTACTCGAAACCGAAGGCCTTGTACTGCTCGGCGTTCATGATGGCGAGCGGGTGTGCCAGGGTGGAGAGGGAGAACTGGTTGTTGTAGAACACGCGTCCGTCGCGGGCGCCCTTGCCGGTCTTGGTGGTGATGAGCACGACACCGTTACCGGCCTCGGCACCGTAGATGGCGGCGGAGGCGGCGTCCTTCAGGATCTCCATGGACTCGATCATTTCCGGATCCAGGTACTGGATGTTGTCCACCTTCAGGCCGTCCACGATGAGGAGCGGTCCGATGTTGCCGGAGTTGGAGGAGTAACCGCGGACACGGATGGAGGAGGAGGCACCCGGAGCACCGGAGGAGGTGAGGATCTGGATACCTGCGGCCTTACCCATAAGGGCTGCGGCGGCGTCGGAGGTGGAGCGGTTGGTGAAGTCGGCCTCGCTGACGGAGGCGACAGAACCGGTGAGGTCGCTCTTGCGCTGGACGCCGTAGCCGATGACCACGGTCTCTTCGAGCATCTCGGTGTCTTCCTCGAGGGTGACGACCATGCCGTCCGCGGCCGCTACGCGGCGCGTGGAATAACCGATGCAGGAGACTTCCAGCATGGTGTTGGGGGCGACGCGGAGTTCGAACTTGCCGTCGAGGTCCGTCGTGGCACCGGTGGTAGTACCCGGAACCACCACGCCGGCGCCGATGACCGGTTCCCCGGCCGTATCGACCACTCTACCGCTGATGGCCCGGTTCTGGGCGGACACCGGGAGGGATCCCAGTGAAGCAAGGAGTATCATGACGATACCCGTTACTTTGATCAGATGTTTGAACATGTACGTTTTAATTAAGGGTTAATATGGATTGGTGTTTTGTCCTGTTCTGTGGTGTCGTTTTAAGCATATCGGGTATAAAAATAGGAAGATTTTTTCACATAAAAGCATTTTTTACTAAAAAATATGCAAAATCTTATAGAATAAAATGAAGTTGATTAGAATGGTTGTGGTTTGGTGTTTCCTTTTCTAATTGTGGCTTTTTATTATGGCGAGTATAGTTTCCTTTTAGGAAACGTGAAAGTTTTTAAGTATAATCGGCTCGTTTTCAAATAATTTAAAGTACTTACCTAAAGTAAAATCGCAACATAATTTCAAACAAATACGCACGTATTCATAACATGTCGCATTTATCGAATAAACGCGTATTTGACAATTGTATTTGAAACTTTCGCCAAAAAGTTTCATCTTTGCCCCATGAAACTTTTTCTGATCGACGGCCACGCGCTCGTCTTCAAGATGTACTATGCCTTTCTGGGCCGGCCCATGGTCAACTCGAAAGGCGTGGATACCTCCATCCTTTTCGGATTTACCAAGTATCTGCTCGAACTCATCGACCGCGAGCGTCCTACGCACATCGCCGTGAGTTTCGACCCGCCGGGCGGCACCTTCCGCAATGAACTCTACCCGGAGTACAAGGCCAACCGCGGCGAGACGCCCTCCCTCGTGGTGGAGGCGCTGGAGCCGCTGACCCGGATCGTGGAGGCCCTGGACATCCCGGTGCTGATGCTGCCGGGTTTCGAGGCGGACGACGTGATCGGCTCGGCCGCGCGCCGTTTCGAGGCCGAGGGCTTCGAAATATATATGGTTACGCCCGACAAGGATTACGGCCAGCTGGTGACGCCGCGCACCTGGCAGCTCAAGCCGGGCAAGGGCGGGGGAGAGAACGAACTGCTGGGCGTGGCGGAGGTGTGCGGGAAGTGGCAGATCGCTTCGCCCGCGCAGGTCATCGATATCCTCGCGATCTGCGGGGATTCGTCGGACAACGTGCCGGGGGTGCAGGGCGTGGGGCCCGTCGGGGCTGCGAAGCTGCTGGGCAAGTACGGTTCCGTGGAGGGGATCTACGCACATCTGGCCGAGCTGACGGCGCGCCAGCAGGCGCAGTTCCGCGCGGCGGAGGACCACATCGCCCTTTCCAAGCGGCTCGTGACCATCAAGACGGACATCCCGCTGGACGTGACGGCGGAGCAGCTCGCCTACGACACCGCCGAAACGCCCGGCATCCTGGCGCTTCTGGACCTCTATGAAATGCCTTCCCTGAAGCGCCTCCTGCATAAAGTCGCCGTTCCCGGCGGCGCCGCAAAGACGGCAGCGGGAACTGCCTCCGGAAACCCTGCCACCCTCGGCACTCCTATGAAGGGGGCTCCGCCCCCTGTAACCCCTAGCGGCCATAACCCCCTTTCCGACTTTGCCGACAAAGTCCCGGGGTCGGCCGGTCCGCTGGTGCGGACTTCGCTGCTCTCAAGTTGCCCGCTGCCGCTGCGGGCGCTGGAAGCAAAGGAGATAGAAGGAAACTGCGTGGCGATCAACCTGCAGGGGGAGCGGCTGTTCGTGGCGTGCGAAGCGGGGGTGGCCGAAGGGGCACCGGAGGCGTTCCGCGCGCTGCTGGAGAACCCGCAGGTCGCCAAGGCCGGCGCGGACCTGAAGGCGCAGATCAAGGCGCTCGGCCGGCGCGGCATCACCCTGGCGGGCCGGCTCGAGGACATCGAACTGATGCACTATCTGCTCGGCCCCGAGCGCAGCCACAAGCTGGACGTGCTCGCCCGCAGCTACCTCGGCCTCGACCTCGCGGCCGCGGCCCCGCAGCAGGACGCCTCCCTGTTCGATGAAGTCCCCGAAGATGCGGGCCGCGACTTCCTGCTGGAGACGGCTGCCATCCTGCGCCTGTCCGGATGCCTGCAGCGCGAAATGGCCGCCACGGAAGGCATCACGCGCCTGTACGACGAGATCGAGGAGCCCCTCATCCGTGTCCTCGCGGCGATGGAAGCCGTCGGGGTGAAGGTGGACCTGGATTCGCTGCGCGACTTCGCCGACGGCCTGCGCCGCAAGATGGCCGTCCGCGAGGAAGAAGTTCGCCGCCTGGCCGGAGATCCGGCACTCAACATCCTGTCGCCCAAGCAGATCGGGACCGTCATCTTCGAGAAACTGAAGCTGGATCCCAAGGCGAAGAAACCCAAGTCCGGCAACTGGCCCACGGATGAGCAGACCCTCGTGCACCTGGCCGACCGCAGCCCTATCATCGACGCCATCCTGGACTACCGCGGCCTGCGCAAGCTGCTGTCCACCTACATAGAGCCCTTCGCGGGCTACATCTCTCCCGCGGACGGCCGCGTCCACACGACCTTCAACCAGGCCCTGACCGCCACCGGCCGCCTGTCCTCCTCCAACCCCAACCTGCAGAACATCCCCATCCGCACGGAGGAAGGGCGCGAGATCCGTAAGGCCTTCGTCCCGGGCGAGGAGGGCTGGGTGATGATGTCCGCGGACTACTCGCAGATCGAACTTCGGTTGATGGCCCACCTCAGCGGCGACGCCCATCTGGTGGACGCCTTCCGGCACGGGCTGGACGTGCATGCCGCCACGGCCGCAAAGATCTTCCGCATCCCGATCGGGGAGGTGAGCGCCGACCAGCGCCGCATCGCCAAGACCGCGAACTTCGGCATCATGTACGGCATCTCCTCCTTCGGCCTGAGCGAACGACTGCGCTGCTCGAGGACGGAAGCGAAGCAGATCATCGACGATTACTTCGCATCCTTCCCCGCCATCCGCGGCTTCATCGACGCCACCGTTGCACAGGCGCGTGAGCGGGGTTATGTGGAAACGCTCTTCGGGCGGCGCCGCTACACCCCGGACATCAGCTCCGGCAACGCCACCGTACGCGCCCTGGCCGAACGCAACGCCGTGAACGCCCCCATCCAGGGCACCGCGGCCGATATCATCAAGCTGGCGATGACCGCCGTGGACCGCCGCCTCCGGGAAGGCGGATTCCGGGCCCGGATGGTCCTCCAGATCCACGACGAACTCCTGCTCGAGGTGCCTCGGGAAGAGATCGCGCCGGTGCGCGGCCTGCTGGTCCGCGAGATGGAGAACGTCATCGCCCTTTCCGTACCCCTTACCGTTGAATGCAATGATGGAAACACCTGGCTCGAAGCCCATTGACGAACTGGTGCGCCGCGCGATCATCGGCGACGGCACCGCTTTCACGGAGCTGTGGGACACCCACATCGGCTCCCTGCGCAGCTATCTCAAGAGCAAGATGAAGAACCTGGACGACTTCTACATCGACGACATCTGCTCGCGGAGTTTCGAAAAGGCCTTCCGGCAGATCGGTTCCTTCGACCCGTCCCGGAGCCAGTTCTCCACCTGGCTCCACCGCATCGCCCACAACACGGCCCTGGACACCATCGACGCCGAGACGCGGGCGAAGAGCCGCCTGGTCTCGCTGGACAAGGAGAGCGACGTGACGGGCCAGATGCTCGACCACATCGGCGACGAGGCCGACACGCCGCTCGAGCAGATCGTCAAGGAAGAGGACGAGCAGACGCTGGAGAAATGCATCGAGGGCTTGCCGGAACTGTATCGCGCCATCGCGCGGATGCGGCTGCTGGACGGCCTGCAGTACAAGGAGATCGCCGAAGAGACGGGCATCGAACTCAACACCGTCCGCACCCGCATCCGGCGGGCGAAGGCGCTGATCGACAAGATCCAGTCGGGAGAAGAAGAGTGACCCGCCGTCAGCGGGCGTCCGACGCGGCGCAGTCCGGGCAGAGTCCGTGCGCCATGTAATTGATTTCCTGTACGCGGAAACCCGCGGGGTAGGTCACGGCCGGGACGGGGAGATCCTCGAAGCAGAAGGTCCGCCCGCAGGCCTCGCAGTGAAAGTGCACGTGGCGGTCGTCGTCGTCCGCTTCCTCGGGGCAGTGGCAGACCTCGTAGCGCTGCTGCCCGCTTCCGTCCTCGATGCAATGCAGCAGGCGGCGTTCGCGGAAGGCGGCGAGCGCACGGGAGACCGTGGACTTGTCCACCGATTCCAGGACGGTTTCAATTTCGGTCATCGAGAGCGGACGCCCCTCGGCGAGGAGGGTGCGCAGCACCAGGACGCGGCCGGCGGTGGGCCGGATGCCGTGCTCCTGCATCAGTTGGAAGGGGTCTGCGGAAGGATTCATACTGCAAAAATAGATAAAAAAGCGCGCTTTTTCGGGGGTGTGCGTTTTTCTTTTCGTTTTTGACGATTCTTTTGCCTATCCTTGCCCCGCTATGAAAATCAAGGAACTGAGCGCGGACGAACGGCCGCGCGAAAAAATGCTCGCCCGCGGTCCGCAGGCCCTCAGCGACGGCGAACTGCTGGCGGTGCTGCTGCGCAGCGGCACCCGGGCGGGGAGCGCCCTCGACCTGGCCCGGCAGCTGCTCGGCCTTGCCGGCGGACGGCTCGGCACCCTGTTCAACCTGCCGCGCGAAAAGATGTTCTCCCTGCCGGGCATCGGCCCCGGGAAGGCGGCCAGCGTGCTCGCCGCCTTCGAACTGGGACGGCGCTTCCTGCAGGAGGAGACCGCCGTGGTCAAAACGCCGCTGGTCACGGCGCGGGGCGTCTGGGAGCTGATGGTACCCCGGCTCAAGGGGCTGCAGCACGAGGAGTGCTGGGTGCTGTTGCTGAACGACCACAACTACCTGATAGACAAGGTTCTCGCCACTTCCGGCGGTGGCCGGAACACCGTCATCGACGTGCGGCAGATCGTGCGGATGGCCCTGGACCGCTACGCCTCTTCCGTCATCCTGGTGCACAACCATCCCAGCGGCAATCCGACGCCGAGCCGGGCGGACATCTCCCAGACGGACGCCGTCCGGAAGGCCGTCCGTTCGGTCGGCCTGGAACTGCTGGATCACGTGGTGGTGAGCGACGACTGTTTCTTCTCCTTCTCCGACGACCGGATGTACCGCGGCTAGGCGAGCTTGCAGAGCAAGGTCGCCTGGGTGCAGTCCAAGACTTCCACGTCCACGAAGTCACCGGCCTTGTGCGCGGTGTCGGCCCAGACGCACATCTTGTTCTGGCTGTTTCGGCCGCACAGGCGCTCCGGATCGCGCTTGGAGGGGCCTTCCACCAGCACGCGGAAGGTCTTGCCGATGTCGCGCCGGTTGCTTTCCAGCGAGAGCCGGTTCTGCAGGGCGATGATCTCCTCCAGCCGGCGGTTCTTGACCTCGGGGGGTACGTCGTCGGGATATTTCCGGGCGGCGAGGGTGCCCGGGCGTTCGGAATACTGGAACATGAAGGCGGCGTCGAATCCCACCTCTTCGAACAGGGACAGGGTGTCCCGGTGGTCCTCTTCGGTCTCCGAGCAGAAGCCCGCGATGACGTCGGTGGAGATGGCGCAGTCGGGCATCAGGCTGCGGATCTTCGCCACGCGCTCCAGGTAGCCGGCGCGGGTGTAGCGGCGGCGCATCTTCTCCAGCATGCGGTCGGAACCGGATTGGACGGGCAGGTGGATGTGGCGGCAGATGTTGCCGCGGGCGGACATCGTCTCCAGTACGGCGTCCGAAATGTCCTGCGGGTTGGAGGTGGAGAAGCGGACGCGCATCCCCGGGACGGCGTCGGCGACCAGCGCGAGCAGCCGGGCGAAGTCCACCTCGCCGTCGCGGTAGGAGTCCACGTTCTGCCCGAGCAGGGTCACCTCCTTGTACCCCTGCTGCGCGCATTCGCAGGCCTCCCGGATGATGGTGCGCCAGGACCGGCTGCGTTCCGCCCCGCGGGTGTACGGGACCACGCAGTACGAGCAGACGTTGTTGCAGCCGCGCATGATGGAGATGAAGGCGGAGACGCCGTTGCCGTCCAGGCGGAGCGGGGCGATGTCGCCGTAGGTCTCCTCGCGGGAGAGCAGCACGTCGATCTGCGGATGCCCGGGCGCGGCGGCCGCGAGCAGGCGCGGCAGGCTCCGGTAGGCGTCCGGTCCGGCGACGACGTCCACCTTGCCGGACTCCAGGAGCGACTCCCTGAGCCGTTCGGCCATGCAGCCCAGCACCCCGACGAGCACGCCCGGGCGCGCCTTGCGCCACACGTTGAACTGCTCGAGGCGGCCCCGGATGCGCTGCTCGGCGTTGTCGCGCACGGAGCAGGTGTTCACGAGGATCACGTCGGCCTGCGCCGGGTCGTCCGTGCGGGAGTAGCCTTCCTTGCCGAGGATGGCGAAGACGACCTCCGTATCCGCCACGTTCATCTGGCAGCCGTATGTCTCTATGTATACCTTTCCCATAAGATTTCGCAAAGATAGAGATATTTTTCATATCTTTGTAAGATGGAAATGTGCAAGAAACTCCTTCCTCTGCTGTTGCTTCTGGTCCTGGCGGGCTGCGCCCCCAAGGGGATCCGGGACATCGCGGTCACGTCGGCGCGCGTCGTCTCGATCGTGCCGGACGGGCTGACCTCCGCCTCCGCGGAGCTGGAGGTGGGCGTGCACAATCCGTCCGTGAGCGTCACGCTGTCGGACCTGACCGGGCTGGCGAAGTTCAAGGGGGAACCCCTGCTGGACCTCAGCGCGGATCCCGTGGTGATTGCCGCGCGGACGGACAGCCTGTACCGGCTGCCGGTCCGCTGCCGCCTCTCCGGAGGGATGAGCCTGCTGCGGCTGCTGCGCACCCTCGAGGGGCCGCTGAGCGCGGACGACCTGACCCTGTCCGTCCGGGGCCGTGCGGCCCTGCGCGGCGGGATTGGCAAGGATATTGAACTGGAGGACATCCCGCTGGGGGCCCTCCTCGATGAAATCAAATAAAAGATGGATAAAAAGACTATCATACGGACCTGCACGGTCCTGCTCCTGACCCTTTTCGCGCCGGCGCTGTGCCTGCGCGGGCAGAGCTTCGAGGAGGAGGGGACCGACGAAATCGAACACACCGGCCTGGAGACCCAGGTGGACTCCACCCTGCTCGGTCGCGACATCTTCTCCGCCCTGCCCGAGCGGATCGTCGTGCGGCAGACGCCGGCCGTCCGTTCCGCGCTGAACAAGCAGGTGAACGCGAATGCCGAGAAGGGGTACAGCGGCTTCCGCATCCGGCTCTATTTCGCCAGCAGCCGCACCGCCCGCGAGGAATCCGCCGCGGTGATCCGCCGCTTCAACACGATGTATCCCTACATCCAGGCCTACCGGACCTACGCCTCGCCGAACTTCAAGGTGACGGTGGGGAATTTCCGCTCGCGCCTGGACGCGGAGGCGTTCCTGCGCCGCATCAGCGGGGATTTCCCGGACGCGTTCATCGTCCGCGAACGTTTCAAGTACCCTTCCATCGGACGTCCCGACACCCGGATGTCCGTCGTCACCGAATAATGCGATGATCAAGCAAGGCCTCGAACTCAAGCAGCAGCAGAAGCTCTCCCCGCTGCAGATCCAGACGATCAAGCTGATCGAACTCCCCATCCAGGAGCTCGAGCAGCGGATCCGTACGGAGCTGGAGGAGAATCCGGTGCTGGACGACACGCCCGACCCGGAGAAGGAGGAAGAGGCCCGAGACGTCTCCCTGGACGAGATCACCGACGAGGGGGACATCCCTTCCTACCGCACCCGCGTGAGCAACTGGGGCAAGGACCCCCGGCCCGAATACAACACCTTCTCGGTGCATCAGAGCTTCACCCAGTCCCTGATGGACCAGCTGGGCTACCGGGACCTCAGCCCCGAGGAATACGCCATCGCCTCCTTCATCATCGGCTCGCTCGACGCCGACGGCTACCTGCGGCGCGACCTGGAGTCGCTGGTGGACGACATGGCCTTCCGCGCCGGCATCAGCACGGACGTGGACGAGGTGCTGCGCATGCTGGCGGTGGTCCAGGAGCTGGAACCTTCCGGCGTGGGCGCCCGCGACCTGCGCGAATGCCTGCTGCTCCAGCTGCGTTCCGGCAAGCAGACCCGCGACACCGTCAACGCCGAGCGCATCCTGGAGGAGTACTTCCCGGAGTTCTCCAACAAGCATTTCCAGAAGATCATGACCCGCCTGAACCTGTCGGAGGACGACCTGAAGCGGGCGATGGCGCGCATCGTGAAGCTCAACCCCGCACCGGGCGGCGAAACGGACTACACCTACACCGACCAGGCGCAGCAGATCATCCCCGACTTCGTCCTGGAAGAGGAAAACGGCGTGCTCAGCTTCTCGATGCCCCGTTTCTCCGTACCCGAACTGCGTGTCAACAAGAAATACGCGGACCTGCTCATCGAAGCCAGGGGCTCTTCGGAGCGGGCGCAGAAGGAGGCCGCGACCTTCGTCCGGCAGAAACTCGACTCCGCCAAGTGGTTCGTCGAAGCGCTCAAGCAGCGGCAGAACACCCTCTCCCGGACGATGTCCGCCATCCTCGACTACCAGCACGACTATTTCGTATCCGGCGATGAGGCGGACCTCAAGCCCATGGTTCTCAAGGATATAGCCGAGAAGACCGGGTTCGATATCTCCACCATCTCGCGCGTGGTGAACAGCAAGTACATCGAGACGCACTTCGGCATCTTCCCGCTGAAGTACTTCTTCTCCGAAGGCATGGAGAACAAGGAAGGGGAGGAGGTGTCCACCCGCGAGCTCAAGAAGGCCCTGCAGGAATGCGTGGACGCCGAGGATAAGAAGAAACCGCTCACCGACGAGCAGCTCGTCGAGGAGATGGGCCGCCGCGGCTACAAGGTCGCCCGCCGCACCATCGCGAAGTACCGCGGCCAGCTCGGCATCCCGCTGGCCCGCTGGCGCAAGGAACTGTAGGATGAAGACGCGCGGCACCGGCATTCCCAACCTCGTGCAATTCCGCCGCATGCTCGGCGAGAAGGGGCTGAAGGCCACGCCCCAGCGCCTGTCCGTGCACGAGGCGATGATCGACCTGGGGCACGCCAGCGCCGAGGACGTGTCGAAGTACCTCGCGGAGCGGGGGACGCCGGTCGCGACGGCCACCGTGTACAACATCCTTTCCGCCCTGGCCGACCTGAAGATCTACGGCCGCTGCTCCGGCCGCTCGAACAAGATGTATTTCGACGCCCGCGCCGGGCGGCACCTGCACTTGTACGACACGCGCAGCGAGGCCTGGCGGGACCTCGACGACGAGGAACTGCTCAGCTGGCTGGAAGCGCATTTCAAGGGCCGGCGTTTCTGCGGCTACAAGATCGAAGGATTCGAGGTCCAGCTGCTCTGCCGGCCGACCCGCAAGGGGCCCGTCAAATAACGTAAATTTGTGTATCTTTGCACTTTCGAATGGATATGGAACACGTAAGATGCCTGATTGTCGGCGGCGGTCCCGCCGGTTATACAGCCGCGATATATGCCGCCCGCGCGGCCCTGTCTCCCGTGCTTTACGAGGGGACGGAGCCCGGCGGCCAGCTGACCACGACCACCGTCGTGGAGAACTTCCCCGGATTCCCGAACGGCGTGGACGCCAACCAGCTGATGTCCGACATGCGGGCGCAGGCGGTGAACCTGGGCGCCGACGTGCGCCGGGGCGCCGTCACGGCCGCCGATCTGGGCGTGCGTCCCTTCCGCCTGACGGTGGACGGGAGCGTGGAACTGGAAGCCGATGCGCTGATCATCGCCACCGGTGCCACCGCCCGCTACCTGGGCCTGCCCTCCGAGCAGAAGTTCCGCGGGATGGGCGTGTCGGCCTGCGCGACCTGCGACGGCTTCTTCTATCGGAAGAAAGACGTGGCGGTCGTGGGTGGGGGAGATACCGCCTGCGAAGAGGCGACCTACCTGGCGGGCCTGTGCCGCAAGGTCTATATGATCGTGCGCCGCGACGTGCTCCGCGCCTCCGTGGCGATGCAGGAGCGCGTGAAGGCCACCCCGAACATCGAGATCCTCTGGAACTGCAACACGCAGGAAGTGCTCGGCGATGCGTCCGGCGTCACCGGGGCGCGCCTGCTGCGCAAGGATGGCGAGGTTTTTGATATACAGGTTGACGGCTTCTTCCTGGCCATCGGCCACCACCCGGCTTCCGAACTTTTCGCGCCGTGGGTGGCGACCGACGCGGAGGGCTACATCCTCACCGAGGGCGGCAGCAGCCGCACGAGTGTCGAGGGCGTCTTCGCGGCCGGGGACGTGCAGGATCCGGTCTACCGCCAGGCGGTCAACGCCGCCGCGTCGGGCTGCCGGGCCGCGCTGGATGCCGAAAAATATTTGAAACGATGAAACGATCCACCTTATTCCTCTGCCTGGGCGTCCTGCTGTCCTTCGCCGCCCTGTCCTCCTGCAAGTCGGAGTACGACCGCATGCTGGAGAGCAACGACGTGAATGCAAAATACAAGGCCGCCTTCGATTATTTCAGCAGCGGAAAATACACCCGCGCCGCGCAGCTTTTCGAGTCGCTGACCCTGCTGACCAACGGCACCGACCGCTACGATACGGTGATGTACTACCTGGGCCTGAGCAACTACTCCTACAAGGATTACTACACTGCCGAGACCAACTTCGACCAGTACCTGAAGTACTTCCCGCAGGGCAATTTCTCCGAGATGGCGGAGTTCCTCCGGATCGACTGCCTCTACCGGGCCACGCTGCGCTACGAGCTGGACCAGACGCCGACCTACACCGCGATGAACGCGATGGCGGATTACCTGCTGGAGCACCCGGTCGGGGCGAATTCCGACATCTGCCGCCACTGGCTGGAGGAACTGGGCGAGCGGCTGGACCGCAAGGCCTTCGAGAGCGCCCGCCTGTACTACAAGATGGAGGATTACCGCGCTTCCCGCGTGGCTTTCAAGAACATCCTCAAGGACGATGCGGACAACGTCTACCGGGAGGAGATCCTCTACTACTCGGCCATGTCTTCCTATAAGTACGCCGACCTGAGCGTGCCGTCGAAGCAGAAGGAGCGTTTCCTCATCTTCATGGACGACTATCTGAATTTCGTCGGGGAGTATCCGCAGTCCGAGCACCGCAAGGAGCTCGATCCGCTTTACGCGAAAGTGAAAGAAAAAAATTGAAACTCCCGCACACGCGGCATCCGTAAAGTAGGTATGGAAAAGAAAATACCTGTCAACACCATCACGCGGGACATCAAGGATCTCGCCGCCCCCACGGGCAATATCTATGAAACCGTCGTCATCCTCGCCAAGCGGGCCAACCAGATCGCCCTGGCGGAGAAGAAGGAACTCGCCAAGAAGCTGGAAGATTTCCGCGGTGAGCGCGACACGATGGACGAAGTGTTCGAGAACAAGGAGCAGATCGAAATCTCGAAATACTACGAGCGCCAGCCCAAGCCGGATCTCGTCGCCATCGCCGAATTCGAGGCGGGCGAGCTCTATTACCGGGTAGCCCAGGAAGACGGTGCTGTGTAGTCTTCACATAGCGAATTACATACTGATAGACGCTCTGGATGTCGAATTTCCGGAGGGTCTTGTCATTGTTACGGGTCAGACGGGCGCCGGCAAGTCCATCCTGCTGGGCGCCCTGTCGCTGCTTTCCGGCGCCCGGGCGGAAGCGTCCGTGATTTCGGAAGGGGCCGATTCCTGCGTGGTCGAGGCCTTGTTCGACGCCGGCGGCGACCCTGCGCTGGAGGCGCTGCTGGACGGGGCCGGCGTGGAGCCGGACGGCGGACGCCTGCTGATCCGGCGCGTGGTGTCGCGTTCGGGGCGTTCCCGGAGCTTCATCAACGACTGTCCCGTGCCCGTCACCCTCCTGCAGGAGGTGGGCGGACGCCTGGTGGACATCCACTCGCAGCACAAGAGCCTGCTGCTGACGGACCCGCGTTTCCAGCTTTCCCTGCTGGACCATTTCGCGGGCGACGCCGCGCAGTTGGAGGAATGCCGGGCTGCCTGGCGCTCCCTGCAGGAGTTGCGCACGCAGCTCACCGAGGCGCGCGAGCGGCAGCGCCGCCTCCAGGCGGACCGTGACTACAACGAGGCCCAGTGGCGCCAGCTGGACGAGGCGAAACTCGTCCCGGGCGAGCTGGAGGCCCTGGAGGAGGAGCAGCGCAGCCTGGCCCACGCCGAACAGATCAAGGAATCGCTCGGCCGCGCCCTGTCCCTGCTGATGCCGGAAGACGGCCAGCCGGGCCTGTCGGCTTCGCTCAAGGAAGCCGGCCGCCAGCTGGAGCACGTTTCCGGCTTCCTTCCTGCCGCCGGGGCGCTTCGCGAGCGCCTGGAGTCCGCGCGCATCGAGTTGGACGACATCTGCGACGAAGTCGCTGCGATGGACGCCCGCGTGGACCTGTCTCCCGCCCGCCTGGAGGCGGTCGAAGAGCGGATGTCCCGCCTGTATTCCCTGCTGAAGAAGCACGGCTGTACGACGGTGGACGAACTGATCGTTGTCCGCGAGCGCTTTGCCGCGAGCCTGTCCGACGCCGACGGGGCGGATGACCGCATCCGCGAACTGGAGAAGGCGGAGGAAGCCGCCGCCGGACGTTATCGCCTGTGCTGCGCGGCCCTTACGCAGGCGCGTTGCCAGTCGGCGCCGCGCCTGGCCGAGGCCGTCACCGGCTCGCTCCGTTTCCTGGAGCTGGACCGCGCCGTCTTCGACGTGGCGGTGAGCGCCGCGCCGGAGGGCCCCGCCGGTACGGACCGCGTGAGTTTCCTCTTTTCCGCCACCGGCCGCGATCCGGTGGACGTGGCGAAGTGCGCCTCGGGCGGCGAGGTGTCTCGCATCATGCTGAGCCTCAAGGCGATGATGGCGAAGTTCGTCGGGATGCCCACCCTCATCTTCGACGAGATTGACACCGGCGTGAGCGGCAGCGTGGCCGACAAGATGGGCCGGATGATCTGCGAGATGGGCCGGGACATGCAGGTGTTTTCCATTACGCACCTGCCGCAGGTGGCGGCCCGCGGCGATGCGCATTATGTCGTCTCCAAGGAGGTGCTGCCCGACGGGCGTGCCGTTTCTTCCATCCGTGAGGTGTGCGGCCGGGAACGGACGATGGAGATCGCCCGCCTGCTCAGCGGCGCCAGCATCACCCCCGCCGCCATCGCCAACGCCGAATCACTCCTGTCGGGAAATTGACTTTCCCGACGTCCCCCTTGCTCTTTACCTTTTTTCCGGAGGGTACCCCAGCCCCCTGAAACCTTCCGCTGCGCTTCATCCCACCGCTGTGCTTCGCTTGCGGTCCCCCCGTTCATGGGCCACGGGCGGCCACGGTTTCTTGGGGGCAGGGTACCCTCCGGAAAAATAACACCTTGCTGGAGGGCACGGAAGGGTTCCGGAGGCAGGGGGATACCCTTCAGCAAGTACAGGAAGAAACAGCGGTAGTTGTAATATTGTAATGTTTTTTATACTTTTGTTGAGTTGTAGTGCAATTACTAATTCCTAAATACTATTCAAAATGGCTTACCAAAAAGTAACGACCACCTCCTATGGATCCCGGCTGAAGAACAGCCTCGGAGGCGTGGGTATGGGATTCCTTATGATCATCGCCGGCATCGTCCTGCTCTTCTGGAACGAAGGACGCACGGTCAAGACCACCCGTATGCTCAAGGGTGCGCAGAAAGAATATGTTGAACTCGGCGACGTCGCACAGCTGCATTCCGACCTGGACGGCAAGCTGGTCCACGCCACCGGCCTGGCCACCACCGACGAGGTCCTTCGCGACAACTACTTCGGCGTGGGCGCCAACGCCATCAAGCTCGCCCGCAAGGTGGAGTACTTCCAGTGGGTCGAGCACCAGAGCTCCCAGACGCGCGACAAGGTGGGCGGCGGCCAGGAAACCGTCACCACATACACCTATAGCAAGGAATGGACGGGCAGTCCGGTGAACTCCTCCACGTTCGAGGATCCGGAGTACAAGGGCATCTCCAACACCGTGCTCCTGCAGCTGGACGACGAAAACGTCCAGGCCCAGAACGTACGTTTCGGCGCCTACCGTTTCCCGGAGGGCCTCGTCGGCCAGATGAACAAGCGCGTGCCGCTCAACGTCGAGCTCGATCCCGAGTTCGCCGCCTACATGGAGAAGCAGATGCACAGCAACTGGGACGTGGCCGAAAGCGAGAGCTTCGTGCACCCCTCCAACAATGTCATCTATGTGGGTCTGGACCCGAACAACCCCCGCGTGGGTGACGTCCGCGTGACCTTCGAGAAGGTCAATCCGGGCGAGGTCTCCATCCTGGCCAATGTGATCGGCGACACTTTCGAGAAATATACCGCCAAGAACGGCAAGACCCTGCTGGCCCTGACCGACGGTTCCGTCAGCGCGGACAGCATGTTCGAGTCGGAGCACAAAAGCAACAAGATGATGGCCTGGGTGCTCCGTCTGCTCGGCATCCTGCTCATCTACCTCGGCTTCAAGAACATCTTCGACATCCTGGTCACCCTGCTCAAGGTGCTCCCGTTCCTGTCCAACATCGCCAATATGGGTGTCAACCTGGTGTGCGGCGTGCTGGCCTTCGTGATCGGCCTCGTGGTCATCGCCATCGCCTGGATCGTGTACAGGCCGGTGCTGGGCATCATCCTGCTCGCAGCGGCCGGCGCCCTGATCTTCTTCCTGGCGAAGAAGAACAAGGAGAAAGCGGCAGCCGCCCCGGCCGAACCGGAGCTGCCTGCAGAGCCCGGGAATCCGGCTCAGTAACTCATCCGGTCGACGGTAAGATCGGAATTGTAGACGATGCGGCGGACGGCCTGGTTAACCCGGGCGTCCGCCGCTTCTTTGCGGAAGAGGAAGTCCGACTGGAGGCCCTTTACGCTGTATTCCTGCAGCATCTTGTACCACTGGCGTCCGTACTTGGCGCAGATGGACACGAAGTAGTTCATCGTGTCGTAGCCCTGGAAGGAGAAGGAGCCGGGCTCGTTCTGGAAGAGCGCCCGGTATTCGAGGATGAAACGCTTGACCGCGGGGTCCTCGTAATCGATGAAATACGCCGCCGTGACGTGCGCATTGGTATTGTGCAGGTCGGCCTGGCCCGTGCCGCTGGTGCGGATGCGGGTGGTGCCGTACAGGATGACATCGTTGTTGCGGGCGCCCTCGATGCTCAGGTTGCGGATGGCGCTGGTGATGAAGTTTTCGCGGTCCGAGGCGATCAGCACGCGGGCCTTCCGGTCCTTGCGGAAGCCGATCTCGCGGGTGGAGAGCACGCTCCGGTAGCGGACGGAGCCCTCCTGCAGGCGGCGGATGAGGTAGGCGGACTGCTCGCCGGCTCCGGCGGCCGCGGTGTCACGCACCACGTACACCTCATCCCCGATGGGCAGTTCCTCGCGCACCCAACGGACCAGGTCGTCGATCTGGGCCGTCCAGGGCGTAGGCGCCTGGACCAGGTGGCCGTCTCCGGCCAGTTCAGCCGCCTTCGGCTCCAGCGGCGAGACGAGCACCTTTCCCCGGCCGCACAGCGGCAGGGTGTTCCGCAGGTCGTCGTAGGACACCGGTCCCAGGATCACGTCGCACTCGTCGATCAGCGTCTGCGGGACGGGGGTCTTGCCGTCCGCCGAGTCGAACACCTGCAGGTCGGCCTTCAGGCCGGCGTTCCCCAGGTGACGCAGCGCCAGCAGGGCGCCGCTGTACATATCCAGGAAATTGTCGCTGGCCTTGCCGGAAGCCTGCAGCGGAAGCACCAGTCCGATATGGATGGTGGACGGGACGTCCAGTTCGAAGACTTCTTCCGGTTCGGGGCCGCCGAACCAGTCCACGTGCAGGGTGTCACCCTGGTCCGTGACCTCCATGCCGCCCCCGGGGCGCCGGCCCGGGTCGGGTTTGACGGTGACGGAATCCTTGCGCTCCTCTACGGTCTTCTTCTTGCCGGGGAACAGGTACCACTGGGCGCAGGCGTTGGTCGACAGCGCGCAGATCATCAGGAGGAAAATGCTGAATCTCTTCATATGGCTTACGGCAGCGAGGCTGCAAACTGTGTCAGATCTTGTGCGAAACGGCTCCAGGAGAGCCGATCCTTCTCGGCGCCCATGCACTCGCAGAGGTGGATCTGCAGGTCCGGGTCGTCGAAATACCGGCCGATGGCCTCGGCGATGCATTCGGGCGTGCTTTCATCGCAGACAATTCCCGTGCCGCGTGCGCCCACGGTCTCGCGGAGCCCGCCCACGTCCGTGACCACCATCGGCACGATGAAGTGGCAGGACACCGAGCTGATGCCGCTCTGGGTGGCGCTGCGGTAGGGGAGTACGGTCAGGTCTGCCGCGGAGAAGAAGTCCTTCACCTCGGCGTCGCGGATGTAGTCCGGAAACACGTGCACGTCCTGCGGGGCGCGGCCGGCGTCGATGAGCGCCCGATACTTCTCGAAAGAGCCGTAGGGCTCGCCGGCGATGACCAGTTGGTACCTTTCGTCCAGCAGGTCGAAGGCGTGCAGGAGGATGTCCAGGCCCTTGTATTCGCGGATGAGGCCGAAGAACAGCAGGGTCCGGCGCCCGGAAGGCAGGCCGAGTCGCGCTTCCGCCTCTTCGCGGGGGAGCTTCGTCCCGAAATGGGTGTAGATGGGGTGGGGCAGGACCGTATGCGGGATGTCCGCCCGAAGGGCCAGCAGGTCCCGTCCGACCTCCTCGCAGAGCGTGACGGCGCCGTCCAGCCCGCGCAGGAACCACCGGGTGAGCGGGGTGTCGAACCAGTGCCGCTCGTGCGGGACCACATTGTCCAGGATGCCGACGACCTTGCAGCCGGGGGCCATCTTCCGGGCCACGGAGCCCAGGGAAGGGGCGAACCAGGACATCCAGTAGCGCATCACCAGCAGGTCGGGCCCCCAGTCGCGGATGGCGCGGGCCGTACGCCCCCAGGAAAAAGGATCAGCCGTATCCAGCAAGGCTTGCGCCTCGACGGGTACGGCTTCATCTTCAGGGGTGACGTATTGCGTCTTGCCGGGAAAAAGGATATCGGGATACTGCCTGCTGAAATTGAATGCGCGGACGTCGTGCGTTTTGCCCAGCTCTTCAAAAAGGTTGGCGTTGAACTGGGCGATCCCTCCGCGGTAAGGGTAGAAGCAGGACAGTATGGCGATTCTCAACCCTTATTCGCTTTTGCCCTTCTCCTTGACGTAGGCGGCGTTGAGGCCTTCGATCAGGGCGTCGGTGATGTCCAGCGACTCGTCGGCGGCCACGACCGGCATCGGCAGGATGTCGCCCTGGGTGGCGATGATCATCGCATACTCCTTCACGGCGTTGAACTCGGTGATGAAGTTGTTGATGGCGTCGGAAATCTGGTTCAGCATCACCTGCTGCTCCTCGAGGATCTCCTGCTGCTTCTGGTTGGCGTAGCTCTCCACGCTGGTCTGCTGCTCCTGCAGTTTCTGGCTCTGCACCTGGGCGGTGGACTGGGTCATCAGGCCCTTGTTGATCTTGTCGTTGAAGGAGTTGAGGTCCTTCTGGAACTTGTTCACGCGGCGCTGGACCTCCTGGTTGATGCTGTTCGCCTTGGTCTCGAAGACGCTGCGAAGGTCGTTGGCCATATCGTATTCCGCCAGGACGCGGTCCATGTTGAAAAAGACGGTAGCGCCCTTGAGGGCGTCGGCCTCGGTCTCCACGGCCGCGGGCTTCTTGGTGTTGCCTTTGGTGAGGTCGACGATGGCGAGAGCGATCACGCCGGCGAAGGCGATAATGCTGAGGATAAGGGGTAATTTCTTCATTGTTATTGTTTTTGTTTATTTTCTTTCCGTCATGGGCCGGCCGTGCCGGCGAATCCGTTCAAGTTTGCAAAAGTAGTCAAAAATTCTGAATCTGCGATAAATAATCCCGGATAGTTGTCTCCAGTCCCATATAGAGTGCGTCGCAGATGAGGGCGTGGCCGATGCTGACCTCGTCGATCCAGGGGATGGTCCGGATCAGGTAGGCGAGGTTTTCCAGCGACAGGTCGTGCCCGGCGTTCAGCCCGAGCCCGAGGTCCCGGGCGGCGCGGGCCGTCTCCAGGAAGGGTGCGACGGCCTTTTCCCGGTCTTCCGCGTAGCCGGCCGCATAGGGGGCGGTGTAGAGTTCCACCCGGTCTGCACCGCACCGGGCGGCGCCTTCGGCCATCTTCGGGTCCGGGTCGATGAAGATGGAGGTGCGGATGCCGCGTTCCTTGAAAGAGGCGCAGGTGCGCTTCAGGAAGGCGTAGTTGCGCACCGTGTCCCAGCCGGCGTCGGAGGTCAGGGCGTCGTACGCGTCGGGCACCAGCGTCACCTGGTCCGGCACCACTTCGCAGACCAGGGCCGTGAAGGCGCCGGTCGGATTGCCCTCGATGTTGAACTCGGTGGTCACCGCGGAGCGCAGGATGCGCACGTCGCTGTAACGGATGTGGCGCTCGTCGGGGCGCGGGTGGACGGTAATGCCCTGGGCGCCGAAGCGCTCGCAGTCCAGGGCGGCTTTCAGCACGTCCGGCATATTCCCTCCGCGGGCGTTGCGCAGGAGGGCGATCTTATTGATGTTTACACTCAGTCTCGTCATTCCTAAACGTAGTTTAAATCGCACAAAAGTAAGCAATTCTGTAGAATTATTGTAAATTAAGTGCTAAATTTGGGGCCCGATATGGAATTGGCCTGTTACATCAAGAAGGACCGCCTCCAGGGCGACGCCCGCGTCGAAGCCCTGCTGGACGCGCTGCGTGCCGCCGGGCACGGGATCTACCCCGTCCGGCAGCCCGCCGACGTCCTGCCCGGCACCGACGCCCTGCTGAGCCTCGGCGGCGACGGCACCTTCCTGTCCGCCGCCCGCCTGGCGGTTCCCGCCGGCGTGCCGGTGCTCGGGGTCAATTTCGGCCGCCTGGGCTTCCTGTCGGAGAACGATCCCGACACGCTGGTGGACGCGCTCGGGCGGGGGGACTACCTGGTGGAGGAGCGGGAGCTGCTGCAGATCCGCTGCGACGCCCTGCCCGTCTCGGAAGACTGGCCCTATGCCCTGAACGAGATGAGCGTCAGCCGCGTAAGCGCCTCGATGCTCGGCGTGGACGTGACCCTGGACGGCAGCGCCCTCCCGACCTTCTGGGCCGACGGCCTGCTGGTCGCGACGAGCTCCGGCTCCACGGCCTACAGCCTCAGCGTGGGCGGTCCTGTCTGCCTGCCGGAGACCAAGGTCTTCATCGTGGCCCCGATCTCGCCGCACAACCTCAACGTCCGTCCGCTCGTGGTCCCGGAGTCCTCGCACCTGCGCATCTCCCTGCGCTCCCGCGACGACCGGGCCGTCCTGACGATGGACAACCGCAACCATACCGTCCCGGCCGGCGCCGTGATCGAGGTGGGCCCCGCGCCGATGCGCCTGCGCCGCCTGCGCCTGGGCCGGTCCAATTTCATCAATGCGCTGCGCACCCGCCTGCTCTGGGGCGAGGATGTGCGCAACGCCGGTACCCAAGACTGACAAACCGTATGAAACCAGATCCGGGCAGACTGCCCACGCACGTGTCCTTCATCATGGACGGCAACGGCCGCTGGGCCAAAGAAAGGGGAAAAGAAAGGGTTTACGGACATTTCGAGGGCGTCGAGAGCGTCCGCGCCGTGATGGAAGCCTCCGTGGAGTGGGGCATCCCGTACGTGTCCTTCTTCGCTTTCTCCGAGGAGAACTGGGGCCGGCCGGAGGCCGAGGTGCAGACCCTGATGGAACTGATGGGCCGCGCGATGTACAACGAGCTCCACAATTTCATGGAGCAGGACATCCGTTTCATCGTGCTGGGCAACCGGGCGCGCCTGTCCGATGCGCTCAACGCCGACATCGACAGGACGATGGCCGCCACCGCCGGCAACAAGCGGATGACGATGATCCTGTTCCTCAGCTACAGCGGCCGCTGGGATATCCTGCAGGCGGCGGAAAAGATGGCACACGATTTGATTGAACATCCCGGGCACGCGGCGGCTCCCGAAGACCTCGAACGCCACCTCGTGACCGCGGGCATTCCCGAGCCGGACCTGCTGGTCCGCACCTCGGGGGAGAAACGGATAAGCAACTACCTGCTTTGGCAGACGGCATACACCGAATTTGTATTTACCGACACGCTATGGCCCGACTTCCGCAAGGAAGCCTACCGGGAAGCACTGGAAGAGTACGCGGCGCGGGACCGGCGTTTCGGAAAAATCAAATAATTGGGTATATTTGCATATTTATCGAATGGAAATGAAAATAGGACGGATCCTGACCCTTCTGGCGCTGCTCCTGGCCCCCTCGTTGATGCGGGCGCAGGACTCCGGCGTCGAAGTGGACTACACCCATCCCCAGAAATACTATATCGCCGGCATCTCGGTCGAAGGCAATACCTATTTCGCTGACCAGCAGATCATCTCCCAGACCGGCCTGAACCCCGGCATGCGGGTCACCGTACCCGGTGAGGAAGTCTCTTCCGCCGTGCGCCGCCTCTGGCTCCAGCGTTTCTTCGAGGACGTCTCCATCGAGCTGGACAGCCTCAATGCGTCCCGGGATTCCGCCTGGCTCAAAATCCGCATCCTGGAGCGCCCGCGCGTTTCGCGCTGGTCCTTCTCCGGCATCAAGTCCAGCGAACGCAAGGACATCGAGGAGCGGGTGAGCCTGCGCCGCGGCGGGGAGTTCTCGGATTATGTGGAGAAGACCACCACCGACATCATCAAGCGCTATTTCGCGGAGAAGGGTTTCCTGCTCTGCGAGGTGAAGACCGAGGTCCAGCGCGACTCCGTGGTCAAGAACGCCATCCGCGTCAACTTCGACATCAACAAGGGCGAGAAGGTCCGCATCCGGGACATCAACTTCATCGGCAACGAGCACGTGAAGGAGTTCAAGCTCGCCCGCGCGATGAAGAAGACCAAGTCCAACAAGATCTATAACTTCTTCCACAGCAAGAAGTTCAACGAGAAGGAGTATCTTAACGACAAGAAGGCTGCCCTGAGCGCCTTCAACGAGGCCGGCTACCGCGACGCACGCCTCGTGCGCGACTCCATCTACTACGTGGAGCCCGGCAAGCTCGGCATCGACCTGGTGTTCGAGGAGGGCGACCGCTACTATTTCCGCGACGTCACCTGGACCGGCAACTCGGTTTATTCCTCCGAGGTGCTCGACGAGGTGCTCGGCATCGGCAAGGGCGACGTCTATGACGTGGTCACGATGGAGAAGCGCCTGCGCGGCGGCGGCAAGCAGAGCGACCTGGACATCACGAAGCTCTACCGCGACAACGGCTACCTCTTCTTCAACATCACCCCGGTCGAGACCAACATCCAGAACGACTCCGTGGACGTGGAGCTGCGCATCTCCGAAGGCAAGCAGGCCACGCTCAACAACATCGTCATCAACGGCAACGACCTGACCAACGAGAAGGTCGTCCGCCGCCAGATCTTCACCCGTCCGGGCTACCTGTTCAGCCAGTCCGACTTCGAGCGGTCCATCCGCGAGATCGCGTCCCTGGGCCAGTTCGACGCGGAGGCGATCATGGATCCCAACCGGGGCTGGTCCGTGATCCCCAACCCGATGGACAACACGGTGGACATCGTCTACAACGTCACGGAGAAGCCCTCCTCGCAGCTGGAAGTCTCCGGCGGCTGGGGCGGCCGGACCTTCGTGGCCACCGTGGGCGTTGCGTTCAACAACTTCTCCACGAGCCGGATGTTCGAGAAGGGCGCCTGGCGCCCGGTGCCGCTGGGCGACGCGCAGAACCTCGCGTTCCGCTTCCAGACGAACGGAACCTACTATACCGCCCTCACGGCCAGCTTTACCGAGCCCTGGCTGTTCGGAAAGAAACCTACTTCGCTGAACCTCAGCGCCTATTACACGCGCCAGACCAACTCCTACCTGGCCCTGAACATCCTCAACCACGACCGCGAGATGGAGGTCTTCGGCTTCTCCGCCTCGCTGGGTACGCGCCTGAAGTGGCCGGACAACTACTTCGTCCTGTACAACGGCCTCAGCTGGCAGACCTACAAGCTGACCAACTGGTACTCCGGGTCCTTCATCTTCGACGACGGCATGGCGCACAACATCAACTACAGCCTGAACCTGATCCGCAACTCCTCCGACCAGCAGATCTATCCGCGTTCCGGTTCCGAGTACTCCTTCTCGCTGCAGCTGACCCCGCCGTTCTCCCTCTTCCGCAAGTATGACTTCGACGATAATGGCAAGAAAGTGCCCGTCGCCAGCTACAAGGACGTCAACTACGACAACTGGGCGGGCCGCGACCGCTACAAGTGGATCGAGTACCACAAATGGAAGTTCTCCGGCACCAACTACTTCAGGCCGTTCGGCAACTTCGACCTGGTGCTGATGACGCGCGCGCAGTTCGGCTACCTGGGCTACTACAACCGCAACTGGGGCTATTCCCCGTTCGAGGGCTTCCTCGTGGGCGGCGACGGCATGTCGGGCTACTATTCCTACGGTACCGAGGTCATCTCGCTGCGCGGCTACGAAAACTACTCCCTGACCCCGCGCGAGCCGTCGAAATACAATACCAACGGTTACGCCTACGCCGGCAACGTGTACGACAAGTTCACGGTGGAGCTGCGCTATCCGGTGATCCTGCAGCCCTCGTCCACCATCTATGCACTGGCCTTCGTGGAAGGCGGCAACTGCTGGTCGGACATCCGGAATTTCAATCCTTTCCAGATCAAACGCAGCGCCGGCGCCGGTGTTCGCATCTTCTTACCGATGATCGGTCTGCTCGGTGTCGACTGGGGCTGGGGCTTCGACGGCCCGGAAGGCAGCAAGAGCCAGTTCCACTTCGTGATCGGACAACAGTTTTAACAACATATAGGACATTCAACGATAACAATTTTAAATTTAGGTTTTTGATATGAAAAAGATTCTTTTGATTGCCGTGGCGGCCTTTGCCGCGATTGGCGCTTTCGCCCAGCCGAAGTTCGCGCACGTGAATTCCACCGAGCTGGTCCAGCTCTGCCCTGAGATGGACAAGGCCCGCGAGACGATGAACACGGCGAGCAACGAGGCTCAGGAGACTTTCAACGACATGGTCGAGGAGTTCAATACCAAGATGTCGACCTACCAGTCCAAGGGCAGCACCTGGACCCAGGCCGTCCGTGAAAGCAAGGAGAAGGAACTGACCGAGATCCAGCAGCGCATCCAGGAGTTCCAGCAGACCGTGCAGGTCGAACTCCAGCAGCAGCAGGAGCAGCTGATGCAGCCGATCTACCAGAAGGTCAACGAAGTTGTCCAGGATCTCGCCAAGAAGGGCGGATACATCTATGTGTTCGACACCGGCGCCGTCCTGTACGTCGATCCCGCCCAGAGCCACGACCTGACGCCGGAGGCCCGCAAGGCCCTCAACATCCCGGCCGACAGGACGCTCGAGGCCCTCGCTGCCGAGCTTCAGGCCCAGCAGCAGGCCGCCCAGCAGTAAGCCTGCACCCATACTGCCTCATCCCGGGACTGTTACGGGATGAGGCCTTTATTTCTAACCTGAACCACATTTTTAACACTAAACATACGCGATGCAACACAAAGTCATTGACGCCAAAGATGTTGTAATCAGATTCGCAGGAGATTCGGGTGACGGCATGCAGCTCACCGGGTCTCTTTTTGCGGATATGTCCGCCATCTATGGAAACGGACTCTCTACTTTCCCGGACTATCCCGCCGAAATCCGCGCCCCGCACGGCACGGTTTCCGGCGTTTCCGGTTTCCAGGTCCACATCGGCAGCGGGAAGGTCAACACCCCCGGCGATTTCTGCGACCTGCTGGTGGCGATGAACCCCGCCGCCCTCAAGGCGAACGCCAAGTGGTGCAAGCGCCACGCGATGATCCTCGTGGACGAAGACGCTTTCGACGAGGCCGGTATGAAGAAGGCCGGTTTCACCACCGACAATCCCTTCACCGAACTCGGCGTGGAGGACAGGACCCTGATCGTTTCCCCGATCACCACGCTCACGCAGGAAAGCCTGAAGGACAGCGGGATGGACAACAAGGCCATCCTCAAGTGCAAGAACATGTTCACCCTGGGCATGGCCTGCTACATCTACAACCGGCCGCTGGAGTACATCTACACCTATCTGGAGAAGAAATTCGCCAAGAAGCACCCCGAGGTCATCGAACCCAACAAGAAGGTGCTTTTCGACGGCTTCAACTACGCCGCGAACATCCAGGTGATCCCGAACACCTACACGGTCGCTCCCGCGGAGCACCTGCAGAAGGGCACCTACCGCAACATCACGGGCAACCAGGCCGTGGCCTGGGGCCTGCTCGCCGCTTCCGAGAAATCGGGCCTGCCCCTCTTCTGCGGCTCCTACCCGATCACGCCGGCCACCGCCATCCTCGAGGAACTCGCCCTGCACAAGAGCCTGGGCGCCAAGACCCTGCAGGCGGAAGACGAGATCGCGGGCATCTGCACCGCCATCGGCGCCTCCTTCGCCGGCAACCTCGCCGTGACCACCACCTCCGGCCCGGGCCTGTCGCTGAAGACCGAGGCGATGGGTCTTGCCGTGATGGCCGAACTCCCGCTGGTCGTCGTGGACGTCCAGCGCGGCGGCCCTTCCACGGGCCTTCCCACCAAGACGGAGCAGTCCGACCTGAACCAGGCGCTGTACGGGCGCAACGGTGAATGCCCGATGGCCGTCGTCGCCGCCCATTCCCCGGCCCACTGCTTCGACGCCGCCTTCCAGGCCGCGAAGATCTCCCTGGAGCACATGACCCCGGTCCTGCTGCTCTCGGAAGGCTTCCTGGGCAACGGTTCCGAGCCCTGGCGCATCCCTGTGATGGCCGACTATCCCGAAATCAAGCCGCCGTTCGCCCGCGGCATGCTGGCGGAAGGCGAGCGCTTCAAGCCCTTCGAGCGTGACCCGGAGACGCTGGTGCGCCGCTGGGCCCTGCCCGGCCAGCGCGGCTTCGAACACCGCGTGGGCGGCCTTGAGAAGACGCACGCGGGCGTGCTCTCCACGGATCCCGCCAACCACGCCCTGATGGTCGCGGAGCGCGCCGAAAAGGTGGCGCGCATCGCACGTGACCTGCCCGCCCTGGAGATGCTGAACGGCCCCGACTCCGGCAAACTGCTGGTCGTGGGCTGGGGCGGCACCTACGGGCACATCCTCTCCGCCGTCCGCGAGATCGGGGACGCCGTCTCCTATGTCCATTTCGACTACATCAACCCGCTGCCCGCCAACACCGGGGAGGTCTTCGGCCGTTTCGAAAAGATCCTCGTGTGCGAGCTCAACAGCGGGCAGTTCGCCGACTACCTCCGGGCGAAGTTCCCCGGAAGCGAGATCAAGAAGTTCAACAAGGTCCAGGGCCAGCCGTTCCTCGTGAGCGAGCTCGTCTCGGCCATCCAAAAGGAGATGTAGGCTATGGCAACACTGACATTCAAGGATTTCAAGAGCGACCAGGAAGTCCGCTGGTGCCCCGGCTGCGGCGACCACGCCGTACTGGCCGCGCTGCAGCGCGCCCTCCCCAAGGTGAGCCAGGCGCTCGGATATGACAAGGAACGCTACGTAGTGGTATCCGGCATCGGCTGCTCCTCCCGGCTCCCGTACTATATGGACACCTACGGGTTCCACAGCATCCACGGCCGCGCCACGGCGGTCTCCACCGGCATCAAGGTGGCGAACCCCTGGCTGACGGTCTGGCAGGCCTGCGGCGACGGCGACGCCCTCGCGATCGGCGGCAACCACTTCATCCACGCCATCCGACGCAACATCGACATCAACATCATCCTGTTCAACAACCAGATCTACGGCCTCACCAAGGGGCAGTATTCCCCGACCTCCAAGTTCGGCGCGATCACCAAGACCTCGCCCTACGGCACCGTGGAGCATCCCTTCAACCCGGGATCCCTCGTGCTGGGCGCCAAGGGCACCTTCTTCGCCCGTTCGCTGGACGTGGAACTCAAGCTGAACGAGGAGATCATGACCGCCGCCGCCCTGCACGACGGCTGCTCGGTGATGGAGATGCTCACCAACTGCGTGATTTTCAACGACGGGGCGCACAAGACCCTGTCCGACCCCGCCGTCAAGGCGGACCACACCATCATCCTGCGCCACGGCGAGAAGATGATCTTCGGCAAGAACCGCGACCGCGGCCTGATCTACGACGGCAAGAAGATCCGCGCCGTCCACATCGGCGAGGGCGGCTTCACGGAAGAGGACATCCTCGTGCACGACGCCCACAACGACAACATCGGCCTGCATATGGCGCTCGCCGACATGAAGGGGCCGGACTACCCGGTGGCCCTGGGCGTCATCCGCGACGTGCGCGACATCACCTACGACGACGGCGTGCGCGACCAGGTCAAGGAAGTGATGGCCAAGTCGAAGATCCACTGCGTGGACGACTTGCTGCGCAGCGGCTCCACCTGGGAAGTAGAGTAAACACTAATACTGATAATCGTCATTATGAAGACACAAGACATCATGGCCACCCTCCAGGCCAAGTATCCCGGCGAGAACGAATATCTCCAGGCGGTACAGGAGGTGCTCGAGTCCATCGAGGACGTGTACAACCAGCATCCCGAGTTCGAGCGCGCGAAGATCGTCGAGCGCATGGTCGAACCGGACCGCATCTTCACCTTCCGCGTCACCTGGGTGGACGACAAGGGCGAGGTCCAGACCAACACAGGCTACCGCGTCCAGTTCAACAGCGCCATCGGCCCCTACAAGGGCGGCCTACGCTTCCACCGGGCGGTCACCCCTTCGATGCTGAAGTTCCTCGGCTTCGAGCAGACCTTCAAGAACGCCCTCACCACGCTGCCGATGGGCGGCGCCAAGGGCGGCAGCGACTTTGACCCGAAAGGCCGCACGGACGAGGAGATCATGCGCTTCTGCCAGGCCTTCATGCTGGAACTGTGGCAGTGCATTGGCCCCGACCAGGATATCCCGGCCGGAGACGTGGGCGTGGGCGGCCGTGAGATCGGTTATATGTACGGCATGTACAAGAAGCTCGCCCGCGAGTACAACACCGGCGTGCTGACCGGCAAGGGCGCCACCTGGGGCGGCTCCATCCTGCGTCCGGAAGCCACGGGCTTCGGTGCGCTCTACTTCACGGAGAACCTCCTGCACCACGCCGGCAAGGACATCAAGGGCTGCAAGGTCGCCGTGTCCGGCTTCGGCAACGTGGCCTGGGGCGCCTGCATCAAGGCCCTCGAACTGGGCGCGAAGGTGGTCGCCATCTCCGGCCCGGACGGCGTCTGCGAGATCCCGGGCGGCATCGACAAGGAGATGATCGACTATATGCTCGTGATGCGCGCCTCCAACCGCGACCGCGTGGAGGATATGGCCACCCGCTTCCCGGGCAAGGCCGTCTTCACCCCGGGCAAGAAGGCCTGGAGCATCCCGTGCGACATCGCCCTGCCTTGCGCCTTCCAGAATGAGCTGGCCGAGGCCGACGCGCGCGAACTGAAGGAGAACGGCTGCTGGTGCTGCTGCGAGGTGTCCAACATGGGTTGCCAGCCGGGCGCCATCCATTTCTTCCAGAACAACGGCATCCTCTTCGCCCCGGGCAAGGCGGTCAACGCCGGCGGCGTGGCCACTTCGGGCCTCGAGATGACGCAGAACGCCGAGCACATCTCCTGGGATGCCAAGGAAGTGGACGAAAGGCTCCATTTCATCATGAAGAGCATCCACGAGCAGTGCGTGAAGTTCGGCACCCAGCCGGACGGCACGGTGGACTACGTGAAGGGCGCCAACATCGCCGGCTTCATGAAGGTCGCCCAGGCGATGCTCGAACAGGGGACGATCTAGAAGTCATCCTTTTATACGGAAAAGCGGCCTCCGGATCATCCGGAAGCCGCTTTTTTATGGGCTGCAGTGCAGCCTAGTAGAACTTGACGATCTCGTCCAGGGGGCGGTGGACCGGCATGTTCGGCTCTTCTGCGCGGTAGCCCAGGGCGATGACGGCCATGACCGCCTCGTTCTCCGGGATGGCGAACAGGGTGCGCAGCCCGTCGGCCTCGCGCATGCCCATGATCAGCGTGTCGAAGCCCATCTCGCGGGCCTTCAGGATGAAGTAGGCGTTGCTCAGGCCGTTGTCGTAGGCGCCCCAGAAGTCGCCGGCGTCGTTGGCGGGCGTGCCGCGGAAGAAGCCGGACTTGCCCTTCTCAAAGGTGCAGACGACCAGCGCGGAGGCGTTTGCGACGCGCGGTTTGTTGCCGCCGACGAGGTCCAGGACGGCGTCGAACTTCTCCTGCCCGAGGGCGACGTAGTACTTGCTTGGCTGCTGGTTCGCCCAGGAGGGGGCGTTCTGCGTAGCGGTAAGCAGTTCGCGGATCTCCGCTTCGGAGATCTTCTTGTCTGCGTCGTAGGCACGGATACTCCGCCGGGTGGCGAAGATTTCGTCAAGGGAGGGGGCGGTGGCGACCGGCTGGGCGCTGCATCCCGCCAGGGTCAGGAGCGCCGCGCAGGCGCCCAGGAGTACGGTAATTCTCTTCATATGATACTGTGGGTTAACAATCTGCACCGCGAAGATAATCAAATATCCTATAAGAACAATTTAATATTTTAAGAGGAGTAGCTTTGACAAAAATTGTCAAAACAGCGCCGTACCTTTGCCGTTTAACAGTAGATACTCCGGAAGATATGGAAACTTTCAAGACCCTCCTCAAAACGCTCACCCCGGACCAGCTGGGCGCCGTACAGGCCACCGAAGGCCACGTCCGTGTGGTCGCGGGTGCCGGCTCCGGCAAGACGCGCACCCTCGTCGCCCGTTACGCCCACCTCACGGCCGCGCTGGGCGTGCCCCAGTCCGACATCCTCTGCCTCACCTTCACCAACAAGGCGGCGCAGGAGATGCGCACCCGCATCGCGGACCTCACGCCCGGCGGGAGCGTAGGCGACTTCGTGACCACGATCCACGGTTTCTGCGTCAAGTTCCTGCGCGAGGAGATCTACCGCCTGGGCTACCCGCAGAACTACCTCATCTTCGACGGGGAGGATATGAAGACCGTCGTGAAGGAGGTCCTGGAGGAGAACGGCATCGCCCGCCGGAGCGGCATCGTGGGCAACTACCTGGACGAGCTGGCCGTCTTCAAGGCAGCCACGCCTTACATCGTCCGCTACGTCACGCCTACGCAGCTCCCCGGCGAGGTGCCCCTGCTTGCGCAGATGATCCTCCGCCAGCGCCGCTACTTTGCCCTGGACTTCGACGACCTGCTGTTCTTCACCCTCCACATACTCAACAACTTCCCGGCCGTGCGCGAGCGCTGGCAGCAGCAGTTCCAGTACGTGATGGTGGACGAGGTGCAGGACTGCGACAAGCCGGAGTGGGAGCTGTTCACCATCCTCAGCGGCGGCTACGGCAACCTCTTCATCGTGGGCGACGCGGACCAGGCCATCTACGAGTGGAAGGGCGCGCATCCCGAGCTTTTCGTCGGCTACGTCCCGGACACCGACATCTACCTCAAGGAGAACTTCCGCTCGCGCCCGAACATCGTCGCGCTCGCGGACGCGATCATCTGTTATAACAAGAACCGCCTTCCGCGCACGTCCGTGACGAAGCGCCCCGCCGCCGGTTTCCGGACCACCTGGCACCACTGCCGCAACGAGCGGCTGGAGGCCGCAACGCTCGCCGCCACCCTGCGGGCCCTGCACGACCGGGACGGCTTCCGCTGGAGCGACACGGCCGTGCTCTACCGCGCGACCTACCTCTCCCGCGCCATTGAGCAGGCGCTGATGGCCGAAAAGGTGCCCTACGTCATCTGGGGCGGCGTGCGCTTCTTCGAACGCAAGGAGATCAAGGATGCGCTGGCGTACCTGCGCCTGGTGGCCCTGGACGACGACGTGGCCTTCAAACGCATCGCCAACGTTCCGTCGCGGAAGATCGGGAAGAAGACGATGGCGCTGCTGCAGGGCTACGCCTCCGCCCGGGGCTGCTCGCTGCTGGCGGCGCTGGGCGGCAGCGGCGTGGCGGCGCGCAACCCGGCCGCAGGGCGCCTGGCGGCGCTGGTCGCGGAGGCGCGCACGCTGATGGACGCCAGCAGCATCGCCGCCCTGCTGGAGTGGCTGCTGGACCGCAGCGGCCTGCTGGAGCAGTACCGCGTGGACACGGAAGAGGAGCGGCTGGAGAACCTCCAGGAACTGGTGAAGTCGGTCCGCCTGTACGAGGAGGACAACCGCAACGAGGAGGACGCGGGCCTGCGGACCTACCTGCAGGACGTCGCCTTGTACACCAACGCCGACTACCGCAAGGACGACGACAAGGTGAAGCTGATGACCGTCCACCAGGCGAAAGGCCTGGAGTTCCCGGCCGTGTGGATCTACGGCCTGAACGAGGGCGTGCTGCCCAGCCACCGGACCATCCGCGAGAGGGGAGAGGCCGGCCTGGAAGAGGAGCGGCGCCTGATGTACGTGGCCTGCACCCGCGCGATGGACCGGCTGTATTTCTCCGATTCGGAAGGGTTCAACGTGCAGAACTCCCTGGCCAAGTATCCCAGCCGCTTCATCCACGAGGCCGCCGACGGCTGCGGTCCGCTCTACGACGTCGAGGGGCCCTTCAGTCCTGAACTCTGGAAGGGGACCGGCCGCCTGATCGCCGGGCTCGAGGCCCCATCGCCCCCGGCCGCCCCGGGTTTCGCCCCCGGCGCGCGGGTCTCCCACCCGGTCTTCGGCGCCGGGACGGTGCTCGAATCCGACCCCGACGCCGGCACCGTCCGCGTCCGCTTCGAGCTCTTCGGCATCCGCCGCCTGGCCCCGGGCGTGCTGGAGGAAACTGTGGAGAATTGATAGGATTTAGAATGGATATTGTTAAATTTGTAAGGGTAATAAACAAGATTTTATGCACGAACTCATTTGCCCCAATTGCGGAAAGCCTTTCCATGTAGATGAAGCCGATTATGCTTTTATCCTGAATCAGGTAAAAGGTGCTGAATTTGACGCTGAGGTGTCCCGGCGGATAACTGAACTGCACCGTCAGCAACAGGCAGAAGAAAGGCTCCGGGCGGCTGAAACGGAAAAACAATACCAGGATGCCCTGTTCCGGAAGGACAAGGTTATCGGTGAAAAGGAGAACGAGATAACGCGGCTTCTCTCGCAGATATCTTCCCAGGATGATCGGAAAAAGCTGGAGCTTAACGAAGCGTTGGCCAAGAAAGAGGTCGAGATTGCGCAACTGAAGGCCGATGCGGAAATGGAGAAATCACGCTTGACCCTCCGGGCCAATTCTTTGCGGGAAGAGTACGAGGGGAAATTGAAACTTGCCCAGGAACAGGTGGACTACTATAAGGACTTGAAAATCCGAATGTCCACGAAGATGGTTGGTGAGACGCTGGAGGCGCACTGCAGCACCATCTTCAACGGAGAAATGCGCCCGTTGTTCCCGAATGCCTATTTCGAGAAGGACAACGATGCTTCCGGTGGCAGCAAGGGAGATTTCATCTTCCGTGACTATGACGATGGCATCGAGTACATTTCCATTATGTTTGAGATGAAGAACGAGATGGACGAGACGGCCACCAAGCATAAAAATGAGGACTTTTTCAAGAAACTCGATGCGGACCGCACCGCCAAGGGATGCGAGTATGCCGTCCTCGTTTCTTTGCTCGAGCCGGACAGCGAACTGTACAATGGTGGAATCGTGGATGTATCTTATCGCTATCCCAAGATGTATGTCATCCGTCCGCAGTTCTTCAAGTCCATGATCACGCTACTGGTCAATGCGGCAAAAAAAACGGTGGAGTATAAACGCGAACTGGCCCTTACGCGTCAGCAGAATATCGACGTGACCAATTTCGAGAATCAATTGATGGCCTTCAAGGATGCTTTCGGACGTAATTATCGTATCGCCAGCGAGAAGTTCAAAACCGCCATTGACGAGATTGACAAGTCAATCGCCCACTTGCAGAAAATCAAGGAAGCGCTGACCGGTTCCGAGAACCAGTTGCGGCTGGCCAACGACAAGGCGGAGGACCTTACCATCAAGAAATTGACCCGGGGAAACCCCACGATGAAAGCCAAGTTTGGCGACGCCCGCGAGGCTGACTGATCGCCTCTTTTTGCTATCTTTGCACTCCGGTATGAAGAAACTCACCTATATCCTGGCCCTGCTCGTCGTGGTCGCGATCGGCGCGCTGATCGGCGGCAACTGGCTGCGGGACAACAAACTCCCGAATTTCCGCAAGCAGGCGGAGATCTACGTCTATCCGGAAATGGATGCCGGCAAGGTCCTGGACATGATTGCAGACAAGGCGCAGGTGATCAGCCGCAAGAGCCTGGAACGCAGTTTCCAGGCGAAGCAGGTGTCGGAATACCTCACGCCCGGGCATTACACCATCTCGCCCGGCGACGCCAGCGTGTACGTGGCGCGGATGCTGAACAACGGCTGGCAGACGCCGGTGCGCCTGTCGCTGGCCGGGAACCTCCGCATCAAGAGCAACATCGCCGCGAAGATCGCGAGCCAGCTGCTCCTGGATTCCGCGACGGTGTACAAGGCGCTGAACGACGAGCACCTGCTCGCCGGCTACGGTTTCACGCCGCGCAACGTATTCTCGCTGCTGATGCCGGACACCTACGATATCTACTGGACCGCCTCGATGAACGACGTGCTGGACAAGCAGAAGGCCGCCTGGGATGCGTTCTGGACGCCGGAGCGCGAGGCCAAGGCGAAGGCGCTGCGGCTCACGCGCCAGCAGGCGTCCGTGCTCGCCTCCATCGTGAAGGCGGAGTCCAACAACGAGGCGGAGATGCCGAAGATCGCCGGGGTGTACCTGAACCGGCTGAAGATCGGGATGCCGCTGCAGGCGGACCCCACCATCGCCTTCTGCTACGACTACCAGCTCAGCCGCATCCTGCTGAAGCACCTGGAGGTGGATTCCGCCTACAATACCTACACCCACACCGGGCTGCCGCCGGGGCCGATCTGCGTGCCTACGCGCGCGGCGCTGGAGGCGGTGCTCAATCCCGACTTCGGCGGGACCTGGGGCGCCGGGAACCTCTATTTCTGCGCCAATTCCGATTTCTCCGGCACCCACGTCTTCGCGAAGACGCTCGCCGAGCACAACCGCAATGCGGCCGCGTTCCAGGCCGAACTGACCCGCCGCGGCCGCAAATAATCTCTGTCCGCTCAGCGCAGTTGGAAGATGACCGGGAACTGATAGGTGACGTTCACGGCGCGGTCGCGCTGGCGGCCGGGTTCCCATTTCGGCGATGCGGAGACGACCCGCAGGGCTTCCTTGTCCAGCGAAGCGTCCACGCCGCGCAGCAGTTTTACGTTGCCGACGCTTCCGTCCTTCATCACGGTGAACTCCAGTATCACGCGGCCCTGCACGCCGTTTTCCCGGGCGACTTCGGGGTATTCCAGGTGCTGGGCGATCCAGCGGCTGAAGGTGTTGGCGTCGCCGCCCTGAAAAGCGGGTTTCTGCTCCACCAGCACGAAGGGAATGTCCTCCTCCTCGACCGGGTTCTCTTCGGGCTCCGTGCGGTAATCATAGACGGGTACGTCCACCTGCGTGTCGTCGAAACTGATGATGTCGGTGGTGGGGAGGTCGTCGTCCACGATTTCGAGGATCTCGGAGATCTGCGGGACGGCGGGCGCCTTCGGGGGTTCCGGCGGCGTATCGCGGGTGACGGGCACCAGTTCGACGACATCGACGACCTGGGTGACCCCTTGCAGGACGGGCGCTTTCTTGACGGCGGTGGCGTAGGAGAAGGCGCCGATGACGGCGAGCAGGGACACGATGAGTCCGAGCTCCAGGAAGATGACCCTCTTGTTGTCGAGGGCGGCTTTTTGTGTTTTCTTCGTTTCCATGGCTTTGGGGTTTTGTGTTGCTTTGTCCGTTGCAAAGGTACGGCCACGCAGCGCCGGAAACCAAATTTCCGCGTGTGTAAATAATCTCGCGGGGCAATTGTAATCGATTGATTTTCAATAGGATATGAACAAGTAAAGCGCGAAAAAATCTCGCGCTTTCCAAGTATCTGATAATCAATGATTTACAAAACTACTCCAAACAGCCCAGCAGGAGCTCGTCGTCCGGGATGCCGGCGTCGGAAATGCGTCCCTTGAGCCGCCAGAGGCGGTTGTTCACCACGCCTTTCTCCTTGTCCATCAGGGTGGCCATGGCGGTGCGGCTGAAGCCGGAGGCCGCCAGTACGAACAGCTTGACGTCTTCTTCCTTGCAGTTCGGCAACTGCGCGCGCAGTTTCGCGGCCGCCCCGTCCCGTGCGGCGTCCACGGAACGCTCCAGGCGGGCCAGCACCTTCGGGTCGTCCCGCAGTCCCTCGACGGCCTGCCGGACCTCCTTGAGGAGGTTTTTCTGCAGTTTGTCGGTGCCTTCGAACACGTAATACTGCTCGCAGAGGCGTTCCAGCACCTCGTTCTTGCCGGCGGCGGTGTCGCGCAGGCGCCGGGAGGTCTCGCCCAGGCGGGCCTGCAGCTCTTCGGCGATGCCGATGTAGCGTTCGGTCTCCGCCCGTTCCTCGGCGAGCGCCTTTTCGCTCTCGATGCGGCGGGCGCGCAGGTACCAAAGCGCCGTGCTGCCCGCGGCGATCAGCAGGAAGAGCAGGGCGGCGAGGGCGAAGCGCGACGAACGGAGCCGCTCGTCCGCCAGTTCCTGCCGGCCGCGCAGGTAGTCCTCGTGCGCCAGCGTGACGGCGCTCTGCAGTGCGGAGATGTCCTCGTCGTTTCCGTAGGCGGTCACACGCTCCAGCGCCTGCAGCGCTTCGGCGGTGCGGCCCGCCCGGGAAGCCACCTGGTATTCGCGGAAGCGCAGCCGGTTGCGGTCGGAGACGGTTTCCACGCGGACGCGGGCCTGCCGCAGGCAGCGCTGCGCTTCGGCGTCCCGGCCCTGCAGGGCGGCGGCGTAGGCGAGCACGCCCCAGTCCGCGCTGCCCAGCGGGTAGTGCAGTTCGTCCGTCACGCGGCCGAGCATCTCGCGGGCAAGACCGGGGTCGGCAGGGTCTTTTTCCAGGGCCAGGGCCGCGTAGCTCTGCAGGCAGCGGACTTCCGTAAGCGTGTCCGCCGCTGCGTGGGCCTGCGTCAGCACGGCCTTGAAGATGTCTTCCGCTTCGGCGTATTTCTCGAAGTTGTACCACGCCTGGCCGTATTCCAGCAGGGTGCGGCGGCTTTCTTCCGCCTGGCCGGCACGTTCGAAGGCGCGCCAGGCGTCGTAGAGCCGGCGCGCGGCGGCCACGTGCTGCAGCGATGCGTTGTAGGTATAGGCGAGCTGCCGGCAGATTTCCCCCTGCGCGGCATCGTCCCGCAGGGCCTCGGCGGCCGCGAGGGCCCGCTCGAAGGACACCACGGCGCGGTACAGCGCCCCGTCGGCGGCCTGGACCCTGCCCAGCAGGTACCAGGCGTCCCGCCGCTGTTCCCGGGAACCCTTTCTTTCGAAGTATTCGGCGGCCCGGGCCAGTCCTTCCGCATCCTCCGCCGGCACGAAGCCGTAGGCTGCGTCGTCCGCGCGGGCGCTTTCCAGCAGGGCTTCCGCCTGCCGGCGCCCGTTCCGGCCGTCCGTGCAGGCACACAGGGCACCCGCGATCATCAGTATGGGAATCCATCGCTTCATACCGCAGGGACTTGCAATTCTGAAGCCATAAAACGAAAGAAGGCAACCAAAAACCTGGTTGCCTTCTTGTCGGGATGATCTGACTCGAACAGACGACCCCTACGTCCCGAACGTAGTGCGCTAGCCAACTGCGCTACATCCCGATTTCTTGTTCCTTTCCGGCGCCTGCGGCGTTCAACCTCGTCGTTCGGTCGGTTACAACCTGACAGGTTGCTCCCTTCCTCACTCCTCGTTTCACTTGCAGCCATCCGGAAATGAACTGCGAAATTTCTATTTCAAAGATACAACAAAAACTGCGATTAAGCAAGTTTGTTGATGTAAACCGCAATGCCGCTCTTGAGGTTGGAGGCCTTGTTCTTGTGGATCAGGCCGATCTTGGCGAGCTTGTCGATCATCGCGTACACCTTGGGGGCGTTGGCTTCGGCCGCGGCCTTGTCGGTGGTGTTGCGGATGTCACGGATAGCGTTGCGGGTGGTTCTTGCATAATAACGATTATGCAGTCTGTGCCTTTCGTTCTGGCGATCGGCCTTCTTTGCGGATGCTGTATTTGCCATTGTTTCTCTTTTTTAATATTTGGTAGTGGGTAGGAGAATCGAACTCCTATTGCAAGAATGAAAATCTTGAGTACTAGCCGTTATACGAACCCACCAAACTCATCCCAATGCGCTATCCGCCAAATTGGGACTGCAAAGATAGAAAACTTTTTGGACTTGACAAATTAATTTTCTGCATTTTCTGCCTTGGCCCACTCCCAGGAGTAGAGGACCGACTCCACCTGGCGGAGATACTGCCGCTTGTCGAACTGCGGCGCGTACACCCACGCCTCGGCGACGATGATCCGGCTGCCGTCCGGGCTGTAGAAGGAATGCGACACGAAGGGGCCGCCCATGAAATCGTTCTGGACCTCCCACATGCCGCGCACCTGCGCGAAATCACGTCCGCGGAACTTCAGGAATTCGAGCGTCGGGGTGAAGAACTCGCTGGTGGTCATGTAGGTGCCGTCGAACATGCCGGGCACGTTCTCCTGGAGGAACTCGTTGCGGTGGGCGATGATCTTCTCCAGCGTAAACGGGTCGTCTTCAACGGGATAGCTGTAAACGAAGATGTCCTGGTAGGCCTGCTTGTCGTCGGCGATCCAGACGAAGTCCTCCGTGGCCTTGCGCAGCTTGTAGCCGGTGGGGAAGTGCGGGGCGCCGCCGAAGATCTCCGCCACCTTCGGGTAGAGCGACTGCTCTTCGTAGCGCAGGGTGTTGCGGATCACGCGGTCGCGCTCGGCCTGCTCGATGGAGCTGACGATCATCGGTCCCTTCTCCTTCAGGATCGCGGAGGCCTCGGCGGAATTGCGGGCGCTGATCTGGATGACGCACTGGGGCTGCGCCCAGACGTCGTGCTGGTAGATGATGCCGGTGGTGTCCAGCTGGGGATGCACCGCGAACAGCAGGATGTTGCGGTGCACCTGGAAGAGGTCGCCGAAAGCGGAAGGGGGGACGTTGACGAGCGAATAGAGGGGCTCCTTCTGGGCGAGCCAGGGGCAGTCGACGGCCAGCAGGTCGCGGACGTCGTTGCCCAGGCTGTCTTCCCAGTCGGGCTTCTCCATCACCACGAGGATTTCGCCGGCCTTGCCGCTGATGCTGGGCAGCAGGGAGCCGCTGTTCTTGCAGCCGGACAGGACGGCGAGGGCCGCTGCCAGGACCGTTCCGAGGAGAACTTTTTCTTTCATATCTTTTTGATTTTCAGTTTAATGGATGAGCCGGGCGATGTCGTTGCCGAAGGCGAGGAACATCAGCGCCAGGATGAGGATCATGCCGATGGTCTGGGCCACGACGAGGAACTTCTCGCCGGGCTTGCGGCCGGTCAGGATTTCGTAGAGGGTGAAGAGGATGTGGCCGCCGTCGAGCCCCGGGATGGGGAGGAGGTTCATCACGCCCAGCATGATGGACAGCAGGGCGAGGATGTACAGGAAGCGGTACCAGTCCCAGGTGTCCGGGAAGACCTGCCCGATGGCGATGAAACTGCCCACGGACTTGTAGGCGCCGGTGGAAGGCCGCGCGAGCAGGGACAGGTCGTCCAGGTAGCCGCTGATGCTCCGGCCCGCCTCCCGCCAGCCGGCGGGGATGGCTTCCAGCAGGTTGTAGTGGCGCACGGTGACCTCCGGTGCGCGCATGTACACGCCGATGCGGCCGGTGCTGTCCACGCGGACGGGCAGTCCGAGGGTGTCCGTCCCGCGGACCACGGACGCCGCCACTTCCCGGGAATTCAGGGTTTCGAGCAGCGGGCGCGCGTCCTGGAGGTAGGCCACCTCCTGGCCGTCGAAGGCGACGATGCGGTCGCCCCGGCGCAGCCCGGAGCCGGCGTTCAGCCCGTCGGCGGCCACGGAGTCCACGACGAACGGGATGGCCAGGTCGAACAGCAGCGCGTCGCTGAGGATGTCACCGATGCGGGCCTGGTCGATGTAGATGTCCAGGGTGTCGGCCCCGCGCAGGACGGTGGCCTTGGTGACGTTCCGGCGCACCAGGTCGGCCTGCAGCATCCCGAAGTTCTCGGGTACGTAGTCGTCCAGGCGGAGGATTTCGTCGCCGGTGCGGAATCCCAGGTCGTAGGCGAGTTCGTCCACGTAGACCTTGTTGCCGCGGTTGGGGATGTAGGAGTCGCCCCAGATGCCCATGATGGCGATGAAGGCGAGGATGGCGAAGATGAAGTTGTTGATCACGCCGCCGGCCATCACCAGCAGGCGCTGCCAGGCGGGATGCGTGCGGAACTCCCAGGGCTGCGGGTCGCGTTTCAGCTGATCCAGGTCCATGGACTCGTCCACCATCCCGGCGATCTTGCAGTAGCCGCCGAACGGCAGCCAGCCGATGCCGAACTCGGTGCCGCCCCAGTGCCAGCGGGCCAGCGCCTTGCCGCCCACGTCGAAGAAGAGGTAGAATTTCTCGACCCGGATGCCGAACGCCCTCGCCCACAGGAAATGGCCGAACTCATGGATGATGATGAGCACGGACAGGGCAAGGATGACCTGCAGGGTCTTAATGAAGATAACCATCAGCTATTGCGGCGATTTCTCGGTTCGTCCCGAAGATGTCTTCGAGCGAAGGGTCCGCCACAAAATCCATGCCCGCGAGCGCGCGCTCGCAGATCTTGGCAATATCGTAGAAAGAGATCAGGTCCTTGAGGTAGGCGGCCACCGCGACCTCGTTGGCGGCGTTCAGCGCGCAGGGCGCATTGCCGCCGCGGCGCAGCGCGTCGTAGGCGAGCTGCAGGCAGGGGAAACGGCTTGTATCGGGCGCCTCGAAGCTGAGCCGGCCCAGTTCGGCGAAGTCCAGCTTGCGGTTGCCCACGCTCAGGCGCTGCGGGAAGCCGAGGGCGAAGCCGATGGGCTGCCGCATGTCCGGGCAGCCGAGCTGCGCGATGACGGCGCCGTCGGCGAACTCGACCATCGAGTGGATGACGGATTCGGGGTGCACGACCACGCGGATGCGGTCCGGCTCCAGCCCGAAGAGCCATTTCGCCTCGATGACCTCGAAGCCCTTGTTCATCATCGTGGCGGAGTCGATCGTGACCTTGGCGCCCATGTCCCAGTTGGGGTGCCGGAGCGCCTGGGCGGCGGTGGCGCCGGCGATCTGCTGCCTGTCCCAGGTGCGGAAGGGGCCGCCGGAGGCGGTCAGGTGCACCTTTTCGACGGGATTGCCGTTCGCGGCAAGCAGGCACTGGAAGATGGCGGAGTGCTCGGAGTCCACCGGCAGCAGGCGCCCGCCGCTGCGTTCGGCGGTGCGGGTGACGATGGAGCCGGCGGCCACCAGCGTCTCCTTGTTGGCGAGGGCGACGATCTTGCCCGCCTCCAGGGCCGCCAGGGTGGGCCGCAGGCCGCTGAAGCCGACCATCGCGCCCACGACGATGTCCACGGAATCCATCCCGACCAGGTCGCAGAGGCTGTCCACGCCCGCCCAGACCGTCGTTCCGCGGTCCTGCAGGGCGTCCGCCACTTCGCGGTAGCGGGCTTCGTCGCAGATGACCACGTGGGCGGCGTCGAACTCGACGGCCTGCCGGATCAGCAGGTCCGCGCTGCGCCGTGCGGAAAGGAGGACGACCTCGAAGAGGTCCCGGTGCTGCCGGATGACGTCCAGCGTCTGGGTGCCGATGGACCCGGTAGATCCAAGTATGGCGATTCTTCTTTTCACTTAGAAACTGATGTATCGGGTGGGGTCAAGGCTCGCGCCGTCGTGCCAGAGGGCGAAGTGGAGGTTCTCCGCGCCCTCCCGTCCGGCGATGCCGCCGACCAGGGCGATGGGCGTGCCGGCCTTGACCGACTCGCCGGTGCTCCGGAGGAGCCGCTGGTTGTTGGCGTAGATGCTGATCAGGTTGTCGCGGTGCTGCAGGACGGTGATGTAGCCTTCCTCGGCGTCGCGGCCGGTGAAGACGACGATGCCGTCAAGCACGGCGCTCACGACGCTGCCGGTGGGGGCGGAAATGTCGATGGACGGGTGCAGGACCGGGTCGTAGCCCACGGCGACGACGCCCTTGAGCGGGGAGAAGAAATGCATCCCCTCGATGGGCAGGGCGCGTTCGGGGCTGCCCACGCCGAACTGCTCCTCCTTCTGGACGGTCTCCCGCAGGACGGAGTCGCGGCGCGCCAGTTCGGCGGCGTCCTTGTCGGACAGGTAGCGCGGCGTGGCGGAACGGACGAGGCTGTCGAAATCCACGGTGGCCTCGCCGGTGAGCACGCGGCTCAGGTTGGCGGCATAGAGGTTCCAGCGGGTGATGACGTTTTCCAGGGAGTCGATCTTGATGGCGTTCGCCACGGCTTCCTTCCGGGAATGCGGGTTGGGGTAGCCCGGGATGATGGTCCGCAGCGGGGTGAAGGCGAACAGGAGGTAGAAGACGAGCAGCAGGGCCAGTACGGCGGTAATGGCGCCGTAGATGAAGCCGAGCTTGGTGAAACGGACCGAGCGGAGGGTGTCGTGGGTGTCGTTGTCCAACAGGGACAGCCGGTAGGTCCTTCTCTCGCGTTCCGGATTTTGTCTTCCCATACTTTTGAATTAAATTTGCAGTCTGATGAACAGGACGATAGGAATAGACTACGGAAGCGCCCGGGTGGGAGTCGCCGTGAGCGACCCGCTGGGCATTTTCGCGTCTCCGCTCGAAACCGTTCCGTCTGCAAAGATAATAGATTATCTCCAAAGTTACGCCGTTTCCGAGACGGTGGAGCGTTTTGTCGTGGGCTGGCCGCTGAACCTGAACGGGGAGCCGGCGCAGGCCGCGGCGGACGTGGAAGCCTTCCTGAAGCGCCTCCGCAAGGCGTTCCCGCAGGTGCCGGTGGAACTGGAGGACGAGCGCTTCACCTCGGTGCTGGCGCACCGGGCGATGATCGACGGCGGGATGAAGAAAAGCGACCGGCGGGACAAGAAATCCGTGGACCGCATCAGCGCGGCCATCATCCTGCAAAGTTACCTGGACAAGAAAAAGCAATGATACAAGCGATTTACCTGTACGGATCGGAGGTGCTGCGCAAGGTCGCGGCGCCCGCCGAACTCACGGACAAGGAGGGCCTGAATTCCCTGGTGCAGGACCTGTGGGACACCCTGGACCATTCCGAAGGCTGCGGCCTGGCGGCGCCCCAGATCGGGGTGAGCCGGCGGGTGGCCGTGGTCAACGGCGACATCATGGCGGACATCTATCCCTACCTGAAGGGTTTCCGCCGCACGTTCATCAATCCGGTGGTGCTCTCGGAGAGCGAGACGATGTGCGAGTACAACGAGGGCTGCCTGAGCATTCCCGGCATCTACTGCGACGTCCGCCGCCCGGAGTCCCTGACGGTCGAGTACTACGACGAGAACCTGGAAAAGAAGACGGAGACCTTCGACAAGTTCGCCGCCCGGATGATCCAGCACGAGTTCTCCCACCTGGACGGCCAGCTGTTCACGGACATCGTGGCCCCCATCCGCCGGAAAATGCTGTCCAAGAAGCTGCTGGGCATCTCGCACGGCAAGGTGAGCACCGCCTACAAGGCCAAGATCAAGTAGGGATGTTCGAGCAGGTCGTCAACGTGCGGGATCTCGGCGGGCTGCCCGTCGGCGGGCGCCGGATCAGGTCCGGCCGCCTGCTGCGCACCGCGCACCTGCACGATGCGTCCGACGCTGACGTGCGCCTGCTCGCGGAGCATTTCCGGCTCCGCGTCATCTTTGATTTCCGCACCTTCTCCGAGGCGCAGGCCCTGCCGGACCGCGAGGTGCCGGGGGCCGAGCACATCTTGCTGCCCACGCTGGACGTGGAGGCGGAGCGCGCTTCGGGCGAGGCCGTCCCGGCCGAGACCTGGCTGGACCTGTCGTCCCACATCGTGCGCCTGGCCTTCACCCCGCTGTTCCAGCAGAAGGCGCGCGAACTGTATCCCTCGCTGGTCATCAGCGAATTCTCCCAGCTGCAATACGCGACCTTCCTGAACAAGATCCTGGAGACGCCCGACGGGGCGGTGCTCTGGCACTGCTCGCAGGGCAAGGACCGGACCGGGATCGGGGCGGCCTTCATCCTGGGGGCGCTGGGCGCCGACCGGGAGACCATCGTGACGGATTTCGACCGCTCCAACGACAGCTACCGCCCGCTGGTGGACCGCTTCTGCGCGGAAATCGATGCGCTGGGCGGCGGCGAGGAGCAGAAGGACGTGGTGCGCGCCTTCATGGGCGTGAGCACCCGGAATTTCTGCCGGACCCTGGACCTCATCGACGCGCAGTGGGGCTCGCTGGGCAATTACATCGCCACCTGCCTGGGCCTGACGGAGGACGACTGCCGGGTGCTGCGCGAACGCTATCTGGAGTAAGGGGCGGAGCTTCCGTTTTTTTTCGTATCTTTGTCCGGATGCGGCCTTTTTTCGGCCGCCCGTGTACTGATAACCGTAATTCAACACTTGTTATGGGAGCATTTCACGCTTATGATATCCGCGGAATCTACGGAGTGGATTTCGACCGGACCACGGCCTACAAGGTCGGATATTTCCTTCCCGAACTGCTCGGCGCCAAAGAGGTGCTGGTCGGACGCGACTGCCGCGTGTCCTCGCAGGAGATCCACGACGCCCTGCTCGAAGGCATCTGCGATGCGGGCGCCGATGTCGCCGACATCGGCCTCAGCACTACGCCGATGGTGTACTTCGGCACCGCCAACTACGGCTTCAAGGCCTCCGTGCAGATCACGGCAAGCCACAACCCCGCCGAATACAACGGCATGAAGGTCAGCCGCGAGAACGCGCTGCCCGTGGGCCTGGACACCGGCCTGGGCCAGATCAAGGCCTGGATCGAGGAAGGCCGCCCGACGCCGCCCGCCGCCGTGCGCGGCCAGGTGCGCGAGATGGACATCCATCGGGACTACATCGACTTCATGATGAAGTACAAAGGGGACTACAGCGGCCTCAAGATCGCCTTCGACCTGTCCAACGGCATGTCCTGCCTGTTCGCGCACGAGGTCTTCGGCGAGGAGCCGGCCTATCTTTTCGATACGCTCGACGGCCGTTTCCCCAACCACGAGCCCAATCCGCTCATCGCGAAGAACGTGGAGCCGCTCAAGCAGCTGGTCCGGAAGACCGGCTCCGACGTGGGCGTGATCTACGACGGCGACGCCGACCGCGTGATGTTCGTGGACGAGAAGGGGCAGTTCGTGGCTCCGGACCTCGTCATCGCGATGATGGCGCTGTACTTCTGCGACGAACGGGGCGAGAAGAACCCGCGCGTGCTGCAGGAGATACGCAGCTCCAAGGCGGTGGGCGAGTACCTGGCCCGGTACGGCGCCGAGCTGCACACCTGGCGGGTGGGCCGCGCCTTCGCCGCACCGAAGCTCCGCGAGATCGACGGCCTGTGGGGCGGCGAGCTCGCCGGGCACTACTATTTCAAGGACTTCTTCTATTCCGACAGCGGCCTGCTGTCTTCGCTGATCGTCCTGCGCATCGTCGCCGCCCTCAAGAAGCAGGGCAAGACCTTCAGCGGGCAGATCGCCGAGATCGCGGGGTACTGCAACTCCGGCGAGATCAACTTCCGCCTGGAAGACAAGCCGGGCGCCATGAAGGCCGTCTGCGCGTTCTTCTCCGAACAGGAGCAGCCGCTCAAGGTGATGGACTTCGACGGCTACCGCCTGGAGTTCGCCGACTGGTGGTTCAACATCCGTCCTTCCAATACCGAACCTTACCTGCGTTTCATCTGCGAAGCCCGTTCGGAGGCCCTCCTGCAGGAAAAGATCGACGAAGCCTGCCGCCTGCTGACGGAGCGCTTCGGCGCCGTGCGTTCCTGATGAGAGCGCTGCCCACACTCCTGCTGCTGGCCCTGCCCGTGCTCGGGTGGGGCCAGGCGGCCGATTCCCTTTCGCGGGCGGACAGCCTGAAGGGCGGCGTGCCGGACGTCGTTCCCGAGGCCTTCCGCACCGATCCGGCCCGGTTCAAGGAAGGGAAGGGCGTGGCGATGGACACCCTGGACATCGCGGACGGCCGCCTGCTGCTCGTCCTGCGGGACGACCACACCTGGTACTACATCAAGAATATCAAGATGCTCGGGGAAGAGGATGTCTTCAAGGACAACTGGGTGGCCAACACGACCGACGCCTACCACATCCCGCTGGACAGCCTTCCGCTGCACAACACGATCCTGCTGGTGGACGAGACGAGCTCGTTCGTGTGCCCCAACCAGACGAAGCCCTTCTCGAAGTTCGGCTACCGTCACGGCCGGCGCCACCAGGGCGTGGACCTGCCATTGAAGACGGGTACGCCGGTGGTGGCCGCCTTCGACGGCCGCGTGCGTATGTCGGAGTACCATTCCGGCTACGGCAACCTCATCATCATCCGCCACGAGAACGGCCTGGAGACCTTCTATGCCCACCTGTCGAAGCGTGAGGTGGAGGTGGGGGACTGGGTGCGTGCCGGTGACCAGATCGGCCTGGGCGGTTCCACAGGCCGCTCCACGGGCCCGCACCTGCATTTCGAGACGCGCTACAAGGGCTTCGCCTTCGATCCCGAGTGGATTGCGGACTACGAGAAAGGGGAACTCCGCTCCAACGTCTTCGTGCTGCGCCGCAGCTACCTGGACGCTTCTTCTCACTATGTCCCGCAGTCGCTGGACGAAGAAGAGGACGTGTATGCGGCCGACGAGAAGATCGTCGAGGAAGAGAAGCGCATCGCCGCCGAAAAAGCCGCGATCCGCTATCATACGGTCAAGTCGGGAGACACGCTGGGGGCCATCGCGAAACGCTACGGCAAGTCGCTGTCAACCATTCAGAAACTCAACCCCGGAGTCAATTCGAACCGGCTCCGGATCGGACAGAAAATCCGCGTCAACTGACGCGGATTTTTCATTTGCATTTCGCTGCGGCCGTTACTTCCCCTGCTTGCTGACGTAGTCGTCCGCCTTCTTCTTCATCTTCTCCGCCCGCTTGACGCTGTCGGGGTGTGAGGAGAACATCTTGGCGAGGGTGGAGGACTGGCTGCCCGAGGAGAGGGTGTTGAGCTTGGCGAGCGAGCGGTACATGCTGTACGGGTCGTGGCCGTGGTCGATGGCGAACTGGAAACCGAATTCGTCGGCGTTGGATTCCTGTTTCTGGGAGAACTGGGCGTTGACGTAGGCCTCCGAGATGTCGCCGAGCACGGTGCCGGCCAGCTGGCCGTAGCCGCCGGCGGCGAAGATCGCCTCACGGGCGGCGGAGCCCAGATAAGCCCGCTGCATCGCTTTCTTGGAATCCTTGTTGTGCACGTGCCCGAGTTCGTGGCCGATCACGGCGATCAGCTCGTCGTCATCCATCAGGTCCATCAGCGCGGAGTTCACGCGGACGGAGCCGTCCCCGTAGGCGCAGGCGTTGACTTCGTTGGATTTGTACACCTTGAAATTGAGGGGTTTGCCGTCGATTTCGCTGATGCCCTTCATCAGTTTGGCGAGGCGCTGCTGGTACTTGGCGTCCGCCATGGGGGTCTGGGCGTCCGCGTAGGCGACGGACTGCCGGCAGAGTTCGCTGATCTGCTCGTCCGTCATCGAGGCGGCCGTAGCGGCCTTGGCGCCGGCGTTGACCAGATGTCCGGTGTCCCAGTTGATTCCGGAGAGGACGCCGCATCCGCAGGCAATCTGCAGTGCGAGCAGGAGGGGAAGGATTCGTTTCATCATGGTAACAAATATACGAATTAGTTCGAATTATTTTGTATTTTTGTATGAATAGAAGATAGAGAATGGCAGAAGTATACACTGAACTGGACCTTAAGGGCTTGCGCCGGCTCTTCCCGGAACGGGCGGTCAAGGCGGAGCTGGAGGACGATCTGTTCCTGGCGAGGATGAATTGTACGGAAGAGACGGAGCTGACCGACCACCCCCTCCGGGTGGACGCCTACCTGGTCATCCTCTGTTACGGCGGGCGGATCGAGATCGAGATCAACCGTCACGTCCATGTGCTGGACGCCTGTTCGATGCTGATCTATACCCCGCACAACGTCGTGCGCATGCGCAAGGTGGTCTCCGAGCCGGGAAAGCACGTGCGTTTTGCCGTGGCGGCGATCGCCACCGACCTGTTGACCGGCTCCCGGATGAATTTCAACCGTATCTACCAGGAGAGCCTGCGCTTCATGGAGAATCCCGCCATCATGCTCCGCGATGACGAGATGGACGTCTGCCGGAGGTATTTCGAACTCGTCGTGAATGTCTCCAGGCGCACCCTGCCCGATATCCGGGAATCCGTGATCATGCTCATCGCCTCCAGTTTCTTCTGGGCGGGTTCGCTCTGGCAGGACAGGGTGACCGAGGCGCGCCGGCACGCCCGCGGCTCATTCCGTGCCCGCGAGGTGTTCGAGGATTTCCTCCGCCTCGCGCAGGATTATCATATGACGGAGCGCTCGCTCGGTTTTTATGCGGACAAGCTCTATATGTCGCCGAAATACCTGTCGAAGATGGTCAAGACCGTCAGTGGCCGCTCCGCCCACGAATGGATCGACGCCCTGGTGGTCGGGGAGGCGCAGAATATGCTGCGGTATTCCGACCTCCCCGTCAAGGAGATCGTCACCCGCCTGAACTTCCCCAACCAGACCACCTTCTACCGTTTCTTCAAGATCCAGACCGGGCAGACTCCCACTGAATACCGGAAGGGCTAGCGTCCCGCTCCGGCACGAAAAAAGGCGGTGCACCAGCGTGCATCGCCTTTTTCAGGATCGGGAAACGCTAGCGCGGGCCGGGGCCGCCGAAGCCGCCGCCGTTCATCATCTGCTGCATCCGCTCTTCCTCGTGCTTGGTCCAGGCGGTAAACTGGTCCTTGGTGAGGATGGCCTGCAGTTTCTTGTTCTGCTCTTCGCGCTGCTTCTGCATCTCGCCCATGTCGGGCATGCCGCCGCTCTCGAACATCTTCATCATGTTTTCCATTTCCGCCTTGTACAGGTCGACCACTTTCTTGTACTGGTCGTCCGTGAGCTTGACGGTCTGTTTCATGTCGTCCGCGCGGAACTTGGCGATCTGTTCGGGATCCATCTGGCCCCCGAAGCCGCCGCCCGGCTGGGCGTTGGACACAAACGATCCGGTCAGGACCATGGCGGCCGCAACGAGCAATTTAAGAAGTGTACGCATAATTAAATAGGTTGTTGAAAGGTTTTGTTGCATTTATTTCTCTCAATTCGTATGCCAGCCCCTCGGAATCGGATATATTTTTTATCTTTGTAGATAACCGCTGAACAATCATTGAAATAATATGAACAATTTGAGCAAACCCATCCTGACCATCGTCCTGACCGCCTGTGCCGCCCTTTCCCTGGGCGCGCAGCCCTATCCGTATCAGGACAAGAGCCTATCGCCGGAACGGCGCGCGGCTGACCTGCTGAGCCGCCTCACCCTGGAGGAGAAGGCTTCCCTGACGATGCACGCCAGTCCGGCCATCCCGCGCCTGGGCATCAAGCAGTACAACTGGTGGAGCGAGGCCCTGCACGGCATCGCCCGCAACGGCAGTGCGACCGTGTTCCCGCAGCCGATCGGCATGGCGTCCAGCTTCGACGAGGCGCTGGTGGAGGAAGTCTTCACCGCCGCCAGCGACGAGGCGCGTGTCAAGAACAAGGAAGCTGCGGCGACCAACGATATCAAAGTCTATCAAGGACTTACCTTCTGGACGCCGAACATCAACATCTTCCGCGATCCCCGCTGGGGCCGCGGTATGGAGACCTACGGCGAGGACCCGTACCTGACCGGCCGGCTCGGTATGGCGGTGGTCCGCGGACTCCAGGGGCCGGAAGATTCCCCGGTCCGCAAGACGCACGCCTGCGCGAAGCACTACGCCGTTCACTCCGGCCTGGAGTCCAACCGGCACCGCTTCGACGCGCAGGTGTCCGAGCGTGACCTGCGGGAGACCTACCTGCCGGCCTTCAAGGACCTCGTGACCAAGGCGCACGTGCAGGAGGTGATGACGGCCTACAACCGCTTCCGCGGGGAGCCCTGCGCCGCCTCTTCCTACCTGGTGAACCAGATCCTCCGCAAGGAGTGGGGCTACAAGGGGATGGTGGTGTCCGACTGCTGGGCCATCGCCGACTTCTTCGGGGAGGGCCGGCACGGCTTCTCGCCCAGCGCGGTGGAAGCCACGGCGGCTGCGGTCAGCAACGGCCTGGACGTCGAGTGCGGCAGTTCCTTCGTGAACATCCCCGCCGCTGTCGAGCGCGGCCTGCTGGATGTCAAGGACCTGGACCGCAACCTGATGCGCATCCTCACCGAGCGCTTCCGCCTCGGCGAGATGGACGGCGAGTCGCCCTGGGACGACTTGGATCCTTCCATCGTGGAGGGTGAGGCGCACCGCGCCCTGTCCCTGCGCATGGCGCACGAGTCGCTGGTGCTGCTGCAGAACAAGAACGGCGTCCTCCCGCTCAAGCCCGGCCAGAAGATCGCCGTCATCGGCCCGAACGCGGACGATACCGAGATGATGTGGGGCAACTACAACCCCATTCCTAAATCGACGGTGACCCTGCTCGCTGCGATGCAGAAGCGGGTTCCCGGGCTCGTGAGCTTCCGGGGCTGCGGCATCATCGGAGCCGAGTACCTGCCGGAGAACGACCCCAACAACCCGATGGGCCAGCTGATGAAGCTCCCGGACGCGGAGCTGGAGCAGGTGGCGCAGCAGTATGCGATCAACGTGGCCGACGTCCGCCGCTACGCCCGCCGCACCCAGCAGCTCCGCAGCAGCTTCCTGCCGGAGTTCAATGCGCAGGAGGTGCTGAAACAGCTGGAAGGCATTGATGTCGTGGTGTTTGCGGGCGGTATCTCGCCGCGCCTTGAGGGCGAGGAGATGCCGGTGCAGCTGCCGGGCTTCGCCGGTGGCGACCGTACCGACATCGAACTTCCCGCCGTGCAGCGCGAGATGCTCCGCACCCTGCACGCCGCCGGGAAGAAGGTGGTCTTCGTGAACTTCTCCGGTTCCGCCATCGGCCTGGTGCCGGAGACGGAGAGCTGCGACGCCATCCTGCAGGCCTGGTATCCGGGCCAGGAGGGCGGCACCGCGATCGCCGACGTGCTCTTCGGCGAGGTAAACCCGTCCGGCAAGCTGCCGGTGACCTTCTACCGCAACGTGAACCAACTGCCCGAGGTGGAGAACTACGACATGGAGGGCCACACCTACCGCTATTTCCGCGGCAAGCCGCTGTTCCCCTTCGGCTACGGCATCAGCTACACCGAGTTCCGCTATGGCGCCGGGAAGATCCAGAACGGCGTGCTGGAGTTCACGGTCAAGAATACCGGCAAGCGCAACGGCGTGGAGACGGTGCAGGTGTATGTCCGCAAGCCGGACGACGCCCGCGGCCCCGTGAAGACGCTGCGTGCCTTCCGCCGCGTGAACGTGATGGCCGGTGCGACGGCCACCGTACGCATTCCGCTGGACGACGAGGTGTTTACCTGGTGGAGCGAGTCGGCGCAGGACATGGTGCCCGTGCACGGCAACTATGAGATCCTGTTCGGCGGCTCCTCCGCCGACGAGGACCTGAAAAAACTCAGCTACCGCTTCTGATTTCGCTTCGGTCGAAACGGCAACTGTCCCCCGGAAGCATTTCTTCCTTTCCGGGGGATTTTTATTATCTTTGTGCCTACAATGCGGGTGTGTTGTAATTGGTAGCCAAGCGGGACTTAGGATCCCGTGTCGAAAGACGTAAGGGTTCGAGCCCCTTCACCCGCACCGCGTTCCCTTGTCAGACCGGAAACGGAACTGTCCCCCGAAAAGCTTTTCCCGACAGGGTGTTTTTTGCTTTCGGGGGACAGTTGCCGTTTCGGCCAAGGTCAAGGATCGATCTGCGAGTCCTTCAGTCCTAAGAAGTAGAGGATGCCGTCAAGGCCGATGGAGGTGATGTTTTGCTTGGCGCCCGCCTGCACCTTGGGCTTGGCGTGATAGGCGATGCCCAGGCCCGCGAGCGAAAGCATCGGCAGGTCGTTCGCCCCGTCGCCCACGGCCACGGCCTGCGCCAGGTTGATCCCTTCCACCTGGCAGAGCAGCCGCAGCAGCTCGGCCTTGCGGCGACCGTCCACGACGTCGCCGACATAACGGCCGGTCAGCTTCCCGTCCACGATCTCCAGTTCGTTGGCGTAGACGTAGTCGAAGCCGAACTTCTGCTGGAGGTATTTCCCGAAATACGTGAATCCGCCGGAGAGGATGGCGGTCTTGTAGCCCACCATCTTGAGGATCTTCATCATCCGTTCCAGCCCCTCGTTGAAAGGAAGGTTGCGGGCGATGTCCTCCATCACGCTCTCGTCCAGACCCTTCAGCAGGGCGACGCGGCGGGTGAAACTTTCGGTGAAGTCGATTTCTCCGCGCATGGCCTGCGCGGTGATCTCACGGACCTGTTCGCCCACGCCCGCCCGTGCGGCCAGTTCGTCGATACACTCGGTGTGCACGAGCGTGGAGTCCATATCGAAGCAGATCAACCGCCTGGAACGCCGGTAGATGTCGTCTTTCTGGAAGGAGATGTCCAGGCCCTCCTTGGGCAGGGTCATCAGCGCGTTCTGCATCGCCTTGCGGCCCTCGTGGTCGAGGGATCCGCGCACGGAAATCTCGATGCAGGCCTTGGCGGACGACTCGTCCACGCCCTCGAGCTGCGGGCGGCCGGTCAGGCGCCGGATGGCGTCGATGTTGAGCCCGTGCTCGAAGATGACCTTCGTGACATCGGCGATCTGCCTCGCGCTCACTGAGCGGCCCAGCAGCGTCACGATGTAGCGGTTCTTGCCCTGGCGGGCCACCCAGGCGTCGTAGGCCTCGCGGCTGACCGGAGTGAAGCGGATCTGGACGCCCAGCTCGGACGCCTTGAACAATAGGTCCTTCATGATGAAGCCGGACTGCTCGGGGGTCGTCTTGAAGAGGATGCCCATCGTCAGCGACTTGTGGATGTTCTCCTGGCCGATGTCCAGGATGCCGGCGTCGTACTGCGCGAGGATGGAGGTGAGCGCCGTGGTGAGTCCGGGCTTGTCCTCGCCGGAGATGTTGACTTGGATGATCTCTATCATAACGTTCTACAGCCCCAGCTGCTTGAAAAAGTCGTTGCCCTTGTCGTCCACGAGGATGAAGGCGGGGAAGTTTTCGACGCGGATCTTCCAGATGGCTTCCATCCCGAGTTCGGGATATTCCACGCATTCGATGCTCTTGATGTTCTCCTGCGCGAGGATGGCGGCGGGGCCGCCGATGGAGCCGAGGTAGAAGCCGCCGTGTTTCTTGCAGGCGTCGGTGACGGCCTGGGAACGGTTGCCCTTGGCGAGCATGATCATCGAGCCGCCGTGCTCCTGGAACTCGTCCACGTACGGGTCCATGCGGCCGGCCGTGGTCGGGCCCATCGAGCCGCAGGCCATCCCGGCCGGGGTCTTGGCGGGGCCGGCGTAGTAGATCGGATGGTCCTTGAGGTACTGCGGCATCGGTTCGCCGGCGTCCAGGCGCGCCTTGATCCTGGCGTGCGCGATGTCGCGGCCCACGATGATGGTGCCGTTGAGGCTCAGGCGGGTGCTCACCGGGTATTTGGTCAGTTCGGCGAGGATGTCCTTCATCGGCTGGTCGAGGTCGATCCGGACGGCCTCGCCTTCGCCGGCGCGGCGCAGTTCCTCGGGAATCAGCTCATAGGGCTTGTCGTCCATCTTCTCGATCCAGATGCCGTCGGCGTTGATCTTCGCCTTGATGTTGCGGTCCGCCGAGCAGCTCACGCCCAGGCCGATGGGGCAGCTGGCGCCGTGGCGGGGCAGGCGCACCACGCGCACGTCGTGCGCCATATACTTGCCGCCGAACTGGGCGCCCAGGCCGATCTTGTGCGTCTCTTCGAGCAGTTGCTCCTCCAGCGCGGTGTCGCGGAAGGCGCGGCCGGTTTCGTCGCCGCTGGTGGGCAGGCCGTCGTAGTAATGGGTGGAGGCGAGTTTGACCGTGAGGAGGTTCTTCTCGGCGGAGGTGCCGCCGATCACGATCGCGATGTGGTAGGGCGGGCAGGCCGCCGTGCCCAGCGAGCGCATCTTTTCCACGAGGAAGGGGACCAGGGTGCCCGGGTTCTGGATGCGGGCCTTGGTTTCCTGGTAGAGGTAGGTCTTGTTGGCGGAGCCGCCGCCCTTGGTCACGCAGAGGAAGCGGTACTCGTCGCCTTCGGTGGCCTCGATGTCGATCTGGGCAGGGAGGTTGCAGCGGGTGTTGACCTCCTTGTACATATCCAGCGGGGCGTTCTGGCTGTAGCGGAGGTTCTCCTCCGTGTACGTCTTGTAGACACCCAGGCTGAGGGCTTCCTCGTCGCAGAAGCCGGTCCAGACCTGCTGGCCCTTCTCGCCGTGGATGATGGCGGTGCCGGTGTCCTGGCAGAGGGGCAGTTTGCCCTTGGCGGCCACCTCGGCGTTGCGCAGGAAGGTCAGCGCCACGTATTTGTCGTTCTCGGAGGCTTCCGGGTCGCGGAGGATCTTCGCCACCTGCTCGTTGTGCGAGCGGCGCAGCAGGAAACTCACGTCGCGGAAGGCCGTGTTGGCCATGACGGTCAGTCCTTCCTTTTTGATTTTCAGGATCTTGTGCCCTTCGAAGTCTGCCGTCGATACGTACTGCTCGGAGCCGGGGACCTTGTAGTATTCGGTGGTGTCTTTGCCCAACTGGAACATCGGGGCGTATTTGAAGTCGCTCATATCGGTATGATTTAGTTGTTCATCAGGAATTCTTTCATGAAGGCGTTGAGGTCGCCGTCCAGCACGCCCTGCGTGTCGGCCGTCTCCCAGCCGGTGCGCAGGTCCTTGACCATCTTGTAGGGATGCAGGACGTAGGAGCGGATCTGGGACCCCCATTCGATCTTTTTCTTCTGGCCCTCGAGCTCGGCCTGCTTCTCCTGGCGCTTCTTCAGTTCGATGTCGTAGAGGCGGGACTTGAGGATGAGCAGGGCCCGCTGGCGGTTGTCCTGCTGGCTGCGCGTCTCGGTGTTCTCCACCGTGATGCCGGTCGGGATGTGCCGCACGCGCACGCCGGTCTCCACCTTGTTGACGTTCTGGCCGCCGTGGCCGCCGGAACGGAAGGTGTCCCACTCGATGTCGGAAGGGTTGATCTCGATGTTGATGCTGTCGTCCACGAGGGGATAGACGAACACGGAGCTGAAAGTGGTCTGCCGCTTGCCCTGGGCGTTGAACGGGGAGATGCGTACGAGCCGGTGCACGCCGGATTCGGCCTTGAGGTAGCCGTAGGCGTAGTCTCCTTCATATTGGATGGTGCAGGACTTGATGCCGGTCTCGTCGCCCTCGATCTCTTCGGTGACGGTCATCTTGTAGCCGTTGCGCTCGCCCCAGCGCATGTACATGCGCATCAGCATCGCGCTCCAGTCGTTGGCTTCGGTGCCGCCGGCGCCGGAATTGATGGTGAGGACGGCGCCGAGGTTGTCGCCCTCCGCGCCCAGCATGTTCTTGAGCTCGAGGTCTTCCACCTGGCTGCAGGCCTGCGCGTAGGCGGCGTCGATCTCGGTGCCTTCCGGGTCCAGTTCCTGCAGGACCTCCAGGTCCTCGACGGCGCTTTTCGCCCCGTCAAAGGCGCTGACCCACGCCTTGACGCCGCTCAGTCCCTTGAGGAAGGTTTCCGCCTGCTTGGGGTCGTCCCAGAAATCCGGGGCCTGGCTCCGGAGCTCCTTCTCCTTCACGTCCGCCCGTTTCTCGTCGATCCTGAGGCAGCCGCGGAGCGTTTCGACACGCTCCTGCAATGCTTTTATCTGCTCCTGACTTATCATAACTTACAAAGATAATCAATCCCGCCAATTCTGGCAAGACGTCAGTCTTTGTAAAGTCCCTCGCGGGAGAGGAGGTGGTCCAGGTTGGCGAGGCCGTAGGCGGTGACCGCCTGCACGACGGCCGAGTGCTCGAGGTACTCCGGGATCAGCTTGTCGTACAGGTCGTCCTCGGTGTGCCAGATGTCGCGGTAGATGAAGTCGTAGCCGAACACGTCGCTCTCGCGGAAGGAGATGGCGGGAACGCCGTTCATCGCGAAGTAGGCGTGGTCCGAGCCGCCGGCGCTGGTCGGGCGTGCCTGCGGCTCGCCCTCGCGCTTGTTCACGGTGAAGGGAATGTCGGGATTGTAGTCCGCAAGCGGCTCGCAGACCTTCACGAAATCGTCGTACATCGCGGGCGGCACGGTGATGGAAGTGGCCGCCAGCGGGCCTCCGTCGCGGTTGAAGTAGTTGGAGATCTTGTTCCAGGGCACGGTCTTGTTCTCGACGAAATACTTCGAGCCCAGCAGGCCGTACTCCTCGGCAGTCCAGATGCAGAACATGATGGAACGCCTGGGTTTCGCGCCCGCGGCGGCAAGCAGGCGGGCGGCCTCCATCGTCACGCACACGCCCTGGCCGTCGTCGGTGGAGCCGGTCGCGATGTCATAGGCGTCCAGGTGGCCGCCCATCATCACGTACTCGTCGGGCTTCTGCGAGCCCTTGATGACGGCGAGGATGTTGTGGTACTTCATCGGCCCGGGGAAGAAGTGGTTGCGGATGTCGAACTCCAGCTGGAAGTCCTCCCGGTCGGCGGCCTTGCGCCTGATGATCTCGAACTGGTGTTCGTCGAGCAGAATGTCGCAGGCCTTCGGCAGGGTGTCCATCGTCAGGTCGAAGCACATCGCACGGTTGTAGAGCACCTGCATCGGGAGCTTCGCCGGGCGGATGAAGCCGAGTACGCCGGCGTCCACCATCTGGCGGTAGAAGAGCACGGACCCCTCCTTCCCTTCCGCCAGCAGGGCGGCGCGGGTGGAGTCCGCCTTCGGGCTGGCGTCCAGGGCGAGCCCGCTCGTAGGCCCCGTCTCCAGCAGCACCCAGGCGCCTTTCAGCGCCCCTTTCATCCGGTCGAAATCCCGCTGCGTCTTGGGTTCCAGATACACGCGGCCCTTCTGCGGCCCGCGCGTGCCGGCCGTGTAGGCGGGGGTGCCGAAGTGCAGCGTCATGCCGTCTTCGGAGAGCATACGGCCGGACCAGGGGCCCCGGTCGAAGCCGACGCCGATCTCGACGGCTTCCTGCACCGTCACTTCGAGCCCCCAGAAACGGAACTGTTCCACCACCCAGTCTTCGGCGTGGTGCAGCATGTGCGTGCCCACCAGGCGCCCTCCGATGTTGCGCGCGATGTAGTCGGCGTGCTCCATGGTCCGGTTGTCGGTACGGCCCAGTTCCAGGACCTTTTTGGTGACTTTGTCCTGTGCGCCGAGCGTCAATGCCAGCAGGGACAGGGCAAGGAGGGTAAGGATTCTTTTCATACGGTCAATGATGATGGTTGTTTTCTGTCAGATGAGGGAGGCGAGGGCGTGCAGCGTGGCCGGGTCGCCGGAAGAAAGGAGTTCGAGGCTTCCGGGGCCGTCGTCGTATGGATGGGTGGTCAAGGTGCCCAGCACTTTGACCACCTGGCGCGCCACGGCGGGTGCGGGGTCGATGATCCGGACGTCAGGTCCGGCGATGCGCTCGATCACGGGGCGCAGGAACGGATAGTGCGTGCAGCCGAGCACGATGATATCCGCCCCGGCGTCCAGCAGGGGCTGCAGGCTCGCGCGCACGGTGCGCTCCGCCTCCGGTCCGTCCAGCTCGCCCCGTTCGACCAGCTGGACGAAGCCCTCGCCGACGTGCTCCTCGATGCGTACGTTGTCCTGGTAGAGGCCCTTGGTGTTGAGGTATTTGGACGCTTTGAGCGTGCCGGCCGTGGCCAGCACGCCGATTACCCCGCTGCGCGTGCCGAGGGCGGCGGGCTTCACGGCCGGCTCCATGCCCACGAAGGGGACGTCGAACTCTTCGCGCAGCGCCGCGATGGCGGCACCGGTGGCCGTGTTGCAGGCCACCACGATGAGTTCCGCACCCTTGTCCAGAAGCAGGCGCGTGACCGCGCGGGCGCGGTCACGGATATAGTCCTGGCTCTTTTCCCCGTAGGGACAGTGGGCGTTGTCGGCGTAGTAGATGAAATGTCCGGAAGGGAGGACCTTCCGTATCTCTTTCAATACCGAAAGTCCTCCCGACCCAGAATCAAATATGCCTATCGTGGCCACAGCGCTGCTAGAGGCTGTTGTACATGTCGTACTTCTGTGCGAGCGTGCCGGTCATCTGGCCGAGCACCTCGAAGTACGGAGAGCCGTCGATGATGGTGAGCCTGTACACGGTGTCGTCCACCTTGTAGTACTCCTTGCCGTCAAGGGTGATGGTGTCGTAGTCGTCGGGGAGCTCCTGCACGAGGGCGCCTGCAGGCGGTACGATGGTCACGTACTTGCCGTTCTTGTCCTTGATGAAGAACACACCGTCCTCGTAGAAGTATTCCACGCTGGCGTCGGCGTAGCTCTGCACCAGGCCGAGCCTGTCGGCCTCCTTGTAGGACTGGGCGGCGCGCTCGGTGTTGAGCGCGATGTCGGCGTTCTGCCTTGCGATCGTGGCGTTGTTCGCCGCGATGGTCGCGTTCTGGCTGGCGATGGTCTGTGCGTTCTCATTGATCGTACGGTACGTGTTGTACACGTCGTAGTAGTAGGAAAAGCGGCAGACGGTGTATGCCAGGTTGTCCAGGACCGGGTCGAAGAAGACCCCGAAAGGAGGACGGCAGACGTAGTAGTAACCTCCGTAGTGGCGGTAGTAGATGCCGTCGAGCAGGTAGTAGGGGACGCCCCAGTAGTCTACGCGGACGTAGCGGGTGGGCAGGTAGGAGACGCGGTAGCCGAAGTAGTGGTGTCCGCCGTCCCAGAAGCGGACGGCACGTCCGTACGGCATCGGGTCGCGGTGACGGGGCGGGATGCGCTCCATGTTGTGGCCGGGACCCGGGTGCATCCGGATCTCGCGCGGCTCGCGGCCGCCCTCGAAGTTGCGCGGGGCACTCTCACGCTGACGGACGGTGCGCGGGGCACCCGGATCCGTGCTCATGCCCGGCTGGGGCTGGTTGCGGTTCACGCTGCCTCCCGGCTGGGAGGGATTCTGGCGGTTCTGGCGCACCGTGGCGCCGCCGGTGGTGTTCCGGCTGTCGACATTGCTGCCTCCGCGGGCGGGTTGGCCGGCGCTCTGGCGCGGCTGCGTCTGCACGCTCGGGCTGCTGTTGCTGGTGCCGGGCAGCGGCTTGCTCCGGGTCTGGACGCCCTGGTTGCGGTTCACGGTACCGCTGCTGCCGCTGTTGCGGTTCACGGTGCCGCTGCTGCTGCCGGAGGAAGACCGGGTGTTGCTCCCGGAACGTCCGACCTGGCTGCCGCTGCGCGGAGCCTGGGTGGAAGAGCTGCCGGACGGGCGGCTCTGCTGCATGCTGCGATTCTGCTGGGAAGGCGCGGAACGCTGGCTGCTGCCAACGGAACCGAGTCCTTTTGTATTACCGGACGGGCCGGAGCTGCGCATCTGGCCGGACGGAGCTGACATCGAAGAGGAAGGACGGCCGCCTCCGCTGCTGCGGGAGTTGCCGCCGCCCGATCCACCGCGGGAATTGCTGCCGCCCCTGGTCTGAGCGTCGAGAGGGACCGCGATCATAGCCGCTGCGGCTATGGCGATCAGGGAAAGTGTGGTCAAGCGTTTCATAATTGTGTGATGTTAGTAAATGTAATACTTTTCGGCCAGTTCTCTGAAAGCCGGAACGTCAGCGGACCAGAAATCTGCGATGTCCGAGACTTTCATCGTCTGTCCGAAAGTCTTACTGACAAAATCAGTGCCGCAAACCTTGTTGAACATCGAAAGTCTGTCGGAACTTGCCGTAATCGGGTTCTTCTTGTACAGTTCCCATATCGCCTGCATCACGTAGAACTGCGTCAGGGTAAGGGTGGCGGCCTCGTAGTCGGTGTAAAAATATTGCACGCCGTGGATCAGTTTCCCGGCGAGCCGGCCCGAAATGGGCTGGTAATGGATGGTGCGCCAGGCCACGCCGGGGACGTGGTAGCTGTCGAGTTTCTCCTTGAGTTTGTCGGCGTCCACCCAGGTCTCGGCGAAGGTGCCGAAGGGAAGGGTGTAGCCGATGCCGATGTGCAGGTAGTTGTACATCTCGCCGCACAGGCCGGCGGAAGGGTAGCAGACGGCCGTCTCGGGGTAGGGGATGTTCGGGGAGGGGAGGATCCAGGGCAGGCCGGTGTCGTTGAAGAGCATGTCGCGCGTCCAGCCCTCCATCGGGACGACGGTCAGCTTGCATTTCAGCGGGGCCGCCTTGCCGTTCTGGCCGCAGTTGAGCCCCTCGTCGTTGATCAGGCGGGCGAGTTCGCCCACGGTCAGGCCGTAGATGTAGGGGATCTTGTACTGGCTGACGAACGAATGGAAACCGTCCCGCACCAGCGGCCCCTCTATCTTCAGCCCGCCCAGCGGGTTGGGACGGTCGAGTACCATCACGGGGATGTCCATCTCGGCGCAGGTGCGCATCACAAGGCCCAGGGTGGAGATGAATGTGTATGAACGGGACCCCACGTCCTGGATGTCGTAGACCACGATGTCCACGCCCTGGAGCATCGCTTTCGTGGGCTGGCGGGTGTCGCCGTAGAGCGAATGGACGGGCAGGCCGGTGTGATCGTCCTTGCCGGACTCCACCTTGCCGCCGGCGTAGATGTCTCCGCGCACCCCGTGTTCGGGGGCGTACAGGGCGACCAGTTTGACTTCCGGGGCCTCGAAGAGGATGTCGATGGTGGACTTGAGCCGGCTGTCCACCCCGGAAGGGTTGGTTACCAGGCCGACGCGCTTGCCTTCCAGACCGGCAAAGTTCCGTTCGCGGAGCACCTCGATGCCCGGCTTGACGCGGACGGGGGGCGCGGCGCTTTCCGCCGGCGCCTGGCTGCAGGACAGCAGGGCGAGCGGCAGCAGCAGTTTAATCCATTTTTTCATTTCCCAGGGGTATTTTGTGACGGGCGATCAGGACGGCGGCCACCGTGCCGAGGCAGCTGGCCATCACGATGGTGAAGAAGCCGACGTAGCCGGCCGCCTGCTGGATGTAGCCGGCCACGAGGGCCGGAAGCTTCATCGACAGCCACATGAAGGCGGTGCAGAGGGCGTAGTGCGAGGTCTTGAGCGGACCGTCCACATATTGCATCATGAATAAGGTGTAGGCGGTGAAGCCGAATCCGTAGCCGAACTGGTCCAGCACCACGCAGCCGCCGATGACCCACACGCCTTCCGGGCGGAACAGGGCCATCAGCAGGTACACGGCGCAGGGGAGGGCGAGCGCGAGGCCCATCGGCCAGAGCGAGCGGCGCAGCCCGCGGCGGGCGGCGTACACCCCGCCGAGGATGCCGCCGAGCAGCAGCGCGAACACGCCGAAGGTGCCGTAGACAAGGCCGTACATGCTCGTGCCGGCGCCCAGGCCGCCGACTTCCGGTCCGTCCTTGAAGAAGGGATAGAGCAGGTTGAGCGAGAGGGCTTCCGGCAGCCGGTACAGGAGCAGGAAGGCGATGGCCCAGCCCACGGCCGGCTTGGTGAAGAAGGTCGCGAAGGAGGCGCCGAATTCGGAGAACACCTGCCGGACGCTTCTCGTCTCCCGCCGGTCGCGGTCCTCTTCCGGGGAAGGCAGGGTGAAGACGTGGTAGAGCGCGATGAGCGCCATCAGGGCGGCGGCGATGCCCATTACCGTGGCCCAGGCGCGGGGGATGCTGCCGTGGCGCTGCTGGAGCAGGCCGGCGAGCATCACCAGCAGGCCCTGGCCGAAGACGAGGCCGCCGCGGTAGAAGGTGTTGCGGATGCCCACGAACACCGACTGCTTCTCGCGGTCCAGGCCGAGCATATAATAGCCGTCCGCCGAGATGTCGTGGGTGGCGGAGGCGAAGGCGACGACCACGAAGAGGATGATCAGGGCGGTCATCCCGCAGAAAGGCAGCAGCAGGGCGATGAGCAGCGCCGTTGCGGCCATGGTGATCTGCGTCAGCAGGATCCACCAGCGCTTGCTGCGGAAAATGTCCACCAGCGGGCTCCAGAGGGGCTTCACCAGCCAGGGCAGGCTGATCAGCGTGGTCAGCGGACCGAGCGTGCCGTTGTCCACGCCGAGGTCCTTGAACACGGCCAGGGCGACCGTGTTGACGAGGGCGTAGGGAATGCCCTCGAGCAGATACAGGGTGGGCACCCAGGCCCAGGGGGATTTAGTCTTCAAGGCTGGTACCGGGATAATAGTGAAGGAGGATTTGCTTGTAGTCGAAACCGCGGTCGGCCATCACCGCCGCGCCGATCTGGCAGAGGCCCACGCCGTGGCCCCAGCCGCGTCCGCGCAGGACGAACGCCCCGGCGGGGTCCCGCTCCACGCTGAAAGCGGAACTCTTCAGGTGGGAGGGACTCAGCGCGCGGCGGATCCTGAGTTCCTTGCCCAGCGTTTCCGTGTGCTTGCTGCCCACGATGCGGAGGTACTTGATCCGCCCGGACGGGCCGCGCTCCACGGGCTCCAGGGCCTGGATGTCCCCGAAGTCGGTCCCGGTGCGCTCCCGCACCAGGGCGGAAAGCTCCTCCGGGGTGTAGCGGACGGTCCAGTCGTGGAAGTCGCGCGTCTGCTGGTCGTAGTCGTTGAGCACCTGGGCGAGCACCGCGTCGTTCTCGCAGTCGCACCAGGGGTCCTCGACGCACTGCAGGTAGGGGTAGTCGATGTCTTCCCAGCAGGTGCTGTACAGTTCGGTCAGGCCGCCGCAGCACTTGGAATACCGGGTGTCGCAGAGCTGCCCGTCGTAGCGCAGCACCTGCCCCCAGGTCTCGTCGATGACCGTGCGGACCTTATCCCCGACGGCCATCGTAAGTCCTTGATAGCGTTGGCAGTGGTCATCCGCGCAGACGTCGAAATCCCTGTGCGGGACCTCGGCCTTCGGCTTCTCCGCCCCGTTCGCTGCCATCTGCCGGTCCCGCATGCGGGCGAGGAGCCAGCTGCGGGAGATGACGGCGTGCGCCTTGAGCAGTTCGGGGGAGGCGCTGGACTTCATCTCGGAGGAGATGACGCTCAGCAGGTAGTCTTCCATCCCCACGAGGTTCACCGCCCGCAGGTGGTCGCCCTCGACGATGAACTTCAGGCCGCCGGCGAACTTCAGCGTGCGTTTCTGCTCCCAATGGAAATCGATGCCAATCACCACGTCGTGCAGTACGAAGGAAGGCTCGGCGAAGAGGGTGGAGCGGGTGATGGAGTCGAAATAGAGTTCGTCGTAGAGCGTGCCGTTGTAGTCGATGCGCCCGTCGTTCCAGCGCACGTGCTGGGGACCGGCGCCGTCCGAGATGATCTCGAAGCAGATTTCCCTGGCGGCCAGGATGCCGACGGAGACGGTCGGCTGCGTGCGCGTCAGGCGCCAGACGATCATCTCCTGCTCGTGTTCGGAGACGGTTACCTCGTCCAGGATTTCCTCCAGCCGGGCGGCCGTGACCTTCTCGAAGTCTTCGCGGACGGGCGTGACGAACACGCCGGCCACGTCGGCGGCGCCCGGGCTGATGGTCAGGTGTTCCTCCCCGTCGGCGTCGTAGTGGTGGGAGCGTTTGGCGGAGCGCATCACCACGAAGGCGCGCCATTCGGCCCCTTTGGCGTAGGCGAAGAGGTTGAAGCGCGGTTCGGTCTCGCCCGCGGGCCGGGCAGTGCATTCCAGCAGGCGGTAGAAGAGTTTGGTGAGCGACTTGGAAGTCGTCGCCTTGAGGGCGAACACGCCACGGGCATAGCCGTCGTAGCGGTACAGGGTGGCGTCCTTGACGGAGGCGAGCGGCGTGCCGGGAGCGTCCAGGAAGGCGTCCACGGCGGCCTCCAGCGGCAGCTGGTGCCGGGGAACGGCCTGGAAATGCAGGTGGTCGGGGGCGGATGCGCCGCTCTCCGGACCATTGTAGAAGACGGTCCAGTCCGGGTATTTCACGGCGAAGTCGAGCATATCCGGCAGGTGGTGCCAGATGGCCTGCGGAAGATGCCTGTCGCGGACGATCACCAGGTGGTCCCGGAAGATGGGGTAGGGGTTCACCTGGACGTTGTACATCCGGCCCTTGCGGCCCTCGAACTTGATGTGGAACTGCTCCGGCGGGCGGTTGTCCGCGCAAAGGAAACAGGGGCGCGCGGCAATGGCCTCCGCGCTGGTGTCGGCGTTGGTGGAGAAGGCCCTTTCGGGGTTGAACTGCACCCGGCAGGGCAGGCCGCCCACCGTCAGTTCCCGTGTCCGGACGGATTTTAGCGAGCGGTAGTTGGCCGCGGCGAGCGGCCATACGGACAACTGGTCCTTGATGAATTTCCGGAGTTCTTTCATTACAGCAGGGCCTGGAGGGCGTCTTTGATGCGGGCGTATTCGGACTCGAAATTGGGCGTGAGCAGGCCCGTGCCCAAGGTGCTTTCAATTTCCTGCGGCGTCCAGAAACGGCCGTCGAGGACCTCGTCGCGGTCGGGGTGGAGTTCGTAGTCGCCCACGGTGGCGAACACGTTTACGAGCTCTTTTTCCCGCTGGGATTCAAATATATAGGAGCAGAGCCACTGCGGGTGAAAATCGTGCAGCTGCAGCTCCTCCGCGGCTTCACGGTAGAGTGCCTCGAGGATGTATTCCCCGTAGGCGACGTGGCCGCCCACGGCCGTGTCCCATTTCAGCGGGAGCAGGTCCTTGTGGGGGCCGCGCTGCTGGAGATAGATATCCCCTTCGCGGTTGATGACATGCAGGTGGACGACCGGGTGCAGCGGTTTGGTGCCTCCGTGGCAGAATTCGCGCGCGGCCTGCGCCCGGACGTTGCCCGCTTCGTCCACGACGGGCAGCATCTCCTTGGCACGGGCCCGCTTGCCGCCCCTCAGGAGCGGTGCCGGCGAGACGGGATAGATCAGTTCCAGCAAGGCGTCAGTAGTTTATGATCCGTAGTTGTTCGGGCGTGTAGAGGAGGGAGTCGATGAAGTCCGGGGCCACCCGCGCGAGGATGAGGAAACTGGCGAGGGCGACGACGGCGAGGACCGCTGCGCCGACCGCCACCGGAATCCACCAGCGGCGGCGATGCCGCTTCTTTCCGGCGGGCCGGGACGGCTCGGGCCCGGCGGCCTTTTCTCCGGCGGGTTCGGGGATGGGATCCCAGGTAAGCAGGCCCGTTTTCTTTTCCGGCTCTGGTTGCGGCTCCGGCTGGGGTTCTGGAACGGGTTCGGGCTCCGTTTCCGGCTCCGGTTCTGGTTCAGGTTCCGGCAGGGGTTCCGGGATGGGATCCGGTTCCGGCTCAGGCTGCGGCTCCGGTTGAGGTTCAGGCTGCGGCAGCGGCTCCGGGATAGGCTCCGGTACGGGCGGTGCCGGCATCGGGACGTGGATTTCGACCGGTTCGTCCAGCACCGTGCGGCTTTTCAGCGAAACGGGACGCAGACCGATTCCGGCCGGGAAGATGTCCAGGTCTTCGTCCGCCACGAAGAAGAGGGTGTTCTCCCGGGTGGCGCGCAGCCGCCCCAGGCCGGGCAGGACGATGGTCTTGCGCTCCTCCAGGATGCTTTTCATCTCCGCGAGGAACTGCGTGATATAGACGCGGGCGGATTCCCGGTCGATGTGGTTCGTATCTGCATACAGGTCGGTCAGCAGGGAATCTTCCAACTGGCTGGGGTAGAAGGAGAGCCGGCGGTAGGGGGGATGGATGGTGTAGCCGCGGTCGGCGAACGACGCGGGCATCATCTCCGCCACGAAGGTGCCGACGCCCGGCAGCCCCACCTGGTCGTGTTCCACGATCAGGGTGCCGATCATCCGGGACAGAAGGTCTATATCCATAACATACAAATATAGGGAAAAAGCGGATTATGCGCAAGAAAGTAAAAAACACGAAAAAATATTTGCGCTTTCAAGTTTTTGCCGTATATTTGCAATCCCAAGACGAGAGTGGCGGGCAACATTCCTCTTTAGCTCAGTTGGTTAGAGCACCTGACTGTTAATCAGGGGGTCCTAGGTTCAAGTCCTAGAAGGGGAGCGACAGAGAATCAATCACTTGCACAGGCGGTTGATTCTCTTTTTTCTTTTCGGACGATACTATGCGCAGAAGAACGATCCTCGTCGCGGTGCTCCTATGTGTCACCGCATGGCTCCCGGCCCAGACCATTACGGCGCCCGAAGCCCCCTTCCCATTCGAACCGCTCGAGATGCACCGTTTCCCCGACCGGGATTTCCCCATCACCCGCTACGGCGCCCGGAAAGGCGACGTCCGGGCCAACACGGCGGCCTTCGCCAGGGCCATGGACGCCTGCAACAAAGCCGGCGGAGGCCGGGTCGTGGTGCCGGCCGGCGAATGGATCACCGGCCCGATCCACTTCCGTAGCGGCTGCAACCTGTATCTGGCCGAAGGGGCCGTCGTCGTGTTCGACGACAAGCCCGAACTGTATCTTCCCGCGGTCAGGACCGCCTGGGAAGGCGCCGAGTGCATGGGGCTGTCTCCGCTTGTATATGCCTATGAATGCGACGACATCGCCATCAGCGGCCCGGGCACCCTGGCGCCCAGGATGGACTTCTGGCGCACCTGGTTCGACCGTCCGCAGTCGCATCTGGACGCCACGCGGCAGCTCTACGCCATGCTTTCCACGGGCGTCCCGGTGGAATACCGCCACATGGAGGCGCCCGGCGTGCAGATGCGCCCCGCCCTGATCCACCTGAACCGCTGCACCAACGTGCAGCTGGACGGCTTCAAGATCCGCGAAAGTCCGTTCTGGACCATCCACCTGTTCATGTGCCGTGACGTGTGGGCGCACGGCCTGGACGTTTATGCCCACGGCAACAACAACGACGGCATCGACCTGGAGATGACCCAGCATGCGGTCGTGGAGAACTGCACCTTCGACCAGGGCGACGACGGGGTGGTCATCAAGGCCGGGCGCAACCAGGACGGCTGGCGGCTGGGGATGCCTTCCAGCGATATCGTGGTCCGGAACTGCGAGATCGTGAACGGACACACCGTCCTGGGCATCGGCAGCGAGATGTCCGGCGGCGTGCGGCGCGTGTACATGCACGACTGCCACTCCTCCAGCGAGGTGTACCGGCTCTTCTACATCAAGACCAACCACCGCCGCGGTGGCTTCATCGAGGACGTGACGCTCGAAAACGTATCCGCCACCCGGATGATGCGCGTGTTCGCGATCGACACGGACGTCCTGTACCAGTGGCGGGACATCGTCCCTACCTTCGAGACGGCCCTCACCCGGATCCGCAACATCACGGTCCGCAACGCCGGCGCCGTCCAGGCCGACGCCATCTATGAGATCCTCGGAGACGACCGGCTGCCCGTCGAGGGCGTCACGCTGGAGCATATCCACGTGGGCCAGGTGAACGAGTTCACGAGCCGGGTGACCGGCGTGAAGGACCTGGTCGTCAAGGACGTGACGTACGACCGTTTCGTCCCTGCCGAACGGGAGATCGGCGTGCCCGGCATCGCCCCGGGCCGGTAGTCCGCTGTATGTGCTGGGCCGCCTGGCCCAGATGGATGCCTCGGGGAAGGATCAGAACTGGAAATAGATGAACTGGGCGCTGCCGTCGTCGAAGAACAGCATAACCGCCAGGATCAGCAGGCAGTAGACCGCCCAGCGCAGGGCCTTGGACCGGATCCGCCGGACCGACAGGCCGTGCTCCTCTTTCCGGTCGGACCATTCGACGGCCAGCATGACCAGGATGCAGACACATTGGACGACCAGCTGGCTGAGGTTGATGATTTCGTCCCGGACAGGGTAGTGACCCGGGCGCAGAAAGCCGCACAGATACTCCCAGGCCTGTGTGAGAGAATCCGCCCGGAAGATGATCCAGCCGAGGGTGACGAGCACGAAGGTCAGGAGCATCTGCCCGGCTTCCTTCCAGGAAGGGAGCGGGCGGTCCGGAGCGACGATGTCCCGGTACCGGCGGTTCCTGCCGCTCAGGATCAGGGGCAGGAAGAGCAGGGCGTTGAACGCGCCCCAGGCCAGGAAGGTCCAGTTGGCGCCGTGCCACAGGCCGCACAGGAGGAAGATCACGAACGTGTTGCGAACCGTCTTGGCCTTCGGGCAGCGGCTGCCGCCGAGGGGAATGTACACATAGTCCCGGAACCAGGAAGTGAGGGAGATGTGCCAGCGGCGCCAGAACTCCGCGATGTCGCGGCTGAAATAAGGCGTCTTGAAGTTGGGCGACAGCTTGATTCCGAACAGTTTGGCCGTGCCGATCGCGATGTCCGAATAGCCGGAGAAGTCGCCGTAGATCTGGAAGGCGAAGAAGATGGCGCCGAGCACGAGGACGCAGCCGGGCTGGACCTCATACGAACCGAACACGTAGTCGACATAGCGCCCGCATTCGTCGGCGATGACGATTTTCTTGAAGAATCCCCAGAGCATCTGCCGGAGCCCGTCGACGGCGAGGGCGTAGTCGAATTCCCGCTTCCGGCCGAACTGGGGGAGGAGGTTCGTGGCGCGTTCGATGGGACCGGCCACGAGCTGCGGGAAGAAGCTCACGTAGGCGAAGAACTGGACGACGTCCTTCACGGGCTCGATTTTGCCGCGGTAGACGTCGATCGAGTAGCTGAGCGCCTGGAAGGTGTAGAAGCTGATGCCGACCGGCAGGATCAGGTGGAGCAGGAGCTTGTCCGCCTGTCCGCCGAGGAACAGGTCGGCGAAGGACTGGGCGAAGAAATCGTAATACTTGAACAGGGCGAGGATGCCGAGGTTGAGGATGATATTCGCCGCGCTGACCCGTTTCGCCTTGCGGGGGTTGTCCCGGTAGCGTCCGATCAGCAGGCCGCTTCCCCAGCTGCAGAAGGAGGTGAGGGCGATGAGGAGAAGGAACCTCCAGTCCCACCAGCCGTAGAAGAGGTAGGAGGCGGCCACCACGAACAGGTTCTGCAGCTTCAGGTTTTTCCTGAAGACGAACCAGTAGAGGCAGAAAACCACCGGAAGGAAAAGCGCGAAGGCGTACGAGTTGAAAAGCATGTCAGTTGTCGGATAAATGGAGTCCGTTCAGGTAACGGGCGAGCGTGTCGGAGAAGATCCGGGCCCCCTTCATATTGAGATGCCCCCTGTCGAGGAAGTAAGTGGAATCGTGTACGATGGCCATCGAAGTCCCGTCCAGGAAAGGAACCCCGCACTCGTCGGCGACCGAGCGGAAGAACCGGACCATCTCCTCTTTCCCGCCTTCTTCGAAGGCCAGGCTCTCGTGGAGCGGAGGACAGATCAGGATGACCCGGATCCCCTCTTCGGAGGCGTTCCGGAGAAAGCGGGTCAGCCTGTCGTGCATGTACCCGGAATAGTAGAATGCCCTTTCCGGCTCGGCGGGGTGATGGAAAACGGAATCCCGGAAGAGCTCGTAGTCGGGAAGATAGAATCCGTTCCGGGTCATGCGGGGCTCCCGGGCGAGCGACCAGGGCCGGTACCCGTGATAGCGGAGCACGGGAAAGGCGTTCTGCAGGAACAGGCGCCGGCTGACGGACAGGAGACCGCCGGTAAAGGATTTGTCCCACATCCAGGGAAGGTATTGGACCCGGTCATAGTCCGAGATGGCCGTGCCGAGGAAGAACTCGTCGGTGAACTGCAGGATCACCCGGGGTTTCCGGTTGTGCCCCCGGTACATCCCGTATCGGAATTCCTGCATTAGGAAAGGGTTGCCGATGGTTGTCAGGTTATAGGCCGTGAGGCCGGTCAGGCTGTCGAACACCGGTTGGTAGCAGGCGTTGAAGGCCCGGGAATCTCCCTGGATCAGGATGTCGGCTCCCGCTTTCCCCTCAAAGATGTCCCGCCAGGTGTCCATCCCGAAGGTGTGGACCTTCCGCATGGACCGCGAGAGCGGGTAATCTGCGAGGATGAGCACAGCGGCAAGGACGAGGCAGAAGGCGGCCGCCGTCTTCACGAAACGTTTCACTTGCGGGTGTTCCGGGTTTTACAGCCGTTCTCCGGCATAGTAGGGATGCAGCCCCAGCACGGTCGATACGATCATCCGCAAGTCCGTGGCGAGGGACTGATGGTAATAGTAATACAGGTTCAGGCGGACCTTGTCCGGGAAGATCACTTCGTCGTTGTAGCGCTGGGGATCCTCCACGCGGGCCAGCAGCTCTTCTTCGTCCCGGTATTTCAGCGTCGCGGGGCCGGTAATCCCGGGGCGGAGCTTCAGGATTTCGCGGTCCTCGCCGGTCAAGGCATCCGCATAGCCGGGTACGTCCGGCCGGGGCCCCACGAAACTCATGTCCCCGACCAGGACATTCCAGAGTTCGGGCAGTTCGTCCAGCTTGTAGCGGCGCAGCTTGGCGCCCAGCGGGGTGATCCTTTCTTCGCCGGCTACGCTGACGGATGCTCCGTTGTGCGTCGGTTCCATCGTGCGGAACTTCACCAGCGTGAACAGTTCTCCGTTCCGGCCCACCCGCTGCTGCCGGAACAGGACCGGCCCCTCCGGCATCTTGATCCGGCTCCAGACGGCGACCCCGAGCAGGACCGGCCACAGGAGCATCAGCCCGATCAGCGCGAAAACGCGGTCGAACAGGAACTTGATCATACGCCCAGTTTGTGCTTGAAATAGGCGATGGTCTTCTCCAGGCCTTCGTCCAGGGAAACCTTCGGCGCCCAGTCCAGTTCCTTCTTGGCCAGGGTGATGTCCGGCTGGCGCATCTTCGGGTCATCTTCCGGCAGCGGCCGGAAAACGAGCTTGCTCCGGCTCCCGGTCTGCGCGATGACTTTCTCGGCCAGTTCCAGCATCGTGAACTCGCCCGGATTGCCCAGATTGACCGGGCCCGTGAACGAATCGTCCGTCGCCATGACCCGGATCATCCCTTCGATCAGGTCCGAAACATACTGGAAGGACCGGGTCTGGGAGCCGTCCCCGTAAATGGTGATATCCTCTCCGCGCAGGGCCTGCACGACGAAATTCGAGATGACGCGGCCGTCGTTGACGGCCATCCGGGGACCGTAGGTGTTGAAGATCCGGATGACCTTGGTCCGGACGCCGTGGATCCGATGATAGTCGAAGCAGAGGGTCTCCGCACAGCGTTTCCCCTCGTCATAGCAGGCGCGGATGCCGATGGGGTTGACGTTCCCCCGATAGCTTTCGGGCTGCGGATGCACGTCGGGATCGCCGTATACTTCGGAGGTCGAGGCCTGCAGGATCTTGGCGTGCGTCCGTTTGGCGAGGCCGAGCATATGGAAGGCGCCGAAGACGGAAGTCTTCGTCGTCTGGATGGGGTCGTATTGGTAGTACACCGGCGATGCGGGGCAGGCCAGGTTGTAAATCTCATCCACTTCGATGCGATAGGGCTCGGTCACGTCGTGCCGGACCAGTTCGAACCCGGGATGTCCGATCAGGTGCCAGACATTCTCTTTCGAACCGCTGTAAAAATTGTCCAGGCAGATGACGGCGTTGCCTTCCTCAAGCAGCCGCTCGCACAGGTGGGA
>CACWOH010000008.1 GCA_902762435.1 uncultured Bacteroidia bacterium | reverse complement strand
CGGAAGTTGTAATCCTTGGCGAAGGGTGTGTAACCGATCAGTTCCACGTTCAGCCGGTAGCGGCCCACGGGCACCTCCGGAATCTCCACCTTGCCCTCCTGGTCGGACAGGGCGAAGTGGGTGATGGTCGTGTCGCCCTGCGGGTTGAGGTACACCGTAGCGAAGGGCAGCGGCTCTTCGCTTTTGGCGTCCTTCAGGGACATCTTGACCTTGATGTTGCGGTTGCTCTGGAACATATCGTAATCCATCACGACCACCTGGGCGTGCGCGGCGCCGGCGAACAGCAGGGCGAGGAGGGCTAGGGTAATTCTCTTCATTTCTTTTGAATCTCGGGTTGAAGGAGGACAAATTCCACGGGAACATTTAGATACTGCGCTACCGGTTTTCCGTTTGCGGTAGCTGGTTCCCACTTGGGTGATTTGGCTATGGTCTTTGCTACCAAGGCGTCCAGTTCCTCGCAGACGCTATCCAGGATTTCTATATCTTTTACGTTTCCATCGGCGTCCACGACGAATCCGGCGCGCACAGTGCCGGTGTGTTTACAAACCTTGACAGATGGGGCGAAAAGCTGACGGGAGAGCCATTTTGGAAACTCATTGGCGTCTCCGCCTTGGAATCTGGCATAAGTATCCGGTTTAAGAAGGTAGAAAGGGACCGGCCCGTCGTCAGGCTCATTGAACCGTACCACAACTACGTCGTCCAGGTCCTGGGGCTTCTTCATTGTAACGATGACAATGCCATTCCCGGCCTTTTCGCCATATTTCTCAGTATACTTTTGTATATCAGATTGATTATTAAGCACTTTTATTTCTTTGATTTGATTCTTGTCAATATGACCGAACTGCAAGGGAGTAAGTTCCGTTTCTGTTCCCATCTCCCATTTTATGTACAACGGTGTGATGGGGCGGGCGTCAAATCTTCCGGTAATCGGAATACTCTTATTGTCCTGTTCCTGAGGAACAATGACGGTCTGGGCCTGAAGCGCCAGGCTCAGGCAGACGAGCGGGAGCGCATACAACACCCGCAGCCCCCGGCGAAGGGGGGATTTGGTCCTTGACATCATAGTAATACGGTTTTTAAGGATACTGTGATTAAAACTGTTGGCAACCGAGTAGCCGCTCTTGCCAACCGCTTTTCTGATAAGCAGATATTGGTATTCTTTCAGGTCGACGCCGCTCCGGAGCACCGCGTCGTCGGCCTCGTATTCGTGCAGTTCCTGCAGGTTTGCACGGAGCATCCAGATAGCCGGATTGAACCACTGGAAAGCCGACAGAATGTCCACCAGCAACAGGTCTATCGAATGGCCAAAGACGATATGCGCCTTCTCGTGCGTGATAATCGATTCGTGCGGTCCCTCCCAGTCCTTCCGCGACAATACGATATACCGCATCCAACTGAACGGAGCGATGTCCTGCTCCGTGACGATCACCTTGCAGCCGTCCTCTTCCAACACCAACTCTCCCTGACGGGTCGTGCGGATGAAGATGAGGATCGAGACGACGAGTCGGACGAGGACATAGGCCGCGCCGGCAAAGAACAGAATGGTCAGCGCCAACTGCCACCAGGGAGTTTCCGGGATGCTTGCAGCGATAGGGGAGAATTCCCCCACGGCTGCGTTCAACGCTTCAGCCGGCGAGGCAGGCTCCGGTTGCTTGTAAATGGTGATGATGCAAAAAGGAAGTATGAAACTCAGTACCGCCGTCCCCAACAGCACCACGCGGTTGAAGCGGTGGAATGTCTCCTTTTTCAGCAGGAGGCGGAAGAACATATAGAAGACGGCCAGCGCAATAGCCACCTTGCCTTCATAGATCAGGAAATCCATCATAGCTGTTTCCCTTTTTCGATGAGGGCTATGAGTTCCTTCAACTCTTCAACCGAGATTTTCTCTTCCTGCACGAGGGCGGAGACCACATTGATGTAGGCGTTCCCGAAATACTTGTCGATGAGTCCCGTCAGCCAGCGCTGCTTGTACTCCTCCGGTGTTACTTTGGCGAAGTACTGATAGGTCGGGCCATAGGCCTTATGGTCGATGAATCCCTCCTCCTGGAGCGTTCGTACCTGGGTGGAGAGCGTGCTGAAATGAGGCTTTGGGTCGGGGTACAATTCCCGTAACTCCCTCACGAACAGTGGCCCCCGCTCCCAGAAATGGTTCATGATGATCTCTTCTTTCTTGGTCAGGCGTTTCATAAGCGTGGTGTTTTCCGTAAATGTAGCTAAAATATTTTAACTACACAACTATTAAGATATAATTATTTAATTGTATTATTTTAGCTTTGTGCTCTGGACGCATCGATCCCGTCCCTTTACAATCCCATCAGACCTGGTTTGCATTTCCACCGGATAATTTGTAAATTCGCAAGATTTTCCGAAGAAATCCAAACAGTTAGTATATTTTCACAATGAAAGATTCCATCATTGCGGCGGCGGCCCGGCTCCGGGTATGAACACCGTCGTGTGCTCCGTGGCCAAGACTTTCCTTGGCGGCGGTTATCGTGTCATCGGCCTTCACGGCGGCTACAGCGGCCTGTTCAGCAAGAACCCGCGCACCGAAGACCTCGACTTCTTCAAGGCGGACGCCTACTTCAACCGCGGCGGCTCCTACCTCCAGATGAGCCGTTTCAAGCCCACGGACAAGGATTTTGAGGAGAACTTCAACCTCTCCCTGTTCACCGACAACAACATCAAGCTCCTCGTGACCGTCGGCGGCGACGACACCGCTTCCACCGCCAACCGCATCGCGAAGTTCCTCGAGGCCAAAAAGTATCCCATCGCGAACATCCACGTCCCCAAGACCATCGACAACGACCTCCCGCTGCCCGGCAACGCCCCCACCTTCGGCTTCAACTCCGCCAAGGACGAGGGAGCGCACATCGCCCGCACCGTGTATGAGGATGCCCGCACCTCCGGTAACTGGCTGCTCATCAGTGCGATGGGCCGCAGCGCCGGCCACCTGGCCCTGGGTATCGGCGAGGCTACGCACGCCCCGATGACCATCATCCCGGAGATGTTCAACAAGACGGACATCACCATCGACAAGATCATCAAGCTCACCCTGTCCTCCCTCATCAAGCGCACCATCCTCGGCATCGGTTACGGTACCGTGGTGGTGGCGGAAGGCGTGTTCCACGACCTGGACGCCGAGGACATCAAGGCCGCCGGCGTGCATATGACCTACGACGAGCACGGCCATCCCGAACTGGGCAAGATCTCCAAGGCCGTCCTCTTCAACGAGCTGCTGGAGAAGGAGCTGAAGAAGACGAAGCTGAAGGTCAAGACCCGTCCGGTGGAGATCGGCTACGACGTCCGCTGCCAGGATCCGATCGGCTACGACCTGACCTACTGCTCCGAACTCGCGATGGGCGTGTTCGAGCTCTTCAAGAAGGGCGAGACCGGCTGCATGGTTTATGTGGACGCCTTCGGCAATGCCAAGCCGCTCTACCTGCACGACCTGCAGAACGAGGAGGGCAAGATTCCGCCGCGCCGCGTCGAGATCGACGGCGGTATCGCCCAGAACTACTTCAAGTACATCTGCCATTACGTGACCCCGGCCGACTATGAGGCCGCCAAGGCGTATGTGGACGATCCCGAGGCCTACGACTTCAAGAAGATCCTGAACTGGTAGTCCTTCGGCAGGCTCAGGATGACAGAGCCGCGAAATGAAAAATGCCCGCTGATATTCGTCGGCGGGCTTTTTCATACAACGAGTACACCGATCAGTCGCCCGTGTTGGCGAGGGTGCCGGCGAGGAACTGGTCGTAGGCGCTCATGTCCACGAGGCCGTGGCCGGAGAGGTTGAAGAGGATGACCTTCTCCTCGCCGCTCTCCTTGCACTTGTTGGCCTCGTTGACCGCGGCGGCGATGGCGTGGCAGGATTCGGGAGCCGGAATGATGCCTTCCGCCCGGGCGAAGAGCACGCCTGCGGCGAAGGAGTCCAGCTGGCGGATGTCCGTCGCCTCGATGAGGCCGTCCTTGAGGAGCTGCGAGACGATGGCGCCGGCGCCGTGGTAGCGCAGGCCGCCGGCGTGGATGTTGGCCGGACGGAAATCGTGGCCGAGCGAGAACATCGGGATGAGCGGGGTCAGGCCCGACTCGTCGCCGAAGTCGTACTTGAACTCACCCTTGGTCAGCTTGGGGCAGGATGCCGGCTCGGCCGCGATGAAACGCGTCTTCTTTCCGTCCAGCAGGTTGTGGCGCAGGAACGGGAAGGAGATGCCGCTGAAGTTGGAGCCGCCGCCGAAACATCCGATCACGATGTCCGGATACTCGCCGGCCATGGCCATCTGCTTCTCGGCCTCCAGGCCGATGACGGTCTGGTGCAGGCACACGTGGCTGAGTACGGAGCCCAGCAGGTATTTGCAGTTCGGCGTGGTCATGGCAAGCTCGACCGCCTCGGAAATGGCGGTGCCGAGCGAACCCTGGTGGTTCGGGTCACGGGTCAGGATGTCCTTGCCGGCGCGGGTGGACATCGACGGCGACGGGGTCACGAGGGCATCGAACACATGCATGATGCTGCGGCGGTAGGGTTTCTGCTCATAGCTGATCTTGACCTGATAGACGGCGCAGTCGAGCCCGTACAGTTTCGCGGCGTAGGAGAGGGCGGCGCCCCATTGGCCTGCGCCGGTCTCCGTGGTCACGTTGGTCACGCCCTGCTGCTTGCAGTAGTAGGCCTGCGGGATGGCGGAGTTGAGCTTGTGGGAGCCGAGCGGGTTGACGCTTTCGTTCTTGAAATAGATGTGCGCCGGGGTGCCGAGCGCCTCCTCGAGGCCGTAGGCGCGCACCAGCGGCGTACAGCGGTAGTAGGCGTATTTCTCGCGGACATCCTCGGGGATGTCGATCCAGCGGTCGGTCTGGTTGACCTCCTGCCGGGCGCATTCCTCGGCAAAGAGGGGATAGAGGTCTTCGGCCTTGATGGGCTGCTTGGTGCCGGGATGGATCATCGGCTGCGGCTTGTTGACCATGTCGGCCTGGATGTTATACCATTGGGTGGGAATCTCGGATTCCGGGAGGATGTATCTTTTCTGTTTCATAATATTCTGATTGTTCATGTTATAAATTCGCTTCGATGTAGGCCTCAAGCGCCGCTACGGCGCTCTCGGTGGTGGCCCAGCCCGTGCAGAAACGCACGGCGGTGCGCGTTTCGTCCACCGGCTGCCATCGCTCGACGCCGAACGACCCCGTCAGACGGTCGATGGCGCCGATTTCAAGGATGGGGAAAATCTGGTTGGTGGTGTTCTCTACAAGGAAGGGAATGCCCTTGCGCAGGAAGGCGGCGCGGATGCGGTCCGCCAGGCGGTTGGCCCGGCGTGCCAGCTGGAAATAGAGCCCGCCGTTCATCAGGACCTCAAACTGGATGCCCAGCAGGCGGCCCTTGGCGAGCATGCCGCCGTTCTGCTTGATGCAGTAGCGGAAGTCCTCCGCGAGGCGGGGACGGGTGAAGACGACGGCTTCGCCGAACAGCGCACCCTGCTTGGTGCCGCCGACGTAGAAGACGTCCGACAGGCGCGCGATGTCCTTCGGGAGCAGCCTGCAGCCGGAGGCCTCCAGACCATAGCCGAGGCGGGCGCCGTCGATGAACAGGGGAATCTCCCATTCGGAGCAGACCTGATGAAGGTCCTCCAACTCCTCTTTCGTGTAGAGGGTCCCCAGTTCTGTCGGGAAAGAGATGTAGACCATCCCGGGCTGGACCATGTGCTCGCGGCTGAAGTCGCTTTGGTGCGCCTCCAGCGCCGCACGCACCTGCGCCGCGCTGATCTTGCCGTCCCGGGAGGGGAGGGCGAGCACCTTGTGCCCGCCGTGCTCCACGGCGCCGGTCTCATGGATGTTGATGTGGCCGCTCTCCGCGCAGAGCACGCCTTGGTGCGGCCGCAGCAGGGAAGCGATCACGGTGGCGTTGGTCTGCGTCCCGCCCACGAGGAAATGGACCTCGGCGTCCGGGCAGCCGAAGACGTAGCGGATCATGTCCGCCGCCTTGCTGCAATGCGGATCCTCCCCGTAACCCAGCGTCTGTTCCAGGTTTGTCTCCCGGAGCGCGTCGAGGATCTGCGGGCAGCATCCTTCCAGATAATCGCTTTCGAAATGGTACATGGGACTACCAACTAATCGTAACCGGTATGCAAGGTAAGAAAAAAAATGATTGGATATACACCCGGAATGATTATTTTTGTGACAAGTGGGCGGGAAACGAAAAAGGCCGCGATTCACATCGCAGCCTTTTCTCAATCTAACCAAAATCATTAACCAATGAAAATCAATTTCGATTCATTGATTTGCAAGCACCGTGCCAAAACGTCGGGAATGATCTGGCGCCGATTATAAAACCTTGTAATCAAACGAGATCAGTTCCGCCCCGCCGCACAGCAGGTAGGCGGGCCGCAGGGCGAAGAAGCCCTGGTAGTTGTTGTGGTGGTAGCCGGAAACGTCCCGGGCGCCTTCCGGATCCTGCACCCATTCCCCGTCGTCGGACTGCGTCCAGATGCTGGCCTGGTTGCGTTCGTTGCGGATGCGGATTTTCAGACGCGGAGCGTCGCCCGTCCGTCCGTAATAAGCCTTCTCGTTGTAGAAGAGGTACAGGCCGGCCTTCGCGCCTTCCGGCACGGAGAACTCCGCCGTGATCTCGTACGACTCGTCCACGGCCGTCGTGGTCATCAGCGTGCCGCCCTCGAAACCGGGCTGCCAGCGCGCCCACAGCAGGGGATTGCCGTAGTCGCGCAGGTAGGCGTAGTCGCCCTGCAGGCCGCGCTGCTCCCATTTGGCGCCGTCCTTTTCCGTCAGGACGGGCCAGCCGTCCTGCGTCCACTCCACGCTCTCGATGATGGTGCTGCGCCCGAGGGTGTGGAAGCCGTTGCGGTAGGCGTGATAGACGACGTACCAGTTGCCGTCGGCGTCGTCCACCAGCGTGCCGTGGCCCTTGGACCACCAGGCCTCGTCGCCCGAGTAGGTGTGAACCATCGGGTTGTGCGGGCTGTTTTCCCACGGGCCGAGGGCGGACTTGCTGCGCGCCACCACGACCATGTGGCTCGTCACGGGGCCGGCGGTGCCGCCTTCCGCGCTCACGAGATAGAACCATTCGCCGCGCCGGAAGAGCTTGGGCGACTCGAGCCACATCCCCTCGGTCTCCCACTCGGCGGGATACTGCCAGCCGTCATAGACTTTCCGGGGGCGGCCCGCACCGGCCAGGCCGTCCGCGGTCAGGGGCGTGACGAAGCCGTTGTTGGTGTACAGGTAGCGCTGCCCGTCTTCCGCTACGACGTGGCCCGGGTCGATGCCGCCCACGTCCAGCTTGACCGGCTTGCTCCAGGGGCCTTCCGGACGGTCCGCCGTGACCACGTAGTTCTCGCCGCGGCTGGTGGGATAATAGATGTAGAACTTGCCGTTCACCTTGCACAGGTCGGGGGCGTAGATGGAGTAGTCGCCTTCCTCGACGGCACGCGCGACGGGCTCCCAGTGCAGCAGGTCGGTGGAATGCCAGACCAGCAGGGCGGGGAAGTAGGTGAACGACGAGTGCGTCATATAGAAATCCTTGCCGTCGCGGAGGATGGAAGGATCCGGGTAGTCGCCCGGGAAAATGCAGGTCTTGAGCGGTGCGGCCTTCGGCGCGCAGCCGGCGAGGGCGGCCAGGGTGGCCAGTATCAGGAAGATCCTTTTCATATGGCAGGGTTCATTAGTGCTGGATGGAAAACAGCCGGATGTACTTCAGGACATAGTCCGACCAGCCCTTGTCGCCGGGGAACTGGTAGCGGGCGTTGCCTTCCGGGTCCTCTTTGAAGAGGGTCTCGCCCGTGGGGGTGAGGGTCACGAAGCCGCGCGGGGAGAGCTTGTAGAAAATGTCGTCGCCCTCGACGGCGTTGATGACGGCGAGCGGGTCCCACATTTTCTGGAACTTGTCCTCGGTGAGGTACTCGTAGATCCACTTGATGGGGTGCGCGTCGGTCCAGTCCATGTCCTCGATGATCTGTGCGGCGCTGTAGTACAGCGGGTCGCCGACCTCGCCGGGAGAGAATACGATGTCGATGTCCTTGGGCAGGAGCTCGAAGAACTTCAGCGAGAAATCGATGGCCGCGGTGAAGTTGTAGTCGTGCTCGAAGGAGTCGCCGAACACGCCGCCCATGCAGTAGATGTTCTTGACCTTGCGGCCGACGAGCTCCGCGCCGCTGAGCGGGGAATACTCGTCCGGGCCGGACTGCAGCAGGCGGGACAGGCAGGTGACGAAGCCGATGGAGGCGATGGTCACGGACTTGTCGGGCTGCGCGGCCAGGAGCTTGCGGTAGAGCTTGTAGCCGTCCATGTACTCGCCCTTGTCGCCGATGCTGCGCTTGAACAGGACGTTGCCGTCCACGTCGCGCGCATAGGCCATGTTGTGGTAGGGGATGTACACGTGCGGATCCTTGACGCCGGCCTTCTCCAGGCCGATGGGGATGTCGGGATAGCCGTAGTAGTTGTTCATCACGTCCACGGCATCCGCGTTGGCGCGGTCCATGCGGTCCACGATCACGCCCAGCAGTGTGCAGCGCTTCATGTCCATGTAGCGGTACAGCATCATCAGGGCGAAGAGGTCGTCGGTAGAGGAGCCCATGTCGCAGTCGAGGATCACGCGGATGTCCTCCTGCTCGTAGTTGGACTTGACGTCGATGCCCGTGGAGGCCACATACACGGCGTGCTGCCCGTTCTCGCGGGCGAAGGCGAGGGCGGCGGCGAGGCTGTCCTCGGGGAAGGAGCGGGTGCTGTCGAAGTAGTAGCGCCCGGTGCCGGGATCGCGCCAGCCGCCGATGATGTTTTCGTGGGCGTGCGCGTGCTTGATCACGGCCGGCAGGCTCTTGCGGTCGAAGTGGTCCTGCGTGGCCTTGTAGGATACCATCAGGCCTTCCTTCGGGTAGCTCATCGTGTCGAGGTCCAGGGTGAAGCCTTCGGGCATGGTCTGCCCGATCACCCAGAGGGCGGTCGCGAGGTCCTTGTCGGACACCGTCTGCTGGCTGAACGCCGGGGCCGTCAGCGTCAGCGCCGCCGCAATGGTCAGTAGGACTCGTTTCATTAATGCTGGATGGACATTAAGCGGATGTATTTGAGGACGAGGTCGCACCAGACCGGATCGCCGGGGTACTGGTAGCGGGCGTTGCCCTTCGGATCCTCCTTGAAGAGCGTCTCGCCGTTGGGCGTCAGGGTCACCCAGCCGCGCGGAGAGAGCTTGTAGAGGGAATCACCCTCCACGGCGTTGATGACCGCCTGCGGGTCCCACATCTTCTGGCCGGTGTCGCAGTTGAGGTACTGGTAGGTCCATTTGATGGGGTGCAGGTCCGTCCAGTCCATGTCGGAGATGACGGTTTCCGGACGGTAGTCCAGCGGGTCGCCCACCTCGCCCGGCGAGAAGACGATGTCGATTTCCTTCGGCAGGAGTTCGAAGAACTTCAGGGAGAAGTCGATGGCCGCCTTGAAGTTGTAGTCGGGTTCCACCGCGTCACCGAACACGCCGCCCATGGCGTAGATCTCCTTCACCTTGCGGCGGACCAGCTCGACGCCGTCCAGCGGGGAATACTCGTCCGGACCGGACTGCAGCAGGCGGGACAGGGAGGTGACGAAGCCGATGGAGGCGATGGTCACGGACTTGTCGGGAGACTCGGCGAGCAGCTTGCGGTAGAGTTTGTAGCTCTCCATGTAGGAGCCGTTGTCACCCACGCTGCGCTTGAACATCGGAACGGCGTCCACGTTGCGCGCGTACGGGAGATTGTGGTAATTGATGAAGACGTGCGGGTTGGGGATGCCCTGGGTTTCCAGGCCGATGGGGATGTCGGGATAGCCGTAGAAGTTGTTGAGCACGTCCACGATGTCCGCGTTCGCCTTGCCCATGCGGTCCACGATCACGCCGATGAGGTTGCAGCGCTTCATGTCCATGTAGCGGTACAGCATCATCAGGGCGAAGAGGTCGTCGGTGGAGGAGCCCATGTCGCAGTCGAGGATCACGCGGATGTCCTTCTGCTCGTAGTTCGTCCAGATATTGATGCCCTTGGAGGCCACGTAGACCGTGTTCTGGCCATTGGCGCGGGCGAAGGCCACGGCGGCGGCCAGGCTGTCCTCCGGGAAGGAGCGGGTGCTGTCGAAATAATACTTTCCGTTTTCGGGGTTGTACCAGCCGCCGACCAGGTTCTCGTGGGCGCGGGCGTGCCTGATCACGGCCGGCAGGCTCTTGCGGTCGAAGCTGTTCTGCGTCTCCTTGTAGGAGACCATGATTCCTTCGGCGGGCTGCCTGAGGGTGTTCAGGTCGATGGTGAAACCGTCAGGATACATCTGGCCCATCGCATAGATGACGTTGACCAGTTCCTGGTCGGTAAGCTTCTCCTGGGCCCGGACCCCGGAGAAGGCGGCGCAGAGCGCGAGTACGAATAGCAATTTTTTCATAATGGTCACGAAGATACGTTTTTTTATCAAAAGGCCATCCGGTGGATGACCGTCGGGTCCATCTTTTTCAGGCTGGTGACGCCCGTGGCGGCCATCACGCCCGCAAGTTCGGCCGTCATCGCCTTGATGCGTGCGGCGGTCGCGTCCGCGCCGTCGCGCAGGAGCGGCATCAGGTGCCGCCCGACGGAGACGGCGTCGGCGCCCAGCGCCAGGCACTTGTAGGCATCCATTCCGCTGACGACGCCGCAGTCGATGAAGATCTTCATCCGGCCCTTCACGACATCGGCGATCCGTTCCAGCGCGAGCAGCGGCGGGATGGAATAGGCCACCCGTCCGCCGTGGTGGGAAAGGACGATGCCCGCCACGCCCGCCTCCAGGCATTTCTTCGCGTCGGAGGGGCTCAGCACGCCCTTGACGATGAAGGGGATGCCGGCGGCCTGCACGAAGGAGCGCATCTCCGCCGTGCTCTTGGGCTTCATCGGGAGGCCGTACACGTTGTCGTAGCCCCCGGTGCCGTTGAAGGCGTGGTCGATGTCCATGCCGACGGCGAAGCAGCCCGCGCCCACGGCGTGGCGGATGCGCCGGAAGACTTCGGCGTTGTCCTCGTGCGGCTTGATGACCTTGATGGTCCGGGCGCCGGTGGCCACGACCTCTTCCAGGTCGCGGTCCTCTCCCATGCCCATCCAGTGGACGGCGCCCGCTGCGGCGGCGGCCTGCGCATAGACCACCAGTCCGCTGCCGCCCGGGACGCGCAGGTGTGACAGCGCGGCGGTCATGACGGGGGTTTCGAAGGTCTCGCCGAAAAGCTCGAACTTCGTCGAGGGCTTTTCTGCATCCATGTAGCGCGTCTCCACCAGCAGGGAGTCGAAGAACGCACGCGTGATGGCGTCGGAATCGCCCGGGCGCACGGCGGGCGCGGCGGCCTGGGGCTGTTGCTGTTGCGGGACGGCCGGGGCGGCGGAAGATTCCGGGGAAACGGGGCTTTCAGGCGCGTCGGCGCCGGCGGCGACGAGGGACGGAATGGACAGGGCTGCAAGGGAAGCGGTGGATACCTTGACGAAGGACCTCCTGGACATATTGTTCTTTTTCATACGGGTTAATGACTGATTGCGTTGTAAATATACCGATTTTATTTGTAAATTTATGGCCTAACATATTTCAGACGTACTTATGAAGATTCTTTTCCGTCTTTTCGCAGTTTTCTCGGCATGCTGGATTTCCGCTCCGCTCCGCGCCCAGGAATTCCGGACCTTGCCCGACGGCTTCCCGGACCTGCCGTATTACGTGAGCAATCTCGACGTGTTCGAGGTGGGACAGGAGGAAGGCCGCGCCTTCCATATTCCGGACAAGCGCCTGTCCCTGAACGGGAACTGGCGCTTTGGCTATTACGAGGCCCCCGGCGATGTCCCGCACGACTTCTTCAAGCCCGGGTTCAATGACCGGAAGTGGGCGTACATCGAGGTGCCGTCCAACTGGGAGATGCAGGGGTTCGGCCAGGCGGTGTTCCGCAACGTCGCCCTGCCGTTCCCGCAGAAGATGCCGAAGGCACGCCTGGACCATTTCCGGGACCTGGTGGACGGAAAGGTGCCGGGCGCCTCGCAGCGCGACATCCGGATGGCGCAGTACGGCCTGTCGTCGGTGAACGACGATCCCTTCGCCGTGTCGGTGCCGGAAGCCCCGATGGAGTTCAACCCCACCGGTGCTTACCGGACGACCTTCACGGTCCCGCGCGACTGGAGCGGCGACGAGGTGTTCCTGCGTTTCGAGAAGGTGGCTTCGGCCAGTTTCGTATGGGTGAACGGCACGCTTGTCGGCTACAACGAGGGCGCGCAGGAGCCCTCGGAATATGATATCACCCCCTATGTGAAGTCCGGCCGCAACACGCTCGCCGTGCTGGTGCTCAAGTATTGCGACGGCTATTACCTGGAGGACCAGGATTACTGGCGCCTCGCCGGCATCTTCGACGACGTGTGGCTGTACGCCACGCCCAGGGCGCGGCTTTGGGACTGGCAGGTGATCACCGACTTCGGTGAGGACTACGTGGACAGCGACCTGTCCGTGGACGTCACGGTGCGCAGTTTTGCGGGCGGCGCCGGGCAGTACCGGGTGGAAGGCGTTGTCAGCCGTGAAGGCCGGGAAGTGGCCCGGATGAGCTCGCCCGTATCGCTGCAGGACCGCGCGGAAGGGAAGGTCGGCCTGAAAGCCCGCGTCAAGGCGCCGCTGAAATGGACGTCCGAGACCCCGGACCTCTACGACCTGGAACTCCGCCTGGCGGACGCTTCCGGGAAGGTCGTGGAGACGGTCCGCAAGAAGATCGGCTTCAAGAAGACCGTCATCCGCGACGGCGTGTTCTACCTGAACGGGCAGCCGCTCAAACTGAGTGCCCAGTGCTCGCACATGCAGCACCCTTCGATGGGCCACCGGATGACCGAGGAGGTGATCCGCCGCGATATGGAAATCCTCAAGCAGTTCAATTTCAATGCGGTGCGGACCTCGCACTATCCGCCGGTGAACCGTTATCTGGAGCTGGCCGACGAATACGGCCTGTATATCATCGACGAGACCGGCGACGAGTCGCACGATACGGAGTATGTCTCCACCATGCCGGAATTCGCCCCGATGTACCGCGAGCGGGTGCGGCGGATGGTCCTCCGCGACCGCAACCACGCCTGCGTGCTCTTCTGGAGCGCCGGCAACGAGAGCGGGGAAGGCGAGAACATCACCGAAGTGGTGAAGGAAGGCAAGCGCCTGGATCCCACCCGCTTCTGGATGTACGGCGGCAATGCGGCCAAGCATCCGGCCGAGGACATCGTCGGGCCGCGCTACCCCTCGCCCTTCGAGCATGAAGTGGGCTACGGGCTGGACCGGCTGGACCTCCGCCCCTCCTTCATGGACGAGTACCTGTCCGTGGCCGGCAACGGCGGCGGCGGGATGGATGACTACTGGGCTGTGATCCGCTCCCATCCGCGCCTGCTGGGCGGAGCCCTCTGGGATTTCGTGAGCGTCGGCCTGGACGCCCGGGCCCGGGCGCTCGCGGACCGTTCGCCTTATCATACGCCGGCCCACATCATGGGGCAGGCGAAGCTGGTAAAGGGCCCCACCGGCCTGGCGCTGGACCTGAACAAGCAGGATCAGTGGGTGCAGGTCTACCGCGCTGACAACGTGGAGATTGCGGGCGACAAACTGACGCTTACGCTGGACGTGCTGCCGCGCAGGTTCAACCGCAGCGGCGGATACTTCATCACCAAGGGCGCCCACCAGTTCGGGCTGCGCCAGCGGCGCGACCGGCTGGAATTCTATATCGACAACGGCCGTACCGTCACGCTGGACGCTCCGCTTCCCGAGGACTGGGAGAACCGCTGGCACAACGTGACGGCGGTCTATGACGGCGCCGGGATGAAACTGTACGTGGACGGGCGGGAACTGGCTTCCCAGGCCGCCTCCGGCCGGATCCGCAACCTGCCGCTGTCCCTGTGCATCGGCCGCAACGAGGAAATCGGCGGGCAGGACATCCGGGACTATGTCTGCGATGCGCTGATCGACAACGTCGGCGTCTTCGCCGAGGCCGTGCAGCCCGGAGCCGGCTTCGATCCGGCGAAGTCGGTGCTCTGGCTTGACTTCGAGGGCGAGACGGACGAGGGCCATTTCTGGACCTACGGCGCCGGCGCCCGCACCTATGGCAGCATCTGGCCCGACCGCACGCCCCAGCCCGAGATGTGGCAGATGAAGAAGTCCACCCAGCCCTTCGCCTTCACCCTGGTGGATGAGACGGGGGCGGTGGAAATCCGCAACTGGCAGTACTATACGGACAATTCCGCTTACGAGACCTGCTGGGAGCTTTCAGCGGACGGAAAGGTGGTGCAGCAGGGCGTGATCGCCGAGCGCATCGCCCCGCAGGCGGCCCGGACCGTCCGGATACCGCTGCAGCACAGCGGCCTGGAAGCCGGCAAGCACTATTATCTGACCCTGAGCGTCCGGCTCCGCGATGCGCAGCGCTGGGCCCCGGCCGGGCATGAAGTGGCCTGGGAGCAGTTCGAACTGGCCTCCTGGTACACGCCGGCCGCGCCCGCGCCCGTCCGGGGCAGGGCCACGCTGCGCCGTGACGGGGACAGGACCGTCGCCGAAGGGGAGGGCTTCGCCTATACCTTCGACGCCGACGGCCGCCTGGTCTCGATCGTCTACGACGGCCGGGAGGTCCTGACGCGTCCGCTCTCGCTCAATGTCTGGCGTGCGCCGCTTGCCAACGAACTGGACGGCTGGAACGGCATGTCCGCCGGCCGGGCTTCGGTCGAGGGTTACGGCAGCATCGGCCACGGGCAGGTGCTGGCCTCGCATTACTATGCCGCCGGGCTGGACCGCGTCCGGCTCGTCCCCGTCCGTGTCAATGCCCGCGAGGCGGACGGCTCCGTGCTCGTGGAGGTCCGCGACCTGTCGGTGCTGGGCAGCAATTTGACCCAGCTGGACGCCTACATCTCCGGCATGTCCTACAACGGCTTCGAGGAGATGCTCCTCTACCGGATCGACGGTGCGGGGACGCTCACGGTGGAGCATACCGTGCGTCCGCAGGGCAATATGCCCGCGTGGCTGCCGCGCGTGGGCGTGACGATGGGCCTGAAGCGCGACCTGGACCGGGTCTCCTGGCTGGGCCGCGGACCGCAGGCCAATTATCCGGACCGGAAGACAGGCTACCGGATCGGCACCTGGCAGGAGACGGTGGACGAAATGTATGAGCCGTACCTGATCCCGCAGGACTACGGCCTGCGGACCGACAACCGCTGGGTCCGGCTGACGGGCGAAGACGGCCGGGGCGTCGAGTTCTCGATGAACGAGCCCTTCGCCTTCAACGCCTATCCGTATACGACGGACAACCTGACGAAGGCCGTGTACCAGTATCAGCTGCAGAAGGCGGATGACATCACGCTCAACCTGGACTATGCCACCAGCGGCGTGGGCGACACTTCGCGCGGCATCCTCGTCGCCTACCGGGTTTTCCCCACCGCCATCAGCCGGACGCTGACCATCCGGCCCGTGCGGCAGTAAGCCTTCAGTAATAGGGATATTTATATATCTCATGGATGATAAAATGACCCGCCGCGAGGCCCTCAAAGGCCTGTTCTTCGCCGGCATGGGGCTCGCCGCAGGCGGCCCGCTCCTCCGTTCGCTCGGTACGCCCGCCGCAGCCGCTACACCGCCCCTCTCCGCTCCCTGGAAGGAAGCTCCCGAGGGGTCGAAGATCGACACCCGTACCTGGGACAAGTTGGGGGAGACCCTCGGCATGCTCGGCCTGGGCTGCATGCGACTTCCCACGCGCTCCGGCGGAGGCGGGGGCTTCGGCCGTCGCCAGCCGCTGGACCAGGAGGCCGTGAACGCGATGGTGGATTACGCCATCGCCCACGGCGTCAATTATTTCGATACCGCGCCCGCCTATGGCGAGTCCGAAGTGGTGACGGGACGGGCCGGGCCCTCAGCCGCCACCCGCGCGAGTCCTTCAAGATCGCGACCAAGATCTCCAACATGAACGGCCCGGCCACGCTCGCCGCAGGCAAGGAGATGTTCGAGACCTCCCTGAAGAACCTGCAGGTACAGTACGTGGATTTCCTCCTCCTTCATAACCTGCAGAACATCAACGGCTTCAAGTCCCGTTTCGGCGACAATAAACTGTTCGGGTGGCTGAAGCAGCAGAAGGCTGCCGGCCGCATCAGGCACCTGGGCTTCTCCTTCCACGGCAGCAACGCCGAACTCCCAGCCCTGGTGGACCTTTACGACTGGGACTTCGTCCAGATCCAGCTCAACTACGTGGACTGGAAGGAGATGTCCCGCGGCTGGGGCTCCGGCGGCGGGAGCGTGACCACTTCCGAGTTCCTGTACAACTACCTGGTAGGCAAGGGCATCCCTGTGCTGGTGATGGAGCCGGTGAAGGGCGGCGCCCTGGCGAACGTCAGCGAGGGCGTCGCGGCCGTGATGCGCGAGCGTCATCCCGACCTGACGCCGGCTGCCAATGCGCTCACGTTCGTGGGCTCGCTGCCCGGCGTGATGGTGACCCTGAGCGGCATGTCCAACATGGAGCAGCTCAAGGAGAACGTCTCCCTGTTCACGGGCTTCAAGCCCTTCGACGAGGAGGAGCGGGCCTTCATGCTCACCGTGGCCGACCTGTACAAGTCCAAGGGCCAGATTCCCTGCACGGCCTGCTCCTACTGCATGCCCTGCCCGGCCGGCGTGGACATCCCCGGCAATTTCAAGATTTTCAACAGCGCCAGCGACGCCCTGCTCGCGACGGACATTTCCCGCAAGGACGTCGCCGACAAGCGGAACGCCTTCCTGAAGCTCTACGAGGGCCAGGACAAGGCCATCCGGGCGGACGCCTGCGTCGGTTGCAACGCATGCCTGCCGAAGTGCCCGCAGCACATCAGCATCCCGCAGCACATGGTGCGTATCCGCGAACTCGCCGCGAAAATCCGATAAGCACAAAATACCAACACGAAACGATAACAGTATGAAGAGATTATTCCTGATTGCCGCCACCGGACTGATGACCCTGTCCGCGCTGGCGCAGCCCCAGCTCCGCAAGGACAACATCGATGAGGTCCTTGCCGCGATGACCCTGGAAGAGAAAGCCACCCTGCTGGTCGGTGGCGCCCGCGCCGCCATGGTGAACGGCGTCACTTCCGGAACCGCCCACCAGGTGCCCGGCGCCGCCGGCAACACCCGCCCCATCCAGCGCCTCGGCATCCCGGGCACCGTCCTGGCCGACGGCCCCGCCGGCCTGCGCATCCAGCCTACCCGCGAGGGAGCCTCCCAGACCTTCTATTGCACCGGCTTCCCGGTGGGCACGCTGCTCGCCAGCTCCTGGGACACCGCCCTGGTGGAGAAAGTGACCGACGCGATGGGCAACGAGGTCCACGAATACGGCGTGGACGTGCTGCTCGCCCCGGGCATGAACATCCATCGCAACCCGCTCTGCGGCCGCAACTTCGAGTACTTCTCCGAGGATCCGCTCCTGTCCGGCAAGATGGCCGCCGCCTATGTGCGCGGCATCCAGAAGAACGACGTGGGCACCTCCATCAAGCACTACGCCGCCAACAACCAGGAGACCAACCGCAACGAGGACGACGCCCGCATCAGCGAGCGGGCCCTCCGCGAGATTTACCTCAAGAACTTCGAGATCGCCGTCAAGGAGTCCGCTCCCTGGACGGTGATGTCCTCCTACAACAAGCTCAACGGCGAGTACACCCAGCAGAAAAAGGACCTGCTCACCACCATCCTGCGCGACGAGTGGGGCTACAAGGGCATCGTGATGACCGACTGGGGCAACAAGGCCGGCACCGTGAAGTCCGCCTGGTCCGGCAACGACCTGATGGAACCGGGCAACCAAAACGAGATCGACCGCATCATCGCGGGCGTGAAGGACGGCAGCCTGGACATCAAGGACGTGGACCGCAACGTCCGCCGCATGCTCGAGTACATCGTGAAGACCCCGTCCTTCAAGCAGTACCGCTTCTCCAACAAACCCGACCTGAAGGCCCACGCCCAGGTGGCCCGCGAGGCCGCCGGCGAGTCCATGGTCCTGCTGCGCAACGAGGGCGCGCTGCCGCTGAAGGGCAATGAGAAGGTGGCCCTGTACGGCATCTCCGCCATCGACTTCGTGGCGGGCGGCACCGGTTCCGGCGACGTGAACAAGGCCTATGTCGTGAATATGGAGGAAGCGCTGGCCGGAGCCGGATTCACCCTGGACAAGAACCTCGCAGACTACTACAAGGCCTTCATCGGCTACGACAAGGCGCAGCAGGCGCTTGCCGGCGCGACCAGCAACTGGTTCAGCCGCCGCAAGCTGGCCGAGATCGCCATCCCCGCAAACGCCATCGAGAACGAGGCGCGCGCCAACGACGTCGCCGTCATCGTCCTCGGCCGCAACGCCGGCGAGGGCGCCGACCGCCGCCAGATCGACGACTTCGAACTGACCGGCATCGAGCGCGAGCTGCTCCGCGACGTGAGCACCGCTTTCCACGCCCGGGGCAAGAAAGTGGTCGTGGTCCTGAACATCGGCGGCGTGATCGAGACCGCCTCCTGGAAGAACATGGTCGATGCGATCCTCCTGCCGTGGTCCCCGGGCCAGGAAGGTGCGAACGCCGTGGCCGACGTGCTGACCGGCAAGGTGAATCCTTCCGGCAAGCTCCCGATGACCTTCCCGGTGAACTTCATGGACCACCCGTCCTCCGCCAACTTCCCGTACAACTACACCCGTCCGCAGAACCAGGGCTACGGCCGCGGCCCGCAGCAGCCGGTCAAGGACGTGGACTACACCAACTACGAAGAAGGCATCTACGTGGGTTACCGCTACTTCAACACCGTCGGCAAGGAGGTTTCCTATCCGTTCGGATTCGGCCTCAGCTACACCAGCTTCGCCTATGCCAAGCCGGCCGTGAAAGCGACGGCGAACGGCTTCGAGGCCAGCATTACCGTGACCAATACCGGCAAGGTGGCCGGCAAGGAAGTGGTCGAACTGTACGTGACCGCCCCCGAGGCCGGACTGGACAAGCCCGCCCGCGAACTGAAGGCCTTCGCCAAGACCCGCGAACTGAAGCCGGGCGAGAGCCAGACCCTCACCCTGAAGGTGGACAACTACGGCATCGCTTCCTTCAACGACGCGAATTCCGCCTGGGAGGCTCCCGCCGGGACCTATCGGGTGCAGTTCGGCGCCAGCGTGGAGGACATCCGCGCCACGGCCGCCTATCAGCTCAAAAAGGCGCAGTCCTGGCCGGTAAACGACCTCTTCGCCTTGGAGCAGCCCCTTGATGAGATTAAGGTAATCCGCAAATAATCAGCTGACTATGAAGAAAGTCCTGTTTTTCGCCACCGTTATGATGTTTGCCGCCGCCTGCGGGGATCCGCAACTGGGGAAGGCCTCCGTGGATCGGGTCCTGAAGGCGATGACCTTGGAAGAGAAGGCCCACTTCGTAATCGGCACCGGCATGGCCGGTTTCGATGACGAGGGAGCCGCCGCCACCATCGGCGCCACCAAGAAGATCGTGCCCGGCGCCGCCGGCACGACCTATCCTATCGAGCGCCTCGGCATTCCCTCCATCGTGCTCGCCGACGGCCCCGCCGGCCTGCGCATCGACCCGACCCGCGAGGGCGAGACCCGCACCTACTACTGCACCCACTTCCCGATCGGAACCCTGCTTGCTTCCACCTGGAACCAGGAGCTGGTTGAGCAGGTGGGCACCGCGATGGGAGAGGAGGTGCACGAGTACGGCGCCGACGTGTATCTGGCCCCGGCCCTGAACATACACCGCCATCCGCTGAACGGCCGCAACTTCGAGTACTACTCGGAGGATCCGGTGGTGGCCGGCAAGACGGCCGCCGCCTATGTGCGCGGCGTGCAGCGCAACGACGTGGGCACCTCCATCAAGCACTTCGCCTACAACAACCAGGAGACCAACCGCACGGGCAACGACGCCGTGATCAGCCGCCGCGCCCAGCGCGAGATCTACCTGAAGGGCTTCGAGATCACGGTCAAGGAATCCGCGCCCTGGACGGTGATGACCTCCTACAACAAGATCAACGGCACCTACACCTCGCAGAGCCGCGACCTGGTCACGACCGTCCTGCGCGACGAGTGGGGATACAAGGGAACCGTGATGACCGACTGGTACGGCGGGGACGACGCCGCCGCGCAGATGCGGGCCGGCAACGACATGCTCCAGCCTGGCACCAACCTGCAGTACGAGCAGATCATGGCCGCCGTCCGGGACGGCTCGCTGAGCGAAGCCGAACTGGACGTGTGCGTGCGCCGCTGCCTGGAACTCGTGCTCCGCAGCCCCAAGATGAAGGGCTATGCCTACAGCAACGAACCCGACCTGACCGCCCATGCCGCCGTGACGCGCCAGAGCGCGCTCGAGGGTATGGTGCTGCTGGAGAACAAGGACAACACGCTCCCGATCCGGGGCACCGGCAAGGTGGCCCTGTTCGGCTGCACTTCCTACGCCTTCATCCCGGGCGGCACCGGCTCCGGCAACGTCAACCGGGCCTACACCGTGTCCCTGCTGGACGGCCTCAAGAACGCCGGATTCACCGTGGACGAGAGCAAGAAGGACGTCTATCTGAAGCACATCGCTGACGAAGAGGCCGCGTTCAAGGCCTCGCTGCCGGATGACGGCACCTCCGCGTTCTATCCCGTCCCGCGTCCCTCCGAACTCGTTCCTTCCGCAAAGGAACTGGCCGCTTCCGCCAAGGCCAACGACCTGGCTATCATTACTTTCGGCCGTAACTCCGGCGAGTTCTTCGACCGCAGCGGCGCCGACTTCTCGCTGTCCGCCCAGGAACTCAGGCTCCTCAAGGACGTGACCGCCGCTTTCCACCGCGCGGGCAAGAAAGTCATCGTGGTGCTGAACATCGGCGGCGTCATCGAAACCGCTTCCTGGAAGAACCTCCCGGACGCCGTGCTGCTGGCCTGGCAGGCGGGGCAGGAGGGCGGCAACTCCGTCACCGACATCCTCACCGGCAAGCAGAGTCCTTCGGGCCGCCTGCCGATGACCTTCCCGGTGAACCTGATGGACGCCGGTTCTTCGGCCAACTTCCCAATCGACGCCGACACGGGGGTGTATTTCATCAACCGCCGCGAGGACATCGGGCAGAAGGACGTGGACCGTACGGTCTATGCCGAAGACATCTATGTGGGCTACCGCTGGTTCGACAAGAAGGGCCTGGCCGTTTCCTATCCCTTCGGCTACGGCCTGAGCTACACATCGTTCGACTACTCCGAGCCCGCCGTGAAGGCGGCCGGTGACGGCTTCGAGGCTTCCGTGAAGGTGACCAACACCGGAAGCGTGGCCGGCAAGGAGGTCGTGCAGCTGTACGTGAGCGCCCCTGCGGGCGGCCTGGACAAGCCGGTGCGCGAACTCAAGGCCTACGCCAAGACGCGCGAACTGCAGCCGGGCGAGAGCGAGGTGGTGACCGTGAAGGTGGACGCCTACGGCCTGGCTTCCTTCAACGAGGGCACTTCCGCCTGGGAAACCGCTGCGGGTGAGTACGCCGTGGCTTTCGGCTCGAGTTCCCGCGACCTGCGCCAGACCGTCCCGTTCACCCTCACCGAGGCGAAGTCCTGGCCGGTGCACGACGTGCTGGCCCCGAAGGAGCCAATCCAGAAGTTGATATAGCAGCTATTGCCGTATGAAGCGTGCCGGTATCAGTTTCGCGATTCTGTCCTTATTGCTCTGCCCGTTTGTTTTATGGGGAGAGACAATCGAGGGCTGTGTTTCCCGGAACATCAAGGGTTCAAGCAGTCTGCAGTATTCCGTTTCGGGCGTAGGGACTTATTATCTGACGCTCAAATGGGACAGATCTTCCAGTCTCGAGGATGACAACAACTTTGTCCTGTTCCCCGGGAGACTGACTGATCCTGCGGCGGATGAAATCTTTGTCAAAAACAGGGAAATGCAGGGAGAACTGGGACATTATGAGGACGGGGAGAAAGCATTTGTTTACAATCCAAACATCGTCCCGGGCATGCATATCTACTCAGCTTCTCCCCTCAGGGGCAGGGCAGTCAAGATATCGGCAACAAATAATACACCGCCCACTTCTCTTTATCCCCATACCAATCGCCTGACCATTCAGGCCATTCCTGTCGTGAAAGGCAAGTGGCTGTTGGACAAGGCGGTTATCAAACGGGTCGATAATGGCGGAAGCACTGAGGCGGCATCCGTTTCAGCATCCATCCAGATACCATTCGATAAGTCCTACGACGGACTATATGTGGTATGTGTCGGAAACTTTGTCCGGCCGGACGGGGTGGTTACCGGGGACGGCAACTATGCGAAATTCTATATCTTCGACAGTGACGTTACAGCAGTAACACAGGATGCGTCCGATGAGGTGGGGGAAGATGATGGTACGGAGATCCCCTGGAGATACATTCTTCCCATTGCAGCCATTACGCTGATCGGTACCGGTATAGCCAGAAAGAAGAAGAAAAACAAGAACAAGAACAAGAACAAGGACAACAAGACCAGACCTCACAGCACCTTCAGGATGATTGTCTGGAAGGATATAGGAAACTCGCTCGTTTATGGAGATCCTCCCGTGAAGGTGGGAGCACGGATTGAAGAAACCACGGCTGACGGAATCGTCGTGCAGCGGCCCGACCTTTCTAAACAGATCAGGATTTCTCCGTCGCGCAATATCAGCCTTTCAAGACCCGGATTTGACGGCAATTATTCCTATGCGATGGTCAGTGCGGCGCCTACGCTTGCGAATGAAGTTCCTGAAGATGCGGCTGTGACCTTCAATTTCGTATCCCCGCAGGGACGGTTCCTGAATACGATTGTCTTTCAGGTGATCGATGCCCCCGCCATCCTCGTGGAGCCGGAGATCAGCTTCGCCGCCGGGCAGGGCAAGACCCTCTTCATGGAATTCCGCCTCTGGGGCGCCGCCACGAATCCGGATGGGTTGGAGGTGACTTTGGATGAACGGGGATTTCAGCACTTCTCGGCCGAACTCGAGCAGAGCAACGACGATCCGGACGTTTTCCGCATCAACCTCACCGAACACGGCGAGGCGACGGAGCTGCCTGGTACGGTGGAAAGCTATACCTGCACCATCCGGGTGAAGCCCGGCGGAGATCGCCCGGAGGTGGCGGAGAGTTTCAAGATCAACCGCATCCACCTGGGCATGCGGGTGGAGCTGCGCGCCCTCAAGGGCTTCCTCGTCGAACTGGAGAGCACACCCAACCACGACATCCTGCCGCCCATCGGCAACAAGCGGCGGCTCAAGCCCGCCGAGAGCCGGGTGGACATGCAGCTGATCGTCGTGGATGACAGCGATCCTCAGAACGAAGGCAGGATCGGTCCCGTCTTTCCGGACAAAGACCCGGTATTCACCTTCGAAGACGATTTCGAAGGCAGTATGCTCTTTACGGAAAAGCAGGGGGACTACGTGCCCACGCTCGGCGATTTCGTGCAGTACGAGCATTTCTTCTTCCGGGATTTCGAAGGAAAGGACGTCCCTTCGCCCTGCGAACTGCTGAAGTTCCGCTACGAGTTCCGCGGCGGGATGCCCGACGGGTCCTTCTACGGGGTCATCGTGCCCACCGGCGGCTTCCTCGTCCCGCCCAACCGCAGCTTCGCCAAGGTCACGGTCACGATGACCTGGCACGGCCAGGTGTTTAAGCAGGAACTGCGCGTTCCGGTGAACTCCCAACCCTACCGTGAGGTGGAGGTCCCGCCCGGAGGAGACGTGATGCAGGCCTATGCCCGTTACGACAACGAAGACCTCAGACGCGAGGAGCAACTGACCGACCTGCGCCGGAAGATCTTGATGGACACCCGCTTTGCGGAACTGCGTCCGCTTTTCTACAAACTGACCGTGATGCTCGAGGGCCACGACAAGGTCTTCGGCTTCGACGACCGGGACTACGAGAATATCATGAAGATATTCAAGCAGTATGCGAGCGGGGAGATCGGGACCTATTTTGCCGTCAAACAGAGCGTTTCGCCGGAAGATGAGGACTTCGACGCCGCGATGGCCACCATCGCGGCGATGGACCGCTCCATCCCGGTCATCATCTGCCGCATCGGCCTGGGCATCGTGACCGGCGGCGCGTCCGAGATCGTGCTGACGCCCATCAGCGCCCTGGCGGAGATGAAGGAATACGTTGACAATGGCGGTGACAGTGTATGGGGCGGCTTTGCGCAGGTCAGCGTGAAGATCATCGCGATGGAGCTGCTCTTCGCCGGGCTCGGCAAAGGCTTCAGCAAGATCAAGCAATGGCGGGCGGCCCGGGCGGACAAGCTCAAGCAGCTGGGTGCCAGAACCAAGCAGCTCGGAGCCAGCACCCAGAAGGCCGTGCACAACGCCAAGATCAATGCCACGCTCGCCGAGCGCCCGCCCTTCAGCAGCGGTCCGTCGGCCGACAAGATCGGCAAGGCCGGCCAAAAGGTAAAGGACACCCTCAAGGGAGCCAAGGAATTGGCCGACGATGCCATCGACGGCGTCCGCAAGAATGCCGATACGCTGATGTCCGGCTCGAAGTCCAAGCTCCGGCAGGAGGCCGCCAAGGTGGCCCGGGAGGACGCGCAGAAGATCCTGGACGAGTTCAAGCGCGTAATGAACAATCCCACGGCTACGCAGGAGGAGATGCGCCGCGCCACGCTGGCCCTTCAGGGCAATAAGACCGCGCAGAATCTCCTGCGCAATTCCCCTTCCGACATGCTCCGGGCCAACTTCAACGCCCAGATGCAGCAGATGTACAACGAACTCGATCCCAAAGTACTGAAGCGGCTGACCGAAAAGCTCAAGGCCAGGGGCGTCGACATGAACCAGTACGAGCTCCAGGTGTTCAAGGGTGCCACGGGCAACGACAGCGAACTGTTGAGCCTGGGCAAGAAGATCGGCGCAGACCGCGACGTGACTTACCAGATCCGCAAGAAGGCGGGCGGGAAGTGGACCGACCTGAGCGAGCAGTTGATGGAGGATGCTTATTCCGAGGCCTTCAACGAAATGCAGTACAAGTTCATCCCGGCGGACCGGCTTGAGCGCATGAAGACGCTCCTCAAGGCCGACCAGGCCGTTGTGAACGGTAAATACGGCCTCGAATCCTATGGCGACGACCTGACCCGCATCATCGACAAGGCCCGCCAGACGGAGAAACTCGTCGATCCGGACCGCATCGCGCAGACCTATGTCCACAAGTGCCAGGAATGGATGCAGCAGGGCATGAAGGCGCACGAGACGGCTGAACAGCTGCTCAAGTACGGCTACAAGGAAGAGGCCCTGCACGTGCTGGGCTACGGTGAAGCGTTGATCGAAGAGGGCGTCCGGCAGAATGTCAAGCAGTTCAACCGCATCCTGGTGCCCCGCATCGAGGCGGCGGCCGCCAAGGGCGCCAAACTGGACTACACGAGCCTGATGGCCAAGATCCGCATCCTCGAGGGCTTGGGCAATCCGCCGCCTGTAGGGGTCAAATCCGTCAGCCTGGAGGAGGCCAGAACCATTCTGGCTACCAGGTTCGGTGCTACGCTGGATACAGTCGTAGAAGAGTGCGCGCAGGCGATTAAAGATGTTAATGAAGTACTGTAAAATCAACGGGCCGGTGCATGACGTGCTCGCCCCGAAGCAGGCCATCCCCGCGCTCTAAGCGATCGCTGATTGTCAATAGCGGCCCGCTACCAGTCTTCGATGTCGATCTCCGGGAGCTCCAGGTCCAGCCGGGTCGCAGAGGCGACGGACAGGAAGCCCAGGCCTCCTTCCACATTGGTCGGGAAGATGACCGGCTCGACCAGGAGGTAGTTGAAGCCGTTCCGGGATTTCTCCCGGTTGATGGCGTCCAGGTAGGCATAGGCACCCTCGTCCAGGGCCAGCAGGCGGACGGTGAGCGTGCGGGTGCAATGGTAGTGGTAACGTACCATCCAGTCCCTTGCCTGTCCGTATTCGGAGTTGATAAGCGGCGTGGAGTCCGTTGAAAACTGCACGTCGGCTCTGTCGTCGGCGAAGCGGCGGTCGGTGAAGATCCGCGTTTTGTTGACCGGGGAGAATTCGAAGAGGAAGCCCGCGTTGGTGTTGTAATAGCGGTCGATCACGTCCTGCGGCGTATAGCCGTCGTTGAGGATGGGATCTTCGCCCGGATCGAGGGGCAGTTCCTGCTCGGACTCACTTTCACTCGTGTTGATGTACATGCCGGGCGTGAATTCGAAATGCTCGTCTTCCGGATACGGGTTCCGGTCCCGCCAGTAATAATCGATCCGGTATTGTTTCCGGAGAGAGAGCCGCAGCTGCCAGTAATCCGCCTGGTCCGGACGTCCTTGGACATGCAGGGTGAAATGCATCCGTCCGTCGCGGGTCAGGGTGTCCGCGGTGGCGGGCAGGGGGGCTTGCGGCGCGACGGTCTGCGCCACGGCACGCATCCCAGCCCCCTCCACATCGATCCGCACCCGGTCGCCCGGGCGGATCTGCGCCTCGAAGCTGTATTGGGCGGATTTCTGGAGGGAGGACGTGGAGGAAATCTCCGTCGCCCGGACGGCGGGGCCGTCTCCGACCGTGCAGAGGACCTGTGCGTCGGTGAGGGGCCGGTTGCCCGATTCGGGGGAGGATACGGAGAGATAGACGGTGTGCTCCGGCTCGTCCGTGGAGAGCAGGGCGTTCAGGACGATCAGTTCGCCTTCCGAGGCCGGGAAGGGCAGTTCGCGGTCGCAGGCGGTCAGGGCCGTCAGGAGGAGGAATATGGGTAGGATCCTTGTTTTCATCGTTTCAGAATTGGCAGGTGTAACTGACGGCCGGCAGGATGGGCAGGTAGGTGATGGCGCGGAGGTATTGCCGTCCACGATCGTCCTGGCTGTAGTCCGTCCAGAGCATGACCAGGTCGGGCGTCTTCGAATTGTAGGCATTGTATAGCGTGAAGGTCCAGAGGGCTTCGTTGCCGCGGCGGGTGCGGCGGTGCAGGCGGAGACCCAGGTTGAGCCGGTGGGTGGGCGGGAGCCGGAAGTTGTTGCGGCCTGCGGTGTAGTCGGCGGAGACCGTCTGGGGATACCTCCGGAAGCCGTCTTTTTCGGAGCTCGCGTAGTAAGGGATCTCTGTCTGGCGCAGGGGGAGCGAGGCGGCGCCGCCGGTGGCGAAATACCAGTCTGCCGTGAGGTCCCATTTCTCCGAGAAGCGGTGGCTGACGAAGAGATTGACGGTGTGCCGGCGGTCATATTTGTCCGGGAACTCCTGTCCCAGGTTGATGCTGCCGTCCGGGAAACGGCGAGTGCTCCGGGCAAGCGTGTAGGAGAGGGAGCCGGTCGTCTTGCCGCGGGTCCGGGCCACCTGGAATTCGATGCCGCGGGCGCGGCCCTGCCCGACGGAGACCTGCTCTTCCCAGCGGTTGTTGTTGAGGATGAGCAGCGAACCGTCGCGGTAGGCGAGCAGGTTGTCCATCCGCTTGAGGTAGCCCTCGACGGAGAACTCCCAGCCCGGCAGACCGTCCCAGTAGGCGCCGAGGCTGTACTGGTCCGAGGTCACGGGCGGGATGTCCGCCGTGACTGGGCACCACAGGTCCAGGGGCAGGGTCAGGGTGGAGGCGGTCAGCTGGTGGACGTACTGGCCCATGCGGGCATAGGCGGCCTTGACGGCCCAGCCCCCGCCCGGGGCGTAGCGGAGCGAGAGGCGGGGCTGCAGCGAGAGATAGTCCCGCCCCTGGGTCCGGAACCATGCGAGATGGAGTCCGGGATTGACGGAAAGGTGCTCCGAGACCTGGAAATTGTCTTCGGCGTACACGAAACTCTCCGTTCCCGGGTAGTCGTCGTTGTCCACCAGGCGGTAGGTCTGCTGCCCGCTCCCGTCGTCCGGCTGCGTGGCATCCATGACGGCCGGGCGGTAGAGGTGGTGGGTCCAGCCGGCGCCGAAACGGACCAGGTGCTCCGGAGAAGGGGTCCAGTCGAAGTCGGTCCGCAGGCTCCAGTCGCGGATGCCGGAGGCGTATCGCAGGGCGAAGGCCAGCGGCTGCGTCATTCCCGAATGGTATTCGTCGTCATCGAAACGGAATCCCGTCCCGTAGCGGTTGAAAGCGGCGGTCGTGCTGGCGTGCAGGCGGCTGCCGAACAGGTGGTTCCAGCGCAGGGCGGCGACCGTGTTGCCCCAGTTGGCACGCAGGACGGAATGGTCCTCGCGGAAACTGGAAACGCCTCCGGCCGTGAAGCGGCTCTCGTAGCGGCCGTCCATGAAGAGGTGGTCGTTACCGTGGTACAGCATCAGGTGCATCCGGTCTTTGTCGGAGAGGATCCAGTTGAGCTTGGCATTCAGGTCATAATAGAAAAAGTTGACCTTTTCGTCCTGGTTCTTGAGTGCCAGCGCCAGGATCGGGCTGACCAGCAGGGAGTGCAGCGCACGCGCGCTGATAGAATAGCTGAGCCGGTCCCGGACGATGGGGCCTTCGATGTGGAAGCGCTCGCTGGTGGTGCCGACGGTGAAGGAACCCTCGGTCTGCCGGAGGTTGCCTTCGTTGGTCCGCACGTCCACGACGCTGGAGATGCGGCCGCCGTAGCGGGCGGGGAAGGCGCCCTTGTAGAGCGTCACGTCCTTGATGGCGTCCGGTTGGAAGACGGAGAAGAGCCCCAGCATGTGGTCGATCCCGTACAGGGGGATGCCGTCGAGCATCACGAGGTTCTCCTCGGCGCCGCCGCCGCGCACATGCAGCCCGGTGAAACCCTGCATCCCGGACTGGATGCCGGGCAACTGCTGCAGGCCCTTGAGGACGTCCGGCTCGCCCAGCAGGGTGGGCGTCGAAAGGATCTTGACCAGGGGCATCTCGACAGAGCCGGGATAGACGGACTGCAGGCCTGCGTCCTTGCGGGAGACGATGCGGGCGGCTGCGAGTTCGGCGTTTCCGGCCAGGGCGAAGCTGAGGGTGGAGTCCCGCTGCAGGTCAAGTGTGATATCCTGCTGGCTGAAACCCAGATGCGAAATCCTGAAATGATAACTTCCGGCTGGCAGCGGGAGGGAGTAGAAACCGAATTCGTTGGTGACGGTGCCGACCGTTCCGGTCAGGATGCCGGCCCCGATCAGGGGTTCGCCCGAAGTGGCGTCGGTGATGTAGCCGCTGAGGGTGACGCGGCGTCCGCGCGGGGTGGCCGGCTGCGCCGGGGCGGCTTTCAGCACGACGTTGCGGCCGCGCAACTGCCAGGAGATGCCGCTGCCCTCGAAAGTCTGTCGGAGGGCATCTTCCAGGGGCAGCGTGGCAGGCAGTTCCGGAAGTTTCCGGGGAGCATCGAGGACGCCTCGCAGGGAAGCGTCGTACAGGAAATTGATCTTGTATTGCGTGTGCAGCTGCTCCATCCGGGCGGACAGCTTGTCCTGCGCCGTGGCCGGAAGCAGAAAAAACAGAAATAGCAGGAATGAGATGATTCTTTTCATAGTCAGTCGATTACAATGTGGATGTCGAGTGCGGACTCGATCAGGGATACGATTTCGTCGAGTTCTTCGCCTTCAAATTCGCCCGTCAGGCGGCGGTCGTGGGCATCCGTGCGGAGGGTGCGCCCGAAATGGCTGGAGAGTTCGTGCAGGACTTCTTCCAGCGGGGTGTTTTCATAACGGAAGAAGTGGGTGGCCCAGGCGGCGGGATTGGCGTGCTCCGCCTCCGACAAGGCCGGGACCGTGACCCCCGGGGCGAGTTCGGCATGCATCCCGCGGGTCAGGATCACGCCGTCCTCCTCGCGGACGCTTTTCCGGGCTCCGGAGGGGGCGGCGGCGAAGAGCACGCGGCCGTCCACGACGTCCACGGCCGTGCCCAGGCTGTCCGTCTCGACCTGGAAGCGCGTGCCCAGGACACGCACGAAACCTTCCGAGGCCGTAATTTCAAAGGGGAGCGATTCGTTGCGCTCTACCGAATAATAAACCTTTCCTGTCTGGGTGACGTCCCGGTCGCGGCGGCCGAAGCCGTGGCGGCGGAAACTGAGCGTAGCGCCGGGGGCGAGGGTGGCGTGCGTGCCTTCGGGCAGGACTACGGTCCGGATGTCCGCTGCGGCGGGGATGACGGTCCGGGGCGCCGGACGGAACAGGAACAGGCCCAGGACCAGCGCGGCGAGGGCGCACACGAGGGCATAGCCCCATACTGGGCGGCCGAAGGCGGGGCGCCGAGCCGGTTCGGCGGCTTCCTCGGTGGCGCGGAAACGCCGCCAGGCCTGTTTGGGCCCGAAGCGTCCCGCTTTCCAATTCTGCGCGACGAAGCGCAGGATATCTTCTTGGATTTCTTTCATTTCGGAATCGTATCTGCCCCTATGACGCAGGATTCCGAAAAAAGTACCATTTGCCTGCTGAAAAAAAATCAGGCCAGCGGAAGAGTGGGGAATAACAGGATGAAATCCAGGATGCTGTCCGCGCTGTTGCGCAGGCTTTGAAGAGCCCGGCTGATCTGGTTGCGTACGGTGTTGACGGACAGGCCGGTGGCTTCCGCAATCTGTTCGTAGCTCAGGCCGTCGCGCTTGCTCATCAGCAAGAGCTCGCGCCGTCTGGCGGGCAGCCGGTCCACCGCTTCCCAGAGCCGGGCCTCCAGCGCCGAGCGTCCCATGGCTTCTTCGTCGCTGATGGCGCCGGCGGCGTCTTCGGGCAGCAGTTGTTCCGCCTGCCGGCCCTGGCGCCGCAGGATGTCGATGCAGCGGTTGCGGACAATGGCGTAGAGGTAGGCCCTTGCATTGTCCGCAACGTCCCCTTTCTGCCACCAGGCGGTGAAAGCCTCCTGGACCACGTCCTCCACGGCGTCCGCATCTTTCAGATAATGCAGCGCGTACAGACAGAGCGGCCGGTAGTGAAAGCGGAATAGCTCGCGGATATCAGGATTCTGTCCCATTGTGCGCAAAGGTAGTTTTTTTTTCTTATCTTGCAGAAAATATCTTTTCACGATATGAGAAAGTGGATCCACCGTGGCCTGAAAGGCCTTTCGCTCACGACGGCGCTGTTCGTCTTCCAGGCCTGCTACGGCACGCCGATGACGGCACCGGAGGAAGACTACCTGGCGGCTCCCGAGACGGAAGTCGTCGATGAGGCCCTGCAGGATGCCGGCCAGGCTGGCGAAGTCCTTCAGGAAGGGACGGAGGAAAGCGCTGAATGATCGGAAAACTGCTCCACCGCGCCTTCCGCGCCAACGAGACGGCGGTGCACGAACTCAACTACCTGTTCTGGGAGTGCACGACCCGCTGCAACCTTCACTGCCGCCATTGCGGCAGTGATTGTTTTGCGGCGAGCCGTGACGTGGATATGCCCCTGGAGGACTTCCTGCGGGCGTTCGACACCATTCCCGCGGCGGAGCGCGCCCGTCCTTTCACCGTGATCCTGACGGGCGGCGAGCCGCTGCTGCGCCCCGATATCGCCGAAATAGGCAAAGCGCTGCGACAGCGTGGCGTGGGCTGGAGCATCGTCTCCAACGGCTGGTTCTACGACGAGGCGATGCACCGGAAACTGATGTCGGCCGGCCTGGGTGCGCTGACCATCAGCCTGGACGGGCTGGAAGAAGCGCACGACTGGATGCGCGGCCGGGCCGGGAGTTACGCCCGGGCGGAGCGCGCCATCGCCCTCGCGGCCGCCGAGCCGCGCCTGGCCTTCGACGTGGTGACCTGCGTGAACAAGCGGAACTTCCAGGAGTTGGATGCGCTTCACGACCGCCTGGAGGCCCTGGGCGTGAAGCAGTGGCGCATCTTCACCATCATCCCCATCGGCCGCGCCGCGGAGGATCCCGATATGCACCTCTCGGATGCGGAGTTCACCGCGCTGATGGAATTCATTGTCCGGAAACGCCGGGAAGGCGGGAAGATGAAGGTGACTTTCTCCTGCGAGGGATACCTGGGCCGCTACGAGAACCGGGTCCGCGACGTGCCGTACTTCTGCCACGCGGGCGTCAACATCGCCTCGGTGCTGATCGACGGGCGCATCTGCGCCTGTCCCAATATCGACCGGGACGTTTTCAGCCAGGGCAATATCTATGAGGACAGCCTGTACGAGGTGTGGGAGAAACGTTTCCAACCCTTCCGCGACCGCAGCTGGACGCGGCGGGGCCGCTGTGCCGGCTGCAAGGTCTGGCGCGACTGTCTCGGAAACGGGATGCACAACTGGCACGGCGACTGCGCGGAAGTGCTCAACTGCCACTACGGCAAGATCTTGGAACCCCGGAATTAATGCGTATTTTTGTATAAACAGATAGATTTCCCATGAAGAAAGGATGGATATTGTCCCTGCTCGCTTTGGCGGCGCTGCTGCAGCCGCTGCGTGCGGAGGAGGGGATGTGGCTGCCGTCGCTGATTGCGCAGCGCATCGACGACATGCGCGCCCACGGCTTCCGCCTGACGGCCGAGGACGTGTACAGCGTGAACCAGGCGTCGCTCAAGGACGCCGTCGTGCTGTTCGGCTCGGGCTGCACGGGCGAGGTGGTCTCGCACGACGGGCTGCTCTTCACGAACCACCATTGCGGCTACAGCCAGATCCAGCAGCACAGCAGCGTGGAGCACGACTACCTGAAGGACGGTTTCTGGGCGGCTTCGCGCAGCGAGGAACTGCCCAATCCGGGGCTGACGGTGAGTTTCCTGGAACGGATGGAGGACGTGACGACGCCCGTCCTGCGGGGGTACCTGCCTTCGATGAGCGAGGCGCAGCGCGATTCCGTGGTGAAGGCGAACTCCGAGGTCATCGTGAAGCAGGTCGCCGATCCGGATCGCGGCATCCGCGCCCGCGTTGAGGCGCTCTACTACGCGAACCAGTACTTCCTTTTCGTCTACAAGGTGTACCGCGACGTGCGCCTGGTGGGAGCTCCGCCTTCGTCCATCGGCAAGTTCGGCGGCGACACCGACAACTGGATGTGGCCCCGCCATACGGGGGACTTCTCCATCTTCAGGATTTATGCCGATAAGAACAACGAACCGGCTGATTATTCGGAAGATAACATCCCCTATACGCCGAAGCGTTTCTTCACCGTTTCGCGGGCCGGCGTGCAGGAGGGGGACTTCACCTTCGTGTACGGCTGCCCGGGCAGCACCAAGGAGTACGTGACTTCGGACGAGGTGCGCTACGTGGGCGAGGTGTCCGATCCGGAGAAGATCGCCCTGCGCACCAGGCGGCTCGAGATCCAGAAGAAATACATGTCGCAGGACCCGGCGGTGCGCATCCAGTATTCCGCCAAGAACGCCAGCGTCTCCAATGCCTGGAAGAAATGGCAGGGCGAGGCGAAGGGCATCGCGCGCCTGGGCACCGTGGCCGAAAAGAAGGCTTTTGAACAGCGTTTCCGCGCCTGGGCGGCGGGGACACCCTATGAGGGCCTGCCGGACCGCCTGGAGGCCCTGTACGCCCGCAGGAACCCGTATTACCGGGCGTACGAGTACTATACCGAGACGGTGCGGACCATCGAACTCCTGCAATTCGCGAACAACGTCCGGACGGCGCTCGCCGGCGGGCAGCCCGTGGCCCCGCTGGCGGAGTCGTTCTTCAAGGATTACTACCGGCCCATCGACGAGGAGATCTTCGTCGCGATGACGGACGCCTTCGACCGGAACATGGACGACGGCTTCAAGCCCGCCTGGTTCAAGGAAAAGCTCGCTTCCTACGGCAGCCCGGAGGCCTGGCGGGACGACCTTTTCTCCCGTTCCCTCTTTACGGACCGTGCGCGCGTGGCCGCCCTGACTGCAGCCGACCTGCCCGCTGTGGAGGCGGATCCCGCCTGGGAGATGTACAGCGCGTTCTACGAGTGGTATCGCAGTGACCTGCAGCCGGTTATCACGGAGGTGGAGCGGGACCTCCGTCTGGCGTACCGCGACTATATGCGGGCGCAGATGGAGTTCGACCGCGACCGCCAGTTCTATCCGGACGCCAACCTGACCCTGCGCGTCGCCTACGGCCATGTGGCGGGCTACAGCCCTTCCGACGCGGTGTACTATTCGCCCGTGTCCACGCTCAAGGGCATCATCGAGAAGGACAACCCGGACATCTTCGACTACGATATCCCGCAGGTCCTGCGCGACATCTATGCCGAGGGCGGCCACGACGCCCAGCCGGTGTGTTTCCTCGCGACGAACCACACCTCGGGCGGCAATTCCGGCAGCCCGGTCATCAACGCCGACGGAAACCTCATCGGAATCAACTTCGACCGCGTGTGGGAGGGGACGATGAGCGACCTGGTCTTCGACCCGGACTACTGCCGCAACATCTCCCTGGACATCCGTTATCTGCTTTTCGTCGTGAAGGAGGTCGGCCACGCGGACTGGCTCTTCGACGAGATGGTCTTCGCGGATTGAAAAAACGGCCGGCGACGCAAGTCACCGGCCGTTTTTAACGGAGCGGACAGGCTCTATTTGAAGAGGATCTGCGCGAACTGGTAGAGGCTGCGGCGCCAGGTGTGCCACTCATGCGCCGTGCCCTCGGAGACGTAGCCGACGGCGTTGACGCCGATGCTCCTGAGGCTCTCGGCCGCTTCCATCACCCGGGGATTCTCCTTGCTGCCGCTGCTCATGAACACGACCTTGTTGGTCTCCTTAAAGCCCGCAGCGCCCTGGATGTCCTCGATGCTCATCACACCGCCGCTGAACATGCCCACATACGCGAACTTCGTGGGGTTGGCCAGGGTAATCCTGCGGGTCTGGCCGCCGCCCATAGACAGGCCGGCCATGGCACGGTGCTGTGCGTCGGCGATTACGCGGTACTCCCTTTCCACCATCGGGATGATGTCGGTGAGCAGGACCACCTGGAAGCCGTCGTTATTGGCGCGCTGGCCCGGCTGGGGCTTGGGCAGCATGTCGGCATACTGGCCCACCAGATGGATGTTCTGGCCCTGGCCGTAGTCCATCACCACGATGAAGGGGACGGCCTTGCCCGCCGCGATCAGGTTGTCGAGGATCTGGCCGGTGTGGCCCTGGGCGGACCAACCCTGCTCGTTCTCGGCGTTGCCGTGCTGGAGATACAGGACGGGATAGCGCTTGCCGGGGTTCTTGTCATACTCCGCAGGCAGATAGATATAGCAGTGGCGCATGCTCTCGGTCGCCTTCGACCAGTAGTATTTCTCTACGATCGAGCCCTGGGGCACGTTCTTGACCTGCCAGAAGTCCATGTCTTCCGAAGGGATCTCGATGCCGCTGCCCCAGCGGCCGGCGCCGAAGAAATAGACGGTTCCCGGATCGGGCACCGAAGCGCCGTCGACCTCGAGCTGATAGTAGTGGAAGCCCACGTCCTGGGGAGCGGACGTGCCGGTCCAGACGCCCTGGTCGTCCTTGACCATCTCGTACTTCCTGCCGCCGATGTCCAGCCTGACCGCGTTGGCCTGCGGGGCGCGGAGCTGTGCGCGCACGGCACCCTGGGAGTTGACCATGGGATACTGGCGGCCCAGCTGGTTGGTGATGTTCGGCTTGAAATCCTCGACCGCGCCTTCGAAGGACGGCACGATGTTGTTCCTCTGCTGGGCCGCTGCGGACAATGCGGCCAGCATCATGACGGAAAAGAGAATCTTTTTCATTTTGCTGATTTGTTGGGTTAGTTAATTGGTTATATGCAAATATAGCATATGCGGGGCATCTTTGCAAGCACCGACGAAAAATCCCCCTCAGGCCGACCTGAGAGGGATTCTGTGGAGCATAGGGGATTCGAACCCCTGACCTATAGATTGCGAACCTATCGCTCTACCAACTGAGCTAATACCCCGAAAGCGGATGCAAAGGTAAACAATTTTTTTGAATTACCATAGCCTTCAGTTCTTCCACGCTGTCCGCGATGCGGTTTCCCGCCAGCTCGTCCCGGCTGCGGTAGCCCCAGCTGACGGCGATGGAGCCGATACCGCCGTTTTCAGCCGTGCGCATGTCGGTGGGGGAGTCTCCTACCAGCAGGGCGTCTTCGGGGCCGGAGCCGGCCTTTTCCAGGGCTTCCCGGACGATTTCCGGCGAGGGCTTGAGCGGGAGGCCGGGGCGGTTGCCGAGGATGGCGGCGAAACCGATGCCGGGGAAGAACTTCCGGACCAGGCGCTCGGCGCCTTCCTGGAACTTGTTGGATACGACGGCCATCCGTACGCCCCGCTCCTGCAGTTCGGACAGCAGTTCCGGGATGCCCGGATAGGGGTGCGACAGCCGGTCGATGTGGGCGGAGTAGTATGTCTTGAAATCCGCCAGGGCGGCGTCCACGAAGGCGTCGTCGTCCTGCCGGGCGGCGGGAAGCGCCTGCCGTACCAGGTTGCGGACGCCGTGTCCCACCATCCGGCGGTATTCCGGCGTGGTGTGCAGGGGCAGTCCGCGCAGTGCCAGGGCGTGGTTTACGGCCGCCGCCAGGTCATCCAGCGTGTCCATGAGTGTCCCGTCCAGGTCCCAGAGCACCGTCCTGATGGGCGGAAACAGCCGCCGGTAGGCCTCGGCCTTCTTCTCCAGCGGGAGCGGATAGGCGCGCGAGGTGGAAGGCATGCGCCAGAAGCGTACGGGGCGGTCGCCGATACGGATTTCCGTGTCCCCGCCCACCGGCGGAATCCCGCAGCCGAACGTGTCCGCGACGATTTCCGTGGCTTTCTGGCCGGTGGTGACCAGCGTGCGGCAGCGGGGGATGCGTTCCAGCAGCGCGGGGATGTCAGTGGGCGTGACCACTTCCAGGAAGGCGTCGGAGGCATTGTCCTTCAGTCGTCGCACCTCGCAGGCGGTATCGTAGAAGGCCAGCCCTTCGCGGGTGCAGAAGGCGCGGATGGCCGCCTCGTCGAAGCGCTTTTCCGACGGGAGGCAGAAATGGTTCCGGTCGTCGAAATGGATGAGCCCCAGGATGCGCCAGAAATCGTTGATCCAGTTGGGGTAATAGAACGGCATGCACCAGCGCCTGGGCTGCGGCGGGAAGCTGCCCAGGAAGAGGATGCGCGCCCCCTCCGGCAGGAAGGGCGGAAAGGGATGTGTTTCAGCAGACATTCAGATAATTGCCTGTAAGTGTCTGTCAAATAGAAAGAATACTCAGTACGTTGATGAGTTCCTTGTCGATGGGCTTGTCCATCTTGATGGCGCGGGAGATGGGCACGTACACAATCTGGTCGTTCTTGATGCCCACCATGATGTTGCGCTGGCCCTCCTTGAGCGCCTCGATGGAGGCGACGCCCAGCCGGCTCGCGAGGATGCGGTCGAAGGCGGTGGGGGAGCCGCCACGCTGGAGATGGCCCAGGATCGACACCTTCACGTTGTACTGCGGATATTCCAGCCGGACACGCTCGGCATAGTGCATCGCGCCGCCGTCCTTCTCGGACACGAGCACGATGCTGCTGTTCTTGCTTTTGCGGATGCCGCGGCCGATGAAACTGGCCAGCTGGTCGATGTCGGTCCGGTCTTCCGGGATGATGGCGGCCTCCGCGCCGGCGGCGATGGCGCTGTTCTGCGTCAGGAAACCGGCGTCGCGCCCCATCACTTCCACGAAGAAGATGCGGTCGTGGCTGTTGGCGGTGTCGCGGATCTTGTCCACGCACTCCATGATGGTGTTGAGGGCCGTGTCGTAGCCGATTGTGGAATCGGTGCCGTAGAGGTCGTTGTCGATGGTGCCGGGCAGGCCGATCACCGGGACGTCGTATTCGCTGGCGAGGGCCTGCGCCCCGGCGAGCGAGCCGTTGCCGCCGATGACCACCAGGGCGTCGATGCCGAACTTCTTGATGTTTTCGTAAGCCTTGGCCCGGCCTTCTGGGGTGCGGAATTCTTCGCTGCGGGCCGTCTTGAGGATGGTGCCGCCGCGCTGGATCGTGTTGCTGACGCTGGCGCTGTTGAATTCCTTGATATCGCCCATGATCAGGCCTTCCCAGCCGCGGTAGACGCCCCAGACGCGCCAGCCCTCGAAGATGGCGGCGCGCGTAACGGCGCGGATGGCGGCGTTCATCCCAGGTGCATCTCCACCTGAGGTAAGGACTCCTATAGAATTGATTTTCATTTATTTGAAGAATTTGTCTGGAATATGAACTGCGTTTTCTTCGCGGAAAGCGAGGATTTCGCGTACGATATCGTCCGGATAATCGGATATGGATAGCAGCAGGTGGTTGTACTTGCCGCGTGCGAGCATATCCTGCAGGAAGGGATAGACGGGGATTTGTTTCGTGAAGAAATCCACGCCCATGAAAGCCATCGGGCTGGCCACGTCGCAGGTCTTGTAGTGGTCCTGGGCGGCTTCCTGGAAGATTTCCTGGATGGTTCCGGCGGATCCGGGCGTGAAAATGATGCCGCCTACGGTCACCGTGAGGATGGTATCCTCGCGGATGCTGTTGTCGTAGTACTTGGCGATGTGCGTGGCGAACGGGGTGGACGGCTCGTGGCCGTACAGCCAGGTGGGAATGCCCAGGCTCTTGTACTGCGTCTGCGGATAACGTTCCATCACGCGGAAGGCGGAAGAGAGCCAGCCGGGCTCGCGGAAGGTACCGGCCACCAGGAGCATGTGCCAGGCTTCCTCGAACTCGGCGTCGGACCGGCCGGCCATCCAGGCGCCGAAGTGCGTCGCCTCCATCGCACCCGGTCCGCCGCCCGAGACCATCAGCTTTCCGTGCTCGGTAAGGGTCTTGCTGATGTGGGCGACGCTGCGGTAGGTCGTATCCGAACGGAGCATCGCGTGACCGCCCATCACGCCCACCACATTGTACGGATTCCAGTTCTTGAGGAAGCGGTAAAGGGCGTCGCTGATGGAGTGGTCATGCAGGGTCCGGGGGAGGGTGACCGCCAGGTCACGGCTGCGTTTTCCGTTGGCGACGAAGTCGGCGAAGACGTGGCTGTCGTAGCAGTCGGCATAGCTGCTTTCGTCGTTCGGATCGAACTTGTCGTAGAGCGTTTTCGCGTCGTAAAGTTCGCGTCGGATCTGATAATTGTCCATATAAGTTTTTGTTATTGGTGCGAATTTACGAAAAATGGGGCTATTTTCCCGCGATTTTCCGATTTTTCTATAATATAAATTAATGCATTGAAAACAAACAAATAAAACAACTTTGTTTTAATATGTAACATTTTTGTTAATGCTCAAAATGCCGTTTTTTTTGAAAAATGGGGTGCATCGGAAAAGAAAATGATTATATTTGTGAAAACGACTTTTCATCAACACTTAAAACAATAAAGCAATGGGTAAATTTGTTGTTACTCTCCGCAAGAACGGCGAGTTCCAGTTCAACCTGAAGGCCACCAACGGCCAGGTCATTCTCACCAGCGAAGGCTACACCACCAAGACCGCCTGCCTGAACGGCATCGAGTCCGTCCGCAAGAACGGTCCCGTCGAGGAGCGCTACGAAGTCAAGGTCGCCAAGAACGGCAAACCGTTCTTCAACCTGAAGGCCAGCAACGGCCAGGTCATCGGCTCCAGCCAGATGTATGCCTCCGAGCGTACGATGAAGCAGGGCATCGCTTCCGTGATGCGCAACGCTCCCGATTCTTCCGTGGAGGAGGAACTCGGCGAATAGTTTTTCCCGAATCGAAAGGAACCGGATTTCTTCTTCAGGAAATCCGGTTTTTTCTTTGGCGGGAGTTTCTTATATTTGTAGATTGTATGATCACCCAGGCCGAAATCAAGCAGATCCGTTCGCTTCGCGAAAAGAAATTCCGCGACGAATACGGCCTGTTCGTGGTGGAAGGGGAGAAACTGGTACAGGAGGCGCTGTCCTCCGGCCTGCGTGTCGTGAAGCTGCTGCGCCGCGAGGAGATCGGCGAGGCCGCGATGGCGCGCATCAGCCAGCTTTCCACGCCCTCGCCGGTGCTGGCGGTCGTTCAGCGGCCCGAGGCGGCCCCGGCGGCCCCGGAAAACGGCCTGTGCCTGGCCCTGGACGGCGTCCGGGACCCCGGCAACCTGGGCACGATCGTGCGTATCGCCGACTGGTTCGGGGTGGAGACGGTGTTCGCGTCGGAAGACTGCGTGGACCTGTACAACCCCAAAGTGATCCAGTCTTCGATGGGATCGCTTTTCCGCGTCCGTTACGTGCCCTGCGACCTGGTGGCGCTGTGCCGCCGGTTCCGGGCCGCCGGAAGGCCGGTATACGGCACTTTCCTGGACGGCCGGGACCTGTATCGCGAGGAGCTGTGCCCGGACGGACTGGTCGTAATGGGCAACGAAGCCGCCGGCATCCGCCCCGAGGTGGCGGCGGAAGTGGACGCCCGCCTGTTGATACCCGCTTTCGGCCGCTCCGGCGCCGAATCGCTGAACGTGGCCGCCGCGACGGCCGTAACTTTGTCTGAATTCCGCAGAAGATGAAACGTATATTATTGTTGGTCATATCGTTATTGGCTGTTATCTCATGCAGTACTACAAAGCTGCTGCCGGAGGGCGCCTATCGCCTGACCGCCAATAAGGTGGAATTCAGGGGCAAGGAGAAGATCTCGCCCAAGGAGGTCTCCATGTATGTGCGCCAGCAGCCGAATACGAGCCTCATCTTTGGCTGGAGTCCTTTCCTGAGCATCTACAACTGGTCCAACGGCAGCGGGGAGGGAATCAACAAGTTCTGGGAGAAGATCGGTACGCCCCCCGTCGTTTTCGATTCCACCCTGGTGGAAAGCTCCCGCTCCAATATTGCCGGTCACATGGAATACCTCGGCTATTACCACGCGAAAGTGGATTCCGAGGTGGAATACCGCGGCAGGAAGGCGACGGTCAAGTACATCGTCGAACTGGGGGACCGCATCCCCATCGACACCATCGTCTTCGAGGTGCCGGGCGGGACCTTCGCGCGGGAGTTCAGCGCGGACAGCGCCAACATCACCGTGCATCCGGGCGACTTCCTCGCCGAGAAGAACCTCGAGGCGGAAACCGTCCGCGGCGCGTCCGTGTTCCGCAACCTGGGCTACTACGACTTCAGCAAGAACAACTATTTCTTCGAGGCGGACACCCTGACGGACCGCACGACGCTGTACTACCGCATCCGCAACTATGCACGCGGCTCCAGCCCGACGGACGATCCGCTCGCGGTGTACCGCATCGGAAAGGTAAACATCTCCCATCCCTCGGAAATCCCCTTCAAGGAGTCGCTGCTGCGCGAATTCAATACGATCCGCCCGGGCGTCCCCTACAACGAGCGGATGATCAATACGACCTACGCCCGCCTGTCGGCGCTCAAGCTGTTCAACAACGTGAGCATCGAGATGAGTCCGTCCGACAGCGCCGTCGTGGACTGCGACATCCGCCTCAGCGGCACCGACGTGCTGGGCTTCAAGGCGAATATGGAGGCGTCCACGAACTCTTCCGGCCTGCTGGGCTTCTCGCCGCAGCTGAGTTTCTACCACAAGAACCTCTTCCACGGCGGGGAATGGCTGAACCTTGGCTTCTCCGGCAACTGGCAGATGATGGCCGGGGCGCGGGCGCATTCCTCGGAATTCGGCGTGTCCGCGAGCTTGAGTTTCCCGCGCCTGCTGGGCTATCCGGTGAACCGGATGCGGGGCGAGAACGTTCCGCGCACGGAGATCCGCACCTCCTTCAACTACCAGAACCGTCCCGAATACCGCCGCAGCCTGGCTTCTTTGAGTTACGGCTACACCGGCCAGATGCGCCGAGACTGGTTCTTCCAGATCTATCCGCTCCAGTTCAACCTGGTGAAGCTCTATGCGATGAGCGATGATTTCTCCCGGCTCCTGGGCGAGTATCCCTATTTGTGGGATACGTTCGAGTCGCACATCGATGCGGGCGTGGGCATGATGGTGTACCATACCACCGACGCTTCCGTGGTGCCGAAAACCGCCTATCATTACGGACGCTTCAACCTGGATGTTTCCGGCAATGTCGTCTCGCTGTTCAACAACGTCCTGCCCGTGTCCGATTTCCAGGGTCAGCACCTGCTTTTCGGCGTACCGTACAAGCAGTACGTGCGTGCGGAGATTTCATTGGGAAAGGTTTTCCGCTTCGGCTGGAACGACAACAACGCCCTCGCCCTGCACCTGGACGCCGGCGCCGGCTGGGCCTACGGGAACTCCACGGCGCTTCCGTTTGAAAAGCAGTTCTACTGCGGCGGAGCCAGCAGCATGCGCGGCTGGCAGGCCCGCACCCTCGGTCCCGGCTACGAGAAGATGAGCGAGTATTTCGTGCTGCCCAGCCAAACCGGCGACCTGAAACTGGAGGCGGACGTGGAGTACCGCTTCCCGTCGTTCTGGAAGCTGGAATGGGCGATCTTCGCCGAGGTGGGCAACGTGTGGACCCTGAACGGGGAAGGCCTCGGCAAGCTGGACCTTCCCGGCAGCCTGGCCGGCGACTGGGGCATCGGCCTGCGCGTGAACCTCGACTTCATCCTGCTCCGCCTGGATGCCGGCCTGAAGGTGCACGATCCGGCGCGTCCGGCCGGGGAGCGCTGGCTGGGGCCGAAGGGTTGGTTCGTCCCCGGCGGCGCCGCACTTCATTTTGGCGTCGGATATCCTTTTTAAGCGTAAGTTTACTCCCTCGCTGGTTTTGCGTTCGGCAGGCAGCTGCCTAAGCAAACCGTAGCCGCCCGTGGCTTATGAACGGGAGGGGCCCACGAAGTGGGAGGGGCGGAGCGAAGCGGAGGGTTTGCGGGGCAGGCTGCCTGCCGACGCAACAACTAAAAGCGGATGATGGCGGCGTCGAAGGGAGGGATGGATGCGTCGGCGGTGACGGGGATGCGGGGGCAGGCGGCGCGGAGTTCCGGGGGAAGGGAGAGTCGGACATCGGCGGGCGCGCCACCGAAGTTGCACGCCACCAGCCAGGCTTCCTGCGCATCGAATCGCACGAAGGCAAAATGCCGCTCCGGGTCGAATCCCGGGGCGTTTCCGTTGCAATAGCCCAGATCCCAGGTCCGTCCCGCGGCGAAGGCGGGGCGTTTCGAGAGCGTAAGCAGCTCGCGGTAACGCGCCAGCACCGCGGCCTCGTCGGGAGCGAGGGCCGGTCCGCCGTGCAGGGACTTCCACAGGCGGCGCAGCCCGGGCGGGTCGCTCCAGTTGAAGATGGATGTGCGCCCCTCGGCGCCGTCAGCGCCGTCTTCGCCCACTTCCTGGCCGAAATAGAGCATGAACGAGGCGGTGTTGAAGAGCAGCGAGCAGGCCAGGGCGGCATAGCCGCGGGCGGCACTGCCCAGGAATTCGGGCGAGGCGAGCCGCTGCTCGTCGTGGTTTTCCAGGAAATTCAGCATCCGGGGCTGCATCCCGTCCAGCCACTGCCAGTTCCAGGTGATGCCGCGGGCGGATGCCCCGTTGCTGCAGACGGCGCGCAGGGTGTCGTACAGGCCGGACTTGTCGTAGAGCAGGTCGAAGCCCACTTCGTCCAGGTAGCGGCGGTAATTGTCCTTCCCGTACACTTCCGCCACGAACAGCAGGTCCGGAAAATCGGCCTTTACGGCCGAAATGAGCGCCGCCAGGGCTTCTGCGGGTACCAGCTCCACCATGTCGCAACGGAAGCCGTCAACGCCCCGGGAGGCCCAGAAACGGAGGATTCCGAGCATCTCCGTGCGTGTCTCGGGCGCGGACCAGTCGTTCTTGCGGGTGTCCGTCCAGTCGCCGTCGTGCCAGTCGAAGAAACGGATGCCGCCCCGGTAGTCGGGCGCTACGTGGTTGGGGATGTAGTCGATAATCAGCTTCAGCCCGGCCGCGTGGGTCCTCGCCGCCAGCGCGTCGAATTCCTGCAGGCGCCGTGCGGGGTCGTCCGCCAGGTAGGGATTGACGTCGCGCCAGTCGGTGATGGCGTAGGGCGAGCCGGGATTCCCCTTCACGAAGTCCTTGCCCGTCGCATGCCGGGGGATACCCGTGTACCATACGTAATCCACCCCGAGGGAACGCAGGTAGGCCAGGCTCTCCGCGTCCCAGTCCCGCAGTTTCCCGCCGCCCCAGAGGCGGGGGAGGGTCTGGTAGATGATCCGTTTGCTCATAGTACAAAGATACGGCGCGGACGGCAGAAAAGCAAAAAGCGAAACACCCGCGGGGGCGTTTCGCTTTTTACGGGGACGGGCTCCGGGATTACACCATCAGGGCGCCGACCAGGCCGAGGATCGCGTAGAACTCGGGGAGAGCGGCGTAGATCAGGGTGTTGGTGAACACGTTGTGGCCCTGGCTGATACCCACGATACCGTTGGCGCAGACCTGGCCCTGGCGGATGGCGGAGAGCAGGCAGACGAGGCCCACGCAGGCGCCGATCGCGAAGACGATCATGCCGTTGGCCTCCGCGTCGGAGGTCATCTTGCTCAGCATGAGGAAGAAGGCCACGAAGCCGTAGATGCCCTGCGTAGCCGGGAGGGCGGAGAGCACCAGGTAGTTACCGGATCCTTCCGGTTTGATTTTCAGTGCACCTTCCGCGGCGTTGCCAGCCGTAGTCGTGCCGATGACACTGCCGATACCGCCCAGGATCAGAACCAGACCCAGGCCGAGATAACCAAGTAAAGTACTAAGCATAATAAAAAGATGTTTTATTGATTATTGTTTGTTTTCTGTAAAGGGGTATAATTCCGCGGACTGGTCTCGTAGCCGGAATTCTTGAAGAACTCCAGGAAATTGAGTCGGAGCGGGTGTACGAAGGCGCCCAGGGCGCACATCGCGAGGTTGAGCGTATGCCCGATCAGGACGATGAGGATGAATCCGATCCAGCCGCCGACGCTGCTGCCGTCGCCCAGCGCCATCTGTCCGATGGAGTTGAAGGCGAAACCGAGCATCGCGCCGGCGAGGCCGAGGGCGTACAGACGCAGGTAGCTCAGCACGTCGCCCAGCAGGCCGGTGACCGTCTGGTAGGTGTCCCAGAGGCCGAGCCCCGTATTCACCAGCGGATTACGCTTCAGGTTGTTGAGCGGGAAGATGGCCAGCGCGGACACGATGCCCAGGCCGATGAGGACCCACTTCGTGACCGCCTTGTCCAGCACGCCGGCAAGGGCGATGCCGCCCACGATGGCGCCGCCGACGATCAGCAGGGTCCAGCCCCAGGTGCCGACGGTCTTGGCGAAGCCCTCGTTCTTGGTGGAGTAGATGGCCTTTACGATCATGGCGATGCTCAGGTGGACGATACCCACCACCAGGGCGAGCACCATCGTGCCGTCGTAGCCGGCGATCTTGGAAGGCAGCATGAACTTCTTCACGCCGTCCGGGATGCAGGTCCACGTCAGCATGTCCATCGAGAAGAAGGTGTGGAAGATCAGGCCGATCACGGTCGTGCCGATACCCAGGGTAACGACCAGCGGAGCCATGTCAGCGAAGCCCTTGACCTTCTTCAGCAGGAAGCCCACGAGGATGAGGACGAGGCCGTAGCCGGCGTCTCCCATGCAGAAGGCGAAGAACAGCAGGAAGAAGACCGAGATGTACGGCGTAGGGTCGAACCCGTTGTACTGGGGGCGTCCATACATATCCGTAAGCACGGAGAACATCCTGGTGAACCAATTGCCTTTCAGCTTGATGGGAGGGTTATCCTCAAGTTTCGCTTCAGATTTGTACCAGAGTGCGTCCATGCCGTCGAAGGCCTCGGCGAGGCGCTGGTCCTCCTCCACGGGGGCGAAGCCCTCGAAGAGGGTGACGTAGCCTTCGACCGCGGATTCCGAACCCTTGCCGGCCAGGTACATGTCCAGGTCGGTCAGGAGCTGCGCGCTCTTCCGTTCAATCTCCGGAATCTCCTCCTTGAGTCCGAGGATGTGCCCCTTGATCTCGAGGAGTTCATCCTCATATTGCTTGATCTGCTCCTCGGAGAAGGTGTAGTCTCCGCCGGGGGCGGCGATCTCCTGGACCGGGAAACTGTAGTCCGGATCGTCGGAAACGGTCACGAACCACACCTGGTTGTCCTCTTCGTGGATGACCTTGAGCGGAGCGATTTCCTCCCAGCTTTCGTTGAAGACCTTCTTCGAGACGCAGTACCAGCGGGTCTTGTAGCCGCGCCGTTCCAGTTCGTCGAAGTCGGCCTGGTTGAACTCGCCCCAGGGCTTGCGGAGGAAATACTCCTTCCGGGCCGCTTCCAGCTTGAAACGCACGTCCTGCAGACGGTGCTGGAGCAGGGCGGTCTCCTCCGCGGGGTCTTCTGCCGACACCGGGAGCGGGGTGACGTCCGGGAAATCCTGGCTGCCCAGGAAGGCCACGGCGTCCTTGAGGCTTTCAGCCTTGAGCAGCAGCTGGTTCGAGGCATCGTCCACGGGCTTGAAGGACCGGGTGATGTCCACGACGCCCAATTCCTGCAGTCCTGCGAGGAATTGTTCTTCTTCACCTCCGAGGAGGATGAAGTTGTAGCGGGTCATTTTCTCAATCATGCCTGTTCCTCCTCTTCTTCAGCTGCGTGTCTGCTCTTGACGATCTTGGAAGAGGCCTTGGAGAGGTTCTCCTCGTCCTCCATGTATCGCTTGATCTTGCGGATGGCCTCCTTGTAGCCGGGAATCTGGACCTTTTCGTACAGATTCACCTTCTGGGTGGTCTTCTTCCGCTGGAACTCGAGAATCCGCCGTTTTTCCAGGTACACCTCGGACTCGATGCCCAGGCGGGAGAGCTCCTTGAGGATGGCCACGCCGTCGGCATACCAGGCCGGCTTGACGAAGGCGTTGAAAGGCCGGATCTCGTAACGGATCTCATCCAACTTGGGCGTCTTGACGCCCGCCACCTTGACGGTGCGCAGGTCCACGTCCACGATCCGGACCAGCCCCGGATCGAATTCGTTCCAGAGCGCGGCCAGGTAGTCGTACCGCTTCAGGGATGCTTCCAACTCGCTGGCCAGCCGTTCGGACTCCTTCTTGGCCTCAAGCACGCTGGAACGCAGGGCCGACTCCTTGTTCTTCAGGGTCGGCAATGCGTTCTGGCGCACCTTGAGCTGCTTGCCCAGATTCGTCAGAGACGTCTTGTTGTATTGAAATTTGATGGCCACGGTCTAATTGTTCTTCCAGTATTTGTCGACGAGCGCCTGTTTGATGCCGGTTTCGGCCGGCGAGAAGTATTTCGCAAAGATTTCCCAAGCGGTGTCCAGCATCTGCTCCACCGTGATGTTGACGTCGATGGAGAGCAGGCGGGTGGCGTATTCCTTGGCATAGTCCAGGCAGCGGAGATCGTAGTCGGAAAGGTCGAAACCGTTCTCGAGCTTCGTCTTGGCGTTCTGGGCGTCGGCGTACAGACGCACGCCGGCGTTCATGACCTGGGAGTGGTCCTCACGGGTCTGCTTGCCCTGCACGAGCTGTTTGAGTCGGGACAGGGAACGGAAAGGATCCACGATGACCTTGCCCGTATCCGGATCCGCACGCAGGAAGAGCTGGCCTTCCGTGATGTAACCGGTGTTGTCCGGGATGGCGTGGGTGATGTCCCCGTCGTTCAGGGTGGTCACGGCGATGATGGTGATCGAACCGCCGGAAGGCAGCTGCACGGCCTTCTCGTAGATCTTGGCGAGGTCGGAGTACAGCGAGCCCGGCATCGAGTCCTTGGACGGGATCTGGTCCATACGGTTGGACACGATGGACAGGGCGTCGGCGTACAGGGTCATGTCCGTCAGCAGGACCAGCACCTTCTCGTTCTTGTCCGCCGCGAAATACTCGGCGGCGGCGAGGGCCATGTCCGGGATGAGCAGGCGCTCCACCGGCGGCTCCTCGGTCGTGTTCACGAAGGAGATGATCTTGTCCAGGGCGCCCGCGGCCTCGAAGCTGTGGCGGAAGAAGAGGTAGTCGTCGTTGGACAGGCCCATGCCGCCCAGGATGATCTTGTCCACGTCCGCACGCAGGGCCACGTCGGCCATGACCTGGTTGTAAGGCTGGTCCGGGTCCGCGAAGAACGGGATCTTCTGGCCGGAGACCAGGGTGTTGTTGAGGTCGATGCCGGCGATGCCGGTCGGGATCAGCTGGGAGGGCTGGCGGCGCTTGTACGGGTTCACGGACGGGCCGCCCACCTCGCGCTCCTCACCTTCCACCTCGGGACCGCCGTCGATCGGGTGTCCGTAGGCGTTGAAGAAGCGGCCGGAAAGCTGGTCGCTCACGCGCAGGGTAGGGGGCGCTCCGAGGAAGGAGACCTCCGCGTTGGTCGGCACGCCTTCCGTGCCGGAGAATACCTGGAGGGTGACGCTGTCGCCCTTGGTCTTCACGACCTGGGCCAGCTTGCCGCCCACCGTGGCCAGCTCGTCGTTCGCCACCCCTTTTGCGTTAAGGGTGACCGTGGCCTTGGTGATGGCCTGCAGCTGCGTATATGTGCGTTGGAATGCTTTCGTTGCCATAGATCAGGAAAGTTGTTTTTTGAGTTTCTGCTCGTAATCGCGGAACCTGTCGCTCTGGAACTCCGTGTAGTTCATCTGACGCAGGGTATTGATCAGGTCCTTGAAGTAGGTGCGGCATTCTTCGAAGTTGTCGAACTCGAACGTGCGGTCGCAGATGTCCAGGATGCAGTCCAGCATGTACTTCTGGCGCTCCATCGGGCAGAGGGCGTCCACGCTGTCGAAGGCGTCCTGCTGCAGGAAGGCGAAGTCCACGAGTTCGGACTTCCAGAAGGCTTCGTGGTAGCTCATCGGCACGCCGTCGTCGCCGAGGATGTTGATCTGGTCGGCCATTTCGCGGCCGCGGCGGACGATGTTCTTGGCCTTGAGGACCTTCTCCGTCCAGCCTTTCTGGACCGTCTCGTTGAGGAACTCTTGGATCTCCGGGTACTCCAGGTACTTGGAGTAGGAGTCGATCGGGTTCACGGCCGGGTAGCGCTTCTGGTCGGCGCGGTTCTGTTCGAGGGCGTAGAAGCAGCGGGCGGCCTTCTTGGTGGATTCCGTCACGGGCTCCTTCAGGTTACCGCCGGCCGGGGACACCGTTCCGATGAAGGTCACGGCGCCGGTCTGGCCGTTGTTCAGCACCACCATGCCCGCGCGTGCGTAGAAATTGGAGATGATGGCGGAGAGGTCCACCGGGAAGGCGTCCTGGCCCGGAAGCTCCTCCATACGGTTGGACATCTCGCGGAGGGCCTGCGCCCAGCGGGAGGTGGAGTCGGCCAGCAGCAGGCACTTCAGGCCCATGGCGCGGTAGTACTCGCAGATGGTCATCGCCGTGTAAACGGAGGCCTCACGGGCGGCGACCGGCATGTTGGAGGTATTGCAGATGATGGTGGTACGCTCCATCAGGCGGCGTCCGGTGTGGGGGTCGATGAGTTCCGGGAACTCGGTGAAGATCTCCACGACCTCGTTGGCACGCTCGCCGCAGGCCGCCATCACGATCACGTCGGCGTCGCCCTGCTTGGCGATGGCGTGCTGGAGGACCGTCTTGCCGCAGCCGAACGGGCCCGGGATGAATCCGGTGCCGCCCTCGGCGATCGGGTTGAAGGTGTCGATCACACGCACGCCCGTTTCCATGATCTTGGAAGGACGCGGTTTTTCGCGGTAACCCCGCACGGCCACCTTGACCGGCCATTTCTGGGTCATCGTCACGGGGACGTCCTCGCCGTCGGCGCTGGTCAGCACGGCGATGGTCTTGTCGATGGTGTAGCTGCCGGCGGGAGCGACCTCCTTGACGGTGTATTCACCCTCGAAGGAGAAGGGTACCATGATCTTGTGGGGGAGCCAGCCTTCCTTGACCTCGCCCAGCCAGTCCGCGGCGACGACCTTGTCGCCCGGCTTGGCGATGGGGGTGAACTCCCAGTTGGCGGCGTGGTCGAGCGGCTCGGTGTATTCGCCCCGCTTCAGGAACACGCCTTCCATCGTGGTGAGGTTGTTCTGGAGACCGTCGTAAATGCCGGACAGCAGGCCCGGGCCGAGGGTAACCTCGAGCATCTTGCCGAGGAATTCGACGCTGTCTCCATTCTTGAGTCCGCGGGTGCTCTCGAACACCTGGACCGAGGCTTTGTCGCCATTGACCTTGATGACTTCGGCGAGAAGCCGGGAGCCTCCGAGGGTGATGTAGCAGAGTTCGTTCTCCGCCACAGGCCCGTCAACGGCTACGGTCACGAGGTTCGAGACAATGCCCGTTACCTTTCCTGTTGTACTCATATCGTGATATTCTGTTTTTTGTTGTCGTATGTGGAACGGATGTCCTCGACCAGTTTGCGGAACATCGCCCGGCCGGATTCAGGGTCGAGCTGGAGCCAACGGTCGATGATCTTTAGCTTGCAGACGAAACCCAGGATGACCTCGATGTCGAAGTAGTCCATCAGGGTGATTTCGTCGATCTTCTGCCAGCGGAGCTCGTCCAGGCCCCGCTCCCTGTCCAGGATGTCTGTGCCGTGGAGGATGGCGTCCGCCTTGGCCCGCTCGGGGAATTCCGCGTCTTCGCGCCCTTCCAGCAGGATCTGGTCCAGGCCCTTTTCACGCCCCAGCGAGTCGTTCAGGTAGGCGACCGTGGCGTTGCGCAGGTCCAGGTCGAAAGCGAACCATTCCTTAAGGAAACGGTTCTTGTGGGCGAGGGCGCGCTTGTAGAAGTCCGCGTTGAGCTGGTCGGGGTCGTGGCCGAGCAGCAGGAAGTCCAGCAGGGCGTTGTCACGCCCGGAGAGCTGGCTGCGGATTTCTCCGAGCAGCTTCTCCGCCAGACCTTTGCCGGCCTTCAGGTCGTCCAACCGGAGAACGGGCAGACTGGCGACGATGTATTCGTAATTGTTCATCGCCTAGCCGAAGAGGAGCTTGCGGGTAACGGGACGGAGATATTCGGCGAGCAGTTTGCTGAAGGTCTCGTCCGTCATGCTGACGAACCAGCCGCCATCCTTCGGGCCGATGGTGAAACCGCCGGCGATCTTCTTGGTGAAGTCGGCCTTGAGGCCGCTTCCGAGCTTCTTGCGGAGTTCTCCTTCCACCCAGGGTTCCAACTTGTCCTTGAGGGAGACGGGCAGCAGCAGGGAAAGGTCTCCGGGCTGCTCCGCGCTGAAGCGCGTTGCCACCGCCTCGATGATCTTCTTGAGGAAGTCGGGGTCGGAAAGTTCCTTTTCCACCGGGGCTGCTCCGATGGCGTTCACGAGCAGGTTCTCGATGTCTTTCTTGGTAGCCTGGAGGCACTGGGCCGAGGCCATCTTGAGATCCGAGGCCGTCTTTTCCTTGAGGTCGGCGGCCTGTTTTTCGGCGTCGGAAACAATGTTGGCCGCCTGGCTGCGCGCGTCCGCGATGATGCGGTCGGCTTCGTCGCGAGCACGGGCAAGCAACAGTTTTCCTTCTTCTTTGCCTTTGGAGAGCCCTTCATTGTAGAGCTTCTCGGTAAGTTCCTGTAATTTGTTGGACATATTGTAGCAGTAGTTATTAGTCGGTTACGGACGGGGTCGTCAATCCTTACAAATCTATAAAAAAACTGCGAAAAGACAAAGAAAAACCGACTTTTCTGCGAGAAAAGCCGGTTCGGAAGATGCGTAGAAATGCGATGCCCTATCCGAGGAAGCCCAGCAGGATACCCGCGGCCACCGCGGAGCCGATCACGCCGGCCACGTTCGGGGCCATGGCGTGGGTCAGCAGGTGGTTGGACGGATCCGCCTCGAGACCCACCTGTTCGGACACGCGGGCCGCATCGGGAACGGCGGACACGCCGGCGTTGCCGATGAGCGGGTTGATCTTCTTGCCTTCCTTGAGGAAGAGGTTCATGAATTTCGCGAAGAGCACGCCGAAGGTGGTGGCGATCACGAAGGACGCCAGGCCGAGGCCGAAGATGAGGGCCGAACGGCCGGTCAGGAACACGTCCGCCTGGGTGGAGGCGCCCACGGTGATACCGATGAGCGTGGTGACCACGTCGATCAGCGGACCGCTGGCCGTGACGGCGAGGCGCTTGGTGACGCCGCTCTCCTTCAGGAGGTTGCCGAAGAAGAGCATGCCCAGCAGCGGCAGGCCGGACGGGACGATGAACGCGGTGCAGAGGAAGCCGATGATCGGGAAGATGATCTTCTCCTGCTGGCTCACGACGCGCGGCTTGTTCATGCGGATCAAGCGCTCCTTCTTGGTGGTCAGCAGCAGCATGATCGGCTTCTGGATCACGGGCACGAGGGCCATGTAGGAATAGGCCGACACGGCGATGGCGCCCATCAGTTCCGGCGCGAGTTTGGAACTCAGGAAGATGGCCGTCGGGCCGTCCGCGCCGCCGATGATGCCGATGGCACCCGCCTCATTGGGGGCGAAGCCGAGCAGCAGCGACAGCAGGTAGGCGCCGAAGATACCCATCTGCGCGGCGGCGCCGATCAGGATCAGGCGCGGCTGCGAGATCAGGGCGGAGAAGTCCGTCATGGCGCCGATGCCCAGGAATATCAAGGGCGGGTACCAGCCGTTCTTCACGCCGTGGTAGAGGATGTTCAGCACGGAGTTCTCCTCATAGATGCCGATCTTGAGGCCGACGCCGGTGACCGGGTCGAAGAACAGGGGGATGTTGCCTATGATCATACCGAATCCGATCGGTACGAGCAGCAGCGGTTCCCAGTGCTTGACAATACCCAGGGTGATGAAGATCAGGCCGATGCAGATCATCAGCAGGTGCTGCCAAGTGCAGTTCGCGAAACCCGTGAACTGCCAGAACTGCTGTAGGCTGTTGATTATGTTTTCCATCAACCGATCGTTACGATGTCAGCGCCTTCGAGTACGGAATCGCCTTGCTTGACGTGGACGGCGGTGATGGTGCCGTCGCACTCGGCGAGGATTTCGTTCTCCATCTTCATCGCCTCGATGACGGCGACCTTCTGGCCGCGCTTGACGGCCTGGCCTTCCTTCACGTCCACGGAGACGATGACGCCCGGAAGCGGGCTTTCGATCTTCTTGCCTGCGCCGGCCGGCTTCGGGGCGGCGGCAGCCGGGGCCGCCTGGGCCGCAGGCGCGGCAGCCGCGGGGGCCGCTGCGACGGCGGGGGAGACCTCGTTTTCGAGTTCGACCTGATAGTTCACGCCATTGACGGTAACGTCGGCGTTCTTTCCTTCAATTCCGTTGACGGCTACGTTGTACTCCTTGCCGTTGATCTTGAACTTGTATTCTTTCATTTTCTGGGTAATTTTCTGAAATTCAACTGCTTGTCATCCCAGGCCGAGGAGGCTTTCCGGATGGTGACGATGCCCGGCTCGATGTCGTGGACCGCGTCGGACAGGAACAGGTGCAGGGCCGTGGCAATGGCCGCTTCGGCCTCGCCGCCCGCCTCCGCCTCCAGGGCGAGGGCGATGGCGGCCGCCACGGCGCCGTCCAGCTCTCCCTTCTTCGCCTTCTTGGGCTTGGGGGCGCGCTTGTACTTGCCGGAGAAGATGTTGCCGGAGAAGTTGTATATGAAGTAGAGGACGATCAGCGCCGCGAAGACCACGCTGACGCTGATGAGCGTGAGGGTCCAGCCGTGCGGATCGATCTCTGCCATCCTGTCTCCGCCGGCGGTCAGCGGCAGGAGATTATAAAGGAAGGTTGTCATGTTTCTTCGCGGGGATTTCCTGGCGTTTGCCTTCGAGTGCGGCGAGGGCGCGGATCACGCGGAAGCGGGTGTTGCGCGGCTCGATGACGTCTTCGATATAGCCCTTCTGCGCGGCCTGGTAAGGGTTGCAGAAGAGGTCGTTGTATTCCTTTTTGCGCGCGTCGGCGATCTCCGCCTTCTTGGCGGAATCCGTCTCGGCCTTGAGTTCCTTGCCATAGAGGATGTCCACGGCTCCGTCGGCGCCCATCACGGCGATCTCGGAGGTGGGCCAGGCGTAGTTGACGTCGCCCCGGAGCTGCTTGCAGCTCATCACGATGTGCGCGCCGCCGTAGCTCTTGCGGAGGGTCACGGTGACCTTGGGGACGGTGGCCTCGCCGTAGGCGTAGAGGAGCTTCGCGCCGTTGGTGATGATGGCGCCGTACTCCTGCTGGGTGCCCGGCAGGAAGCCCGGGACGTCAACGAGGGTCACGAGCGGGATGTTGAACGCGTCGCAGAAGCGCACGAAGCGCGCGGCCTTGCGGGAGGCGTTGATGTCCAGCACGCCGGCGAGCACACCCGGCTGGTTGGCCACGACGCCCACGCTTCGTCCGCCCATATGGGCGAAGCCGACGATGATGTTCTTCGCGAAGTCCTTGTGGACCTCGAAGAACTCGCCGTCGTCCACGATGCTGTGGATGACGCCGTACATGTCGTAGGACTTGTTGGGGTTGTCGGGAACGATGTCGTTGAGCAGGTCGTCCGCCCGGTTCACCGGGTCGGCGGTCTCGCGCACGGGTGCCGACTCGAGGTTGTTCTGGGGCAGGAAAGAGAGGAGCTTCTTGATCGTCTCGATGCCTTCCTGCTCGGACGGGGCGCTGAAGTGCGCCACGCCGGACTTGGAGGCGTGCACGGAGGCGCCGCCGAGGTTCTCCTGGTCCACTTCCTCGCCGGTGACGGCCTTGACGACGGCCGGACCCGTGAGGAACATGTAGGAGGTGTTCTGGACCATCAGGGTGAAGTCCGTCAGGGCGGGGGAGTACACCGCACCGCCCGCGCAGGGGCCGAAGATGCCGCTGATCTGGGGCACAACGCCGCTGGCGAGGATGTTGCGCTCGAAGATCTCGCCGAAGCCGGCCAGTGAATCGATGCCCTCCTGGATGCGGGCGCCGCCCGAATCGTTGAGGCCGATCACCGGCGCGCCCACGCGGACGGCCATGTCCATCACCTTGCAGATCTTCTCGGACATCGTCTTGCTCAGCGACCCGCCGTTCACGGTGAAGTCCTGTGCGAAGACGAAGACCGTCCTGCCGTCGATGGTGCCCTGTCCGGTGACAACGCCGTCGCCGTCCGGATGGCTTGCGTCCATCCCGAAATTGGTGCAGCGGTGCTGCACGAACATGTCGAATTCTTCAAAGCTGCCCGGGTCAAGCAGCAGGGCGAGACGCTCACGCGCGGTGAGTTTGCCTTTCTTGTGCTGGTCGTCGATGCGTTTCTGCCCGCCGCCAAGCCTGGCATTCGCGCGCCGCTCGACCAGTTCCCGGATTTTGTCTTGCTGGATGCTCATATGGTGTAAAGCGAAAAATCAAACAAAGATAATGGTTAATTACCGGATTTCCTAATTTGCGATTCCGGCACGCGTCCAGGGCTCGGCAGCCTTCTCGCACAGCGCGATGAAATGGGCCTTGAGCTCGGGCCAGCGGTAGTAAGGGCCGGAGACGGGTTCGATGCCGGGCAGGAGGACCTCTTTCTCATTGTAGAGGACCTTGGTCAGGACTTCTCCCTTCTTGTTGCGGTAGAAGATCATCTGGCAGTTGGTGGCCATCGGGACCTGGAAGAAGGCGTACCAGTCGTGCTGGGAGGCCTCCCGGAAAGAGAAGTTGCGGTGCTGCGGGTCGTCGATGCCGAGCAGGGCGAACAGCGGCAGGATCGAAGTGTCGTGGCCGAAGCGGAGGTCGGCCGCGCGGTGGCTGTCCGGCTGCAGGGCGGCGTCGGCCTTCTCCACGAAGTCCATCAGCAGCGGGCGGATGGCGTAGCGGATCACATCGCCGTTCTCGGTGGAGCCGGCCCACATCCGGTAGATGTTGTTGTTGCCGTCAACCCACAGGTAGGCAAGTTCTTCGGGGGTGAAACGGTGGTAGATGTCGATGCCCATGAAGTCGATCAGCTGGCACAGGCCGGCGGTGGTGAAGATGGCGCGGACGAACGGCTCGGGATTGCCCAGCACCCGCATCGCGGCGCCCATGTCGGTGAACAGCGGGCGCAGGAAACGCGAGAAGTCATAGCCCGGAACGCCGGGAGCCGGCGCGTAGGCGGGACGCTGCTCGGTGGGTCGGCCGCCCATGCCCGGGAAGCCTCCCGGAGGAAGGGCGGGTCGCTGCGGGGCGGGCTGGCCGGGTCTGCGTACGTTCAGACTCGGGTTGATGTAGCTCATGAACCTTTCCGCGCTGGTGAAGGTGAACTCGCCGGAGGGGAACTTCTGCTGGAGACTGTTGGCGAAGTTGCACATGCTCATGATGCAGCGGAAATTGGTGCTGGAGAAGCTGTTCACCTCCTTGCGGGACTTGTCCTTGAACACGGACGGGTATCGATCGAACATCCGGGCGGCCAGCATCCGGTGCTCCCGGGCGCCGCGCGGGGTCAGGGACCCCTCCATGCCCTTGTGGGCCTCCACGACCGCTTCCACGTCGGCGCGGAGCGCCTTACCGGCATCGGTCAGCAGCCCGAGGGAATCCAGCACGTAGAATGCCCCCTGGGCGTTGCGGGCGAAGGTGGAGTTCTGCTCGTAGCGGGAGCCGTGGCGGCCGTAGTGCGAGATGTAGAAAGGCTTGAAGCCCTTCGGGGCGGGCGTGTCCACGATCGGGTCGAACTCGTAGGAGTGCATGTTGTTGGTGGCCCGGTCGGGATTTTCGGCGAGCAGGCGGACGATGGGCCGCTGCTGCTGGGCGCCGAGGCTGAGGCACAGGGCCATCAGCAGGGAGAGGGACAGGATTCTTTTCATAAGTGGTGCACGCTCGGGCGGAGTGCCCGAATTATCCCGCAAGATAGTAAATAAAACGGGAAGAAAAAAGAGCGGAATCGTGGTAAAACTTTATTTGAAGAGAAACGTATTCCTTTCCAAACTTTTATTATCTTTACCGAAACTGTAAAATAAATGCGTCTGCTTTCGTGATCTTGTCGTTCATTAAGGGTTGACGGGAATAATGATGGGAACGAAAGGAGCATAGAAGTCTTTCCCGTTGATGTACTTCATCTTGTCCATCCTGATATTGATGACATTCGTCTTGTTGAAGCCGAAGCCGTTGGCCATTTCCAGCGGGATAGATACCTCCTCGACATTATCCTCGGACAGCGTACGCATCGGTCAGGCCTTTGAAAGTGCTTTGAAGCTGATTGATGACATCACCAAAGGCCCGCGACGCATTGGCGGCGTTTGACCATTTCAGCACGCTCTTCCGCAAGTTATCCGCCTCCGTAATAGTTTTCGAAAGCATCTGACGAAACCCGGCGGCATCCTTGGAGAGAACCTGAAACGAATGGTCCTTGTCGTCAATCTTGAAAGTTATGGAGATCGTTGAATTAGCCACTTTGGTTCAATTTTTGTAAAAGGAGTGTATATGACACTGTTGGTTCTAATAATGAGACTTTCAACTTTCGCGGAGCAATTCCTCGTCCCCGCGTTGGGTTTCGTTATTCTGCTCGGCGCCGTCTCATTGTTCATTATTATCAATCACCTTGCGGATAAAAGTGACAAGAACATTGGCGACGGCCCTTGGCATACGGGGCTTTGGTGATTACTTGAACTTCTCCGTCAACTCCTTGAACCTTTCCGCCGTGCTCCTTTCCGAGGCTGCGGCGTTTTTCTTTTCCGGCTTCTCCCAAGGGAAGACCAGCAGATCTTTCGGCTGGAGTTTCTTCTTCGAGTAGGGCTGCACTGCGAAGGTGGCCAGCAGCCTCGTCCGCTCCCACGCTCCCTGCTCACGCACCTCCTGGGCTGCTCAGCCCGGTGAGCGCCCGGGCTTACCTGTACGTGCGAGGAAAATGGCCGCAGCCGTCGCCTGCGCACCCTTGATTCCTTCCGGGTGGTTATGGGTAATCTCCGCCGAAATCTTCGCTACTCGCTCGGTCTCCTCCAGCGTGTCGAAGAACCAGCCGACAGCACTCACGCGCATCGCAGAGCCGTTGCCCCACGAACCGTATGGATGGCGTCCGGAGGAGGATCTGTAGGGGAGGGGGCCGTACCTGTCATCGAAGGCGGACAACTCTTTCGGGAAGAATAACCAGCGATAGAACCCGGTTCCATACCCACCCATCGGACTGGGATAATCCTTCGCAAATTCTACCATTGTCTCCTCGAGCTTCTTGTGGGTGTGCCGGGGATCCGCCAACAGCCACTGAGCCACCGCCATCGTCATGACGCTGTCGTCAGTATAGGCACTCTCGGAGAGGAAGAGCGTGAAGTTATAATCCTTTGTGTTGCAGAATTCATAGGCCGAGCCTATGGTGTCCCCGGTAATTGCTCCCAACATATTCTATTAATTGACTCAAACTCAATTAACTCTCCTCTATGAATCTCAAACCATGCCCCGTGGCGGGCAGATACCTTTCGAGCAAGTCCTTTGTGCGGATCTTTACGAAACAGGTGGCCGTACCGTCCGTGCAGGCGAACCACTCCGTTTCCGCCACGCTGCGGTCCATCACAAGATGCACGCCGGCAGCCTGCGGCAGGATGGCGCTCAGGATGGTCGTCGCACCCACCTGAACCCCCGTCAGCTCCCAGAGCTTCTCCGCCGAGGCGAAGGAAACCCGCGAAATACCCAGCGCGCCGCAGAACTCCCGCGTGACGAATGGTTTGTCATCCGTCGTCACGTACAGATAGAACTCCGTCTGCTGCCGATTGCACAGAAAGAGGGTCTTCACGATCCGCGTACCTATCTTCGCATCAATGTGCCGGCAATCCTCCATCGTCAGGCCCGGATCCGTATCCACGCGCCCAAAAGGAATCCCCAGCGACGCAAAGGCCGTATAGACCTGACGCTGAAGATCCGAGTTGAACGCCTGCGGCGGGATGGTGATGATATCGCTTACTTTGAAAGACATTACTTTATCGGATTAAAGATACGCATTACCCGTAATAAAACAAAATTGCTTATCAGTACCGCTCGCATGGGGAAGGTCTTCAATCAGGTGGCAGACCTTCCCCATTCAATCCGACCCTGAAGGGCGTCCGACGCCATTTTGATGGGGAAGGTATCCAGGCAAAATGGAGACCTTCCCCGCCGGTTTACAAAGGATAGATTTCTGCCCCGATAAAGGAGATCAGCGCCTGCGGATCGATCTGGATCTGGAGGCCGCGCACGCCGGCACTGACATAGATGTAGTCATACAGCAGCGCCGACTCATGGACGAAGGTCGGCAAGGGTTTCTTCATCCCGATCGGAGAACACCCGCCGCGGACGTAGCCCGTTTCGGGGAGCAGTTCCTTCATGTGGATCATCGCCGCGGATTTATTGCCGGAGATGCGGGCGGCCACTTTCAGGTCCACTTCCATATCCCCGGGCATCACGCAGACGAACAGGCCTCCGCGGTCTCCCCGCAGGACCAGCGTCTTGAATACCTGCCCGACCGGCTCTCCCAGCTGCGCCGCCACGTGGTCCGCCGCCAGGTTGTTCTCATCGACTTCATAGGGAACGAGGCCGAACGGAATCCCCGCGGTCTCCAGTAGCCGGACGGCATTGGTCTTTTGGATGTGCTCTTTCATCGCGATAATGCAAATGTAATGATTATTTCCCATTTGGATTTTGGACATATAATCATTATTTTTGAAAGTCGTATTTTGAATGGGGAATGTCCATCACTCCTTCATATCGATTCTTGATGACTCTTCCTTCCAATAGGGGGGGGCATTTAACTTGTTGTAAACCAGGTATTTGCTATTTACGTCGGCACTTTCGGAGTGGAAGTGCCGGGCTTTTCGCGTATCAATGATCAAATCAATAAACGATGATTACACAAACAAAAGAGCAGTACGCCTCGCCCAGGTGCGAGGAACTGGAAATCAAACTTGAGGGCGTGATTGCCACCAGCGCTCCCGAGTTCGGCGATGGCGGAGAAATCAACTAATCAAAAGGAGAACCAGAAAATGAAAGGATTGAATTATCTCATTCTGGCAGGCCTGTCGCTGGTGGCGGCAATCTCCTGCAACAAGCAGCTGACTCCGGCTGATGAGCCGGAAGTGAAAACCGGCATCCCCATGACGCTGACGGCGACGATCGGCAGCCCGGATACCAAACTGTCTTTTACGGAGAATGGAAATGTCCTGAAAGGCTCCTGGGATGCGGAAGAATCCATTTCTATCGTTTCCTTGGATGATGAAGGACGGGTTTTGACCATCGATAAGTTCACCAGTTCCGGAGCGAAAGGCAGGAAGTCGGCCGAGTTTTCCGGTGAACTGTCCGCAAATGCAGGCGAGACACTTGTCGCCGTATATCCTGCCTTGGTTGACCGTGTGGAAATGCAAGGAGACTGGCGTACGCCGGAGTCGAATCTGCGTGGATTCAAGTTTGGCGAAGATACTATGCATTTCAGTACGGACGGTATGACGCAGACCGCAAACGCAGACTATTCACATTTGGCAGAGGAGCCTATCATGATTAACGCATGTGAGATTTCGGAGGAAGGCCAACTCGTTGTGAATATGACTCCTTATCAGAGCATTTTGAAAGTTGACCTCACAATTGGGGGAGAGTTGCCCGAAAAAGTGTATGGTATAAAGATTGAGTCCGTCAGTGATTCAGATGTCTTTGCCAGCGGTTATGCCTGTATCTGGCCTGTCGATCAGCTAACCGCCAGGGAAGATACCGAACTGTTTTTAGGTGAATATGGTAGCGGTATCGAAGTTCCCGAATCCGGCAAATTGACGCTTTACGTACCCTTTGTGCCTGTTCCGGAAGCGTACTTTAGTGGTAAGTTGATTGTTACCGTAGCTACGGCAATAAACCGTTACCCGGATTATAACAGCAATCCCAAACTCGGCGCAAAGGTTATCTCGACCGATTTTCCGGTCAGCCAGGGAATGATGTATCGTTTGAGTCTTTCGGTTATTTAAGCGGTCCTGGTTTTATTGCTGACGGAGAAATCCAGCCAAAGTGCCTTGCTGGGCCTTTTGGCTGGATTTCTTTTTCTGCCAGGTGCTTTCCTCCTCGACTGAAAGCCTACCTGGTGACGACCAGGTTGCCATCGGCGTCAAGGAGCGGGGTCAGACCTCCGCCGTAACCGCGGCCGACATAGAGGTAGTTCACCCCCGTTTCCTTATCGACGATCACGATCGTCTCGGTCATGATGCTGACCATTTCCTTTTCTTTAATGTCGAATCTGTCGCTTCCCATGATGGTTCGGTATTTGATGATTTGATTCCAAAGGTAATCATTTTTGCAAAAGCATAATGACCGACCCCGCCGCACACATCGACACCGGTTCATGACCCCGAAACTGAATCTAACTATTGTCGCCAATCATCCACAACATATAACTCTCCATTGTAAGTAAAGCAGATTTTGCTTTCCTAGCCGGTGAGGTAGAGGAACATCTTCTGCCCGGTCTTTGTGCTCTTGAAGTTGTCGACTGTCCCCTAAAAACAAAAATCAAGCACCGTTGTAAGTGCTTGATTTTTGTTTGTCTGGGTGACTCGACTTGAACGAGCGACTCGATGCCGAGTTCTACTTCGCAAGCCCACACCACTCTTGGGAGCGGGGTGTAAACGATAACGCGAACGGGCTGATACGCCAGTACATTCCGAAAGGCACGGATTTCAGCGAGCTGACAGATGAGATGCTTGCCGAGATCGAATGGAAACTTAACCACAGGCCCCGTAAGTCATTGGATTACAGGATACCGTTGAAATATTGTAAACAATTATTTAATTTTGACTTTTGAAGTGTGTTGCACTTCAAATTAGAATTCACCTCATTAACTACATAATATGAACAAATTCTTCGCGCTTTTGTGTCTGTGCCTGCTTCTATGCAACTGCTCCGACGCATCGAGATCTGTCATTGATATCGATATGGCAGATGAGATCACAGAATTCCCTCAAGACCTCTGGGGTATTTTCATCGAAGAAATCAGCCGTTCCGGTGACGGTGGCCTCTGGCCTGAGATGATTTACAATATGGGCTTTGAGGAGAAGGACGTCCCTGATGACTGTGTTGTCATAGGCGACGAAATCCACGGTCCCGCAAAGCCCAACTATCAGTCCGGTCAGGTGAAGGGGTACATCTTCTATCATTTCGACCCTCAGAACAAGGCTGAGGGCTGGAGCCTCGAACCGTTGGCTTCATCTACAGCGACGATGACAGTTGTCAGCACCGACCCTGTCAGCAAGGGCAACGCCAACAACCTCCGGCTGGACATCAAGGGCAGCGGTGCGAAAATCACCAACGAAGGATACGCCGGCCTCAATATGGTCAGCGGAGACAAATACAACTTCTCATTCTACGCCCGCGCCACAGCTGCATACGATGGAAACGTGAAAGCCTCCATCATCGGCAAGGACGGCAAGGAGATTTTCTCGCAGACCTTCGACCTCGACAAGAACGGCAGATGGAACAAGTATGAGGCTGTCGTAGAGAGCGGAGTTACCGACAACAAGGCCAAACTCGTGATGGAGTTCGACGGCCAAGGCCCGTTGTTCATAGACTACATCTCCCTGCTTCCTCAGGAGACCTTTATGGGCCACGGCCTCAGAAAGGATATAGCGCAGACCCTTGCCGACATCAAGCCTTCATTCATCCGCTGGCCGGGAGGATGCATCGTCGAAGGACTCTCCATGGAGGACCGCATCAAGTGGAAGGAGACCATCGGAGACCGCATCGACCGTGTCGGCAAGATGGACTTGTGGGGCTATCACAACAGTTGCAGCATCGGCTACCACGATTTCCTCCAGTTTTGCGAAGACATCGGAGCCGAGCCTATGTTCGTCATCAACGCCGGTCTGTCCTGTGTAGTACGCAACGGTGACTATTTCGAACTTGACGAGATGGACCAGCTCATCCAGGACCATCTTGACGCCATTGAATATGCTATCGGAGACGCCGACTCAAAATGGGGCGCAGTCAGGGCCAGGAACGGACACCCTGAACCGTTCCACCTCAAATACATAGAGATCGGGAACGAGAATTCGGGCGATGAGTATGCAAAGCACTACAGCTACATCTACAAGCGGCTCAAGGAGAAATACCCTCAGATCAAGTACATCAGCACCCACGACCGCCTCACGCCGGTTCCTGACACTTACGACGCGGGGACAGTGGAAATGATCGATCCTCACTACTATGTCCGCCCGGAACAGTTCTTCAACACCACAGATGTTTTCGACAACGCACCACGCGGTCTCTACGAAGTATATGTAGGCGAATATGCCGTCAACAGCGGTGTGGGTCCGGGCACGCTCGAAGGCGCTCTCGCTGAAGCTTCATTTATGCTCGGCATCGAAAGGAACTCGGATCTTGTGAAAATCGCGTCTTTCGCCCCTATCCTCGAAAACACTGATTTCCAGATGTGGCCGACCAACCTCATCCGCTTCAAGAACAACATCGTCGTGCCCCGCACCTCATACCACGTACAGTGTATGTTCAGCCACAACCGTCCTGATGTCATTCTCGGCACAAAGCTCGCACTTGAACAGACCGCTTTGAAGCTTGAAGGCAAGACCGGATTCGCAGCCAGCGTGAACGCCCCGGGTTCAAAGGTCGAAATGAAGGACTTCACCATCAACGGTCAGGCAACGGCGGGCGACTGGGAAGAGCAGGGCTCTTGGGACAAGACCGCCGAAGGCTACGCCACCGGAGAATTCAAAGACCTCAATTACCTGGTCGAGCCAAATCTCTATATACCGGGAACAAACAAGAATGTACCTCCAAGGCTGTCAGCCGGCGGCTGGGTCACTTCTGTTTCAGGAGCATCCGGCAATTTCGAAGTAGCGGCAAAGGTCAAGTTCGAGAACAGCCTTGGCAGCTTCGGTATACGCTTCGCCGTCAAGGATGACAGGAACTACCTCTCTTTCAACGTAAGCGCTCCCAGGTTCAGAGGCGCAGCCCCTGTCAGTACAACTGCACCGAAATATACCGCATCCGTTGTTATGGTCGAAGGTAACACCAACATCTCGCTTGGTACTCTCAGCAACGAGCTTGAGCTTCCTGCAGATGAATGGCATGAGGTGAAGGTCGCCGTCAACGGAGCCGAAATCATTTGCTTCATCGACGGCAACGAGATAGGCAAGGCGGAATACAAGCCCTTGCAGAAGAGATATGCCCTCGCCGGCTATGACCGAGACAGCGGAGAGATGATCATCAAGGTTGTCAACGCCCTCAACGAGCCTTTCCGTACCGCCATCAACATCTCCAACGTCGCTTCTGTCGAGTCAAAGGGCAAAGTCATCACCTTGTCCGCCGATTCCTTGTACGATGAAAACGATTTCGACAATCCGGACAAGATCCATCCTGTTGAAAGCCTTTACAATAAGTTCTCAAAATCATTCGAGATGACTTTCAAGCCTAATTCATTCACTATTCTTAGAGTAAAAACCAAATAACACTAACCGACCCCGATATGAAAAGAATCCTCTCTTTCATTTGCCTGGGCCTGCCTCTGCTTGCGGGCGCCTAGACCACGATCACCGTCAACACGGACCGTGTGACCGGTCAGATCGCCCCTAACATCACGCTGAAATCACGCCCTTTTCACACCTTTACTAAAAAAAACAAGCACTTACGGAAATGTAAGTGCTTGTTTTTCATTTGTCTGGGTGACTCGACTTGAACGAGCGACCTCCTGGTCCCTAACCAGGTGCGCTACCAACTGCGCCACACCCAGATGCCCTCGAAATGGACTGCAAAGTTACAACTTTTTTCAAATAATCAAAATAGATTTTCTCGATTTGCTGCGTTCACTCGGAGTGACAGGGGGCCGCCGCTCAGGAACGGCCCATCTCGGCCTCTTCGTCTTCGGAGGAATCCTGCTCCCGGTTCGGGATGAGGCGCCGCACCGGCTTCCAGTGATAGAAGAAGCGGCTGGCGATGACACGGAGGACGGTATAGGAGGGGATGGCCACCAGCAGGCCGAGGGCGCCGCCGATGTTGCCCGCGATGAGCAGGACGATGAATATCTCCAGCGGATGGGCCTTGATGCTGGTGGAGTAGATGAGCGGCTGGTACACGAAGTTGTCCACCAGCTGGGCGGCCAGCATCAGGCCGAACACGATGACGGCGAACCAGCCGATATCCACCGCAAGCCCCACGCCGGTGCTGTACTTCAGGATGACGCACAGCACCACGCCGATGACCTCGCCCAGGAACGGGCCCACGTAGGGGATGACGTTGAGGATGCCGGCGATGAAGGCGATGCCGAGGGCGTTCCGGACGCCGATCCCGGCAATCAGCCAGAGCAGCAGGAAGTCCACCAGCATCACCCCGAGGATCTCGATGATCAGGCCGACGAAGTAACGGGACAGCAGACCTTCGATCTCCAGGATGGCCCGGTTCACGGAAACCTCCTGCCGGTCAGGCACCAGGGCGGAGACAATCCTGCGGAACAGGCGCCCGTCCTTGATGAAGAAGAAGGAGATGAAGACGGTGGCGAAGGTGCCGACCACCGCGCCCGCTACGGCCGAGGCGAGCGAGCCGAGGATGCCGGACACGGAAGACAGGCTGGTGATGCCCTTGAGTTCCTCCAGCAGCAGGGCGACGGCGTCGAAATCGGGCCCCAGGGCGGGGAAGGTGGCGATGAGCCATTCGTTCACGCGGTCGCTCAGGCTGCCGTCCGGAAGGCTCTGGCTGCCGCTGGCCGCCACCCGGACGATGCCGGAAACGATCGGGACGATCCGGGTGACGACGAGGGCCAGCAGGCCGATGATGACGAGGAGCGTGAAGATGGCGAGCAGCCAGTCCGGCGCACTCTTTCCCTTGATGCGGATGCGGCGCAGGAGCCGGATGACGGGCTGCCCGATCAGCGAGACCACGAAGGCCGCGATGATATACACGAGCACGCTGCGGAAATACCAGCACAGCAGTGCGATGACGGTGAATATCGCCGTGCCGACGATCAGACGGGAGAGCCTGTCCACGCTTCTTTCCTGCTCCATTTCCCTTTCTTTACTGATGGGCGTCGCGCAGCAGGTCCAGCACCACCTTCACGGGGTTGAAGGTTTCGATCGGGACCTCCACGAAGAGGGTGTTCCAGTCGGACATGGAGCCGTTCCACAGGCCCGGGAGCTCGAGCGCCCTGAGTTCGCGTCCCTGGTAGCTCTTGGAACTGATCAGGCCGGTCTCCTCGTCCACGTAGTCCAGCAGGTCGAACTGGGTGCCGTCGTTGCGGCGCAGGATGCACACCAGGTCCACGGGATTGAAGTGCGTGGCGGCCTTCAGGGCGGCGACGGCCTGCGGGTCGTCGGGGTTGATCTGTGCGCCCTCGAGGATCTGCAGGGAAGTGGAGCCGTCCTTGTCACGGATGATGAAGGGGCCGCCGCCCGGCTCGCCCAGGTTCTTGACCATGCCGCACACGCGGATGGGGCGGTCCAGCTTGGCGCGCAGCATCTCGGCGCGGTCGCGGCTGTCCCTGGGCTCGGGGATCTCGATGCAGAGTTCGTCGCGAAGGAAGTCCTCGATCTCGTTGCAGAGCTCCTGGCATTCCGGCGTGGCGAATGGGTCGTCCTGGTAGACGTTGTTGCCGGGGATGAAGGCGAAGTCGGACATCTGCTTGCGCATCAGCGTCAGCTGGTCCAGGGCGAAGAGGTAACCGTGGATGCGGTCGCGCAGCTCCAGCGCGCGGCCCATCAGGACCTTCTTCCAGCGGTAGGTGGCGGGCTGCATGCGTTCCACGCAGACGTTGTCTATGTTCTTGATGCTCACGAGCTCCGCATCCAGCGCGTTCAGGTTGTGGATGAGGGCGCCGTGGCCAGCCGGGCGGGTGAGGATGCTGCCGTCCTCCTTGAGGAAGGGCTTATTGTCCGCATCCACGGCGAGGGTGTCGGTCTCCTTGGCCTGGTAGGTGAAGGTCACGTTGTAGCGCACGCCGTAGCGCGCCTCATACTCTTCCTTGATGTCCGCGACGGCGGCCTCGAACAGGGGGCGGTGCTCCGGCGATATGGTCACGACCAGGTCCACCGTGCCGTCCGCGTTGCGCATATACGCCTGTCCTTCGACGAAGTGCTCGGCCAGGGCGGTGCGGACTTCGTCGGGGTAGCGGTGGAACTTCAGCACGCCCTTGGGCTTGCTGCCGTAGGCGAGGCCGGCGTCCGTCAGGAGCTTGCGGGCAGCGTCGGCGGGATCGAAGGGGGCCTCCCCGAACACCTCGGGGGTGTAGAAGGCGAATTTCTCCAGGTTGGCGGCGAGCTTCTCCGTGGCGGCGTTGGGCGTGTCCATCCCGGCGAAGATGTCCTTGAACATGCGGGAGGCGGCGCCGGAGGCGGGCACGAACTTGCAGCGGCCGTTCACTTCGGCCGTTTCGGCGTAGCGGACGGCTTCGTCCTGCTGCTCCTCCGTCAGCACCTCGATGCCGCGCTCCGGGGTGGCCGGCGCGACGATCGACAGCCAGGGAAAACCTTTGCGGAAGCGCTCGATCTGAGCATTCATAGTGGCTTTGTCCATATCGTTTCGTGTTTTATGTGGTTTCAGAAATAGAATTCGCGGCGGTAACTGTAATTCGCCCGGAGCTCGCTGAAGCGGCCCGGGTCCATCCGGAACATGAAGTCGTCCGTGAAGATGGGGTAGTTGTACTGGATGATCGAGGCGATCTGCCCCTGGGACTTGTCGTGGGCGTCGATTCCCACGGCCCGGTACTCCACGATATCGGTGGTCGGGAAGAACTCGTACAGTTCGGAAAAGCCGAAGTAGCGCGCCACGGAGCGGACGGCCAGCGAGGTGCCGGTCTGTTTGCCCTGCAGGGTGTAGCCGGCGATGTGCGGGGTGGCGATGTCCACCAGTTCCATCAGCCCGCGGTTGATGTCGGGTTCGTGGCACCAGGTGTCCAGGGCCACGGGGCCGAGGCGGGGGATGGCCCGGATGAGGTCCTCCTCCACGACCAGCTCGCCCTGCGCGGTGTTGATGAAGAAGGCGCCGGGGCGCATCTTGGCGAAGAACTCGGCGTTCGCCATCCAGCGGGTGGTTTCGTTGACCGGGATGTGCATCGTGACGATGTCGGACCCTTCGAGGACCTCGTCCAGGCTGCGGAAGTCGGAATACCCTTCGACGGCCGCCCGGAGGGGGTCGTAGCGGAGGACCTTGAAGCCGAGCCGGGTTCCCATTTCTTCCACGCGCGTGCCCGCGGAACCGAGCCCGATGATTCCGATGGTGGCGCCGGACAGCGGGATTCCCTTGCGGGCGGCGGTGCCGTACAGGGCGGAGAACACGTAGTTCGTCACACCGCCGGCATTGCAGCCGGAGGCGTTCTTGACATAGATGCCGTGCTCCGCACACCAGGCCTGGTCCACGTTGTCCAGGCTGGCCGTCGCCGTGGCGATGATCTTGACGGCGGTCCCTTCGAGCAGGGACGCGTCGCAGCGGGTGCGGGTGCGGATCATCAGTGCATCGGCGTCCAGGAGGTCTTCGCGGCGGATGTCCGGGCCCTCCTTGTAGAGGACCGAGGCGTAGGGTTCGAAAACGCCCTCGGCGAAGGGGATGGCGCGGTCTATGACGATTTTCATTTCAGGATCAGCTCTTTGACGAATCCGACGCGGGCGTCGTCCCGTGTGAACAGGCTGTCCTCCGCGAGGAGGGCGTTGATCTTCTTCAACAGGGCGTCCCGCTGGAAGGACAGCTGGCTGCGGACGACGGAAGAGTCCACGGTGATGTACAGTTTCCCGTCCCGGTAGAAGCGGCGGACGGTATAGCGCGCGGCGCCGGAAGCGGCGTCCCAGGCCGCATAGATGCGCTGGGTGTTGAGCCCGCCGGTCATGCGGGCGGCCTTGAGGTAGTCCCGGATGACTTGTTCCAGGGGCACGGCGGTCTTGCGGGCGACGCGGCTCATTGGCGGGCGGTGAAGACGCCTCCTGCCGTCTCGAAATAGCTGCGGTCCGAGGTGAGGGAGTCCACGATGGACTCGGTGCGGACCTTGTTGGAGTCGGTCAGGAAGATCTGGCCGAATTCCTTGTCCGCGACCATCCGCAGCAGGTTTCCCACGCGGTTCATGTCCAGTTTGTCGAAAAGGTCGTCCAGCAGCATGATCGGCGGGGTGCCGCAGGCGGACTTCATCACCTCGTACTGCGCGAACTTGAGGGCCACCAGGAAGGATTTCTGCTGCCCCTGCGAGCCGCAGCGGCGGATCGGGTGGCCGTCCATCGTGAAGAGGAAGTCGTCCCGCTGGACGCCCGCGGTGGTGAAGCGGAAGATGCGGTCCTTCTCGCGGCGCTGCCGCAGCGTTTCCAGCAGGTCCCCGGCGGAGAGGTCGGAACGGTATTCGATGCCCACCTGCTCCCGGCCGCCGGAGATTTCCCGGTAGTACTGCTGCACGATGGGCAGCAGGCTGCCGCAGAAGGCGGCGCGGCGCTCATAGACGGGCCGGGCGAGGGCGGAGAGCCGCTCGTCGAAGGTGCCCAGCAGGCTTTCGTCCCACACGCCGGCCTTGAGGAGCTTGTTGCGCTGCAGCAGGTAGCGGTTGTACTGCTGGACGTCGGAGAGGTAGGCGCGGTCCATCTGGGAGAGCACGGAATTGACGAACTTGCGCCGCTCCTCGCCGGATTCGCTGACCATCGCCGTGTCGGCGGGGGAGACCATCACGATGGGCAGCACGCCGATGTGGTCGGAAATCCGCGCGTAGGGCTTGTCGTCGCGCTTGACGAGCTTCTGGGCGCCGTCCGCGCTGACGCGGATGCTGAAACGCGAGGCCGGTGCGCCCGGCATGTCGTAGGTGCCGCTCAATGCGAAGGCGGAGGTGCCGTAGCGGAAGTTGAAGCGGTCGGACGACGAGAAGGCGCTCTTGGTCATGGAGAGGTACCAGATGGCGTCCAGCAGGTTGGTCTTGCCCTCGCCGTTCCCCCCGCTGATGCAGTTGATGTTGGGCGAGAAGTTCAGTTCCTGCAACTGGATGTTGCGGAAATCCTGGATGACTATTTTCTGAAGGACGGCCATGGTTTCAGATTCTGCCCGGAGGGCATCCGGGTTGTTGCAAAGTTAAAGAATTTTCTCTAATTTTGCGGGCTAATTGAAAAGGAAAACAAAATAATCGAATATGGCTCAGAAAAATCTGAAAGACAAGGAAGCCGTGCGGCAGGAAAACATCGAGCAGACCGTGTCCGCAACGGAGCAGTTCTACAACGAACACAAGAAATTGATTTGGGGTATCGTCGCCGCCGTCCTCGTGGTCGGTCTCGGCATCCTCGCTTACCAGAAGTTCATCTACCAGCCCAAGTGCGTCGAGGCGATGGAGCAGTGCTATCCCGCCGAGATGAATTTCCAGGCCGGCGAATATGAGCTCGCGCTGAGCGGCGACGGCAACAACCTCGGCTTCGCCGACATCATCGACCAGTACGGCGCCAAGGCCGGCAAGGCCGTGTATCTGTACGCCGGTATCTGCGAGCTCCGGCTCGGCAACAACGAGGAGGCCCTCTCCTACCTGAAGAAATACAACGGCAAGGAGCCCATCCTCGCCGCCCGCGCCCGTGCCTGCGAAGGCGACGCCTATGTCGCCCTCGGCGACTATGCCGCCGCCGTCCGCAGCTACAAGGCCGCCGTGGCCGTGGCGGACAACGTTTTCGCCGCCGCGTACCTCGTCAAGCAGGGTACCGCACACGAGGCCCTCGGGCAGAACGCCGAGGCGCTTGCCTGCTACCGTGCCGTCGAGCACGACTATCCGCAGTCCATCGAGGCTTACGACATCGCCAAGTACATCGCCAGGGTTTCCGAATAATTCGTCTTATGGGAAGAGCATTTGAATTCCGCAAGGAGCGCAAGCTGAAGCGCTGGGGCCACATGGCCCGCACTTTCACCAAACTGGGCAAGGAGATCACGATCGCCGTCAAGCAGGGCGGCCCGGACGTAACCGGCAACCCTCGCCTGCGTGCCCTCATGGCCGAGGCCCGTGCCGAGCAGATGCCCAAGGAGAACATCGAGCGCGCCATCAAGAAGGCAACCGAGAGCAAGCAGGGCGACTTCAAGGAGATCATCTACGAAGGTTTCGGCCCCTACGGCATCGCCTACCTGGTGGAGGCCGCCACGGACAACAATACCCGTACGGTGGCGAACGTCCGCAGCTACTTCAACAAGTGCGGCGGCTCGCTCGGCACCACCGGTTCCGTGAGCTTCATGTTCGACCGCAAGTGCACCTTCCGCGTGAAGGAGAAGGAGGGCGTGGACCTCGAGGAACTCGAGCTCGAACTCATCGACTACGGCGTGGACGAGCTCTTCCGCCAGGAAGAGGAGGACAAGGACGGCAACGTCACCAACGTGATCGTGATGTACGGCGAGTACACCGCCTACGGCCAGATCCAGAAGTACATCGAGGAGAACGGCTACGAGCTGGTCTCCGGCGGTTTCGAGCAGATCCCCAACGTGGACCTCAAGGAGGTTACCGACGAGCAGCGCGCCACCCTGGACAAGCTCACCGGCATGCTCGAGGACGACGAGGACGTGACGAACGTCTATACCACGATGAAACCCGCCGAAGAATAGGAAAAAGGCCATTCGTCGAAGAAATCGGGCAATTCGTCGAAAAAGCGGACCGGAAGCGGCCCGCTTTTTCTATGTTTGCTCCCGGAAACGAAACGAACAACAAACCTTATAATGATAATGAAAACCAAGTTTATCTGTGTGGCTCTCCTGCTCGCCGCGGCGGCGGGAGTGGCGATGGGACAGGACGGCAAGCGCTACGGCATCAAGTCCGGCATCCTGACCCAGACATCCGAGATGGGCGAGACGACGGTCTATTTTGACAACTACGGCGCCGTCGAAGCCCAGAAGATGAAGATGGACTTCATGGGCAACGCCATGGAGATGACCATCCTCCGCAAGGACGGCAAGACCTACATGATCAATGCCGCGGAGAAGCAGGTGCAGGAAATGCCCGCAGGCGGCATGGGCGGCGCCGACATCAACTTCCTGAATCTGACCGACCAGGTCAAGGCGGCCAACAAGATCAAGGAAGCCGGCAAGGAGACCATCCTGGGCCGCGAGTGCACCAAGTACACGATGGAGTCTTCCCAGATGGGCATGACGATGTCGCAGACCGTGTGGGTCTGGAACGGCATCGTGCTGAAGTCCCTGACGGACGGCGGTCAGTTCCAGTTCGGAAATACGGCAACCAAACTGGAAGAGAACGCCAACATCCCGGCCTCCACCTTCGACATCCCCAAGTTCTGAAACATTTAAAAGAATTATTATAGGATTTATTAACAACATTGCTCCGGAAACAAAACGGGCGGCCTGCAAAGGTCGCCCGTTTTGCGTTTCCTGGATGCCAATCCGCGAAAAATGTGTATCTTTGAACGATGCGACGTTTCTTGTGCTGCCTGCTGATGGCCCTGGCGGCCCTTTCCGCCTGCACCTCCTGCCGGGAGGCGCGGCCGGCGGGTGACCTGTCCGGTGCCCGGATCGGGGTGCTGACGAACCTGGCGCAGCACACGGAACTTCCGGAACTCTTCCCGGATGCGGAGTTCCTGCGTTATGAGGAACTCCCGTCGATGTGCCTGGCCCTGCGGAGCCGGAAGATCGATGCGATGGTCTGCCTGGAGCCCGGCCTGGACAACCTGCTGGCGCGGAATCCCGCGTTCCGGGAGCTGTCCGTGCTGCCGGTCCGCGACAGTTCCGCCGTCGCGTTCAGCCCGGGCGACGACCATATGGTCGCCCTGTTCAATGAGTTCTTCGCCGATATGGCCGAAGACGGACGCCTGGATGCGATGCGGGCGAACTGGTTCGGACCGGACGCCCCGCACGCCTTCTATGAGGCGGAAGGCGGGGCGGGGGAGCCGCTCCGGGTGGGCATCGAACTCGGCCAGTCCGGCCTGACTGTAATGGAAGACGGCGAGGAGACGGGTTTCGAACCGGAGCTGATGCGCCGATTCGGCGATGCGGTCGGCCGCCCCGTCCAATTTGTTGAAATGACCTCGACCGGGATGATCCCGGCGCTGATGTCCGGGCGGGTCGACGCCCTGGTGGATGCCATCACGCCCACCCGCGACCGCAGTTCCAGCGTCCTCTTCTCCGACCCGTATTACATCTGCAACCTGCATCTGGTGGCCCTGGATCCGGACGCGCACGTGCGCAGCCATCCCTGGCGCGCAATCCAGGAAAACCTGTTCGAGGATGGCCGCGGACGCTTGATCCTGAAGGGCCTGGGGGTCACGCTGCTCATCGTTTTCTTCTCCATCTTCCTGGGAAGCATCCTGGGCATCCTGCTGTGCCGGATGCGGAATTCCCGGCGGCTCGGCCTGCGGAAAGCCGGCCACGCCTGGTGCGAGTTCATCGAAGGGGTGCCGGTGGTGGTCCTGCTGCTGTTCATGTTCTACGTGGTCTTCGCCACATCCACGCTGGGCGCCATCGTCGTGGCCATCATCACCTATTCCCTGCATTTCTCCGCCGGGGCCTGCGAAGCCTTCCTCGGCGGAATCAAGGCCGTCCCGCGCGGCCAGTACGAGGCGGGGCTGGCCCTGGGCTTCAACCACTGGGAGTCGCTGCGCTATGTAGTGATTCCCCAGGCGACGCGGCAGATCCTGATGCAGTTCAAGGGAAAGAGCGTCGCCCTGATCGAGAACACCGCCATCGTGGGCTTCATCGCCATCCAGGACCTGACGAAGGTGACGGACATCATCCGCAGCCAGACCTATAATTCCCTGATCCCGCTGGTCGTCGTGGGCGTGCTGTACTTCCTGCTCGCCCGGCTGATCTGCCTGGGCATCGAAAAACTCGAAGATGTGTTGCTGAAGAAATGAAGACGATCATCAAGACAGAGTCGCTGAGCAAGCGTTTCGACGGCAAGGGCGTGCTGGACGGAGTCGACTGCGCGATCCGCGAGGGCGACATCGTCTCCCTGATCGGCCCTTCCGGCTGCGGAAAGAGCACCTTCCTGCGCTGCCTGAACGGGCTCGAGAAGCCCGACGCCGGCCACGTTTACGTGGACGGGGAGGACATCTTCGCCCGCGGGACGGACCTGTGTGCCGTGCGCGCCAAGGTCGGGATGGTGTTCCAGGAGATGAACGTGTTCCCGCACCTGGACGTGCTGGAGAACGTGATGCTCGGCCCGGTCCGGATCCGGCAGATGGCGCGCCAGGAAGCCGAAGAAAAGGCTGTGGAACAGCTCCGGATGGTCGGTTTGGGCGAGATGCTGCATGCGATGCCGGACAGCCTTTCCGGCGGTCAGCGGCAGCGCGTGGCCATCGCCCGCACCCTGGCGATGGACCCGAAGGTGATCCTGTTCGACGAGCCCACTTCCGCCCTCGACCCTTCGCGCAAGTCGGAGGTGCTCAGCGTCATCCGCGAACTGGCCCGGCAGGGCCGGACGATGGTCATCGTCACGCACGAGATGCAGTTCGCGCGCGACGTCAGCACGCGGGTGCTGTTCCTGCAGCGTGGCCGAATCATCGAGGAAGGCAGCCCCGAGCAGATCTTCGACCATCCCCGGGAACTGCTCACGCAGGTGTTCGTGAACAACCTGCGCAGCCTGGTCTTCGACATCGCTTCCCCGGACTACGACCTCTACAAGCTCAACGGCGAGATCGAGTGGTTCTGCCAGCGCAACACCCTCGGCCGGTTCTACGTGTCGCTCGAGCTCATCGTCGAGGAGATGCTCACCAAGATGATGCCCTTCACCGGTCCCATCCACATCTGCATCCACTGCCGGGAGATGTCCCGGAAGGTTTCCGTCGAGATGGTGCAGGAGCACTTCTCCGGCCGGATCGTAGGCCGGGAAGGCACGGACGAGATATCACTGATGCTCCTCCAGGGGCTTTGCAAGTCCATCCTGGAGGAGCAGAAAGGGGACAACCGTGTCGTGCGCCTGGAAACGGAGGCGCAATAGATTCAGCCTTACGGTTTGATGACGCGGCCGATGCCGCGCACCTTCGACTCGATGTTGGCGCAGTCGAGGTTCTTGGCGTTGATGTCGCCGGCGCCGCTGACCTGGAGCTTGGCGTTCGCGGCGCGTCCGGCTACCGTGGCGTCGCCGGCTCCGTTGATATCGACAGAAAGAGTCTCGCAGTCGATGCCGGCAATCGTGGCGTCCCCCGCGCCGTTCACGGTGACGGAGGCCTTGTCGGCCGACAAGCCCTGGATGTCGATGTCGCCCGCGCCGTTGACCTGCAGGTCGAAGTCGAGCGCCGAGATGCCGCTGGGAGCGGAGAAGTCCACCGCGCCGTTGCAGGAGACCTTCTCCAGCACCGGGCTGGAAATGTTGACCTTGAAGGTCTCGATGTTGCGGAAGGCCGTCCCGTCGGACTTGATGACGAGGGTACCGTTCTCGTTCTGCACCGTGACGTGGCTGAGGATGTTGTCCGCGCCGTACAGGGAGACGGCGCACTCGCCGGGAACGTACTGCACGTCGCCGGGGACGTTGCAGGTCAGGGAGTGGAACTCGCCCGTGACGTCGTTGCGGGTGATGTAGTTGTCGCTGGCGCTGATGGCGTTGCCGGATCCGGAGTCGCCCATGCCGACGACGTTCACGCCGCCGTCGAAATCGAAATCTTCGCTGAACCGGATGAAGCGGCAGGAGGGGAGAAGCAGCAGCGCGCAGGCTGCGAGGAGGGTGGATATCTTTTTCATTTTCAGGTTTTTAGTCGATAAAATCTTTGAGATTGATGCCGAGCAGGGCCGCCCGGCCGCGGAAGAGGGGGAGTTCCTCCTCGATGAACTTGCGGCGTTCCGTCTCCCGGATGACGTCGATGGCGTCGCCCGCGACGAAGAATCCGATGCCGCGCTGGTTGAAGATGACCTTCCGGTCCGTCAGTACCTCGTAGGAGCGGGCCACGGTGTTCGGGTTCACCCCGATGCTGGCGCCCCATTCGCGGACAGAGGGGATGCGTCCGCCGGGCTTGAATTCCCCGGAGAGGATGCGCTCGCAGAGGTTGTCCGCTATCTGGAGGTAGATGGGTTTGTTGTTGTCGAATTCCATGGTTCTAGTGTTGAATGGTCCGCAGGCGGTAGAAGATGCCGCCCAGAAGCAGGGCAAGGGTGCCGAAGCACGTGATGTTCAGGTACCAGTTGATGGCCGTGGTGGCCTGGGCGGGGGTGCTGAAACGGTCCATGAACCAGCTCGCGTCGAGATTGCCGGAACCCAGGAGGATGGCGAGCAGGGTGGACAACACCATGCCCAGGGCGAAGACGCAGAGCAGGGTCTTGGCCACTTTCGCCTTCTTGAAGCAGATGGCGCCGAGGGTGAAAGTCAGGATGTTCATCATCCAGTCGATGACCGTGAGGCCACCCGCGTTGATGTAGATGCCTTCCTCCTTGGCCATGTCCAATACCTCGTTGATCTTCGTCATGTCCAGGACCCGGGTGCCGTAGCTGTTCGGGAAGAGCAGGCTCATCAGGCCGTCGCTGGCAAGCAGCAGGACGCCGAGGACGACCGGGGCGGCCACGCAGGTGACCAGGAACAGCGAGATCCATTTCTCCGTGGTGGAGGCGGGGATCATCAGGTAGTCCGAGCCGGCCCGCTTCTCGGTCAGCTGGCCATAGACCTTGCTGCCGAATCCGAGGATGATGATGACGCAGGAAACGGCCATGACCATGATCTTGAGCGAGTCGGGAATCTCGGCCACACCGTTGCCGAAGATCAGACTGAAGAACTGGATGATCATGTACAGGATGACCGGCGTCAGGCCGAGCAGCAGCATGGAGAGGGCGTAGTTGTTCCTGGCCCGACGGAGATCGTACAGGAGGAAGTTCCAGAAACGTTTGATATCGAATATGTTACTCATTGCTGAAAAGGTTTTTGACGAGTTCTTTGTGCTTGTGGACGGTGTTGAACAGGGCTTCGATGTTCACCTTGCTGTCCGCTTTCTCCGTATTGGGGAGGACCTGGATGAAACCGCCGGGCAGCTGTTCGGAATAGAGCGCGTCGGGGTGCAGGGTGGTGCCGTAGTCGAAGAAAAGTTTCTCCGCAATCCGCTCCACCGTGGCGTTGAGCAGGACGTCCCTGCGGTCCAGGATGATGATCGGATCGATGATGTTCTCCAGGTCGCGTACCTGGTGGGTGGAGATCACGATGGTGGAATCTTCTGCCGTGTACTTCATCAGGGCGGAACGGAACTGCGCCTTGGACGGGATGTCCAGGCCGTTGGTGGGTTCGTCCAGGAAGAGGTAGCGGGTGTTGCAGGCGAGGGCGAAGGCGATGTAGCTCTTCTTGAGCTGGCCCGCGGACATCGCATTCATCTTCTGGGCGGGATCGACCTCGAACTCGCGCAGGATGGTGTCGAAACGGTCCAGTTTGAAATTGGGCCAGAACTTGCCGGCGGCCTTGGCCCAGGCGATGGCCTTGTCGTTCACGGGAGCGACCTCGTCGGGGAGGTAGTACTGGTCCTGCAGGAGGGCGGGCTCGCGGTTCCAGGGATTGCGTCCGTCCGTGGTGATGGTGCCGCCCTGGGTCTTCTTGAGACCGCAGAGCAGGGTCAGCAGCGTCGTCTTGCCGACACCGTTCTCGCCGAGCAGGCCGTAGATCCTGCCGGGCTCGAGGTCCATCGAGATATTCTTGAGAACCTCATTCTTGCCGTAGCTGAAAGCTAAGTCTTGAATTTTTATCATCGCTTTGTAGTGTGTTAGTTCAATAGTACACCGCAAAGGTACAACAAAAAATCAAACTTCCAAATTTTTTTGATTATTTTTTTCCGCATCGGAGGACAAGGGGAAGAATCAGCGAATCGGGCGATGTTTGGCGGCGCGTGCGGCCTTTTCGTTTTCGAGGATACGGGCAAGGTCGGCCGGGGCGATGAAACTGTCCCGGAACCGCTCCCAGACAATCTGCACGGCCGTCGGGGAAGGATGCACGAGATCCTCGGCATAGAAACGGTAATCCCGCAACTCGTCGGTCAGGATCTCGTACGCCGGGAAATACCCGGCATTGTCCAGCGGCAGGACGCCCTCGAGGGCGAGGTGCAGCGTCGCCTTCGACACGCTGTTCACGTGCGCCCCCTCGCCCAGGTGCCGGATGGGGGAGACGGTCAGGATGAAGCGCTTCTGCGGATGCGTCTCCACGATGCCGCGCAGCAGGCGCGTACACTCTTCTACAGATAAGAGTTCGTGCGCGAACTCGCGCGCGGGACGCTTCAGGCAGTTGGCCACGACGGGCCGGCCGGGCCGCTCCAGCGCACGCCAGACCCGTGCGGTGCCGAGCGTGAGGATGACGGCGCCGCAGCGTTCCCATTCTCCGGTCGCCTGCGCCAGGCAGGCGTTGGCCGCATTCAGGAACTCTGCAGCCGTGCTCCGGGCAAAAGAAGTGTGGTGGAAGAAACTGCCGGTGCGGCCGTCACCTGCGCCCAGCGGCACGCAGTCCTCCTCCCGGAACGGGACGGGATCGTCCAGCCGGGCGACGGCAGCGGCAATCGAGGCGGGGTTGTAGAGCGTACCGAACGGATTCGCGAGCACGCGGAAACCCGCGTCGGAGAACTTCCGGGCCATTTCGTCGGAAAAACAGCTGCCCAGCAGGCAGACGGGTTCGTCCAGGCCGAGCGGGCGCTCGGGACGCAGGCAGCTGACTTCGGTGACCAGTTTCATATTCGATGCAAATTTAGTATTTTTGTCCGTTATGAGAAACCGACTGATAACCATTCTTCTTACGGCGGTCCTGGCCGCCGCCTGCTCCCCCGGGGAGCGTACCCTGCATATCGTGACCACCGGCGACGTCCACGGCTCCTGGTTCGACCAGCCGTATGTGGACGGCGGCGGCACCCGGACCAGCCTGATGTCCGTCTCCGCCTGGGTGGACAGCCTGCGCTGGGCCGTCGGGCCGAAGAACGTCCTGCTGCTCGATGCGGGCGACTGCCTGCAGGGGGACAATGCCGCCTACTATTACAATTATGTCGAACAGACCGGCGAACACGCCTTCGTCCAGCTGGTTTCCCATATGGGATATGACGCGGTCGCCGTGGGCAACCACGACATCGAGACCGGTCACCCCGTCTATGACAAAGTGGACGCGCAGCTCGCGCGCCGCGGCATCCCCTTCCTGGCCGCGAACGCGGTCCGGACTTCCGACGGGGAACCTTATTTCACGCCCTACAAGATTTTCCGCCGCGGCGGGTTCAAGGTGGCCGTGATCGGATTCACCAACCCCAACATGAAGGCCTGGCTGTCCGAGCCCATCTGGAGCGGCATTGAATTCCAGTCGCTGATTCCCTGCGCGCAGGAGTGGGTGGACCGCGTCCGTGCGAAAGAGAAGCCCGACGTGGTGGTGGTGCTGACGCATTCCGGCACCGGCGAGGGCGACGGCTCGAGCCTGGAGAGCCAGGGCCTGGACCTGCTGCAGACCCTCCGCGGGGTGGATCTTCTCGTGTGTTCGCATGACCACCGTCCCTTCGTGAAGGAGGAGAACGGTACCTGGCTGCTCAACGGCGGCGCCCGCGCAGGTTATGTAGGCCATGCCGTGGTGCAATCGTCCCGCGAAGGCGGCCCGTCCAAGGCCGTAACGGCCGGGACAGTCCGGATGGACAAGGCCAAGGTGGACGCCGCGATGGAGGAGGCCTTCCGCCCCCTGTATGAGAAGGTCCGTTCCTTTACCCTGCAGCGCGTGGGGAACCTGGCCGTGGAACTGCGCACCCGCGACGCCTATGCGGGGATGTGCGATTATCTGAACCTGCTGCATACCGTGCAGTTGGCGGTTCCCGAGGCGCAGCTTTCCTTTGCCGCGCCGCTCACCTTCAACGGGACCGTCAAGTCCGGAGAGGTGATTTATAACGACATGTTTACGATCTATCCCTATGAGAACCAGCTCTTTGTCGTGAAGATGAAGGGCTCGGAGATCGTCAATTACCTGGAATACTCTTACGACCACTGGATCCAGACGCCGGGCAGTCACGTCCTGCGGATCGCTGACAGTCCGGATGCACGCACTGGTGCCGCCCGCTGGTCGTTCGTGAACCGCAGCTACAACTTCGACTCGGCCGGCGGCCTGGTCTATACCGTGGACGTGACGCGCCCGGCGGGCAGCCGCGTGAAGGTGCAGTCCCTTTCCGACGGTTCGGCGTTCGATCCTGACGGCTGGTACAACGTGGCGATGACCTCTTACCGGGCCAACGGCGGCGGGGACACGATCATCGAAGGGGCGGGCATCCTCCGGGAAGAGACTGAAGCGCGTATCGTGGCCCGCTACCCGGAAATCCGCGAGATGGTGTACCAGTTTATAAAAGAGCACGGGACCATCGATCCCGTGCTGATCGGAGACCGCTCCGTCATCGGCGAGTGGCACTTCGTGCCCGAGAAAGTCGTTGCGCCGAAGATGGCGGCGGATATGGGCCTGCTTTTCTGAGAATCTATCGCCGGAACCCCTTCAGACGCTGCTGAAGCGAGCCGTCCACGGCCATCTTCATCATCTTGCGGGTCTGCTCGAACTGCTTGATGAGTTTGTTCACGTCGGCCAGCGTCGTTCCGGAACCTTTGGCAATGCGGTTGCGGCGGGAGCCGTTGAGGCATTCGGGGTGCTCTTTCTCATAGGGCGTCATCGAAAGGATGATGGCCTCGGTGGGCTTGAAGGCGTCGTCGGGGATGTCCACGTCCTTGAGGGCCTTGTCCATCCCAGGCAGCATGCCGGCCAGGTCCTTCATGTTGCCCATTTTCTGGACCTGCTGTATCTGCTTGTAGTAGTCGTTGAGCGTGAACTGGTTGTGTGCGATCTTCTTCTTGAGGGCACGTGCTTCCTTCTCGTCATACTGCTCCTGCGCCTTTTCCACGAGGGAGACCACGTCGCCCATGCCGAGGATGCGGTCCGCCACGCGGGCGGGATAGAAGATGTCGAGCGCCTCCAGCTTTTCGCCCGTGCTGACGAACTTGATGGGTTTGCCGGTGACGGCCTTGATCGAGAGCGCGGCGCCGCCGCGGGTGTCGCCGTCCATCTTGGTGAGCACGACGCCGTCGTAGTCGATGGCCTCGTTGAACGCCTTGGCGGACTCGACGGCATCCTGGCCGGTCATCGCGTCCACAACGAACAGGGTCTCGGTGGGGGAGACGGCCCTGTGCAGGGTCGCAATCTCTTCCATCAGTTCCCGGTCCACCGTCAGGCGGCCGGCCGTATCTACGATGACGACGCTGAAACCCTGCCTGCGGGCATACTGGATGGCGTTTTTGGCCACCACGACGGGGTCTTTCTCCCCGTCCTCCGCATATACCTCCACGCCGATCTGGCCCCCGAGGGTCCGGAGTTGGTCGATGGCGGCGGGGCGGAAGGTGTCGCAGGCGGCGAGCAGCACGCGCATGCCGCGCTTGCTCTTGACCCACAGGGCGAGCTTGCCGCTGAAGGTGGTCTTGCCGGAGCCGTTCAGACCCGCGACGAGCACCACGGCGGGGGAGCCCTTGAGGTTGACTTCCGCGTGTTCGGAGCCCATGAAGGCGGCCAGTTCGTCGTGGACGATCTTGACCATCATCTGCTGCGGTTTCACGGCCGTAAGCACATTGGCGCCCATCGCCTTCGTCTTGACCTTGTCGCAGAAGTCCTTGGCGACCTTGTAGGAAACGTCCGCGTCGAGCAGCGCCCGGCGGATCTCCTTGAGCGTTTCCGCTATGTTGACTTCGGTGATCTTCCCTTCGCCCTTCAGGATTTTGAAGGACCTTTCCAAACGATCGCTTAAGTTATCGAACATGTTACATGAAGATTTGAGGAAGCAAAGATACACATTAAAGATTGAATAAATGAAAAAACTTTTTCTACTGAAACGCATGCAGCCGGACTTGATGGCCGCACAGAAAGAATGGGACGACCGTATCCGACGGGCCGTTGAAGGATGGGTACAGTCCCGGGGATACCTCAAAGCGCTTGCCGGCGTCGCGGAGATCGCCGGCGATATCGGCGTGTCGCCCGACCAGCTTTCCGTCTGGGTCCGCATCCACACCGGAAAGACGCTGCTGGGCTGGCGGAAGGAACTCCGGATCGAGGCGGCGAAACGCCTGCTGCTGGAGTTCCCGGACCTGCCGGTCTCGACGGTCGGCCTGATGGTCGGCATCGACGACAAGTCCAATTTCAAGCGTCAGTTCACCGAACTCACCGGCCTGTCGCCCCGCCAGTGGCGCGAGCGGAACGGTAAGTAGCTGGTAGTAAGCGGGCAGGTCTGCCCGCTTACTGTTTCTGAAGAAGGGTCCGGAGGGCGTCGCGGAGCAGGCGCACCGTGTTGAAAAGGATCACGGCGGCGATGACCAGGCTCACAATGGGGTCGATGACGTGCAGGCCCGTCAGGCTGATGACGATTCCGGAAATGACCACGCCCAGTGACAGGAGCGAATCCGTGGCCATGTGCAGGAAGGCGGCGCGGGTGTTGATGTCTTCGCGGTGGCGCATCAGCAGCCAGGCGCTCAGGCCGCTGACCAGGATGCCCACGCCCGCGGTCCACGAGATGGCGGCGCCGTTGACGGGATCGGGCGCGGAGAACTTCTCCAGGCTTTCCACGATGATGACGGCCACGGCGCCGAGCAGGATCAGCGCGTTGACCAGCGCGATGCCCGCGGAGATCCGCCCGTAGTCCCTGCCGTCCCGACGCCGGGCGAGGCGGAAGCCCACCAGTGCGAGGAGCAGCGCGAAGACGTCGATCAGCTTGTGGCCCGCGTCGGAGAGCAGGCCGAGGGAACGGAACACGAGGGCGACGGCGACCTCCAGGATCACGAAGCCCGCGTTGAGCGCGATGGATATGAGATAGTCCCTGTGTTGTGTTTCCATGTTACATCGTGATGTGGATGGATACCTTGAAACCCTGCTTCATGTCGTCCGGGACCCAGTCCAGGTAGTTGATCCGGCGGACATAGTCCACCCGGAGGATGTTGAAGATGTTCTCCAGGCCCACCGTGTATTCCATATACGGGGCCTTGCCCAGCAGGTGCGTGTTTTCAGGCAGGGCATACAGCCCGGTGCCGTCCGCGAGCGGGTTGTTCTTTTCGGTCAGGGAACCAGCGACCGCGCGGAAGGAGACCACTTCGCGCAGGCCCAGCCGGTTGATGAGCGGGATGCGGTTCAGGATCCATCCCTTGAGGTAGTAGGTGGCGGAAAACTCAGCGTAGCGGTCCATCACGAACTCCATCGGGGACATCAGGTTGAAGGCGTCGTTCTGCAGCAGGAAGGAGAGGTTGGCGTTGGGGGAGTAGAGCTTGGGCAGCGGGACGCGGTTCCACACGATGCCGGCCTGCAGCGCGGCGTCGATGTGGCCGAAGGCGGACAGCCACAGTCGCTTCTGGACGGAGAAGTCCGTGCGGTTGTAGGTGAACGTGTGGTCGAAGCGGCCCAGGGTGTGGGTCAGGGTCAGGATCGGGGCGTCCTTCGTGAGGGTCAGCGGAGATTCCTTGCCCAGGCGGTTGGAATATAGGGGCTCGCCCGGAGCGAAGCGCAGCCGGGTGGTCCAGCTGAAGTCGTCGTAGCGCAGGACGGGCTCCAGGGCGCCGGCGGCGTCGTAACGGAGGTAGGAGAGGGTGCCGGCGGGCTCCACGCGGTCCAGGCGGAGCTGCGTGTCGAAACCGAGCCGCGAGATCCATTCCCGTTCATAGCGCAGCTGCACGCGCCGCACGTACTGGAGCGGCACCGGGGTGATGGAACTCATCATGAAATTGTCGCGGTCCAGCAGGGAGAAACTCTGTCCGGGGGCTTCCACGTCGTAGCGGTACTTCAGCGAGAGGTTGTTCCGGAGCGGCTCGAAGGGGTGATAGTCCTTCGGGGTGAAGGTATGGACGTAGGTCACGTCATATTTGAGCCGCTTGTCGCCGAATCCGTAGGCGACGTAGGCGTTCAGGAAATTCTTCGGGTTGAGGTTGGCCGTGGTCATGCCGCCGATGCGCAGGCGGAGTCCTTCCGCCGGATTGTAGTGGATGGCGCTGGACAGCGGGCCGTAGTCCCAGCGGCTGGCGCTGCGGTCGCGGGCGGTGGGCATGAACTCGGTGGTGAGCGTCTCGACGGCGTCGATGGCATCGCTCAGGCGCGGCTCCCGCCGGATCTCCACTTTCAGGCTGTCCAGCACGCGCTCCTTGGGGCTCAGGGGGACGGGACGCACGCCGGTCCAGTATTCGTCCGGGCGCCACCAGTCCGGGTTGTACACCAGGCGGTCCGGGTGGTTCTCCAGGGTGTCCGGCATCGCGGAAGCCTCCGGGGAGAACTCGTATTCGTGGTGCACGAGCTTCCGGTGGGCGTACAGCTGCTGCATCCACTTGAAGATGTAGAAGCGGGCGAAGGTGTTTTTCTCCGTGGAGGCCCAAACCCCGGACGGCATCTGCTGGAAGTTCTCCTCGATGGCGAGCTCGCTGACGTAGTTGAGGTTAATCCGCGCCGGGATGCCCAGGCTGTAGCGCTTGATGGCGTAGGTGCTGTCCGCCACCACGTACAGGTGCCCCGTGAAGCCGAAGCTGCGGTTGTTCGCGGGCACGAAGGTCAGGTCGATGCAGCGGGTGCCGTCCACCACCAGGGTGTCCGTGATGTAGTATTTGTAGAAGGTCGTCGCGAGGGTGGAGTTGATCGGGCTCACGAAGCGGTTCAGCATCACCTCCATGTTCTCGTCGAAGATGTCGGAATCCGCGAAGATGGCCTCGATGTTGGTGCCGATGCCGCCCTTGTCCAGCATCTCGGCGAAGCCCAGCAGGCGCCGGCGCACCACGAAGGTGCGCGTCTTGGGCGGCTGGCGGTGCCAGTAGGTCTGCTCTTCCTGCTCGCGCAGCGAGATCGTCAGCACCGGGGTGTTCTTGAACTGGGCGGTGTCCACATATTTCTCGAAGAAGGGGAAGCGGCGCCAGAAGCGGCTGCTGTCGAAGTCCACGTTGAAGTCGTCCAGCGACAGGATCAGCTTGTCATAGTCGGTGGACTTGTAGTGCTCCAGGGACCGGACGTGGTTCTTGTCCTTGTGGGCGATGACGTTCCGGACGAGTTCCACGGCGGGGTTGTCGCGGCGCCGGTAGCGGCTGTCCCGTCCTTTCTTGGGCGTGACCACGGCGCTCTGCAGGCCGTAGGCGTCCGGTTTCATTTTGACCTGCAGGCCGTCGGTCGTCCGGCCCGCCTGCACCGGGATGTTCTGCGTCTCATAGCCGAGCATCTGGAAACTCACGGTGGCGTAGTCGCGGTGGTTCTCCAGGGAGAAGGCGCCCTCGGCGTCGGTCATCGTGCCGATGCGCGTCCCCAGGAAGATCACGGACACGTAGGGCATGGGTTCGCCCGTCTCGGCGTCGGTGACGGTTCCCCGGACGCGGGTCGGCGACTGGGCGGGCAGCAGACCCGTCCCCAGCAGGACCGAGAGCAGAAGCAGGACAATTTTCCTCATATCCTGCAAAGATAGTAAAACTATCTCAATGCGCGCATCGCGTTGAGCACGGCGAGCAGCGTCACGCCCACGTCTGCGAACACGGCCATGCCCATCGTGGCCAGTCCGCAGGCGGCCAGCGCCAGCACGGCCAGCTTGACGCCGATGGCGAAGACGATGTTCTCGCGGGCGATGCGCAGGGTACGGCGGGCGCCCAGGACGGCGTCGGCGACCTTGGCGGGCCGGTCGTCCATCAGCACCACGTCGGCGGCTTCGATGGCCGCCTCGGAGCCCAGCGCGCCCATCGCGACACCCAGATCGGCGCGGGCGAGTACCGGGGCGTCGTTGATGCCGTCCCCGACGAAGGCGAGCGTCCCTTCCGGCAGCAGCGCTTCCACGCGCGAGACCTTGTCGGCGGGCAGCAGGCCGGCGTGGAACTCGTCCACGCCCGTACGCTCCGCGACGGCGGCTGCGACTTCGGGCAGGTCGCCGGTCAGCATCACCGTCTTGCGGATGCCGGCGGCGTGCAGCCGGGAAACGGCCTCCGCGGCGTCTTCCTTGATGCGGTCGGAGATGACGACGTGCCCGGCGTAAACCCCGTCCACGGCCACGTGCACGATGGTTCCGGCCTGGTGGCAGGGATGCCAGGCGGCGCCCACCCGGTCCATCAGCCCGCCGTTGCCCACGGCGACGGTCTTCCCCTCCACGCGGGCGGTCAGCCCCAGCCCGGCGATTTCGCGGATGTCCTCCACGCGGCAGCCGTCCTGCTCGTCGGGATAGGCCTGCAGCAGCGCGGCGGCGATGGGATGCGTGGAGTGGCGCTCCACGTGGGCGGCGAGGTGCAGGAGCTCCTGCTCGTCCAGCGTTTCGGGATGCACCGCCGTGACGGCGAACACGCCTTCGGTGAGGGTGCCGGTCTTGTCGAACACGACGGTCCGCACGCGGGCGAGGGTGTCCAGGAAGGCCGCACCCTTGACGAGGATGCCGCGTCGCGACGCGCCTCCGATGCCGCCGAAGAAGGTCAGGGGGATGCTGATCACCAGCGCGCAGGGGCAGGAGACCACCAGGAACATCAGCGCCCGGTAGATCCAGTCCGCCCAGGATCCGCCCAGCAACGGGGGAACGAGGGCGAGCAGCACGGCCAGGCCCACCACGACGGGCGTGTAGATGCGGGCGAAGCGGGTGATGAAGCGTTCGCTGTGCGACTTGGTTTCTGCCGCGTGCTCCACCAGTTCCAGGATGCGCGAGGCGGTGGATTCGCCGAAGGGGCGGGTGGTGCGGATGCGCAGCACGCCGCTGAGGTTGACGCAGCCGGAGAGGGCCTCGCCGCCCGCCGCGACGCTGCGCGGTACGCTTTCGCCGGTCAGGGCCACCGTGTCCAGCGAGGAACTGCCTTCGAGCACGATGCCGTCCATCGGAATCCGTTCGCCCGGGCGGACCAGGATGACCTCGCCCACGGCGACGGCCTCCGGTGCGACCGTCTGCAGCCGCCCGTCCCGTTCCACGCGGGCGGAATCCGGACGGATGTCCATCAGGTGGGCCACCGACCGGCGTGAGCGGCCTTCCGCGATGCCTTCGAAGAGCTCTCCGATCCGGAAGAACAGCATCACGAAGACGGCTTCCGGGAACTGTGCTTCGGCCCCCGGCAGGAAACCGATGCCCAGGGCGCCCAGCGTGGCGACGGCCATCAGGAAGTTCTCGTCCAGGGCCTCGCCGTGGGCGACGGCCTCCGCGGCCTCCCGGAGCGTCTCCCAGCCTGCGACGAGGTAGGGGACCAGGTAAAGGAGCAGGTATTGCCAGGTTTTCCAGTCCGTATTGCGCTCGACCAGGACGGCTGCGGCGAGCAGTGCGGCCGACAGGACGATGCGGAGGATATCTCCGCGGATGCCTTCCGCCTCGTGGTCGTGATGGTGATGTTCGTGTACCATAATCGTATTGTTTTTTACGATGCAAAGATATCCTGAGCCGCGTGCAACCGGGTTGCAAATGTTTGTGCAGACGCTTTTTTTTCGTATATTTGGGACCGCATCAGCCATGCTTAAACTGGAACCTTTTACCAACTTAACCTTATTTCAACATGTTACTTAATCCTATCAGACGTGCCGCCCTGGCCGCCCTCGCGCTGGGCCTCTTCGCGGCAGTCCCGGCGAAAGCCCAGCTGGACCTGAGTTACCATCATCCGGTCCTGGAAGATTATTTCACCCCTGCGTCCGCGACGCCCGCCAGTCCCGACCCCGACGGATTCATCCTCCGCTGGTCGCTCCTGGAGCCGATCGCGAAGCCGGAAATCCGCACCAACGCGATCTTCGACGACAGCTATCTGAACGAAGAGTTCGCGAAGCAGTACTTCGACGGCCAGATGACCATTGTCCCCAAGGACGGGCAGAAGGTCAAGCTGGACAAGAAGACCCGCCTGGCATGGCACTGCTATGACAGTAGGAATTACAATGTGAAACTCTATCGCTTCGCCACGGGCCTGGGCCTGCATCCCACCGAGGCCCTGTATCTGGCCGTGACCGTAATCAACGTGCCCGAGGACGTTACCGTCCGCCTCTCCGTCGGCTCCAACTCCGGTTCCAAGTGGTGGGTCAACGGCGAGGAGGCCATTCTGCTCTCCGGCGACCGCCGTATGGTGATGGACGACTGCGTTTCGAAGAAAGTCACCCTCAAGGCCGGCCGCAATGTCATCCGCGGCGCCGTCATCAACGGCCCCGGCATGAGCGACTTCTGCATCCGTCTCCTGGATCTGCAGGGGCGTCCCTACAGGAATTTCACCGTTACCAACCAGTAAAGACCCGACACTATGAAAAGAATAGATATCTCCCTGATCGCCATCCTGTTGACGGCTCTCTTCGCCCTCCCTGCCGCTGCGCAGGTCGGCAATGTATATATCCACGACCCGTCCACGATCGTCAAGTGTGACGGCCGCTACTACACCTTCGGCACCGGCTCCGGCGGCCTGATGTCCGACGACGGCTGGACCTGGCGCAGCGGTGCCGTGCGCACCGGCGGCGGCGTGGCCCCCGACGTTATCAAGATCGGCGACCGCTACCTGGTGTCCTACAGCGCCGATTTCCCGGGCACCGAGGGCAAGACCCGCGGCGTCGTGACCACGATGTGGACCAAGACGCTCGATCCCGACTCCCCGGACTTCGGCTACTCCGAGCCCCAACTCGTGGCCTGGGCCGGTGACGACGAGGACTGCTGGGCCATCGACCCGGCCTTCCTGATGGGCCCGGACGGCCGCCTCTGGCTCTCCTACGGCACCTATTTCGGCGCCATCCGCATCGTTGAACTGGATCCCAAGACCGGCGGCCGCATGCCCGGCAACAAGGCGGTGGACATCGCCATCGACTGCGAGGCCACGGGCCTGATGTACAAGGACGGCTGGTACTACCTGCTGGCCACCCACGGCACCTGCTGCGACGGCGTCAACTCCACTTACAACATCGTCTGCGGACGCTCCCGCAGCGCGACCGGCCCGTATCTCGACAACATGGGCCGCGACATGCTCCGCGGCGGCGGCCGCATGGTCCTGTCCGCCGGCAACCGCGCCACCGGCCCAGGCCATTTCGGCCTGTATGTCGAGGAAGAGGGTGTCGAGAAGATGTCCTACCACTTCGAGGCTGACTACAACCGCAGCGGCCGCAGCGTGCTCGCCGTCAGTTCGCTTCTCTGGAAGAACGGCTGGCCCGTGGCAGCCGATCCTTTCAAGGAGGGAACCTATGAGATCGAGTCCGAGCGCCGCGGCTATGCGCTGGAACTTGCCGTCAACTTCGTCCGCCAGCAGGGCGGCATGCGCGCCTTCCGCATCGATCCCAACGAACCGGTGGTCGAACTGGAGGAACAGAAACTCGAGGAAGTGCAGGGCGGCTGGCCCGCCGGTGAGATCGACGTACGCGCGGGCGACTACATGTTCCGGCCGCACCAGCGCTGGACCGTCACGGCCGTTCCCGACAAGGGCGGCTACCTCGGCGCTCCTTATTACAAGATCACCATCGCCGGGACGGAGCGCGCCCTGGCCGCCACGGAAGACGGCGAACTCGTGGCCGTGCCCGCCTATACCGGCGCGGACGAGCAGCTCTGGCGGATCGAACAGCTGACCGACGGCACCTTCCGCATCCTGACGAAGGTCACCTGCGGCTGCGGCCGGCAGATGTGTCTGATGAGCACTGGCGACAGCACCGTTGCCCTGGGCATGTTCGACTTCTCGAGCGACAACTGCAAATGGAATTTCAGAGACAGATAACGGTATGAAAAGATTTTTGGTTTTGCTGCTGACTTGCGGCCTTGTACTGACTTCCTGCGGTCAGAAACAATTGAAGCCCTGGACCAAAGGGGGCTTTGAGACGCACAAGTACCGCAGCGTATTCGCCGAAATGGGCTATCCCCAGAAGGAAGTGGACGCCAAGCTGGAGTCCATCTACCAGGAAGTTTTCCACGGTCCCGACAAGGTGTATTTCGAGGTGGGGGACGACATGGCCTACATGTCCGACATCAAGAACTTCGACGCCCGCACCGAGGGCATGTCCTACGGCATGATGATTACCGTGCAGCTGGACAAGAAGGAGGAGTTCGACCGCCTGTTCCGCTGGGCGAAGAAGTACATGCAGTACCAGGAAGGCCCGATGAAGGGCTACTTCGCCTGGAGCCTCAGCCCGGACGGCACCATTCGCGGCGCCGGCCCGGCCTCCGACGGCGAACTGTATTTCGTCACCGCGCTCATCTTCGCTTCCAACCGCTGGGGCAACGACGGCGACATCAACTACCTCGCCGAGGCGCAGTACATCCTGAACTCCGCCTGGGAGAAGGACGGCACGGACGGCATCATGCCGTTCATCAACAAGCAGAACCACCTGATCGCCTTTACGCCCGACGGCGGGGGCGTGAACTACACCGACCCGTCCTACCACCTGCCCGCCTTCTATGAGGTCTGGGCCCGCTGGGCGGACGACGGCCGCGCCGACTTCTGGCGTGAGTGCGCCAAGGCCAGCCGCGAGTACCTGCACAAGAGCATCAATCCCGAGACCGGCCTGAACCCCGACACCAACAACTTCGACGGTTCCTTCCTCGAGACGCCCGCTTTCTTCGGCAGGCGGATGAAGCCGGCTTTCCGCTTCGACTCCTGGCGCGTTCCGATGAACATCGCCCTGGACTACTCCTGGGCCTGCGCCGACCGCGAATGGCAGACGAATTACGCCAACACCATCCAGGACTTTTTCTATTCCAAGGGAATCGACGAGTTCGCCGACCAGTACAACGTGGACGGAACGGAGGTCGAATTTGCGATGCCGGCCGGCATGGGTGAGTACCGCGGCACAGGTACGCGCCACTCCGTGGGCCTGGTCTCGACCCTCGCCGCCGCCACGCTCGCCGCCGACCATGAGATTGCCCGTGAGTTCGCGCAGCGCCTCTGGGACAGCGAGAACAAACCCTATGAAGACGGCTATTTCGACGCCTACTACGACGGAATCCTCCGCCTCTTTGCATTTATGCATTTAAGCGGCCACTATCGCGTGATAGAACCTGCGAAGTAGTCTTGTCGTGAATCGTTTCGCCCCCCGGACTTCCTGCCCGGGGGGCTTTTTGCTGCCCGTCAAAAGCCGGGCAGCATCCGTTTGAAATAGGGGCGGAGAGGATCGTCCACCGTCACGCTGGCGGAGAATTCGGGACAGACGGCGAACCAGCCTAGGACGTGCTCCCCGCGGATGTTCGTGGGGGTGTTGGCCGGCTGGGGCGAAAAGATCGGGATGGTGGGCCCGCCCAGGGTCTGGGCGATCAGGAAGTCGAAGTAACCCTTGTCCAGGGTCCGGGCCCGGAGCGTGATCACGTCGCCCTCTTCCAGGTATTTGAAGCAGTCGCCGTAACGCTTCCGGAAGATCTCGCTCTGCACAAGCGTCGTGACGGGGAATCCCGCCACCGTGTTCCCGTTGAAGTACTTGTCGTCCAGGGTCTCCGTGAATTCGAAGGGATAGAAGTTGCCGTTGACGCCCAGCGTGATGTGGTAGTAGCTGGACACCTGGTCGTCCTGTCCCCACAGGGCGAGCGTCCAGAGGCTGTCGAGCCCGGTCTGCGCGTTGCCGGCATAGGCGTAGTCGATCGCATCCAGGCGGAAACCCTTCTCCGGCATCGAGGAACTGGCCTCATAGGAACTGCCGTCGGGAAGTTCGATGCGCAGTTCGTAGGTTTTGCCCGGCTCGCAGCAGAAGCCTTCCGGCGCCGCGTAGATGCCGGGGCCTTTCTCGCTGAAAGCCACTTCGTTGACACGGATCCGTGCCCCTTGCACCATCGGGGTGCTCTCGTCGTGGAAATAGGAGACGGTCCGCGACAGGGTGATGGTCTGTTCCGCATCCGGCCGGTCGGTCAGGACGGCATCGACGACGAGGTAGTCGTGGTAGTCGGATACCGACTGCAGGTCCACCTTTTCCGTACAGGCGGCGAGCAGGGCGGTCAGCCCGGACAGCAGCAGGAAGCTTCTTTTCATCGCTAGAACTGGATATTGTACGACAGGGACGGAATCAGGGTGAACAGGTAGATCTTGAAGGACTGCGAAACGGCGTTCTCGGCGTCGTAGCTGAAAGCGACGGCCCAGGCGTTGTGACGGGCATACACGTTGTACAGCGAGAGGTTCCACTCACCGCTCCAGCGCTTCTGCTCCACACGGCCCTTGGTCCGCCAGGTGAGCGACAGGTCCATCCGGTGGTAGTCGGGCAGCCGGTCCTCGTTGCGGGAGGCGTACACGGGAACCCAGCGGCCCCGGTACTGGTAGCGCCCCACCGGATAGGTGGTCGGTGCGCCGCTGTAGAAGACCCACTCGGTGGAGGCGGAAAGCTGCCGGGTGATGTCGTAGCTCAGTACGAAGTTCACGGCGTGCTCGTGGTTGAGCGGGGAAGGGTAGGGCTTGCCGCCGTTGAGTTCGGGAATGTCGTACCAGGCCCGGGACCAGGTGTAGGCCAGCCAGCCGTTCCACCGGTCGAAATCATATCTGAGCATCAGTTCCGTGCCGTACGAGCGGGCGGTGCCGAAACGCAGCAGTCCTTCGCGGTCGGGGTCGTCCAGCACGATGCCCGGGTTCTCCACGAAATCCATCGCGTTGCGGTTGTGTTTGTAGAACCCCTCCAGCGACAATTCCAGGGCCTGGCCGAAGAACAGGGCGTTGGCCCCGAATGAGAACTGGTCCGCGATCTGGGGCGCGACGTTGGGCGAGGCGGTGAACCAGGTGTCGACCGGACTCCCGCTGATGCTCACGCGGGCCTGCTGCAGGAACTGGTTGGTGCGGGACCACGCGCCTTTCAGCGAGAAGTCCGGGAGGATGGAGAAGGAGGCGGAGATGCGCGGTTCCAGCGCCTTCCAGGTCTGGATGGCCTTTCCGCGGCCGATGTCGACGACCTCCGTCAGCGCGTGCGTGACGGGATCGAAATAGCGCTGTTCGGTCTCTCCCAGGGTGGTGAAGGTCGAGAAACGCAGCCCGTACCGGATGGTCAGGCGGTCGATCTTCTGTTCGTTCTGCAGGTACGCCGCGGGCTGGACGGCAAACATCCGCGGCATGTGGATGCGGTTCACGAGGGTGGCGTCCGCCCGGGGATCCATCGTGCCCGGGGAGATGGCGTAGTAAGCCACGCTGATGCCGGCCCGGACGGTGTTCGACGCGTTCGGATACCAGGTCCAGCCCGCCCTGAGGCCCGTCTCCCGGATGCCCTGGAGATAGTCGAATGCGGCGGCGTCCATGTCGGCTCCGATGGTATTGTGGAACAAGGAGTTGTAGGCCGTGATGTCGGAGGTGAGCCGGTCGGAATATACGTGGCTCCAGCGCAGGGACTGGGTGTGGTTGGCGTTGCCGAACACGATGTCCCCCAAATTGAAGTCCGCCATGCTGAAGCCGAATACGTCCCGCCCGCTGAAGGCGCTCAGGTACACGCGGTCGTTCTCGCCGGCCGTCCAGCTGAGCTTGGCGTTGAGGTCGTAGAAGAACATCTGGGTGTTGTCCGGGATGCGCTTGCCGAGCAGGGGGAAGAACAGGTCGAGGTAGGTCCGGCGTCCGGAAAGCATGAAGGAGAGCTTGTCCGGTACGATGGGGCCCTCGAGGAACAGCTTGGAAGTGATCAGTCCGATGGAGGCGTTGCCGCCGAAGCGTTTCTTGTTCCCGTCCTTGGTGCTGATGTCCAGCACCGAGGATACCCGCCCGCCGTACTGGGCCGGGAAATCGCCCTTGTACAGGTCAGCGCCCCGGATGGCGTCGCCGTTGAACATCGACAGGAATCCCAGGAAATGGCCGCAGTTGTAGATCGGGGCGCCGTCCATCAGGATCAGATTCTGGTCCACACCGCCGCCGCGGACGCTGAATCCCGTCGCCCCCTCGCTGGGGGTCTGTACGCCGGGCATCATCTGGATGATGCGGATGATGTCCGCTTCGCCCATCAGGGTGGGGAGCTTGCGAACCAGGGCGGCGTCCACGCGTTCCATCCCCATCTGGGGCAGGACGAGCTCCTTGCGCTTCGAACGGGACAGGATGGTAGCCGCCTCCAGTTCTTCCCGGTCAGGCTCCAGGAGGAAGTCCAACTTGACGGAGCGGCTCAGGTCGCACTCCGCCTCGCCGTCCTTGTAGCCGAAGTACGAGCAGCGGACGGTATGCGTGCCGGCGGGGACGCTGAGGGAGTAGAATCCGGTCTGGTCCGCTACGGCGGAGGTCTTCCGGTCCTCCAGATAGACGACGGCCTGTACGAGCGGTTCTCCGCTGGCGGCGTCGAGCACATAGCCCGATAGCACGTTCCTGCGCCCCTGCGCTCCTATGTTCTGCGCGCAGCACAGCAGGACCGTCGTGAAAAGGATGGCCCGGAAGGCGCCCCGTCCCACGGTTTCAGTCTTCGATTTCGAACAGGTTCAGGAAACCGGTCATCATGAAAACCTGGCGGATGTTGTCACTGATGCCCTTGACGATGACCTTGCCGCCCTTGGATGCGGCGGCTTTCTTCAGCGTCAGGAAGATCCGCAGGCCCGAACTGGAGATGTAGGTCATCTCGCGGCAGTCCAGGACGATGGTCCCGTCCGCTGCGGCCATGAGGGGTTCGACGGCCTGGGATACCTCCTGGGCCGCCGGGGTGTCCAGACGGCCGATCAGGCGGGCCGTCGTGACGGAATCTTGCGTGGTGATTATGACTTCCATTTTATCAGATGTGTTTTATCATTGTAAGGATGTTCTTGCCGTTTGTGCGCCGGTAGGCGACCGTATCCATGATCTTGCGGACGAGGAAGATCCCGAGTCCGCCGATGGGACGTTCCTGCACGCCCAGGGAGGTGTCGGCCTCGGGGGCCGCCGTGGGGTCGAAGGGCTTGCCGCTGTCGGTGAGGGTGAATTCCAGGGCGTCCGGCCGACGCACCGCCTGCAGGTCCACCTGGCCTTCCTGCCCCTGGGGATAGGCATACATGATCACGTTGGTGACCGCCTCTTCCAGGGCGAGGTTCAGGCTGACCGTCAGCGGCTCGCTCAGCTGCTCCTCGCGGGCGAGGCTGCCGACGAAGTCCGCCAGGCGGGAAATCTGCCCGATGTCGTTGCGCAGGACGATGCTGCGTTCCTTTTCCGCAGTCTCCGCGTTCCCGCCGAGGAAGCGGATGCACAGCATCGTCAGGTCATCGCTCTGCTCCGCTTCGCCCACGAAGGTGTGCACGGCCCGGTGCATGGTCCGGAGCTGGTCCACGGCGGCGAGACCCGGCTGCAGGGTCGCTTCCAGTCGTTGTTCGCCGAAGAGTTCCTGGGCCTGGTTCTCCGCTTCGGAAAGCCCGTCGGTATAGAGGAAGATGGTGTCTCCTTCGTGCAGGAAGGTCTCCTGTTCCTTGAAATCCATGCCGGTCAGCACGCCCACGGGCAGGTTGGGGAGCACGTCCAGCGGACGGACGCCGTCGGAGATGATTTCAGGCGCATTGTGCCCTGCGTTGCAGAAGACCAAATGTCCGTCTTTCAGGTCGAGGGTGCCGCAGAACAGGGTGACGAACATATTGCTCTCGTTGTTGTCCGCTATTGCGTCGTTCATCATCTGAATGATCTGTTTCGGGCTGTCCTGGTGGGTGGCTATCGTGCGGAAGAGGCTGCGCGTGACGGCCATCACCAGCGAGGCGGGAACACCTTTGCCGGACACGTCGGCGATGCAGAAGAAGAGTTTCTCGTCGCGGATGAAGAAGTCGTACAGGTCGCCGCCGACTTCCTTCGCCGGGACGATGGATGCGAACAGGTCCAGGTCCTTCCGCTCGGGGAAGGGCGGGAAGATCTTCGGCAGCATCGCCATCTGGATGCCGCGGGCGATATGCAGTTCGCTCTCTATCTTGTTTTTCTTCTCGGTCAGTTCCCGGTTTTTTCTCTGGTTCCTGGCGTAGGAAAGCAAGATGAATGCCAGCATCAGGAGGCCTAGCAGCTGCAGCAGCGAAACGACGCCTCCGACCCGGCGCAGGTGGCCGTTGATGTCGGAATCCGGGATGACGATGGACATCGACCAGCCCGTACGTTCCACCTGGGAGTAAAAGACGTGCTGGACCTTGCCCTGGTAGACGATGTCCTCCGAGCCGGTCTCGCCGCCCAGCATCGCGCGGGAGATCCTGTGGGCGGCGGCGGTGTCTTCCAGGTCGTCGGCGGCTTCCTGGACCGTCCGGTGCATGATGAGCGATTCAGCGGGGCAGACCATCAGCTTGCCGCTGCGGCTGGCGAGGATGCTGAACGCCTTGGGATAGACCTTGATGTTGCCGACCAGGTCCGTCAGCCAGTCCAGCGAGATATCCGCGGTCAGTACGGCGGAAATCACGCCGTGCTCATCCCGGATGGGCATCGAGAAGGTGGTCATCAGGATGTTCCCGCCGCCTTCATCGACATAAGGTTCGGACCAGTAGCCATCTTCGAGTTCGATCGGTTTGGTAAACCATTCCTGGGAAGGGTAGTCGTATTCCGGCGTAGCCAGCGACTTGGTCAGCACGGAGTCCCGGCCGGGTTCCTGGTAGGAATAGGGAGCGCAGAGCGGATAGCGGCGGTAGCGTCCGGGCACCAGCGCGATGGTGGAGCCCATCACGACGGGATTGTCCGATACGAGCCGGCTCGTGACCAGGGAGAGGCTGTCCTGGAAATCCAGGCACCAGCGGGCGATCCAGATATTGTTGCGTACGGCGGACTCCGCCTGGTCGATCACGTTCAGGATTTCCAGCCGCGTGGATTCCAATTCGCTCTCCGCCCGCAGGGCGGCTTCCTGCCGGATGGCATTCTGGGAGAAGAAGAACTGGATGAGCGAGGTGGCCTCCAGCGTGACGGCGGCCACGAGGACCAGCATCAGGCCGGTCCATCGGGACCGGCGGATGAAGCTGTCGTCTTTCTTTACTTTCTGTTTCATAGGATGGATTTGAGGGCGGCGCGGAATTCCGGTTTCGGCATGCCGGCGTCACGTTCTATGATCAGGGTCTTGAGTCCGGCATAGGGGAGGATCTCCTCCTCGACATCCTTCAGGGGCCGGTCGCTCCCGAAGTACACGGGGACGAAGGCGTCCCAGAAACGCGAGGCGGTTGCGTTGTCCATATGGAAGACGTCCATGGTAAACTCCTCGGAACTGAGCTTGCAGGAGAGATACAGCATACCCAGGTCGAAGAGGGAATAGCCGTAGCAGAAGTCGCCCAGGTCGATGAAGTAGCGCTTGTCGCCGACGAAGATGGCATTGCCGAACTGGAGGTCGCCGTGGACGGCGGTGTCGGTGTCGGGGGCGTCCGAAATGAAGCGCCCGATGCGGTCCTTCTCTGCCGGGGTGAAGAATGGGTTCTCCTCCAGCAGGCGCAGATACCGGTCCTTCACGCATTCGAATTGCGTGACGTCCACGTGTGTACCGTGCAGAAGCAGGCACATCCGGGCGAACTCGCCGGCATATTCCGCGGCGCGTTCGGGATGGTCCCCGGTGGCCCTGGCGAAGGACACCTTGCCTTCGATGCGGCGGAAGCGGATGCCGTAGCGGCCGTCTTCCGTGACCACGTATTCGCCGGGTTCCGGCGTGGGGATACCCATCTCATAGACCTTGCGGGAGAG
>CACWOH010000007.1 GCA_902762435.1 uncultured Bacteroidia bacterium | reverse complement strand
CAGAAGCAAGGATGAACGATGGTTCTGGTGATTTGTTATATGTCGATACAACGACACGACACTCTTTCCTGTTCCAGGTCCGCCTTGGAGTGCAATAGCAGATTGCTCATTAAGCGCAGATCTCTGATTGAGAGTAAGCTCATTAAGTGCTGGTAGATTAAAATAATATGGCATAATGATTTGTAATAAACAAAATTAACAAAAAAGAGTAATAATTTAACGATTCCTATCAATTTAATCTTCTATACAATACAAACCGATATCCTCAAGTTCTCCACCACATTCAGGACAGTATTCATCGCTTGGGAGCCACGTAAACATCTTCTCGCCACAGTCACATTTTGCATGTGAAGGGAAGACTGGGTCATTATCCTGGTAATGATGAACTATCTTTTTACACCGTGGGCACATGTAAAGCGCATAAGCTCCTTCCATGAGGATAGCAATATCATCTTTAGGTGCTTCTATAGACCACCCACAACGTTTACATCTATATAAATTTATCTCGGCCATAAACTAGTTAATGATTTGCAGCTTCCGAATAAGGGGAGTATAAGAGAATAGCCTACGATAGAAATCATAACAATTAAATGGAACGGCAATTGCCTTTAGCGAAGGAAGCCCGCTAAACACCTCATAACCGATCCTTTCAATCTTCGCGTGCAGCTCAATTGATTCCAATGACCAGCAACCTCTAATAAAACTCTCTTTATCATCAATCGTTAAGTCGGGTGTTAGAATAGATAACGCTTTGAGCTTAGTGCAAAATTCAAAAGCGGAGGCACCAATATGACGGACAGTGGTGGGCACAATTATCCGCTCAATTCCACTCTTGAAGAAGGCTTGACATGCAATCGAAACAATCCCTTCAGGGATAGAGGTCAGTGAGCATCCCAAGATTAGTTCATTTGTGGAACTATTGATAATTGCATTACAGCTTTCTCGGGAATCATAAACCTTATTCCTCTCCGACACAATTATTGAAGTAAGGTTAAACTTCTCTTCGGGCACATAAACCACGTCAACTGAATCTGGAATAGTGATTTTTTCAAGTTTTCTGCATCCGTGAAAACTGACCTCCTTTATCCCTTCTGGCAGTATTATCTCCTTCAGTGAGTTAGAGTCAAAGCACATGCTTTCATATGACTCTCCATGCGATGTGATCTCTTCATGAAACGAATCATTATCGATGATCTCACATTCAGCGTTTACTTCATACTTTTCAATAGGTAGTGTATCCGGGAAACATATTAGTCTCTTTCTATCTTTGGAATAAACTACTCCGTGATTGTCGATAAAAACCTCTCCTTCGATAGTTTTTGCACTTGCACCATAAAACCTGCTTGCTTGACCCGATGGGACACATAAAAGTGCTTTGGTGGGAAGTTGTTGCATATTATGCCAGGGATGCTCTGCATAAAGGACGACACAGGGGTAATACTCCGTCACATCTTCTGAAGATTCATAATCTCGATAAAAAACCGAATCACAGATCGCGCAAGCAAGAACCTCTAACGAAGGATGAAGGTAAACAACCCGTGTATGATTTAGGCGAGGCAGGTAAACCAGCTTTCGATAATCAGATGTATATAATCCACCTTTGTACCAAACAAAAGAATCACTCTCGCAGACGACATCGAATCGCCCATCTATCGCATCGTTTTCAATTACGCACACACTTTTGGGGATAATAATCCTACCTCCCTCTATCCTAGCATCATATATGTATTCGGCATTTGAATTCGTAAATGCGCCTTTACAGATAACTTGAATCCCATTGGGTATAAAACACTCTCTTTTGATAAAAGCACCAAGACCGTTATATAGCTTAACATGATCTGCGCTCGTAATAAAACCATTCTCATCTTTAGTGGCATCCTGAGCATTAAAAGCATCCTCGTCCTCTAGCCAACAAGAGACAAAGTATTTTGAGGCAAAACGAAGTGCTGTTTCATACGGATCTTGGTAGCAATTTTCAACATATTTCTCAAATTCTCCACATATGTAGCCCTTATCCTCGCCGGACAGATCTTGTATATAATCATAAACAACATACTCCAATTCAGAAATGGATTCTCTCAAGGTTTCATCTTGACGAACAAGCTTTGAGAGATGCTCTTTTGCCCCTTGAAGGATTCTGTTAATCTCATCTTCAATCATAACCATCTACACAATTAAAACCAAACAATGTAATTCTCGTTACGATATGATTTTCGATGAACATCCACACAAAAATAAGTCTGCTCTCCTATTTCGTCCCGATACCAACCAAAGGCGGAGTGGCTTCCAACAAGGTAGATAGCATTGTCAACTCCGAGATCCACCAGCGCCTGGGCGAAGTCATGCATGGATTCGTCAGTCTCGCTGACCGCGACGAAGATCTGGCCGCCACGGTCACAGAGGGCTTTACGCATAGTCTTGTTCTTGATCTCGCTCTCTTCCAGGACTCCATTCTTGACCAGGGAGTACTGCCGGAAGAAATAGCCATTCCTTTCTGCAGCTTCTTCGAACATCGAGGAGTTCTCCTCAACACCGACTGTCACTTTGCCATTAATGATAGCGCAGAACCCATCTTTGGATTTGCCCTGTGCCAGGATTCGTCCCTTCAATATGAATGAACCTAGGATCTCCCGGTTGTCCGCTCGGATGTCCGCAGCCTGGAAGGCCATGATTGCCTTCCGGGTTTCCTTATCTGGTGCGCCCACCGTGAGAACCGGAGCCTGCGTATTGTGCGGAATATAGATAGACAGGACCACATCGTTGATGGTGGTATCTAGTTTCTCGACAAAAGCAGTCTGCAGACTATCGACGGTCTTGCCTAAAGGCTTGGGGGCCGGCTTGATGACGAGCTTAGTCGGGACAGGGTCAAAGATCCCGTCATTGTCCGGCGGAGTCTTTTCTTTAGGCCAGAAATACCAAATGGCCAGTCCGAGCAGCAAGACGATGGCGAAGCTCACCAAGGCGACTTGCTTGCCCCGGCGCGTCTGTTCCTGAGGTTGTTTGGGTTGAGGGGAATGCCCCTGCCCGATTACCCGGAATTCGTCATCTCGTATTTCATTCATCTTTGCCATCTCACACTATTGTATTGCTTCAAGATATGCTTTCAATTTAACCAGTACCTCACGGGAAGCCGAAAGCCTGTGGTAACAGCCCTTGCAGTCTGAAAGGACCACCGTTTGCTGCGCAACATCCACGGAAAACACGAAGTCCGTGTTGACGATGAGTCCCCGGCCCAGGCGGACGAAGTTGTTGTCACTCTCCCCCAGTTGATCGCCAATCAGGTCCTCGATCTGGCCGAGCTGGAGGGAGGCCATCGTCTTGCGATTGTCCTGGGTAACGACATCGGAGTAGTTCCCGTCGGCGGAGATGTACACCAACCGGTCGGCGGGAATGCGGAGCAACTCTGTGCCCTTCGATATGATGATCTTCTTGTTCAAGGGGTTTTGTTCCATACAAAGATAGTTTTTTCTCTCGAGCTTTCCGAAGGGGCCAGACACCGATGTACGAAATGAAAAAATAATGTACGAAATGTGGTCGGCTTTTCGGTTACATACAGTCCTTTTTAACTTCATACATCAGAGCCATAAACACTTGATTATCCGAATAGAACATCAGAAATTTGTCCCCAGAGAACATCAATAAAACCCTTTTAAAATGAAAACAATCTACAAAATCTGCATTGCGGTTGCTGCCTGGGGCACCGTTGGCCTCATCGTTATTCCTCCTATCGTTACCAGTTGTTCTTCCGACAAAGACAAGATCGAAGACCGCGTTATTGACGAAGGACTTCTTCGCAATGATGACTTGGTCGCGATCAAGACTTCCGATGGGAAGGTTACCATCAAAAATACCACAACCGGCAAGGTGACGATTAAGGACATTAAGCTCGATTGGACCCAAGAGTCCTCTCGAGATTCCCTCGCGGTCTTCTGCTCTGAAAAAAAACGCGGTTACTACAATATGTACACGGGAGAGATTGCCGTCCCGGCACAGTACCGCAGGGCATGGGTGTTCGCAGAAGGAGTCGCGGCCGTCCAGAAGAACGGGATGATTGGTTTCATTGACCACAAGGGTAATACAGTTATCGATTTTCAGTTCCCCTACCACGGTAATCCCCTCAGTGAGTTCGTATTCTCCGAGGGCCACTGTGTCGTAGCAGATACTCTCGGCAAGTGCGGAGTCATTGACAAGAAGGGCCACTGGCTCATCAAGCCGGAATATGACAACATCAGCACATATAAAGAGTACGCCATTGTCTCAAAAGCCGGTGTCAGGATGCAGGTGTCTTATGAGGGGACGGTGATGAATTCCTTTGTCCTGGATGACATCAAGCGCCTTACATACACGGTCAAAGAGAGGTACGAGAATCGGGAGGGCGAGATTGAATACTTGGACAAGGAAACCGATACGGGGCTTTTTGCCTATCGTGTCGGTGGCCGCTGCGGCCTGATGGACGCCAATTGCAACAGGCTCACGGAGCCGCTGTACAAATCGATTACAGCAGTAGACAAGAACATGTTCAGGGCAACTCTTATCGACTACTATTCCGAAGTCATTCTGAATGCCAAGGGCGTAGTAATGAAATAGCAACCGATGAAAAAGAATCTACTGACAATTCTTCTCGTGTACATTCCTGCCGGAGCCGTTCTGCTCAGCATCCTGCTGGTCGTGCTGCTCAAATGGATTCCCGTTACGAATACCCCGCTGATGCTGAAACGTTCCCTCCATTCAATTGGAGGGAAAGGCGTCGCGGTAAAGTATAAATGGACGCCGATAGAAGACATCTCCGATGAGATGATCTACGCCGTCATCGCCGCTGAAGACCAGCGTTTTTTCCAACACAACGGGTTCGACTTCCAAGAAATTGGGCGGATGAAGCAGGAGCACCTTTTCGACGGTAGTCCAGTCCGCGGATGCAGTACCATCAGCCAGCAGACCGCAAAGAACTGCTTCACGTGGTGTACGAAGACGTGGCTGCGAAAAGGGATAGAAGCCTATTTTACGGTGCTGATAGAGATAATATGGGGCAAGGAAAGGATACTCGAAGTCTATCTGAATGTTGCGGAGATGGGACCTGGGATATATGGGGCAGAAGCAGCAGCAAGGAGATTCTTTCATATTCATGCATCAGATTTGACGATAGCAGATGCGAGTTCTCTCACATGCTGCCTGCCGAATCCGATTCATCGTGACCCTTCATGGGCAAATCGACACATGGCTTCACGCCGGGCACAGGTTGCCCGAGATGCGGCAATACTGATGCCTGTAGAGTGAGTAGAATAACATGATCAATTGATGTAGTACCATACTGATAATGCATATAAAGATTTAAAGGGACAACATTATTCATCAATAAAAGAGAAATATGAACTGTGTAGTATGTAACAACATTATCGATGACGATTCTTGCTTCTGCAAATGGTGCGGGAACCCTGTCGAAGAAATCCCATGGATTGAAGAAGATGGGATAGATTATACCGAAAGAATTCCTTTTCTGACTTTCTGGAGGGAGCATGGCAAGATGTCGGTGTTCAAAACAACGGACGAAAAAGGGAATATGCTTTCTTGTATTCTTTTCAAAGATGAGAATGACCAGTATACCATAGTCAATTTTAATTTCTGGGAAGGCGCCGCGACATACCTCGAAGCTCAAGCATGCAAAAGGCACATGCTTGTTTATCATCTGACGGATAACTCCTATGTAGTTTATGGATACCAAACTGATGAACGTCGACCTTGTTTGCCCGTTTCAGTAGAAACACTGATTATTCCCCAAAAAGAAGACTATCCTTTTTGATATTAATCAGATGAATCATATCGCAAGGCTTTTCAATTACCGCGTCTACATGTTTTCCGGTTATTTGGAAAGCTCGTTTGCATGTCGCGGAGTCTTTCAAATACCCGAAATACATGTTTTCGACCTTTTTGAATCGTTGTCATTTAAGTATCCGGTTAATCTAAATGATAATGTGAAAGATTCCTTAATTTTGCAGTCGCAATGCTGACGTGGACGCTGTTTCTCCTTTTCCTTTTTGTGACAGCCGCGAGTTTCACCCAACGGGTCACGGGGTTTGGCTTCGGCATCATCGCGATGACGATGCTCCCCTACCTGCTCCCGTCGTATGGTGAGGCGACGGCCCTGTCGGGCTTGCTGGCAATCTTCACGGCACTCATCCCGGCGATCCGGATGCGAGGTCTGCTGCATTGGCGCAAACTGGCCGTGATCCTGCCGGTGTTCTTGGCCGTGTCTTTTTTTGCGGTTCGGATGGTGACCGGCGTGGACAGTGACCTGTTGCGCCACATCTTGGGCGGGGTTTTGATCGCGGTCAGCCTGTATTTCTTTTTTATCAGCGGCCGGATCCATCTTCCGCCCCGCGTGGATGTACAGGCGGGAATGGGAGCCCTGTCCGGATTGATGGGGGGCCTTTTCGCGATGCAGGGCCCTCCGGCGGTCATTTATTTCCTCGGCTGCGCAGACAGCAAGGATGAGTATATCGCGCTTACGCAGTGGTATTTCCTGATCGGTAACGCGGCGATGTCGCTGTTCCGTGCAGGAAATGGGCTGGTCACACCTACCGTCCTGCGGATGTGGTGCTTCGCCCTGCCCGGCGTGTTCCTGGGGCTTTGGCTGGGGAAGAAAGTCTATGCCCGCCTTCGTGCGGAAAGACTGAGGAAAGTCGTCTATGCTTTCCTCGCGGTGGCCGGTTTCGCGGCTCTTCTTGCGTAGGTTCAGTTAGATCTCGAAGTCGAGGCAGGCGCGCTGGACGGTGTAGGGGCGGACCTTCCATAAAGCCTTGGAAACGCGCAGAGCGGGAGAGAGAGGTCAGTTCTCGTAACGATACTGCGGATGAAGGATCTTGAAAATGTAGGATTTGAAGTTGTACGGGAACCTTGACGGCAGTGTCCTCAGGAAAGACCTGACGTATCGGAACAACAGCCGGAAAGGATTGAAACCCTGGTGTTTCACCGCCGAGATGAGCCGTTCCAACTCTTTTGCATAAACCCAGCTCCGCGTTTCGCGTGTCCCCCAGTGGACGAGGAACCGGCCCTCGTTCCTGCCTCCCGGCTCCTGCCAGATATACTCGTACTCCAATTCCCCCTTCCGGATATCCATTTGGTGGACTTTCCGCACTTTCGGAAGGATCGTCTCGTCACAGGGAATCACCCGGAATACCCGGAAATCAAAGTCATAATAATGCTCGAGGATGTACTGCGCCGTGGCCTTGAAATCCTCCGGACAGTCCTTGCGGACATAATAGATACCCCCCTGGCATATGATGAACTTCTCGACGGCATCCCGGAAAACGCCCGTATGATCCAGGCTCAGCCAGGCCCTCTCAGAGTCAAGCGGAAGGGTCTCCCCGATCAGCCCGAAGGGAGGAGCGTCCCGGAACAGGTCCCATAGCCCGTTCAGGTCGGAATAGGCCAGGCTGTCCGCATCTATGAATATAGTCTCCTCGTAGGGCGACAGGTCCAGGATCCGGAGCTTGTCGGTAAAGGCCCGCCGGGGAGCATCGATCAGGACCACGTCGTCGAACGCGTCCGTGAAGCGGTTCTCTTTTTCGCACAGGATCGCGAACGGCAAGGGGTTCGAAGTGTGGTACTTATATGATACCAACAGGTGATAGGCCAGCTCATAATACTCGAGCTTGCCCGTGGCAATGGTAACGAATCCCCTTCTCACAGTATCTCGAAATCCAGGCAGGAGCGCTGGACGGTAAACGGACGCACCTTTTCATTGGCCACGGCCACGTGCGCCGGGTGCTTGGCATAAGCCTTCAGGGCATCTTCGCTCTCCAGCGTGCTGTCCAGCATCACGTCGGCGTTGGACGATGCCAGGCGGCCGTCAATGTGGACCTTGACCTCCAGGAGCCCGGGCACCTGGCCCACCAGGCCCTCCAGGCCGGCTTTGATCCCGGCCTTCACGGCCTGCTTCTCTTCCTCCGTCAATTCCGGATTCAGCGTCCAAAGGATAATATGTTTGACCATGATTCTTTTGATTTCGTCCATTACAAATATAAGGTTTTTCCAAAGATGTTCCATTCATTTTGTATATTTGTAAGAAAGAAACGTTTCCGCCATGAGAAGATTGCTGATTGCCGCCGGTCTTTTGCTTGCATCGCTGCTCCCTGCCGCCGCACAGGGCGCACAGCCCTGGACCATCCACCGCATCGCCGAACGCTGGAGCTACGAAGAGGTTCCCGTGCCCGAGATCAAGGGCAAGCCGGGAATCGCGGATTTCGCCGTCGCGTTTGCGGACAAGTACCCCGGCTACGTCCTCACGGACGAGATCAAGAACTACCTCACCGTCAACGGCCACGAGGGCGAGGATGTGGACGGATTCGTGCTGGACAAGGCCGCCGGCTACCTGAGCATCGACTTTGTGTCCGATGCCACCGTCCGTCCGCTGGACATGACGGAAGACGGCGAATGGGTCAAGGTCAGCTGGAACGGCCAGACCGGCTGGATCGACAGCTACTGGCTGTGCGCCAACACCCTGACCACCTGTGCCTGATTAACATAACAAGCGATCCATGGAAGTAATACAGAGTTTTACCATCGACCATACCCGTCTGAAGCCGGGCATTTACGTTTCCCGTGAAGACAAGGGGTTCAAGACCTTCGACCTCCGCATCACGGAGCCCAACCGGGAGCCGGCCGTGGCGCCGGCCGCCATGCACAGCCTGGAGCACCTGATGGCGACCTGGTTCCGGAATTCGCGGGCCCGGGAGGATGTGGTCTATGTCGGCCCCATGGGCTGCCTGACCGGCATGTACATCATCATGACGGGCGACTATGGCGTCGAGGACATGCGCGCGCTGACCATCGAGTGCCTGGAGTGGATCCTCACGCAGACGGAAGTCCCCGCGACACGGCCGGAGGCCTGCGGCAATTACCTGCTGCACGACCTGCCCATGTGCAAATGGGAATGCGCCCGTTATCTGGACCGGCTCCGGCACGATTTCCACAGCGAATACACCCCGCTCCGGGTCACGCTGGAAGACGGCAGGGTCTTCGCCGACGCCTAAGCGTTCCGGGAGGATGGTGTGAGCACTTTCCGGAAATTATCCCTATCTTTATAGCAAATAACCAATTATTGACCATATGGAACGCAGAGATTTCCTGAAAGCCTCGGCCCTCGGAGCCGCCGCCGGCCTCATCCTCCCCGCCGGCATCCTGAACGCCGCGCCGTCCCCGGCCCGGAAAAACACACCGTCAGCCAACGACAAGGTCACCCTCGGATTCATCGGCCTGGGCCAGCAGGTGCTTGTCCTGCTGAACCTTTTCCTGCCGATGGAAGACGTCCGCGTCGTCGCCGGATGCGACGTCTATGACGTCAAGCGCGAGCGTTTCGCCCGCAGGGTCAGGAACTTCTATGCCGAGAAAGGCGAGAAAAAGGTCAAGGTGGACGTCTATGAGGACTACGCCGACCTGCTCGCGCGGCCGGACATCGACGCCGTCGTGATCGCCGTCCCGGACCACCAGCACGCGGTCATCGCCATCGCGGCCTGCAAGGCGGGCAAGGACATCTTCCTGGAGAAGCCTATGACCCTGACCATCTACGAAGGCCAGCAGCTGGTCAAGGCCGTCCGCAAGTACAACCGCATCCTCCAGGTGGGCAGCATGCAGCGCTCCAGCAACGAGTTCATCCACGCGACCAGGATGGTCCGCGAAGGCGAACTCGGCACCATCCGCAAGATCAAGGCCTATGTGGGCCGGGACAGGACCAACCCCGACTCCCCCGCCCCGATTCCCTACAACCTGCCGGAGATGCCCGTCCCCGCCGGCCTGAACTGGGACAAGTGGCTGGGCCCGCTCCCCACGTCCTTCCACTACAACTCCGACCTCAACCCGGTCATCACCCTGGACGAGCGGGAAACGTTCTGGGCCAAGTGGCGTTTCTTCAAGGGCTGCGGCGGCGGCAACACCACGGACTGGGGCGCCCACATGTTCGACGTCGTGCAGTGGGCGGTCGGCAAGGACCGCTCCGGCCCCGTCGAGATCATCCCGCCCGGATACAGCTACTACGAGCACCTTACCTACAAGTACGACAACGGCATCATCGTTTCGGAGGAGCCTTGCGAGGCCCGCGGCCAGGCCGTGGAGATCTACGGCGACGACGGATGGATCAAGGTGTCCCGGGGCAGGTTCACCGCCTCGGACAAACGGCTGGAGATGACCGGACCGATGGTGGACGGCGACATCCCCTATTACTCGAACGACAAGCATTACCGGGCCTTCATCGACTCCGTCAAGTCCCGCATCGACCCCAACGTTCCCGTGGAGGTCGGCCACAGTTCCTGCACGTTCTGCAACCTCGGCAACATCGCCATGGAACTCGGCCGTCCCATCGTGTGGAACCCGATCGTGAAGAAATTCCGGAACGACCCGGAAGCCACGAAACTCCTCCATTACACCTATCGCCCGGGCTACAGCCTGGAATAAAACCGAGCCCCATGAAGAGAATCCCGTTCCTGCTGCCTTCCCTGCTCCTGGCTGCATTCATTTCCTGTTCCGGACCCGTCCCCGAATCGAGCCGGGAGATGGTCCTGTGGTACGATCGGCCCGCCGGCGAGGTGTGGCTGGACGGTCTGCTGATCGGCAACGGCTACATGGGCGGAAACGTATTCGGAAGGGTGGAGCACGAGCGGATCGCGCTCAACGAATCCACCTTCTGGTCCGGCCGTCCGCACGACTACAACGACCCGCAGGCCCACGATTACTACGCGCAGATCAAGCAGCTGATGTATGCGAAGAAGTACAAGGAGGCGGAGCAGCTGGTGAACGAGCATTTCTACGGGAAACCTGCCAATCAGCAGACCTACGTCCCGGTCGGCGACCTGCTCCTGGACTTCAAGCCCGGCGGACCGGTCGAAGACTACTACCGCGAACTCGACATGGAAACGGGCGTCGTCAGGGTCACTTACACCGAGGGCGGCGTCCGGATGACCCGGGAGGTGTTCATGTCCTATCCCGACCACGTGATGGTGATGAATGTCTCCGCCGACAAGCCCGGCAGCGTGAATGTGGAAGCCCGCCTCAAGAGCCCGTTCCAGCGGAGCATCTCGGCCGCGGGCGACCGGCTGACCATGAACGGCACCTGGAGCTACCTCCCCACCCGGATCTTCGACCTGATCGCCAAGGTGGAGGGTGACGGAATGAGTTTCCAGACGGACGTCGTGGCCCTGCCGGAGAAGGGTTCGCTCGAGGCGACGGATTCCAGCCTGGTCGTCAGCGGCGCCAATTCCGTGACTTTCCTGCTGACGATCGCGACCGACTTCGTCAATTACAAGGATATCGGCGGCGACCCTTCCGCGCGGTGCGCGAAGGTCCTGGACGCCGTGAAAGGCAAGACGTACAAACTGCTCAAGGAGACGCATCTGAAGGACTTCGCCGGCCTGATGGGCCGGGTCCACCTGACCGTCGGGGACGGCGCCGCCAACAGCCTGCCCACCGACCGGCGGGTCGATGCGCTCAAGCGGGGCGAGCCCGACCCGGACCTGCAGGCGAAGCTTTTCCAGTTCGGCCGCTACATCACGGTGTCCAGCAGCCGGAAAGGCAGCGAGCCCAGCAATCTCCAGGGACGCTGGAGCCAGGACCTGCTCCCCAACTGGGGCAGCAAATATACGCTCAACGTGAACACGGAGATGAACTACTGGCCCGCCGAGGTCACCAATCTCTCCGAATGCACGGCCCCGCTGTTCCGCTTGCTGGAAGACCTGGCCGAGAACGGCGCCGAGACGGCGAAGCTGTACTACGGGGCCGGCGGCTGGGTGTCCCACCACAACACCGACCTGTGGCGCGGCACGGCGCCCGTGGACGCCGCGCGGTACGGCATGTGGCCGATGAGCGGCGTGTGGCTGTGCCAGCACGTCTGGGAGCACTATCTCTTCACGGAGGACCTCGACTTCCTCCGCAAGTACTACCCCATCATGAAAGGCGCCGCCCAGTTCGTGCTGGACATCCTGGAGGTGAACCCGAACTACGGCTACCTCACCATCCCGTTCTCCATGTCCCCCGAGCAGGGTTATTTCATCGACGGCAATCCCGAAGAGATGTTCCTCGCCCCGTCCACCACGATGGACAACGCCCTGATCCGGGACCTCTTCCCCCACTGCATCGAGGCGGCGTCGATCCTGGGCGTGGACAGCGAATTCAGCGACAGGCTGGCCGCCACACTCGAGCAGATCCCTCCGTATATGGTCGGCAAGGACGGCATGCTCCAGGGCTGGATCGAAGACTGGACGCGCGGCCGCGAAAACCACAACTGGTCGGGGACATTCGGACTCTATCCGGGCAACTCGATCACGCTGCGGGGCACGCCCGAACTGGCCGCCGCCGTCGAGGCCTGGCTGGAGCCGCGCCCGGTCATCTCGTTCTGGAACAGTGCGATAGACATCTGCCAGTGGGCCCGCCTGGAGAACGGCGAGAAGACGGATGAAATCCTGCGGAAGATCTTCCTGTCGGGCGGCCGCCGGATGGGCGGCTTCGGCAACAACCTGCACTTCTCCGGTTCCAACCAGTCGGACATCAACTTCGGCATCACCGCCGGCATCGCGGAGAGCCTCCTGCAGAGCCACGCCGGAGAGATTTCCCTCCTCCCCGCCCTGCCGGTCAGCTGGAAAAACGGTTCCGTCAGCGGGCTGAAGGCCCGGGGCGGCTACGAGGTGAGCATCACCTGGGCAGACGGGAAAATGACTTCCTGCGAGATCAAGTCAGAACTCGGGAAGCCATTTACCGTCCGTTATGCCGGGAAGACCCGGGATTTCACCCTGGCCGCCGGCAAAAGCGTCAGACTGGGTCCGGAGCTTTAGCCGCGGGTCAGGGATACGGATCGAGCAGGGTTATTTCCCCAGGGGGATGCCGATGACGGAATAATAGGCCTTGTGGGGCGTGAAGTCGCGCTTGAAAAGGAGCGGGTAATTGGTGCGGTTGGGAATGGGGGAACCATTCTTCCAGGATGTGCCGTCGTGGGTGCCCCAGAACGTCACCCGGGAGATCTGGTCGCGGTGCTCGTAAAAGATCCGGAACAGTTCCTCGTAGCGGGCGGCAAGCTGGTCCTCCACCTCCTCGGGAAGCCCCTCCTTGTACGGATCCAGGAAGGCCTCGAACTCCTCCAGCTGATACTGGGGATCCCGCAGCGAACGGCCGATCACCTGGGCGTCCTTGGAGATGGGCAGGACATCCACGTCCAGTTCGGAAATGTTGACCTTGACCCCGAGCGCCGCCAGCTGCTCGATGGCGTCGACAACATACTCGTTCTTGGGATAGCCGAGGCCCCAGTGCGCCTGGATGCCCACACCGTCGATCCGGATGCCGTCGGCCTGGAGCATCTTGACCAGCCGGACGATGCCGGCGAGCTTGGACGGGCGCCAACAGTTGAACTCATTGTAATACAGCTCGGTACCGGGGGCGTACTTCTCCGCGCAGCGGAAGACGTGCTTGACGAACTCGTCCACGACCGCCGGGTCCGCGCCCAGTGCGTGTACCCAGCCCAGGTCCCGGTATCCGCCGTCCTCGGAAACGATCTCGTTGATGACGTCCCACGCGTCCACCTTGCCCAGGAAATGCGTGCACACCGTCTCCACATAGCTGCGGACGGATTCGAAGATCTCGTCCTTCGACATCGTCTGCCCGTCGGGCCGGGTCCAGAAGAACGCGGGGGTCTGGTTGTGCCAGCACAGCGTGTGCCCCAGGATCCACATCCCGTTTTCCTTGCCGAACTGGCAGAAGGCGTCGGCCCGCTGGAAATTCCAGACGTCGGGACGGGGGTGCAGGCTCTCCGGCTTGAGCTCGTTGTCGGGCGAGATGGCGTTGAAATGCTTCAGGAGGAGCTCCCGGGTCTCCGGGCTGCGGTCGCCTACCTGGAAGGTGCTGATGGCAGCCCCCATCAGGAAGCAGTCGGCATAGGCATCCTTGAGGGGAACGTCCGGCAGGGTTCCGCCCCGCTCCGAGCAGCCGGCAAGCAGGACGGCCAGCGAAAGCAGGAACAGTGTCGTTTTTTTCATACTAACGGAGTTTTGACAAATATAAACAATTCTTTCCAAGAAAACCGCCGGGATTCGTTACATTTGCAACATGAAACGATATCTGCTCATTCTCGCGGCCGTCCTCGCCGCCCTCCTGCTGGCGGGATGCAACCGCGGCATCCAGACCTCCACCACCTCCCACGAAGGGTTCACACCGCTTTCCGACGGGTCCAAGGTCGGCTACACCTATTCCTATTCGATGGAATACCTGACCGGCGGCCTGCCGCAGGAAGTCGTCGACCGGATCAACGCCGCCATCATCCGGCGCGACATCCTCTTCACGGAAGAGGACAGCGGCTCCGACGTGCGCGACGCGTGCCGGCGGTGGGAAGAGAGCGGCATCGCCGGATACCTGTCGGACGCCGGAGAGATGATGGATGAATTCGACGGCGAGGACTCCTATATGTTCAACTGGGAGTCCGGGATCGACGGTTCCTTCCTGCCCTTCGACAAGGCGCGCGGTCTGCTGACCTACTGCTGCAATGCCAATGACTATATGGGCGGAGCCCACGGGATGTACGCCGAGAACTACACCGTCTTCGACACCGCGACCGGTGCCGTGGTCACGGAGGACGACCTCTTCCGGGAAGGCTGGGAAGAAACGCTGGGCGGCATGCTCGAGGACCAGGCGCTGGAGGATTACGCCGAAGAGGCGGACGCCGCCGGCGTGGATATGGACGACTTCTTTTTCAGCGCCCCCTACCCCAACGGCAATTTCTCCGTCGGCAAGGAGGGGATTACCTGGTACTTCAACCCCTACGACATCGCGCCTTATGCGCTCGGGGTCATAGACGTCACCCTCAGCTGGGACCAGCTGAAGCCGCTCCTGAAATAGCGGAAAGGATCAGAAATTGAAGCCGAAGGCCAGCGTGGCGCCGAATCCGGTCTCGTTGCACCAGTGGAAGCCCAGCCGGAGCGGGCCCGCGATGGTCTTGCGGCCGTATTCCAGGCCCACAGCCCAGGTGGCGGGCAGGCCGCCGACGAACTCCTTGAAGCTGGCGGCGCTCCGCAGCGCGGCGCCCTGCAGGGTCACCAGGTTGGCGTGACCGATTTCAAGGCGGACGTCCAGTTGCGCCGTACTCAGCACGTGCTCGAACATGTGGCATCCGGTGCTGTAGCCGAAGAAAGGCAGCTGGTAGTCCAGGTAACGGCCCGCCACGATCCCGCCTGCACAAAGCGAATGGGCGAAGTTCATCTGCCCGGAATAGGTCGTGGCCCAACCCATATACACGGACGGCTGCAAGGTCAGCCGGCGGCCCAGCGGAACCGCGGCGCTGAATTCTGCGGTCGCCACCCCGTACGGGGCCACCGAATCCTCGGAAGACAGGCCCGGCTTTTCGTTTTCATACTCCAGGAAGATGGAATAACCGCCGAACACGTAGCGTCCGTTCACGCCGAAGCGGAGGCCTTTCGTGGGGAAATAACTGTCGTCCATCGTATCCAGCCGGAAGTTCCCGAACAGGGAATGCCAGTTGCTGCGGAAATCATAATCCTTCCAGCTGTAGTTCTGGTCCATGTAATTCTCGTACGGTTCAAACTCGGAAGACACACCCAGGCGGAAGGTGCCGAGCGACATGCGGGAGTCTTCCAGATAGGCGTCGAAGCGGGTGTTCAGCGACTTGATCTTCACATCCCCGCCATTTTCCACATACATGAAATTGATATAGGATGTCTTCGCCGCGATGCCGACGATCGGCAGGCGCCGCAACGGCTTCAGGGAGAAATCCGTCATCAGCGAGGCGGAATGGCCGATCTTGGCCTCCCCCACGAAACGGGGGCCGCTGAGTTTGCGCGTCCCCACGCCCAGCTTCAGGCCGACGTACACCACCTCGTCGTTGTCCACGTGCAGGCCGGCGGCGAACTCGTTCACCTGGCCGGTCTGGCACTCGAACACCAGGTCGTATGGCTCTTCCTTACCCTCCAGGCGGTAGGTGACGGACTCGAACGCCCGCGTTCCGTACAGCATAGCGAGCATCTTCTCGATATCGTCCTTGTCATAGAGCATGTCGCCCGCCAGGTACACGGGGTCGAGCAGGAAACGCTGCTCCCGCTCGGAAACGCCCTCGATCCGTACCTGCCCGACCAGCACATCTCCCTTGTTGAGGTCCACGGCATGACGCGCCGGAAGCGGGGCCGGCACGCCCGGCTTTGCGCCCACGCGGGCCGCGATGGCCTCGAAGGCCTCCTTGTTCTCCAGGGCCATCTGATAGCCGGCGTCGATGATGTTCGCCACGCTCTCCGAGTCGAAGGAAAGCATGGAGTAGCCCGGCAGCTCGTGCTGCAGGAGGATGTCGGTATGCTCCCGGTTGATGCCCGCCGCGTCGGAGGACATCATCGTGATGTTCTGCTGCGCCAGGTTGGCGAGCGTGTTCAGGTCCGTGAGCGTGCGGTGAACGGGCATCTCGGAGCCGATCACGATGTCCGCGCCCATCGCCCGGGCGACGTCCACCGGGAAATTGTTGCGGGTACCGCCGTCGGAAAGGACCAGATTGCCGATACGTACCGGCCTGAAATACAAGGGGATGGCCATCGTCGAACGCATCGCGTCCACCACGCGGCCGACGGTCCAGTTCTTCTCCTTCATCGAAAGCATGTCCGTGGCCACGCAGTAGTACGGGATGGGCATCTCGCTGAACGAAAGGGAATCCTGGTAGCCCACGGACACGGAGCTGAGGATGTTGCGCACGTTGTAGCCGAACAGGAATCCGTCCGGCAGGCCGAGACCGATCTTGTTGAGTGCTTCCCGGCCCATGTCCGCGGTGCGCGTCTTGACCTTGCTGTAACTGTTCTCGATGGCGATCTGCTTGCTGATGCGCTCGTTCCGCTCTTCCTCCTCATAGAGGAACAGTGAATCCAGGTATTCCTGGCCGTAACCGAAGGAATACAGGCCGGCCACGAGGCCGCCCATGCTGGTGCCGCCGATCAGGTCCACCGGAATGCCCAGCTCCTCCATGTACCGCAGCACGCCAAGGTGGGCCATGCCGCGTGCGCCGCCGCCGCCCAGCACCACGGCTACCGTAGGCCGGTACCGGCGGATAGAGTCCATTTTGACGCGCATCCGCGCGATGGAGAGGGAATCCTCAATCGGGTCCACACTAGGCATTACCAGGCCGTTCTGCGCCCATAAGGTGGCGGAGCAGCCCAGGAACAGTAACAAAAGCCATTTCCTCATATTATCCACAAATATAGTGAATAAATCCCTTTCAGCCGTGCCGTTTTGTCGCCAAATATGGCTATCTTTACGGAAAAACATCCCATATTTCATGAAATTCAGAATCCTTACCGCCCTCACCGCACTGCTGGCGCTCCCCTTCTGCCTGGGCGCCGCCCCGCGGTCTTTCGAACTACGACGGGACGGCCGTCATCGCCCCGTCCGGGCTGTCCGTGCAGCTGGGCGACGGCAGCGTCTATGACGCCTCCGTCCGCTTCGAGCGCGCCCTGACCCGTTCGGTGGACACCGACATTCCCGCCCCCGTGTACAAGCGTGCCAGCGTACGGGACCAGTTCAACGAGCTGACGCTCAGATACAAGACCTTCGACGTGGTGATCCGCGCATACGACGCCGGCATGGCCTGGAGGTTCGTTTCCCGCTCCAAGAAGGGATTTACCGTCAAGGACGAGCAGGCCTCCTTCTGCTTCGCGGAAGACGTGGAGACGACGGTCCCGTACGTCAAGCCGGACTCCCCGCGCGACCCCTTCCTCAACAGTTTCGAGGCCTATTACGACATCCATCCGCTCAGCGCCTGGAAAGAGGGGCAGAAGGCTTTCCTCCCCGTCTCGTTCAAGATGCGGAACGGCTGGCGCGTGAACATCACCGAGTCCGACCTGCTGGACTATCCCGGCATGTACCTGCGCCATGCGGGCGGAACGGCCCTCGCGGGCCTCTTCGCCCCGTATCCCAAGCTCGTCGAGCAGGACGGCTACAACAAGCTGCAGGGCATCGTGCGCACCACCGAGGACTACATCGCGAAGCAGCCCGCCGGCGCCGCCCTGCCCTGGCGGATCGTCGCCGTGGCCACGGAGGACCGCCAGCTGCTGGACAGCGACCTCGTTTGGCAGCTCGGCCGCCCCGCCGAGGACATCGACTGGAGCTGGATCAAGCCCGGCAAGGTGGCCTGGGACTGGTGGAACGACTGGAACATCACCGGTGTGGATTTCCGCGCCGGCATCAATACCGAAACCTATAAGTACTACATCGACTTCGCCGCCGCGCACGGCATCGAATACGTGATCCTCGACGAAGGCTGGGCGGTCCTCAACAAGGCGGACCTCTTCCAGATCGTCCCCGAGATCGACATGAAGGCCATCGTGGACCACGCCAACGCCAAGGGCGTGGGTATCATCCTCTGGGCCGGCTACTGGTCGATGCAGCGCGACATCGAAGGCATCTGCCGCTATTATTCACAGATGGGCGTAAAGGGCTTCAAGGTGGACTTCATGAACCGTGACGACCAGCAGATGGTGGACTTCTACACCACCCTGGCCCGCACGGCCGCCCGCTACCACCTGCTCCTGGACTTCCACGGCGCCTTCAAGCCCAGCGGCCTGCAACGCCCCTTCCCCAACGTGATCAACCACGAGGGCGTGGCCGGACTGGAACAGATGAAATGGGCCCAGCCCAACGTGGACCAGGTTACCTACGACGTCCAGATTCCCTTCATCCGGATGTTCGCCGGTCCGCTGGACTACACCCAGGGCGCGATGCACAATGCCACGCGCCGCGGCTACCGGCCGAACAACTCGGAGCCGATGAGCCAGGGCACGCGCTGCCGCCAGCTGGCGGAGTATATCATCTTCGAGGCGCCGCTGACCATGCTTTGCGACTCCCCCAGCAACTATCTCGCCGAGCCGGAATGCCTGAAGTGGATGGCCGCCGTGCCCACCGTCTGGGACGAGACCGTGGCGCTGGACGGCAAGGTCGGCGACTGCGCGGCCATCGCCCGCCGCAAGGGCGGCGACTGGTACGTAGGTGCAATGACGGACTGGGACGCCCGGGAAATGGAAATCGACCTGGAGGCTTTCCTGCCGGCAGGCCGGTATAGGATGGAGGTGTTCCGCGACGGCATCAATGCCGACCGCAACGCCCGGGACTACGCCCACGTGACGGAAGAACTCACCGTGACGCCGGACCGGCACACGCTGAAGATCCACATGGCCCCCGGCGGCGGCTGGACGGCCAGGTTCACACGTTCCGAGTAAACCAGGTTCCGACTGCCAGGGACTACCGAGAGAGCCGGCTCAGCACGAAGTCGGCTCTTATTTTGTCGATGATGGCCCGGACCACGCGGAAGGCGGGGGCGTCCTGGGTATAGACGGCCGGCACGGCGAAGGCCACGCGTCCCTGGCGCTTGAGCTTTGCCGCAGCGGCTTTCTTGCGCTCGTTGCCGGGATCGAACACGGCGATCGAATGGCCGCCGAACATGCCGACGATCTTCATGCAGGGCACGTCCGTGTCGCCGTCGCCGAAATAGATCATGTTCGAGAAGGGGATGCGCTTCTTGTCCTCCGCCATCGAGGCGTTGACCTGCTTGTTGTCCCGGGCGCTGAAGATGCCCTTGCTGATCTTGAAGAGGAACTGCGTCTTCGCGGTGTAGTCCACGGCGATGCCCGGCCACTCCGCCTCGCCGTCCGCGTTGTAGATGAACGTGCCGGCGAAGACGTGCTTGAATTCGTGCGCGATGGAGCTGCCTTCGATGATCTCCTTGAGGCCGGAGGAATTGATGTAGTGTTCGATCCGTACGCCGTGCGTGCGCCCGTAGTCGTTCACCAGGCGGAACCATTCCCGCACGCCCTCGAAGAGTTCGATGTGCTGCCCGAAGCGGCGGAACTCCTCGCGCCGGAGGGGGATGCCGTTCTTCTTCGCCTCGTCGTACATCAGTTTCATGTACGACAGGACGTTCGAGGCGTCCTGGCCGATGGCGATGCTGTCGCTCATCCGCCAGAATTCGTCGGCCGTCTTGCCGACGGCCTGGATGAAGCCGAACTCCTGCATGTTGCCCGGCGAGAGCGTTCCGTCAAAATCGTAGATCAGCGCGACAATCGGTTTTTTCCTTTCCATTTTCACCCCTTATGGCTTGATTTCGCCCCAAATATCGGAATAATTCGCCACATACGCATACGCGGGATTGCAAAAAAACGCCGGAAGCGTTACTTTTGAGAATTATTAGGACAATACCACAAACACAGTTTCCAATGGAAAAATATCCGCACTACCTGGAGCGCCTGCAGAATGCGACGCGCAAGTACTGGGACAAGGCCGCCCTCAACAGCATCGGAGGCGAGTCCTTCACTTACGGCCAGATGGCCACGCAGATCGAGAGATTCCACCTCGTCTTCGATAAACTCGGCATCAAGAAAGGCGAAAAGATCGCCCTCTGGGCCCGCAACGGCGCCCGCTGGGGCATGAGCTACCTCGCCGTCAACACCTACGAGACCGTCATCGTGCCGCTGCTCGCCGACTTCACCCCCGAAGGCGCCACCTTCCTGGTGAACCACTCGGAGAGCATCGCCCTCTTCACCAACGAAGACAAGTTCAAGCAGATGGACATCGCCCGGATGCCGGCCGTCCGCTTCGTCGTGGACATCGACAGCTGGAAACTCCTCTACGCCGCTTCCGACGAAATCGCCGCCACCTACGCCCAGATGGACGCCCTGTTCGAGGCCAAGTGGCCCGACGGCTTCGGCCCCGGCGACGTCGTCTATCCGACCGACAACTGGGACAACCTGTCCACCATCAACTACACCTCCGGGTCCACCGGCGACCCGAAGGGCGTGATGCTGACCTACCGCAACTTCTGCGCGAACGTGGACTTCAGCCAGCGCCACGTGCCTGCCGGCGACAAGATGGTCTCCATGCTCCCGATGGCCCATATGTACGGCCTCGTTATCGAGTTCATCTATCCGCTCTGCAACGGCACCGCCATCTACTGGCTCGGCAAGGCACCGACCCCGGCCACCCTGCTGAAGGCTTTCGCCGACGTGAAGCCCTACCTGCTCATCACCGTCCCCCTGGTGATGGAGAAGATCTACAAGTCCAAGATCAAGCCCACGCTGGACAAGCCGGCCGTGAAGTTCCTCCTGAAGGTGCCCGGCGTGAACCGGATCATCTACAAGAAGGTCAAGGACGGCCTCGTGCAGGCCTTCGGCGGCAACGTCGAGGAGTTCATCATGGGCGGCGCCGCCCTGAACCCGGAAGTCGAGCGCATCTTCAAGAAGATCAAGTTCCCCTACCTCGTGGGCTACGGCATGACCGAGGCCTGCCCGCTGCTCGCCTATGAGCACTGGACCAAGTATGTCCCCGGTTCCTGCGGCAAGGCCGTCGACTGCGCCGTCGTGCGCATCGACTCCGAGGATCCCCAGCACATCGCCGGCGAGATCCAGGCCAAGGGCGAGAACATCACCATCGGCTACTTCAAGAACCCGGAGGCCTCCGCCAACGCCTTCACCGAAGACGGTTTCCTGCGCACCGGCGACCTGGGCATCATGGACAAGGACGGCAACATCTTCATCAAGGGCCGCTCCAAGAGCATGATCCTCACCGCCAACGGCCAGAACGTCTATCCGGAGGAACTCGAGGCCATCGTGAACAACCAGCCGTTCGTGAGCGAGTCCGTCGTGGTGGACCGCGCCGGCAAGATCGTCGCCCTGGTCTACCTGGACAAGGACGGCATCAAGAACGCCAAGCTGGACGAAGAGGCCGTTTCCGACCTGCCCGAGAAGATCTGCGCCGGCGCCAACCGCCAGTTGCCTTCCTACAGCAAGATCGCCAAGGTCGAGACCGTGCTCGTGCCCTTCGAGAAGACCCCGAAGATGAGCATCAAGCGCTTCCTGTACAAATAATCAGTAAAAATTGACTGACAAGGCCTCCGGACGACCTCCGGAGGCCTTATTTTTGCATACAGAGACGGCGAAAAACCAAAAAAACCGTATCCATGAAGCGAACCGCCTCCCTGCTCGCAATCATTTTGTCCGTTTTTTCCCTCCAGGCCCAGCAGCGCCTCCAGCGCGGCACTCTCACCGGAACCGTCACGCTCCTTGCCGATAATGAAGATGAAGAAGACGCCCCCGGCACCGGCGCCGTCGTGATCGTCGTGCCCGAAGCGCGGAAAGACACGCTGTATGCCGTCGTGGGCGACAAGGGCCTCTTTACCATCCGGAACGTCCCGGCGGGCCGGGCGGACGTGACCGTGAGCCTGCTCGGATACGAGGAGATGCGGCGCAGCATGACCGTGAAGGCGGGCGACAACAAGGTCATCGTGGAACTCCGCCCCTCCAACATCATGCTGGCGGAAGCGGTCCTGGCCGAGACGGCCACCGTGATGGCCATCAAGGAAGACACCATCGTGTTCAATCCCAACGCGGTCAAGTACAACAAGGGCGAAATGGCCATCGACCTGCTGGAACAGATGCCGGGCGTCAAGGTAAACGACGACGGCGTGTCCATCCTCGACGAGGACCTCGCCACCGTCTATATCGACGGCGCGCTGCTCTTCAGCGACGACCCCATGCGCGCCCTGGAACAACTGCCGGCGGAGGAGGTCGCCGGCATCAAGTCCTTCACCGAGTACGCCAACAAGGACCCCAACCACGTGGTCAGCCTCAACGAGGAGAAGCAGCGGGTGCTCGACATCCAGACGAAGAACAAGCCCAAGATGGTGGTAAACGGGAACTTCCTGTCCGGTGCGGGCTTCGACACCGACAGCCTCTACCACAAGTTCCGCTACACCGCCGGCGGCACCCTGAACCTCTCTTCGGAAGAACTGCAGGCCGACCTCAGTTTCAACGTGAACAACATCAACGACGCGTCCTTCCGGCGCCGCGGCAACGCCTTCCGGTCCGCGCGGGGCGGCGGGGCGGCCGACCTGCGCGCCATCAGCGTGTCGGCGGGCGCCACCCGCCGCTGGATGAGCAAAGAGGCCCGGAACTTCGTCCTCGCCAGCATCGGGGGCAGCTATTCCTACACGAACAACTACACCGTGAACGAGTCCCGTTCGCAGCAGACCTACTTCCCCACGGACGCCTACGATTTCCGGGAAACCGTGAGTTCCTCCCATTCGGACCAGACCAGCGGGGTGCACCGTTTCAACCTGAACGGCCGCAAGAGCCTCAAGGACGGCTTCATCCGCCTCTCCGCCAACTACAGCATCACCGACGGCCGTTCCAACTCCCGCAACAGCAATTACAACTACCAGGACCTCCTGCCCCGGCAGGGCACCTCGTCCGGCACGGTCTCCGACACCCGGAGCCGCTCTTTCAGCAGCAACTTCAATTTCAGCAAGGGCATCGCCGGCAAGCTGTACTTCGGCCTGGGCGCCAACTTCAGCAGCGGGAACAGCGACGGCTTCTCCGCCAAGGTGGACACGACCACCTCCACCATCGCGGTGAAGGTGCTGGAGATCGATTCCGACGGCGGGAACCGCAGCTACGGCATCTCCCCCAGCATCACCTACCGTTTTTCCAACCGCCACAGCATCGAGTTCGAGTACGGGTTCAGCGACACCCGCCGGGTCAGCGAGAAGATCGCCCTGGACGTGACCGACCCCGCCGCCGTGCTGACGGACAGCGTGAACACGGAGCGCCTGACCCACGACAACCGCGTCCAGAGCGGGACCCTCAGCTACCGGCAGTACTTCGAAAAGCTGCAGGCCAACCTCCGGGTGAGCGTCGGGTACGGGTCCACCACCCTCGGCCGGACGGACCGGTTCCCGGAGGAAAGCAGCTACTCCCGGCCGTTCAACGCCTGGACCGGCCGCATCCGCTTCGGGACGGACAAGATGGTGAACGACTGGATGTTCAATTACACGGCATCCAACTCCGTCCCCTCGCTCGAGCAGGTGCGCCCGCGCCTGGACAACTCCAACCTCTACTCGGTGTCCGCGGGCAACCCGAACCTGCGGCAGAGCACCTCGCACAATTTCTCCTTCTCCTACAGCACCGTGCTCGGGAAGGAAGCCCGGGAGAGCGTCGCCTCCAGCGAAAACCGCCGGCGTGCCGCGCGCAACTACTCCTCCTTCTCCTTTTCCGCGAACTTCCGCGTCAACAACGACGTGATCGTGAGCCGCCGCATCTACTATGCCGCCGACACCTACCTGCCGGACTATGACTACACGATGCCGGCACAGTCCACCCTGAGCACCTACGAGAACGTCGCCCACAGCTACAGCGCCTCGGCGAACGCCGAACTCGAGAGCCAGCTGAAGAAGATCAACAGCGTGCTCCGGACCAACGTATCCATGAACTGGGACAGCTCCCCCTCGTATGTCAACGACAAACTGACCGTCACGGAAAACTACCGGCCCACGCTGGGCCTCGCCCTGAACACCAACTTCTCGCGGAATTTCCGCCTGAACGTCCGCGGAACGGGTTCCTACATCTATTCGGCCAACTCCGAGAAAGACGACGTACGCTACTTCACCGAACGCCTGACGGTGGGATTCGAACTCAACAACATCCTGAAGCACCTCTACGCCGGCGGCAACTACAACAAGGTCTTCACCCAGGGGCTCACCTACGGGCAGATCAACGACAACATCCTGAACCTCAACTTCGGCGCCCGCTTCGGCCCGCGCAACAATTTCGACATCGCCGTCAGCGCCAACGACCTGCTGAACCAGAACACCGGCTTCTCCACCTCGATGGGATCGGACTTCGTCCGGTACAGCTGGACCCACAATTTCGGCCGCTACATCCTGTTCACGTTCGCGTACCGCTTCAATTCCATGGGCGGCGGCGCAGGCGGCGGCAGGGGTGAAGGCCGGCCCGGCGGCGGTTTCCGCGGCCCGGGCGGCGGCGGAAGGGGCAGATGGTAAAAAGGCTGATTCTTTACTATTTCAGCAACTTCTCGCTGCGGGCGATGAAGTCCGCGAGGGCCTTGCCCTTCAGCATGCCGTTGCCCAGCAGGGCCAGGTCCACCACCTGATGCAGCAGTTCGCTGTCCCTGGCGAAGTCGGCCGCCGACGTCTCGGCGGCTTCTTTCTTGCCGCCCCAGATCTTCGCGATCAGCGGATTCTCCATGTTGACGATGATGTTATAGGCCTCGGGCATGGAACCGTAGAAGTTCATCCCGCCGCCCAGGGCGCTCATCTCGCGGTAGCGGCGCATGAACTCGCTCTGGGTGATGAGCACCGGCGCGGCGGTCTCGCCGAGGTTCTGCGCGTCCACCAGGTAATCGTTGCCCTCCGGCAGGACGGTCTTGAACAGTTCGTCCAGCACCTTCTTGTCGTCCTCGCTCATCTCCGGCTTCACCTTCTCCTCCTTGGGGATGAGGTTGTCCACGGAGTCGCTGTCCACCCGGGCGAAGCGGGTGTGCTCGACCTTGGCTTCCAGCAGGTTCACGAAGTGGCTGTCCAGTTCGCAGTCCATCAGCAGGACGTCGTAGCCGCGGTTCTTCGCGCCTTCGATCCAGGTGTACTGTTCCGCCGGCTTGGTGGCGTACAGGTAAACCACGTTCTTGTCCTTGTCGGTCTGTGCCGGCTCGATGGCGGTGCGGTAATCCTCCAGGCTGAAATACTTGCCGTCGGTGTTCTTGAGCAGGGCGAACTTGAGGGCGCGCTCGCAGAACTTCTCGTCCGAGAGCATGCCATACTCGATGAACAGCTTGATGTTGTCCCACTTCTGCTCGAACTGCTCGCGCTGCTCCTTGAAAATCTCCTCCAGGCGGTCGGCCACCTTCTTGGTGATGTAGGTGCTGATCTTCTTGACGTTGGCGTCGCTCTGCAGGTAGCTGCGGGAGACGTTCAGCGGGATGTCCGGCGAGTCGATCACGCCGTGCAGCAGGGTCAGGAAGTCCGGGACGATATTGTCCACGTGGTCCGTGACGAACATCTGGTTGCAGTAGAGCTGGATCTTGTTCTTGTCGATGGCCATCCGCTCCTTGATCTTCGGGAAGTACAGCACGCCGGTGAGGGTGAAGGGATAGTCCACGTTCAGGTGGATCCAGAACATCGGCTCCTCCTCCATCGGATAGAGTTCCTTATAGAACTTGAGGTAGTCCTCGTCCTTCAGTTCGGACGGGGCCTTGGTCCAGATGGGTTCGATGCTGTTGATGACGTTGTCCTCGTCGGTCTCCACACTCTTGCCGTCCTTCCATTCCGTCTTCTTGCCGAAGACCACCGGGACGGGCATGAACTTGCAGTACTTGCCGAGCAGCTGGGAGATGCGGCCCTTGTTCGCGAACTCCTCGGAGTCGTCGTCCAGGTACAGGCTGATCTCGGTGCCGCGGTCCTCTTTCTTGCCTTCCGCCATCGAGTACTCCGGCGAGCCGTCGCAGGACCAGTGCACCGGCTTGGCGCCTTCCTGCCAGCTCAGGGTGTCGATGGTGACCTTCTTGCTCACCATGAAAGCGGAGTAGAAGCCCAGGCCGAAGTGGCCGATGATGGAGTTCAGCTGGTCTTTGTATTTCTCGAGGAATTCGCCGGCGGAGGAGAAGGCTATCTGGTTGATGTAACGGTCCACCTCGTCCTCGGTCATTCCGATGCCCCGGTCGATGATGCGGAGGATCTTCTTCTTTTCGTCCAGCTCGACGCGGACTTTCATCTCGCCGAGCTCGCCCTTGAAGTCACCGCTGGAGGCGAGGGCCTGGAGCTTGCGGGTGGCGTCCACCGCGTTGGCGACGAGTTCGCGCAGGAAGATTTCGTGGTCGGAATAGAGGAATTGCTTGATTACCGGGAAGATATTCTCGGTAGTTACGCCGATTTTGCCTTTGAGTGTCTTGGTTGCCATATTGTTGCTTTTTTATAGTCTACGGACGGCATCTCGCGATGCCGTCCGTAGACAAAACAAATGGCGTTCCAGTGACAATTTGTCACCTTCCCCCAAAGGCAGCGTCTTTTCAGTCCTTCTTCTGGTTATCCGGTTTCTCCGAAATCCTTCTGGGGCCGAAGTTTACCGCGGTGTTCCCCTTCGCCCCTTCGCGAAACTGATAGTCGTTCCCGGGAAGGACCGCATTGAGCACGATACCCACCAGGGCGGCGACCGCCAGGCCGCTCAAAGAGGTGAAGCCAATACTGATGGCGTCGTTCGCACCGTACTTGATGCCGATGGCGAGCACCAGGATGAGGGCGGCGATGAACAGGTTGCGCGAATGCGTGAAATCCACCTGGTTCTCGACGATGTTCCGCACGCCGACGGCGGAAATCATACCGTACAGCACCAGCGAGACACCGCCGATGGTCGCGGCGGGCATCGCACCGATGAGTGCGGAGAACTTCGGGCAGAAGGAAAGCAGCATGGCAAAGCAGGCGGCGATGCGGATTACGCGCGGATCGTAAACCTTGGTGATATTGAGCACGCCCGTGTTCTCGCCGTAGGTCGTGTTGGCCGGAGCGCCGAACAGGGAAGCGACCATCGTGGCGAGGCCGTCCCCCATCAGGGTGCGGTGCAGGCCGGGATCGCCGAGGTAGTTGATGTCCGTCGTGGATGAAATGGCGCACATGTCACCGATGTGCTCCACCATCGTGGCGAGCGAGATCGGCAGGATGGCGATAACGGCGGCGACGACCAGGCCCCAGTCGGGGTTCCTGAACACGGCGAAGGCGGTGTTCTCCATCTTGAACGGCAGACCCACCCACGCGGCTTCCTTTACCGGGGTGAAGTCCACCTGGCCGAAGCAGGCGGCCAGGATGTAGGAGACCAGCACGCCCAGCAGGATGGGCACGATCTTGATCATCCCCTTCCCGAAAACGTTGCAGAGGATGATGACCAGCACGGCCACCAGGGCAAGCCACCAGTTCTGGCTGCAGTTCTGGATGGCGGAGCCGGACAACGTAAGGCCGATCGCGATGATGATCGGGCCGGTGACGATGGGCGGGAAAAAGCGGAGCACCTTCTTGGCGCCGAAAGCCGCGAACAGACCCGCCAGCACGAAATACATCAGACCCGCGCAGAACACGCCGATGCAGGCGTAAGGCAGCGACTGGGCCAGGGAGAGGCCCTTCTCGGCGCCCATCTGCGTCACGGCCGCGTATCCGCCGAGGAAGGCGAAGGACGAGCCGAGGAAGGCGGGAACCTTCATCTTGGTGAGGAGGTGGAAGAGCAGCGTGCCGATGCCCGCGAAGAGCAGGGTCGCAGAAACGGATAGTCCGGTGATCACCGGAACGAGGACGGTGGCCCCGAACATCGCGAAGAGATGCTGGAGGCCGAGCACGGTCATCTTGCCCGCGCCGAGCGGACGGGCGTCATAAATTGCCTGGTCTTTCTGTACTTGAGCCATTGCTATCGTGAATTAAAGGATTATTCCCATTCGATCGTTCCCGTCGGCTTCGGGGTGAGGTCGTACAGCACGCGGTTCACGCCCGGGACTTCCGTCACGATGCGCTGCGTGATGTGGTGCAGCAGCTTGTAGGGGATCTCCTCGATGGTGGCGGTCATGGCGTCGCGCGTGTTGACGGCCCGGATGATGACCGGCCAGTCCCAGCTGCGCTTGCCTTCCTTCACGCCCGTGGACTTGTAATCCGGCACGATGGTGAAGTACTGCCACACCTTTCCTTCCAGGCCGTTCTTCGCGAATTCCTCGCGCAGGATGGCGTCGCTCTCGCGGAGCGCCTCCAGGCGGTCGCGGGTGATGGCGCCGGTGCAACGCACGCCCAGGCCGGGGCCGGGGAACGGCTGGCGGTACACCATATTGTCCGGCAGGCCCAGCTGCTTGCCGACCACGCGGACCTCGTCCTTGAAGAGCAGCTTGATGGGCTCCACGAGCTCGAACTGCAGGTCCTCGGGCAGGCCGCCCACGTTGTGGTGGCTCTTGACGGGACCGGACTCGACGATGTCCGGGTAGATCGTGCCCTGGGCCAGGAAACTGATGCCTTCCAGTTTGCGGGCCTCTTCCTCGAACACGCGGATGAACTCGGCGCCGATGATCTTGCGCTTCTGCTCGGGATCCGCCACGCCGGCGAGCTTGTCGAGGAAACGGTCGGTCGCGTCCACATAGACCAGGTTGGCGTCCAGCTCGTCGCGGAATACGCGGATCACCTGCTCGGGTTCGCCCTTGCGGAGAAGGCCGTGGTTGACGTGGACCGAAACCAGCTGCTTGCCGACGGCTTTGATCAGCAAGGCTGCGACCACCGAAGAATCCACGCCGCCGGACAGCGCCAGCAGCACTTTTTTGTCACCGATCTGATCGCGGAGCTCCTTGATCTGTCCGTCAATGAATCTTTGGGCGAGGGCGGGCGTCGTAATGCGCTCCATATCCGCGGGGCGGACGTTTCCTGTTGTCATAATCTATAATGCTAATATGTTAACTATCAATCACTATTCCCATTCGATGGTTGCCGGCGGCTTGGACGAGATGTCGTACACCACGCGGTTCACGCCCGGGACCTTGTTGATGATCTCGTTGCTGATATCCGCGAGGAAGTCGTACGGGAAACGGAACCAGTCGGCCGTCATCCCGTCCGTGGACACCACGGCGCGCAGGGCGACCGTGTGCTTGTAGGTCCGCTCGTCGCCCATCACCCCCACGCTCCGGACCGGCAGCAGGATCACGCCCGCCTGCCAGACGGCGTCGTACAGGTTTTCGGCCTTCACGCGCGGGTCGGAAGCGCTGGGGAAATCCAGCCCGCGGCAGTCGTAGCGGCGCAGCCCGCGGATGAAGATGTCGTCGGCCTCGCGCAGCGCGTCGAGCTTTTCCTCCGTCACCTCGCCCACGATACGGATAGACAGGGACGGTCCCGGGAAAGGGTGGCGTCCGATCAGTTCCTCCTTGATGCCGAGGGAGCGCCCCACCCGGCGCACCTCGTCCTTGAAGAGCATCCGCAGCGGCTCCACGATCCGCAGGTTCATCTGCTCGGGCAGGCCGCCCACGTTGTGGTGGCTCTTGATCTTCGAGGCGATGCCGGGGATGCCGGCCGACTCGATCACGTCCGGATAGATGGTCCCCTGCGCGAGCCAGCGGGCGCCTTCGATCTGCCGGGCATAGCGGTCGAAGGTCTCGACGAAGAGCCGCCCCACGATCTTGCGCTTGGCTTCGGGATCCTCCACGCCGGCGAGTGCGGCCAGGAAATCCTTCGAGGCGTCGGCCCCGATGACGTTCAGGCCCATGTCGCGGTAGGACTCGAGCACGTCTTCGTACTCGTTCTTCCGGAGCAGGCCGTTGTTGACGAAGATGCAGGTGAGGTTGTGCCCGACGGCCTTGTTCAGCAGCACGCCGGTCACGGTGGAATCCACGCCGCCGCTCAGGCCCAGGATCACCTTGTCGCCGCCGATCCGCTCCCGCAGCCCGGCCACGGTGGTGTCGATGAACGAAGCGGGCGTCCAGTCGCCCTTCATGCCGCAGATGGTCAGGGCGAAGTTGGAAAGCATCTTCGTGCCGTCCACGGTATGGTACACTTCCGGATGGAACTGCACCGCCCAGGTGGGCTCCCCGGCGAACTGGAAGGCGGCGTTGGCGACGTCCTGCGTGGACGCAATCACCTCGGCCCCTTCCGGCAGGCGGGAGATGGTGTCGCCGTGCGACATCCACACCTGGGAATGCGGGCTCACGCCGTGCATCAGCGGGGAATCCGGCCGTACGACGTAAAGCATCGCCCGGCCATACTCGCGGGAATCCGTCTGCTCGACCTTGCCGCCGCAGCGATGGGCCAGGTACTGGGCGCCGTAGCAGATGCCCAGCAGGGGCACTTTCCCGCGGAAGAGCGAAAGGTCCACCTGCGGCGCGTTCGCGTCGCGCACGGAGCAGGGGCTGCCGGACAGGATGACCCCCTTGACGCTGTCGTCCGGCGCCGGGAAATTGTTGTAGGGATAGACTTCGCAATAAACGTTCAGCTCCCTGAGGCGGCGGCCGATCAGCTGCGTCACCTGGGAGCCGAAGTCAAGGATCAGGATCTTATTCACCGCGGGAATAGTTGGGCGTCTCCTTGGTAATGGTGATGTCGTGCGGGTGGCTCTCCGCCATGCCGCTGGCCGTTACGCTGGTGAAGCGCGCCCCCTTCAGGGCCTGCAGGTTGGCGGCGCCGCAGTAGCCCATGCCGGAGCGCAGGCCGCCCACGAGCTGGTACACCGTCTCGGAAAGCGTTCCCTTGTACGGCACCCGGCCCACGATCCCTTCCGGAACGAGCTTCTTCAGCTCGGCCTTGTCGTCCTGGAAATAGCGGTCCTTCGAGCCGGCCGCCATCGCGTCGATGGATCCCATGCCGCGGTAGGCCTTGAACTTGCGGCCGCTGTAGATGATGGTCTCGCCCGGAGACTCCTCCGTGCCGGCGAACATCGAACCGCACATCACGCAGTCTCCGCCGGCCGCGAGGGCCTTGACGATGTCGCCGGAGTAGCGCAGGCCGCCGTCGGCAATCAGGGTCACGCCCGTGCCCTTGAGGGCCTGGGAAGCGCCCCAGATGGCGCTCAGCTGCGGTACGCCCACGCCCGCGACGATGCGTGTGGTGCAGATGGAACCGGGGCCGATTCCCACCTTCACGCCGTCCGCGCCGGCCCGCACGAGGTCGCGCGCGCCTTCCTCGGTGGCGATGTTGCCCACCACCACGTCCAGGGCGGGATAGGCGGCCTTGACCCGCTTGCACAGGTCGATGACCCCCTTGCTGTGCCCGTGGGCGGAGTCGAGCACCACGGCGTCCACGCCTTCCGCGCAGAGGGCGGCCACGCGGTCCAGCGCATCCGGCGTGATGCCGATGCCGGCCGCCACGCGCAGGCGTCCCTTCTCGTCCTTGCAGGCGTCGGGATGCAGGCGCTCCTTGATGAGGTCCTTATAGGTGATCAGGCCGACGATGTGCCCCTTGTCGTCCACGACCGGGAGCTTCTCGACCTTGTATTTCTGCAGGATGGACTTGACGTACTCACGGTCCGTGCGGGTGTCCTGGATGGTCACCAGGCCCTGCGAGGTCATCACGTCGCGCACCAGTTCGTCCATGTCTTCCAGGAAGCGGACGTCGCGGTTGGTCACGATGCCCACGAGGTGGCGTTCACCGTCCGTCACGGGGATGCCGCCGATATGGAACTCGCTCATCAGGCGGAGGGCCTCCCCCACCGTCTGGTCCTGGTTGATCGTGACGGGGTCGCTGATCATCCCGTTCTCCGAACGTTTGACCTTGCGCACCTCGGCCGCCTGCGCGGCGATGCTCATATTTTTATGAATCACGCCGATGCCTCCTTCCCTTGCCAGGGCGATGGCCATCGGCGCTTCGGTCACGGTGTCCATGGCGGCGGACACGATCGGAATGTTGAGGGGGATGTTGCGGGAAAAACGCGTGTGCAGGTCTACTTCCCGCGGCAGGACTTCGGAGTACGCCGGAATCAGGAGTACGTCGTCAAAAGTCAAGCCTTCCAGGGCGATTCTTTCATCGATAAAGGACATAGCGGAGGGACTTTTATTTGACTGACAAAGATAAATAAAAATGCCTCCCGCGACAAAAAAAGTTTTCAACATTTTTTCCGCAGCGGAAAGCAAAAGGTCCCCCGCGAAAGAACGGGTTAATTTCTTATATTTGTAGAGTATGACCTGGATTATTCTCTCCGCAGTCCTTCCCGCCCTGGTGCTGGTCTGTTTCATCTATCGGAAAGACCGGTACCGCAAGGAACCGGCCCGGCAGCTCATCAAGGCCTTCTGCTTCGGCTGCCTGTCCGCTCCCGCTTCCCTGCTGCTTTCCACGCCCCTGGAAGCGCTCGGCCTGTTTTCCCTGGAGGCCGGGGGCGTCGCAGCCTGGTTCTGCACCTCCCTTTTCGGCGCCGCCCTGCCGGAAGAGACAGCCAAACTGGCCTTCCTGTGGCTGCTGCTGCGCCGCAACCCGGACTACGACGAGTACGTGGACGGCATCGTGTACGCCGCCTGCGTCGGGATGGGCTTCGCCGCCCTGGAGAACATCGGGTACCTTTTCAACAATATGGACAGCTGGGAGACCGTGGGGATCCTGCGCGCCATCTTCTCGGTGCCCGCCCACTTCTTCTTCGCCGTCGCGATGGGCTACTTCTTCGCCTGCGGCAGTTTCGGGAATCCCGCCCGCCGCAACCTCAACTACGCCCTGGCGCTGCTCGTCCCCGTGGCCCAGCATACCGCCTTCGACTGGCTGGCCTTCTGCTTCGGCGCACCGGGTATCTTCGGCGGCCTGGCCATCGCCCTCTTCTTCGGCCTCTACATCCTCCTGGCCAAGCGCAGCAAGCAGCGCGTCCGGGCCCAGCTCGCCCGCGACGCTTCCGTGATGGAAGCACCGGTTCTCCCTGAAGATCCCGAAGTTTAGCGCTGCCTGATTTTGTCCTAGCGCTGCCTGGCTTCGTCCGCCTTGCGCTTGCGGTACATCTGCCAGGTGTTATAGACGTTGTGCCAGATGGAATAGAAGCCGCCGGCGACGGAAATCACGGGGGTCATGAAGGTGTAGCCCATCCAGATGCCGAAGACGGTGTTCTTCTGGCCGAGGGCCTGCCCGGCGGAAATGGGACAGCCGTACCGCCTGCCGATGAAGCGGCCAAGCCAGAACTGCAGGATGCAGGTAAACAGCGAGGCGATGCCGATCTCCCAGAGCACCCCCGGCCCGGCCCCGTTCTGCACGATGGCCCGCGTGCTCATCAGGATGGCGAGCGTGAGCGAAACCGACCAGATATAGAAAGACAGGTCCGTGTACTTCAGCAGCCAGGCGTGCAGTCCGGGCAGCAGGTAGCGCACCAGCCAGGCCAGCAGGGCGGGCAGGATCAGCAGCGGGAACACCTTCGCCAGGATCTTGGTGAAGGCCTCGCCGAAGCTGAGCCCCTCCATCGGATGGATGAGCGGGACCATCAGCGGCACCAGCACCGCCACCAGCAGGTTGATCAGCACCGTATAGGTGACCACCCCCGCCATGTTGCCGCCCAGCTTGCCCGTCACGACCGCACAGGCCGTAGCGGTGGGGCAGATGATGCAGAGCATCGCCGATTCGATCCCGTAGCGCAGGGGCAGGTCCGGGAAGAAAACCAGCAGCAGCGCAAGCCCCACGAACAGCAGCGCCTGGAAGAGCAGCAGCCAGCCCATCCAGCGGTGCGGCCGCATCTGGTGCGGCTCGATCTTCACGAAACTCAGGAACAGCATCGTGAACAGGAGCAGCGGCTGCACCGTCTTCGCGATCCGCTCCAGCACCGGGCCGGCGGGATGCAGGGCCGGGACCGCACGATACCCCAGATAAAGGGAGGCGCCCACGATCATGCCGATGATGAGCGCCCAGTCCTTCAGGAACTTTCTCAGGGTATAGCGGTACTCCCCCATCCTATTTGCCCTCCATCCGGGCGAGGAAGCACTCCACCGTGTTCTCCATCAGCATCGCGATGGTCATCGGGCCCACGCCGCCCGGCACGGGGGTGATCCAGGAAGCCCGCAGGCGGGCGCCGGGGAAGTCCACGTCGCCGCAAAGCCGGCCTTCGGCGTCGCGGTTCATCCCGACGTCGATCACCACGGCGCCGGGCTTGACCATGTCGCCGGTGACCACGTTCACCTTGCCCACGGCCACCACCAGCACGTCGGCCTGCAGGGTCAAGGACTTGAGGTCCTTCGTGCGCGAGTGGGCGATCACCACGGTGGCGTTGCGGTCCAGGAGGAGCTTCGCCACCGGCTTTCCGACGATGTTGCTGCGGCCCACGACCACGGCGGTCTTCCCCTTCAGGTCGATGCCGCTCTCGTCGATCAGCCGCAGGATGCCCTTCGGCGTGCAGGGTACGGTGCAGGGACGTCCGAGCCACAGGTCCGCCACGTTCAGCGGATGGAAGCCGTCCACGTCCTTCTCCTTGGCAATGGCGTCGATCACGCGCGCCTCGTCGATCTGTTTCGGCAGCGGGAGCTGCACCAGGATGCCGTCCAGTTCGGGATCGCGGTTCAGGTGTCCGATCATGTCCAGCAGGGCCTCCTCGGAGACGTCCTCCGCCATCGTGATCAGGCGGGAGTTCATCCCCAGGTAGATGGCCGTCTTCACCTTGTTGCGCACATACACCTGGCTGGCGGGATTGTTGCCTACGATGATGACGGCGAGCGACGGCTTGCGGCCGTACTTCACCTCCAGTTTGCCGATCCGCTCGCGCAGGTCCTCCTTGATGGAAGCCGACAGCGCCTTGCCGTCCAGCAGCCGGCCGTCCAGCGCCCAGTGGGCGATGTCGCGGCGATAGAAGAGCGAATCGCACGCAATCTTGGAAATCTCGGCATATACCTTTCCGTAAGCGGCGCGGATGTCGGCCCCTTCGGCAACGACCATCAGCACGCGGCCGCCGTTCGTAAGCAGGCGGTCGCCGTCGCGCTTCGTACCCATATGGTACACCTTGGCATCGACGGACTCCAGGCCCTTGATTTCAAAGCCTTTCTGATAGGAACCCGGGTAGCCCTGCGTGGCCAGGACCACGCCGAGGGTGACGGCGTCGCGCCAGACCGGCTGCGCGGCGGGGCGCCCTTCCGCCACGGCGGAGAAAAGTTCATAGATGTCGCTTTCCAGCAGCGGCAGCACCACTTCGGTCTCGGGGTCGCCGAAACGGGCGTTGAACTCGATCACCTTCACCCCGTCCGGGGTCTTCATCAGGCCGCCGTAGAGCACGCCGGACAGCGGGCAGCCCTCGGCCGCCATCGCCTTGGCGGCAGCCTCCAGGATTTCCTTCTGCGCGAAGGCGCGGTCCTCTTCCGTGATGAACGGAAGGCCCGTGTAGGCGCCCATGCCGCCGGTATTCGGACCGCGGTCGCCGTCGAAGGCGCGCTTGTGGTCCTGCGAAAGCGGCATCGGATAGACGCGTTCCCCGTCCACGAAAGCCATGAACGAGAACTCGGGCCCGGTGAGGAAATCCTCCACCACCACGCGGCCCTTGCCGAAAGCCTCGTCCAGCAGCATGCTGCGCAGGGCGGCCTCGGCCTCCTCCGCGTTCGCAGCGATCACGACGCCCTTGCCGGCGGCCAGGCCGTCGTACTTCAGCACCGCCGGGAACGGCCGGCCGTTCACATAGGCGAGCGCCTCGTCGAAGTCGTCGAAACTCCGGTAGGCGGCCGTGGGGATGCCGTATTTCTCCATCAGCACCTTGGCGAACTCCTTGCTGCTCTCGATGCGGGTGGCGGCCTGCGTGTGGCCGAAGATCCGCAGCCCGGCGGCGCGGAAGGCATCCACGATGCCCACCGAAAGCGCCGCCTCGGGGCCCACCACGGTCAGGTCGATTCCCTGCTCCTGCGCAAACTTCAGCAGCCCGGGCACGTCCGTATCCTTCAGGGGGACGCACTCCGCCTGCGCGCCGATGCCGGCGTTGCCGGGGGCGCACCAGATCTTCGCGACCTGCGGGGAGCGGGCCAGCGCATCCACGATGACGTGGCAGCGTCCGCCGCCGCCCACGACGAGCACTTTCTTGTCTTTTGCCATATCCTAATGCTTGAAATGTCTGATTCCGGTGAAGAGCATCGTAATGCCCAGTTCGTCCGCCTTGGCGACGGCGTCCGCGTCGCGGATGCTCCCGCCCGGCTGAACGATGGCGCTCACGCCGTACTGCGCGGCCAGCGCCACGGTGTCGTCGAAGGGCAGGAAGCCGTCGGATGCGAGCACAAGGTCCTCGGTGAAACCGGCCGCCTGCGCCTGCTTGAGCGCGATTTCGGCGGAGCCCACGCGGTTGGTCTGCCCGGCGCCGACGCCGATGGTATGCCCGTCGCGCACCACTGCGATGGCGTTGGACTTGACGTGCTTGACGATGCGCCAGCCGAAGTCCAGGTCGGCGAGCTGCGCGGCCGTCGGACGGACCTTCGTCACGCACATCTCCTCCCTGACGGCCTCCACGGCCGTGTCGAGCTGCTGGGCGAGCATGCCGCCGTTCACGCCGACGTACTGCATCGGGGCGCGGTCCTGCGGGGCCATCGGCACCTCCAGCACGCGGAGGTTCTTCTTGGCGGAGAGGATCTCCAGCGCCTCCGGGCTGAAGGACGGGGCGATTACGATCTCCAGGAAGATGGGTTTCATCCCGCGCGCCACCTCGGCGGTCAGCTCGCGGTTCACGCCCACGATGCCGCCGTAGATGCTCACCGTGTCGGCCTCGTAGGCGGCCTGCCAGGCCTCCTCCAGGGTCTCCCCCACGGCCGCGCCGCAGGGATTCATGTGCTTGAGCGCCACGCAGAAGGGCTTGTCGGCGAAATCACGCAGCACGTTCAGGGCCGCGTTGGCGTCCTGGATGTTGTTGTAGGACAGTTCCTTGCCCTGGATCTGGCGGGCAAAGGCCAGGGAATACGGCTCCGGCTGCATCGCGGCATAGAACTTCGCCGCCTGGTGCGGGTTCTCCCCATAGCGCAGCGGCTGCTTCAGGTCGTATTCCAGGAAGAGCTTCTCGTTCAGGCCGGCCTGCGCACGCATCCAGGAGGCGATGCACATGTCGTACTCGGCGGTGTGGGTGTAAGCCTTGGCGGAGAGCTGCAGGCGCGTGGCGTCGCAGGTCCGTCCGCCCATGCGGAGTTCGTCCAGCACGCGGTCGTAGTCCGCCGGATCGCAGACGACGGTCACGTCGCGCCAGTTCTTGGCGGCGCTGCGCACCATCGAAGGTCCGCCGATGTCGATGTTCTCGATGGCGTCTTCCATGCTCACGCCTTCCTTGGCGATGGTCTGCCGGAAAGGATAGAGGTTCACGCACACGAGGTCGATGGTCTGGATGCCCTGCTCCGCGAGCGTGGCCATATGCACGGGCAGGTCGCGCCGCGCGAGGATGCCCCCGTGCACCTTCGGGTGCAGGGTCTTCACCCGTCCGTCGAGGATTTCCGGAAAACCGGTCACCTCGCTGATGCCCACGGTTTTCACGCCGCTCTGCTCCAGCAGGCGCTGCGTTCCGCCGGTGGCGATGATGGTCCAACCCAATGCCTGGAGCCCCTGCACGAACGGCACGAGCCCGGTCTTGTCACTTACACTAACTAACGCTCTCATTACTTCTGTTTCAACAATTTATCGATGGTTTCCACGTACAATGCGTGCTCGATCTTCTGACCGATGCGGTGCACCTCTTCCGGGTCGTTCCCGTCGTATTCGAAGGCCCGCTGCGCGATGATCTTCCCCCCGTCCAGGTCGGCGTTCACCCAATGGATGGTGATGCCGTACACCTTGACGCCGTAAGCCACCGCGTCCTCCACGGCGTGCGCCCCCTTGAAGGCGGGCAGCAGCGAGGGGTGGATGTTGATGATGCGGCCGCCGTAGGCATCCAGCAGCACGTCGGAGACGATGCGCATATAGCCCGCCAGGCACACCAGGTCGATCCCGGCGGCGTCCAGCCAGCGGATGACCTCCCGCTCGAAAGCGGCCTTGGAGCCGTATTCCTTCGGCGATGCGACGAAGGCGGGAACGCCGAAACGCTCCGCGCGGGCCACCACGGCGGCGCCGGGCCTGTCGCAGACCATCAGCGCCACCTCGGCGTCCAGCCGGCCGTCCGCACAGGCCCGTGCAATGGCTTCGAAGTTGGTGCCCGACCCGCTGGCGAATACCGCTAGCCTTTTTTTCATTTCAGGATGATGTCCATCACGCCCGGCTGGTCCGTGACCTTGCCGATGACGAAGGCCTTCTCGCCATGCGAAGCGAGGATGTCGATGGCCTGCTGCGCCTCGGAAGGATCCAGCACCATCACCAGGCCGACGCCCATGTTGAAGATGTTGAACATCTCGCGGTGCGGCACGCCGCCCCACTTCTCCAGCAGCTGGAAGATCACGGGAATCTCCCAGGTCCCCTCACGGATCTCGAGGCCCTGGCCTTCCTGCAGGAAGCGCGGGATGTTCTCGTCGAAACCGCCGCCGGTGATGTGGGCCATGCCGTGCACGTCGCAATGGGCGATGACATCCAGCACCTGCTTGACATAGATCTTGGTCGGGGTCAGCAGGACCTCGCCGAGCTTGCGGCCGCCCAGTTCGGGCACGCGGTCGGAGTAGTGATGCCGGCCGTCGGCGACGATCTTGCGCACGAGGCTGAAGCCGTTGGAGTGCACGCCCGAAGAGGCGATGCCCACCAGGACGTCACCCACCTTGACCTTGGACCCGTCGATGAGCTTGCTCTTCTCGACGACGCCCGTCGCCGCACCGGCGAGGTCGTATTCGTCGTAGTCGTACATACCCGGCATTTCGGCGGTCTCGCCGCCCACGAGCATGCAGCCAGCCTGGCGGCAGCCTTCGGCGACACCCGCCACGATCTGCTCCACCTTCTCGGGAATGTTGTGGCCCAGGGCCACGTAGTCCAGGAAGTAGATGGGCTCGGCGCCGTGTGCGAGCACATCGTTGACGCACATGGCCACCACGTCGATGCCGACGGTGTCGTGCTTGTCCAGGGTGAAGGCGATCTTGAGCTTGGTGCCCACGCCGTCCGTGCTGCTCACGAGAACCGGCTCCTTGTAGCCGAGGGAGGACAGGTCGAACATTCCGCCGAATGCTCCGATATTGCCCATCGTACCCTTGCGGGACGTAGATGCGACATGCTGCTTGATGCGGCGGACTACCTCGTAACCCGCTTCCAGGTTGACACCTGCTTTTTCGTAGGAATTAGCCATAGTTTTAATCATTATTAATTATTATTTAATCGTTTTCTACCATTTCGTCATAAAGGAGGGTCGGATACTCGCCGGTGAAACACGCCTGGCAGGGATCCGCGCAGCCGAAGCAGGAATCCCGCGTGGATTCCGGGCTGAGGTAGCCCAGCGAATCGGCCCCGATGGCCTGGCGCGCCTCCTCCAGCGTCCGGTGCGAGCAGAGCAGCTCTTCCGGCGTGGAGGTGTCCACGCCGTAGTGGCAGGTGAAGCGCATCATCGGGCTGGCGATGCGCACGTGCACCTCCGTGGCGCCGGCTTCGCGCAGGAGCTTGACGATCTTGAGCGAGGTGGTGCCGCGCACGATGGAGTCGTCCACCAGCACGATCCGCTTGCCTTTCACGATGCTCCGCACCGGCGAGAGCTTCATCTTCACGCCCAGCTCGCGGAGCGACTGCACCGGCTGGATAAAGGTGCGGCCCACGTACTTGTGCTTCACGAGGCCCATCTCATACGGGATGCCGCTCTCCTCGGCGTAGCCCATGGCGGCGCTGAGACTGGACTCCGGCACGCCCACCACCATGTCGGCCTCCACCGGGCATTCGCGGTACAGGCGCCGGCCCGCCTCCTTGCGGTAGGCGTGCACGTTGCAGCCGTCGATGTCGCTGTCCGGCCGTGCGAAGTAGATATACTCCATCGCGCACATCCGGTGGCGGTTGAAATGCGAGTACAGGGTGCTCCGGACGCCGTGGTGGTCCAGGGTCACGATCTCCCCGGGCGCCACGTCGCGGATGAACTCGGCCCCCATAATCTCGAAGGCGCAGGACTCGCTGCTGACCACGTAGCCGTCGCCCATCCGGCCGATGCAAAGCGGCTTGATGCCGTATTTGTCGCGGCAGGCGTAAATGCGGTTCCGGGTCATGATCACGAAGGTGAAGCCGCCCTCGATCATGTTCAGCGCCTTCACGATCCGTACGATACGGTCCTCCTTGTTCCCCTTCTTGATCAGGTGCGCCAGCAGTTCGCTGTCCGTGCCGGTCTGGAAGATGGAACCGTGGCGCTCCAGGTATTCCGACACCTGGCGGGCGTTGATCAGGTTCCCCTCCCCGGCGATGGCGAAATCGCCGGACTGGTGGTGGAAGAACAGCGGCTCCACGTTGTCCAGGCCGCCCTTGGCGGCGTTGGCGTACTTCACGCTGCCGATGCCCATGCTGCCCGGCAGGTGGTTCAGTTCTCCGTTGGTGAAGATCTCGCTCAGCAGGCCCTGGCCGCGGTAGCGGTGGCTCTCCCCGTCCTTGTCGAAGGTGACGATGCCGCCGCCTTCCTGGCCACGGTGCTGGAGGTTGTGCAGGCCGTAGTAGATGTATGTCGAGGCGCCCGGGACGCCGTAAACTGCGAGTAAGCCCATATTATGATTCGGTGACTTGTTTCAGACGGTTCAGGACGTTGCGGTAGTTCTCCACCACGCGGCTCAGGTCCAGGCGGAAGCGGTCCTTGTCCATGCGCTCCCCCGTGGACTCGTCCCAGAGGCGGCAGGTGTCCGGACTGATCTCGTCGGAGATGATGATGGCCCCGGTGTCGGAAGCCCGGCCGAACTCGATCTTCATGTCCACCAGTTCGATGCCGGCCTTGTGGAAAAGGGGCTTCAGCAGGTCGTTCACACGGCGGGCGACGTTGTACATGCAGTCCAGTTCCTGGTACGTGGCAAGGCCGAGGGCGACGGCGTGGTCACGGTTGATGAACGGATCCTCCAGGTCGTCGTTGTTGTAGCGAAGGTCCACGATGACGTTGGAATGACGGTAGCCCTCCGGCACGCCCAGGCGGGCGGCCAGCGAGCCGGCGATCCGGTTGTGCACCACCACCTGCAGGGGGATGATCTCGATCTTGCGGCAGAGCTGTTCCTGTTCGCCCAGGACCTCGATGAAATGGGTCTCCACCCCGTTGCGGTTCAGGTAGTCCAGCAGGATGGCGGAGATCTGGTTGTCCAGGGCGCCCTTCCCCTTGAACCGGGCCCGTTTCACGTTATTGTAGGCCACCGTCACGTCCTTGTAACGGAAGATGACCTGGTCGGGATGGTCCGTCGCAAAGACCTGCTTTTCGTTCCCTTCGAAAATCAATGCGCCTTTGGTCATAACTATCGGTTTTTCCTGAAATACTTCACTGCATTCTCAAAGAGCGGCTGCTCCAGCTCTTCCTCGATGTTCCGGAACACGCCGGGCTCCCAGCGCTCGCTGTGGCCCATCTTGCCGAGGATCTGCCCGCCGGGGCTGACGATGCCCTCGATGGCGTAGAACGAGCCGTTCGGGTTGTAGGGCGGCTCCATCGTGACCTCTCCGCTGAACGGGTCGGCGTACTGGAAGGCCACCTGCCCGCGTGCGAAAAGCTCCCGGGCCAGGGCCTCGGAGACCACGAACTTGCCCTCTCCGTGACTGACGGCGATGGTGTGCAGGTCGCCCTCCGCCATCCCGGCGAGCCAGGGCGAGCGGGTCGTGGCCACGCGTGTGGTCGCCATCTGGGAGATGTGGCGGTTGACGTCGTTGCGGAACAGCGTGGGGGAATCTTTCGTGACCATCCCGAGGTGGCCGTACGGCAGCAGGCCGCTCTTGACCAGCGCCTGGAAGCCGTTGCAGATGCCCAGGATCAGGCCGCCGCGCCCGAGAAGCGCCTCGATCGCCTGCGCCACCAGCTTGTTGTTCAAGACGTTGGCGATGAATTTGCCGCTTCCGTCCGGTTCGTCGCCCGCGGAGAAACCGCCAGCGAGCATCAGGACCTGGCAGCGCCCGATGGCGGCCGCCATCTCGTCGATGGAACGGAGGACGTCCGCCCCGGTGAGGTTGCGGAACACGCCGAACTCCACCTCCGCGCCCGCCTTGCGGAAGGCCTTGGCGGTGTCGTAGTCGCAGTTGGTGCCCGGGAACACCGGGATGTAGACGAGCGGTTTATCGACCTTGGGGCCCTTCCAGCAGGGCGCTTCGTACTTCCCTTCCGCCTTGATGCCGCTGAGGAGCTTCGTATGCGCGGGCCGGACTTTCGCGGGATAGACCTTCGCGTATTTGCCGGCATAGGCGTCCAGCAGGGCGTCCTGGCTGACACGCTCGCCGTTGATCCGGAGGTATCCGTCCTCACCGGAAGTGACTTCGCCCAGCAGCACCGCCGCCGGGAAGTCCAGTTCCCCTTCGGACTCCACGATCACGGAGCCGTAGCCCAGGTCGAAGAGCGTCCGTTCGTCCAGGTTGACATCCACCCCGAACAGGTTGCCGAACGACATCTTCGCGAGGCCTTCCGCCACGCCGCCGCGGCCCAACGCCCAGGCGGAGACGATGCGGCCGGCGGCCGCCTGCTCACGGATGAACCGCCAGTTCTCTTTCAGCTGCGCCGTGTCCGGCATCCGGTTGGGCAGCGGGGTGTGCCTGATCAGGTAGAGTTTATTGCCTTCCCACTTGAGTTCCGGCGAGAGCACCTGCTCCGCATCCACCGTGGTCACGCCGAAGGCGATCAGGGTGGGCGGCACGCTGATGTGCTCGAAGGTGCCGCTCATCGAGTCCTTGCCGCCGATGGACGGCAGGCCGAACGAAAGCTGCATCTTCAGGGCGCCGAGCAGCGCGGAAAGGGGTTTTCCCCAGCTGTGCGGGTCCGCGGTCATGCGCTCGAAATACTCCTGGTAGGAGAAGCGCATCCGGGAATAGTCCCCGCCCGCCGCCGCGACCTTGGCGCAGGCGTCCACCACGGCATAAGCGGCGCCGTGATAGGGACTCCAGCTGGTCAGGAACGGATCGTAGCCGAAGGCCATCATGCTGGCGGTACGGGTGAAACCGTCCGCCGGAAGCTTCTGCACGGACACCTGCGTCTCTGTGGACTGCAGGGCGCCGCCGTAAGGCATCAGTACGGTCGAGCGGCCGATGGTGGCGTCGAACATCTCCACGAGGCCCTTCTGCGAGGCCACGTTGGGATCCGCCATCACGGCGGCCATCTTTTCCTGCAGGGTAGCGCCCGCCGGCTCGCGGCGGAACGGGTCGATGTCCTCGACGGTGCCCACGGCGGCCTCGGCGTAGTGCTTCGCGCCGGCGCTGTCGATGAATTCGCGGGACAGGTCGGCCACCGTCTCGCCGTGGAAGAACATCCGCATGCGGCCGCGGTCCGTCACGTCGGCGACGTGCGTCACCTCCACGTTCTCGCTGCCGCAGAAGGCCTCGAACGCCGCGCGGTCCTTTGCTTCCACCACCACGGCCATCCGCTCCTGGGACTCGCTGATGGCGAGTTCGGTGGCGTTCAGGCCGCTGTATTTGGCCGGCACGCGGTCCAGCCAGATGTCCAGGCCGGGGGCGAGCTCGCCGATCGCGACGCTCACGCCGCCCGCGCCGAAGTCGTTGGATTTCTTGATGAGGCGCGTCACCTCGGGACGGCGGAACAGCCGCTGGAGCTTGCGCTCCTCCGGGGCGTTGCCCTTCTGGACCTCGCTGCCGCAGGTCTCCAGCGAAGTGCCGGTATGCTCCTTCGAGGAACCCGTGGCACCGCCGATGCCGTCGCGGCCCGTGCGGCCGCCCAGCAGCAGGATCACGTCGCCCGGCGCGGGGCTTTCGCGGCGCACGTTCTCCGCCTTCACCGCACCCACCACGGCGCCCACTTCCAGGCGCTTGGCGGTATAGCCGGGATGATAGATTTCCCGGACGTGCGTGGTGGCCAGGCCGATCTGGTTGCCGTAGCTGGAATAGCCCGCGGCCGCCTTGCGGCTGATCAGCCGCTGCGGGAGCTTGCCGGGCAGGGTGTCCTTCACGGCGGCGTTGATGTCGCCCGCACCCGTCACGCGCATCGCCTGGTACACGTAGGCACGGCCGGACAGCGGGTCGCGGATGGCTCCGCCCAGGCAGGTGGCGGCGCCGCCGAAAGGTTCGATCTCGGTAGGATGGTTGTGCGTCTCGTTCTTGAACATCAGCAGCCACTTCTCCGGGCGGCCGTCCACATCCACGTCCACGTAGATGCTGCAGGCATTGTTCTCCTCGCTCTGCTCCATGTCGTCCAGCAGGCCGCGGCGGCGGAGCACCCGCGCTCCGATCGTCGCGAGTTCCATCAGGCAGAGGCTCTTGTGCTCGCGGCCGAGCTCCCTGCGCACGTCGAGGAACTCACGGTATTCCGCCTCGATCTCCTCCTTCACGAAGGAGTCCTCCACCTTCACGCCGGTCAGTTCGGTGGTGAAGGTCGTGTGGCGGCAGTGGTCGCTCCAGTAGGTGTCCAGGATGCGCAGTTCCGTCTCCGACGGGTCGCGCCCTTCCTGCGTGAAATAGCGCACCACCTCGGCGAGGTCGTCGGTGTTCATCGCCAGGCCCCACTCCCTGCAGAAGGCGGCGTACTCCGCGGGGGCCATCTTCGTGAAGCCCGTCAGGTCCGCCAGGGGCTTCACCTCGGCCTTCCCTTCCGGCTGCAGGCGGCCCAGGTCCTTCGGACGGGACTCCACCGCGTTGATGTAATAGTGGCGGATGGCCGCCAGGTCCGCATCGGACAGGTCGTCGTCGAAGATGAGCAGGCGGGACGAGCGGATCTGCACGTCGGCCGCCGGGTCGATCAGGTGGACGCAGTCCAGGGCCGAGGAGGCCCGCTGGTCGAACTGGCCGGGGATGTATTCGACGGCCAGGTATTTCTTGCCCTCGAGCGGGCATTCGTCCGACACGAGGTCGGTCACCACCTCGCCGAAAACCGTGTAGCGGCACTTCTCCAGCAGGTCGTCGGAAAAGCCGAACAGGTCATAGACGTTCAGGTAACGGAGGGTACGCAGGTGGAGAGAAAGGTTTTCGTTGAACTCGCTGCGGAGGCTCTGCGCCTCGACCTGGAACTCCGAATACTTTTCTACGAAAATGCGATGGGAATTCATCTCTGTTCTTCTGGCTTAGATCTCGGTTTGGAGGACTTTGTCGGCTTGTTTCTTCCGGAATTCCTCGAGTTTCTCCGCGAGGGCCGGGTCCTGGAGGGCGAGGATGGAAACGGCATAAAGGGCGGCATTCTTCGCTCCGTCGATCGCCATCGTCGCGACGGGGATGCCGGAAGGCATCTGGACGATGGACAGCAGGGAATCCAGGCCGTTGAGCGCCTTGCTCCGGATGGGTATGCCGATGACGGGAAGCGTGGTCAAAGCCGCCGCCATCCCGGGCAGGTGGGCGGCACCGCCCGCACCGGCGATCACGATGCCTACGCCGCGGTCCCGGGCGGAGGCCATGTAGTCGCAGAAGAATTGCGGAGTGCGGTGGGCGCTGATAACCTTCTTTTCGTAGGGAACCCCGAACTGGTCAAGGGTTTCGCAGGCGGCTGACATCACATCCCAGTCGCTCTTGGATCCCATGATGATGCTGACTTTCATACCAAAACTAACTAAAGCGCAAATTTACAACAATCCTGCACACCCTGCAAGGTAAGTTATCGACAAATTTTCCTGTTCCTTGTTGAAAACTTCTCGTTTCAAGGAAGCGGGCAGACTCCCTTTTTACCTATATTTGTTGTTTGATATGAAAGCACGTTTCCTTCTCATCGCCGTCCTGGCCGCGCTTCTGCTCGCTTGCGGCAGCCCCCGTAAGCTTCAGGGCCCCTTCGAAGTGTGGGAACGCACCGTCATCACGATGTCCGACAGCGTCATGTACGTCTTCGTCACCAGCGAATTCATGGACAGCCTGGAACTGCGCGCCACCTGCCGGGACCTCTCGGAGGAGGAACTGCGCAGCGACCTCCTGTCGATGCTCAGCACCAAGATGCTCGCCACCGTCCGCTCCCCGCAACAGGGCGGCGTGGGCATTGCGGCGCCCCAGGTGAGCCTGCGGCGCCGCGTCGTCGCCGTCCAGCGCCTGGACAAGCCGGGCGAGCCCTTCGAGGTCTATCCCAACATCCGGATCCTGGCACACCTGGGCGATACCGTGCGGGGGCCGGAAGGCTGCCTGTCCATCCCCGGCATGCGCGGCATCGTGCCCCGCAGCGAGGGCGTGGTCGTATCCTGGACGGACCCGCAGACCCTGCAGGCCGTCACCGACACCGTCCACGGCTTCACCGCCATCATCTTCCAGCACGAGATCGACCATCTGGACGGCATCCTCTACACCGACCGCGCCGACACGGTCTTCGTCAACCAGGCGTGGCTGGACGAGCGCGCCCCCTACGAGGCGGAAGGCGCCTATGACAAACCCCGCTGGCTGTACGGCCCGGAAGCTTGACAACAAAATGAAGAAGATATGACATTTGCACTGGAACTGACCGTCCGGATGGTGGGAGCCGCCCTGTTCGGCGCCGCCATCGGCTATGAACGCGAGATACGCGGCAAGGGAGCCGGCGTACGGACCCACCTGCTGGTAGCGCTGGGATCCGCCTTGTTCATGATCATCTCCCAGTACGGCTTCGGAGGCTCCGACAAGTTCGACGCCGCCCGGGTCGCCGCCGGCGTCGTGGGAGGTCTGGGTTTCCTGGGCGGCGGCATCATCATGAAGAACCGGCACATCAGCGGCCTGACCACCGCGGCCGGGCTCTGGGTCACCGGCGCCATGGGACTGGCGATGGGCAGCGGGATGTATGAAATGGCCATCCTCTGCACCATCCTCGTCCTCATCTGCATGGAAGCCCTGCACTTCTACAGCACCAACCTGGGCGAGCGCCAGGTGAACGTCACCCTGTCCGGCAAGGACGAGAAGGCCCTGGCGGCCGCCGTCGAATCGCTGGGCAAGGACGTGAGCTGGTTCTCCCTCAACCGCCAGGAAGGCGGCTTCAAGGCGGAGATCGGCCTCCTGGTCAAGAAGAAAGAGAAACCCATCGCCCTGCTGCAGCGCCTGTCCGCGCTCTCCGGCGTACAAGTGGAGAGCATGGAATGACGGACCGGCTGCTCAAGGGAGGCGTCCTAGTCGACGGCACCGGCCGCCGCAAGGCCGACGTGCTCGTCCGGGACGGCCGCATCGCCGCCATCGGGCCGGACATCGTGGAGGCGTCCGGGGCCGGGGTGACCGACTGCCGCGGAAAGTTGGTCTGCGCCGGATTCACCGACCTGCACGTGCACTTCCGCGAGCCCGGGCAGAGCTACAAGGAGACCATCCGCAGCGGTTCGCGCGCGGCCGCCCGCGGAGGCTACACCACCGTATGCGCGATGCCGAACCTGGCTCCCGTGCCCGACACCCCGGAAACCCTGGCCCTGGAGCAGGAGATCATCGACCGGGACGCCTGCATCGAGGTGCTCCCCTACTGTTCCATCACCCGTGGCCGCAAAGGTCTGGAACTCACTGACTTCGCCGCATTGAAGGGGCACTGCTGCGCTTTCTCCGACGACGGCAGCGGCGTGCAGGACGACGCTATGATGCGCGCCGCGATGACAGCCGCCGCCCGCGAGGACGTTATCCTCGCCGCCCACTGCGAAGACAACGCGCTGCTTCGCGGCGGCTACATCCACGACGGCCGCTATGCCGCCGCACACGGCCACCGGGGCATCTGCTCCGAAAGCGAGTGGGGCCAGATCGCCCGCGACCTGCAGCTCGCGGAGCAAACCGGCTGCCGCTACCACGTCTGCCACATCTCCTGTGCGGAGAGCGTGGAGCTGATCCGGGCCGCCAAGGCGCGCGGCGTACGCGTTACCTGCGAAACCGCCCCGCACTACCTCGTCCTGTGCGAAGACGACCTGCAGGAGGACGGCCGCTTCAAGATGAATCCCCCGCTGCGCCGCGCCGAGGACCGCGAGGCCCTGGTCGAAGGCCTGCGCGACGGCACCATCGACGCCGTCGCCACCGACCACGCCCCGCACTCCGCCGAGGAGAAATCCCGCGGGCTGGCGGGCAGCGCGATGGGCATCGTGGGCCTGGAAACGGCCTTCCCGGTGCTCTATACGGAACTGGTCATCCCCGGGAAAGTGCGGCTGGAGCGCATCGTCGAGGCCCTCACCGAGGGGCCGCGGCGGGCCTTCCGCCTGCCGGGCGGCCGGGTGGAGCCCGGCGCCGCGGCCGACCTTACCGTGATCGACCCCGACGCGCAGTGGACCGTCGATCCGGCGGAATTCCTCTCCCAAGGCCGCGCCACCCCGTTCGCGGGAATGCGCGTAAGAAGCCGCATCGTATTGACCCTCAAGGACGGAGAGCCCGTCTGGCAAGAATAGCCTATGCAGAAACGAATCTTCCATATCGAGAGCAACGACCCGGTGGCACGGGACACGTTCCGCCTGGTTCTCAGGACCGGCGGACCGGTGGTCATGCGCAGCGGACAGTTCGTGGACATCGCCCTGCCGGGCTTCTACCTGCGCCGGCCCATCTCGGTCAGCGACGTCCTGCCGGACGGCCTCGTGCTCTACTATAAAGTGGTCGGCGAAGGCACCCGCCTGATGGCCGGGATGCAGTCCGGTGCGGAACTGGAACTGCTGCTTCCCTTGGGAAGCGGTTTCCGCCCGGAGAAATGCCGGGATAATGCCCTGCTGATCGGCGGCGGCCTGGGCGCCGCACCGCTCTATCTGCTTGCCAAAGAGCTGCTTGCGCTCGGGAAAGGAGCCACCGCCGTGCTCGGCTTCAACAAGGCCGACGAGATCTGCCTCGCCGATGAACTGCGCGCCCTCGGCGTCCCGGTGCACATCGCCACGCTGGACGGCTCCGCGGGCACGAAGGGCTTCGTGACCGACGCCATCGCGGCCGGGAAGCCGGAATACGACCGCTTCTACACCTGCGGCCCGCTGCCGATGATGAAGGCCGTCTGCCTGGCGCTGGAAGCCCCCGGCGACGTCAGCCTGGAAGAACGGATGGGCTGCGGGGCCGGTTTCTGCTACGGCTGCACCGTCATCACCGCCTCCGGCCCCCGGCGCGTCTGTGCCGACGGGCCCGTTTTCGACAAGAAGGAAGTACTATGGTAGCCAAAGACTTATCCGTCAACCTCTGCGGCATCCGCCTGAAGAACCCGGTCATTCCCGCCAGCGGAACCTTCGGCTTCGGGCTGGAACTGGCCGGCAGCGTGGACCTGGGCGTGCTGGGCGGCATCTCCCTGAAAGGGACCACCCGGGAAGCGCGGGCGGGCAACCCCACCCCGCGCATCGCCGAATGCAACGCCGGGATGATCAATTCCGTAGGGCTCCAGAACCCCGGCATCGACGTCCTTGTGCACGAGAAGGCACCGGCCCTGCGGAAGATCTACGACGGCTGCATCATCGCCAACATCAGCGGGTTTTCCGTCGGGGAATACGCCCACAACTGCGCCCTCGCCGACGCCTGCCCGGACATCGACATCCTGGAGGTGAACATCTCCTGCCCCAACGTGCACAACGGCGGGATGGCTTTCGGCACGGACCCCGGCGCGGCCGCCGCGGTGACCGCCGCCGTCCGGGCCGTCGTGAAGGAAAAACCGGTGTTCATCAAGCTCAGCCCCAACGTCACGGACATCGTTTCCGTGGCCCGGGCCTGCGAAGACGCCGGCGCCGACGGCCTCACGCTCATCAACACCCTGCTGGGCATGCGCATCGACATCCGCAGGCGCAAGCCCGTGATCGCCAACAAGATGGGCGGCTTCTCCGGCCCGGCGGTCTTCCCGGTGGCCCTGCGGATGGTGTACCAGGTCGCACACGCCTGCGCCATCCCGGTGATGGGCTGCGGCGGCGTGGCCCGCGCGGAAGACGTGGTCGAGATGATGATGGCCGGCGCCACGGCCGTGCAGGTGGGCGCGGAGAACCTGCGCAACCCGCAGGCCTGCCCGGAGATCCTGGAGGCCCTGCCTGGCCTGATGGATTCACTCGGAATCAATACTTTACAAGAAATAATCGGTACCGCATAGCTATGCCAAAAGACGTCATCATCGCCTGCGATTTCGCAAGCAGGCAGCAGACCCTGGAATTCCTGGACTCCTTTGAAGGGCGGCGCAAGCCCTTCGTCAAAATCGGGATGGAACTCTTCTACGCCGAAGGGCCCGACATCGTCCGGGAACTCCGCCGCCGCGGGCATCCGGTCTTCCTCGACCTCAAGCTCCACGACATCCCCAACACCGTGAAGAAAGCGATGCGCGTGCTGTCCGGGCTGGATGTGCAGATGTGCAACGTGCACGCCGCCGGCACCGTCGAGATGATGCGAGCCGCGCTGGAAGGGCTCACCCGGGAAGACGGGTCGCGCCCCCTGCTGATCGCCGTCACCCAGCTGACTTCCACCAGCGAAGAACGGATGCAGAAGGAACTGCTGATCGGCGCCGGCATGGGTGAGACCATCGTCAAATATGCGCAAAACGCGCGCGAAGCGGGCCTGGACGGCGTCGTGTGCTCGCCGCTGGAGGCCGCGATGGTCAAGGACGCCTGCGGGGCGGACTTCCTCACCGTCACCCCGGGCATCCGCTTCGCGGACGCAGCAAAGGACGACCAGGTGCGCATCACCACCCCCGCCCGCGCCCGCGAGATCGGCTCCGACTACATCGTGGTGGGGCGTCCCGTCACCGCCGCCCCCGACCCCGTCGCCGCCTATGAGCGTTGCCTGAAAGAATTTCTGAATCAATAAGATATGCAAAGACAGATTGCCAAAGAACTCCTCTCGATCGGGGCCGTGTTCCTCCGTCCGGAGGAGCCGTTCACCTGGGCCAGCGGCATCCAGAGCCCCATCTACTGCGATAACCGCCTCACCCTGTCCGCCCCCGCCGTGCGGGAGCAGGTCGAAGCCGGGCTCGCCGCCCTGGTGCGGGAGCACTTTCCGCAGTGTGAAGCCCTGATGGGCACTTCCACCGCCGGCATCGCCCACGCCGCCATCACGGCCACCCTGCTGGGCCTGCCGATGGGTTACGTGCGCGGTGAAGCCAAGAGCCACGGCCGCACGAACCGCATCGAGGGCCGGCTGGACCCGGGCACGAAAGTCGTCGTGGTCGAGGACCTCATCTCCACGGGCGGCAGCGTGATCGACGTGGTGAACGCGCTGCGCGAGGCGGGCGCCGAGGTGCTCGGCATCGTGAGCATCTTTACCTACGGCATCCGCAAGGGTCTGGACCGGCTCGCCGCCGCCGGCGTGGTCAACCATTCCCTCAGCAACCTCGACACCCTCGTGGACGTGGCCGTGGAAGAAAAGTATATCACCCCCGCCCAGAAAGAACAGATCCTGCAATTCCGCAACGCATTATGAAACACCTCATCGACCCCACCGACCTCACCAAGAAGGAAATCGACGAAATCGTCGCCCTCGCCGAAGACATTATCGCGCACCGCGAGCGCTACCAGGGCAGCATGGCCCACAAGAAGCTCGCGACGCTCTTCTATGAACCGAGCACGCGTACGCGCCTGAGTTTCACCGCCGCGATGATGGAGCTGGGCGGCCAGGTCCTCGGCTTCTCCAATCCCCAGAACTCGTCCGCGGCCAAGGGCGAGACGGTGCAGGACACCGTGCGCGTGGTGGGCTGCTTCGCGGACATCATCGCGATGCGCCACCCCATCGAGGGCGCCCCGCTGGTGGCTTCCGAGGTGTCCAGCGTGCCGATCATCAACGCCGGCGACGGCTCGCACAGCCATCCCACGCAGACGCTGACAGACCTGCTGACCATCAAGCGCGAACTCGGCCGCATCGACGACATCACCATCGGCTTCTGCGGCGACCTCCGCTTCGGCCGCACGGTGCATTCGCTGATCAAGGCGCTGTCGCGCTACCACGGCATCAAGGTGGTGCTGATCGCGCCGGACGAGCTGCGCCTGCCGGACTACATCAAGCAGGACGTCTGCGAGAAGATGGGCGTGGCCTACCGCGAGACCGACAGCCTGGACGAGGCGATCCCCGAACTGGACGTCCTTTATATGACGCGCGTGCAGAAGGAGCGCTTCCTGGACGAGGACGAGTTCGACCGCGTGAAGGACAGTTTCGTGCTGGACGCCCGGCGTATGGCGCTGGCCAAGGAGAAAATGGCGGTGCTGCACCCGCTGCCGCGCGTGAACGAGATCCTCACGGAGGTGGACGAAGATCCGCGGGCAGCGTATTTCCGCCAGGTGGAAAACGGGAAACTCGTCCGTATGGCGCTGATCATCAGCCTGATGGAGTGGAAGGACGACCTGCACTGCACCAACGCCAAGTGCATCTGCAACAACGAGAAGCACGAGCCCCGCTTCCGCCTCGCCGAGAACGGGATCACCCGCTGCTGGTATTGCGATAGCAAAGTTCGATAGTTTAGACTCCGTTCCGCGGCAGCCAGCCTCCGCCTTCACTGCGTCTGCAGTCCCTACGCCCCCGCACGCCACCCGGTGGCATATTACCTGGCCGAGAGCGACCCGGGCAAGGGGCGGAAGTGGGGAAGGTCGGTTTTCAGGCCGGGGACCTTCCCCGGGGAAATGGCCACTGAGCACATTCCTGGGGCGATTTGGTGGGGAAGGTATCGGCCATTAAAACCGACCTTCCCCCAAAAGTGAAAATTGTTGTAGCCTTTCGGGGCGGGGTTCCGTCTAACGGGTGAGTTGAATCAAAAATGTATTAGTTATGATGAACCCTTTGATGATGTTGTTGACGACGTATGGCGGGTCGGCCGCCTGGGATGCCGTGGCCCGTATCTTCAACCATTTCTTTCAAGCTCTGATTCCGATCGGCATCTGCGTTATCCTGCCGATCATCGTGATCACCCTGGCGCTGCGCACCCGCCGCCACGAGATCGACAAGAAGACGGAAGTGATGATGAAGGCCATCGAGAACGGCGCGCAGCTGGACCCGGCTTTCTTCGAGAGCGCCGCCAAGGCCGGCTGCAAGGAGAAGACCGTCAAAGACAAACTGATGGGCTACCTGACCGCTGCCTGCGTCACATCGGCGATCGGCCTGCTCGCGGGAATCGTGCTCACCATCGTATTCACGAGCCAGAACTTTTGGAATGACGAACCGGGCGGCGCCACGGTTGCCATCCTGCCCTGCGCCATCCTGCTGGCCGTCGGCATCGCCTTCTTCATCGTGTATGCCATCGGCAAAAAGACCTGGGCGAAGGAACTCGCGGAACTGGATGCGGAGAAGCCCGAAGAATAAGGCACTTTGACCCGGGAAGAGTTTATAGGATTGGCCACGGGCGAGCAGGAGTCCCTGAGGAGATTCCTGCTTTCGCTGTGCGGTGACCCGGCCGAGGCCGACGACATCGCGCAGGATGCGCTGATGAACGCCTACGTCGCCTCGGCCTCCTTCCGTGGCGCGGCGCGCTTCAGCACCTGGCTCTTCCGCATCGCCTACAACTGCTTCATCGACCGGCTCCGCAGCCGGAAAATACAAACCTCCCCGCTGGATGCTCCCGCCGCGCAGACGGTTCCCGGACCAGACGCCACCGACGGCCGCTTCCGCCACGAAGACCTCCACCGCGCCATCGGCCGGCTGCCCGACAAGGAGCGCGCCGCCCTGCTGCTCTTCTACATGGAAGACAAGTCCGTCAAGGAGATCGCCGTCATCCTCGAAATCCCCGCCGGCAGCGTTCGGGCCTACCTGACCCGCGGCCGCAGGCACGTCAAAGAATACCTGGAGAAATGGAAAACGAGATAAAAGAATTCTTCCGCCAGACGGCCCCGAAGCCCGCGGATCCCACATCGTTCACCCTAGAGCTGAACGCCCGCCTCGCCGCCGTAGAGCAGATCAAGGCCTACCGCGACCGCGAGATCCGCCGCACGCGCCGGGTCTTCCTCATCGTTTTCGTCGCCGGGCTGCTGGTCGGCGGTGCGCTCGCCGCTTTCCTGATCCTCCATCCGCTCACGCTTCCGGAGCCCGGCCTGTCCCCGGAAGACCTGGCACCCGCCCCCTGGCGCTGGGCCGCCGCCGGTGCCGTCGTCCTGGGCACCGTGCTCGCAGCTATCCTGCTCACCCGCCGACGCACGCCGCTCCTTCCTCGCATCTAACCCCGGTCCATCGTCCGCAAGGCGGTGAGGGTCAGCGGGATGGAAAGGGCGAAAGCCAGCAGGTCGGAGACGGCCTGGGCGATTTCCACGCCCAGGAAACCCCAGAGCGCACGTCCGATGAACAGGGCCGGGATGAAGAACAGGCCCTGGCGCGCCGTCGCCATGATTACGGCGGGCACGGTGCGACGGATGTTCTGCAGGTACATATTGGACATGACCACCATTCCCGTCAGCGGGAAGGAAAGGCACTGATAGCGAAGCACTTCCGTGCCGATCCGGATGACTTCGGCGTCGTCGCTGCGGAACACGCGAACGATTCCGGGCGCGAACAACCAGCCCAGCACGGCCAGCACCAGGCAATAGACCGTGGACACGACGACGCTGTGCCGGAACGCCGCCCGCACACGGTCGAAGCGCCCCGCCCCGAAATTAAAGCCGCACACCGGCTGGAAGCCCTGGCCGTAGCCGATCATCGCGGCGCTCGCCAGCATCGCCACCCGCGTCACCACCGAGAACGCCGCCACGCTCGCGTCGCCGTATTCCGACGCCAGCTGGTTCAGGCAGATGGCCGCCAGGCTCATCAGTCCCTGGCGCGCCAGCGAAGGCAGCCCGCCGGCGTTGATCTCGACATAGCGCGACCACGCGGGCTTGAAATTCCGGAAGCGGATCCGGATGCCGCCGCGCCGTCCGCACAGGGCGAGCATCACGAAGAAACTGAATACCTGCGAGGCGGTGGTCGCGATGCCGGCGCCGCGTATCCCCATCCCGAGTCCGAGGATCAGGGCGGCGTCCAGCGCGATGTTCAGCAGGGCGCCGGAGGCGATGCCGACCATGGACAGCAAGGCATTCCCCTGCTGGCGCATCTGGTTGTTCATCGTGAAACAGCACATGATGAACGGCGTCCCCGGCAGGATGTACCGGAAATACTCCCGCGCGTAGGGAAGAATGGTATCGGTGGAGCCGAACAGGCGCAGCAGCGGATCCGTCAGCAGCCACCCGGAAAGCGCGATCAGCACGCCGGCGAGGAAGGCGGAAAAGAAGCCCGTCGCGGCCATCGCCGCGGCGTCATCGGTGCGGCGGCGCCCCAGCGCGCGAGAGATATAGTTCCCCGATCCCTGCCCGAAATAGAACGCAATGGCCTGGATCAGGGCCATATAGGAGAAAACGATGCCGAGCGCGGCGACGGACTGGGTGTTGATCTGCCCGACGAAGAAGGTATCCGCCAGGTTGTAGAAACCCGTCACCAGCATGCTGATGATGGACGGCACGGCGAGCGAGGTGACCAGGCCACCCACCGGCCGCGTGGTCATCCGGATGAACTTCTCCTCCTGCCGGTCCCTGCCCATGGCGGCTACCGCCCGGCGGCAATGCACTCGATCTCGACGAGCGCTCCTTTGGGAAGGGTCTTCACGGCCACGGCGCTGCGGGCCGGGAAGGGCTCGGAGAAGAACTGCGCGTAAACCTCGTTCATCGCGGCGAAGTCGCCCATGTCGGCGAGGAAGACCGTGGTCTTCACGACGTCGGAGAGGTTCAGCCCCGCGGCGGCCAGGATGGCCTGCACGTTACGCAGCGACTGGCGCGTCTGCTCCCGGACGCCTCCTTCCGGAAATGCGCCCGTGGCGGGATCGATGGGAAGTTGTCCGGAAAGGAATACCAGGCCGGCGCCGCTGTCGACGCCCTGGCTGTACGGGCCGATGGCGGCCGGTGCATTGACTGTGCTGACAGGTTTCATATCCAATGAATTTAAGGCAAAGATACGAAATTCGTCGAAGAAACGAGGCCGTCCGTCGAGGGCTTTGGCGAATTCGTCGAAATGACTGATTTTCAATCATTTCCGGCACGATACATGCGATATGTATGGCAAAAAGCGACAACAACGAAACATAACAAATAAAAACAAAAACATCATGAAAAAGATTTCTTTACTTGCAGCACTTGTCATCGCATCGTTCTTTGCAGCTTCCGCCTATGCGGGCCAGGAGACCATCACCGACGGAGAGAAGATCTCCGGAATCATCAACGACTACTATCCCGAACTCAAGGACTACTACGAGGCGGGCGTCATGAGCATCGAGTCCCTCAAGGAGCAGACGCTCGGGGACGGCAGCACGGAGTACGGCATCAAGTACAAGTTCGTCAAGAACTATTACGACCAGGCCGAAATCGACGACGTGCTCAAGGCGCAGTTCCCGGACATCTATATGATGAGCAAGGCCGGGATCCTGAAGGACATTTCGATCTACCGCTTCGTGGACAAGAACACCGGGAAGATCCTCACCAACGTCGCCTACAACAGCATCAGAACTCCTGCTTGCCGGGTTCTTTTTTCATCTCGTCGTAGCGGACGGAGTCGAAGCTGAACAGGGAGGCGTGGCGGCCGGGGTGCGGCGTCTTCTTCTTGCCCGGATACTCCTTCAGGATACCGGAGGCGAGCATCTTGCGCTGGAAATTGCGGCGGTCGAACTCGGTGCCGAGGATGATCTCGTACAGGCGCTGCAGGTCGGGCATCGTGAACTCGTCGTCCAGGAGCTCGAAACCGACCGGCTGGAAATAGATGTCGCGCCGGAGATGTTCCATGGCGGCGTCCAGGATCTTCTCGTGGTCGAACGCGAGCGGCGGAAGGTCATCGATCGGGAACCAGGCCGCCTTTTCGGCGTCGTCGCCGCCCACCACCTTCGAGGGTTTGACGAGGGCGTACCAGGCGAGGGTAATCACGCGCTCACGCGGGTCGCGGCCCGGATCGGAAAAGACGCCCAGCTCGCCCAGGCCGGACGGCTCGAGCGAGGTTTCCTCGCGCAGTTCGCGCATCGCGCCCTGGACTGCCGTCTCGGTATTGCGGAGAAAGCCGCCGGGAAGGGCCCACCGGCCCCGGTAGGGCTCGAGTGCGCGCCGCACCAGCAGGACCTTCAGCTGCCGCTCCTCATAGGTGAAGATGACGCAGTCCGTGGTGACCGCCATGTGTTCGTACTTGTACTGGTACGGGAACTCCGCTCCCGGAACAAATGTGTAATTCTTGGCCATGTCCTGGCAAAGTTAGGCCATTTCCTGCCGAAATCCAACAGTATTGTGTCAATATGACTCTTGAAAAGTTTGTTCCTTCGCCAAAAAAGGCGTAAATTGCTGCAAAATTCGACTTTATGAAAAAGATCCTGTTGCTTTCGGCACTGACGGCCCTGTTCGCCGCCTGCTCGCAGGACAAGGCGCCCAAGGTCCTTGTCCTCTATTATTCGCAGACTTCCACCACGAAGGTGGTCGCCGAGGAAATCAGCAAACGGCTGGGCGCCGATATCGAAGAAATCGTGCCCGTGGAGCCTTACGGCACCGACTTCCAGGCCACCATCGCCCGCTCTTCCCAAGAGCGGGAAAGCGGCAAGCTTCCGGAAATCAAGCCGCTCGCCTCGGATATCAGCTCCTACGACGTCATCTTCCTCGGCTATCCGGTCTGGTTCGGCACCTACGCGCTGCCCATCGGCACCCTGCTGGACAACGTGGACTTCTCCGGCAAGAAGGTGGTACCCTTCTGCACCTTCGGCAGCGGCGGGCTTGACTCCAGCACCCGCGATCTCAAGGCCAAACTGAGCGGCGCGGAAGTGCTGCCCGGCTACGGCGTCCGCCAGGCCCGCATCGCCGCGGTCCCGGCCGAGGTCGAGCGCTTCCTGAAGCTGGGCGGCTTCCTCGAGGGTGAAGCCGAGGAGTATGAGGACTTCGGCGCCGTCCACCCGGTTTCCGAGGCGGAAAGCGCCATTTTCGATGCCGCCGTCGGGACGTACCCGATGATCCAGGCCAAGGCCGAAAGCGTCTCTTCCCGCCCCGTTCCCGGCGGCACCGAGTACCTCTTCGAGGCCCGGGACATCCCCCGCGGACCGGCCCCCGACCCGGCGGCTCCCGCGACGCCGCCCTTCAAGGTCTGCGTGCTGGACCTCGACGGGCAGGACCCCGTCTTCACGCAGGTTCTCCGCTAACCGATTCCGATTATTAACCGTATGCTGAATCGCATCTCCCGCATTGCAGCCGTGCTCCTGGCACTGCTGACGGCCCTGCCCGCCCCGGCCGCCCACAAGAATTTCAAGGTGTCCGTCTATGTCCGCGCCTACGAGGTGCAGAAGATGAAGGACCGCGAATGGCTCGAGTCGTCCTGGAAGATCATCTCCGACCAGCTGGACGTGGACAAGATCTACCTCGAAACGCACCGCGACCTGCTGATCGTGGACGACGAGACCCTGGAGCAGGCCAAGGCCTTCTTCCAGAAACAGGGCCTGGAGGTTGCGGGCGGCATCACCTACACCATCAACGAATCCAACGAGTTCGAGACCTTCAGTTACTCCGACCCGGAAGACCGGGCCATGGTGCGCCGCATCGCGGAGCACACGGCCCGGCACTTCGACGAGTTCCTGCTGGACGACTTCTTCTTCACCAGCAGCAAGAAGGATGTAGAGATCGAGGCCAAGGGAAACCGGAGCTGGACCGAGTACCGCCTGGCCCTGCTGAAAGAGGCCGGGCAGAACCTGGTCGTGGGCCCGGCGAAGGCTGTCAACCCCAAGGTCAAAGTAATCATCAAATACCCCAACTGGTACGACCATTTCCAAGGCCTGGGCTTCAGCCTGGAGGACGGCCCGCAGATTTTCGACGGCGTGTGGACGGGCACGGAAACACGTGACCCGGGCAGCGCCCAGCACCTGCAGAACTATTTGGGTTACAACATCATGCGCTACTTCGAGCACATCTCCGGCGGGCGCAACGGCGGCGGCTGGGTGGACTCCGGCGGCATCTATATGAGCATGGACCGCTATGCGGAGCAGCTGCACCTGACGGCCATCGCCAAGGCGCGCGACGTGATGCTCTTCGCCTGGAACCAGCTGCTGGACGTGAAACTGAATCCGCGCTTCCGCGCGCCCTGGCAGGGCACGGGGACCAGCTGGGACTACGACGCGATGACGGCCCCCTTCCAAAAGGGGCGGCAGACCGTCACCCCCACCACCATGGCGCGGATCGCGGACGTCGTGCTCCGGCAGGCGGACGAACTGACCGGAAAGCTGGGCGAGCCGGTGGGCATCTACAACTACAAGCCTTTCCACTCGCTGGGCGAGGATTTCCTGCAGAACTACCTGGGCATGATCGGCCTGCCGATGGATATGTATTCCACCTTCCCGGAAGGGCGCAAGACCGTCCTGCTGACGGAGCAGGCGGCGTCCGACCCGGACATCGTGGCCAAGATGGAGCGGCAGCTGCGCAGCGGCGGCGACGTGCTCATCACGACGGGACTGCTGAAAGCCATCCCGGAGAAGATCGCGGACATCGCCGAGCTGCGCTGCTCCGACCTGAAGGCCCTCGTCAACGACTTCGGCCGCTACGGGCAGAGCGGGCGCGACATCCTCATCCCGCAGGTCCGGTACCTGACCAACGACAGTTGGGAAGTGATCAGCGCCGGACGGCCCCTGACGGGCGGCGTGTCCGGCTACCCGGTCCTGCACAAGGCGAAGTACTCCGGGGGCTACCTCTACGTGCTCGCCGTGCCCGACGACCCGGGCAACCTCTACGACTTCCCCACCCCCGTCCTGAACGAGCTGCGCCGCATCCTGAGCCGGGACCTCGACCTTTACCTGGAAGGTCCCGCCAAGGTCAGCCTCTTCCTGTATGACAACAAGACCGTGATCGTCGAGAACTTCAACGACGGCCCCGTGGACGTCCGCCTGGTCGGCGGCGCATCCCTGAAGGCCTTCACCGACCTTGAGAACGGGGCCGTTCTCCCGGCGGAACAGATTCCGGGCGGATACCGGCGCGACCCGCAGGCGGCCGCCGCCTTCACCCTGCCCGCGCACTCCTACCGGGCGTTCAGGTATGAATAAACCCATCCGGAAACAGCTGGTTCCGGTGCTGGTGGCGGCGGTGCTGCTGGGCCTGGTGGCCGTGTGCCGCTCCCACACCGCGTGGGCCGACTGGTATTCGCTTCACTTCTATCCGACCTGGTCCGGGGCGGTGTCGTGGCTGAGCGCCCGTCTCCCGTTCTCCCTGGACGAGTGGGTCGTCATCCTGGCCGCGGCCATCGCCGTCACCCACCTGGTCCGCCTGCGGAAACGCTGGGCGGCCCTGGTCGGCCTGCTGCTGTGGATCGCGGTCTGGTTCTACGCCGGCTGGGGCCTCAATTATTTCCGCAGCAGCATCTACGAGCGGGCCGGGAAACGGCCGGAAGTGTTCGAGCCGCAGCGCTTCCGCCTGTTCCTGGAAGACTACGCCCGGCAGCTGAACGCGGCCTACCGTCCCTTCGACGAACTGGACCGGGCGGCGACGGAGCAGGAAATCAGGCAGTTCTACGCCACGCTTTCCCCCGACTGGGGGCTGGCGAAGCCGAAGGACTGGCAACGGCCGAAACGCCTGGTCGCCAACCGCCTGTACTCCGCCGTCGGCGTCACCGGGTTCGTCGGTCCCTTCTTCAGCGAGATCCAGCTCAACGAGGACACGCCGGACCGGCAGTATCCCTTCCTTTTCGCACACGAACTGGCGCACCTGCTCGGCGTGAGCAGCGAGGCGGAAGCGAACTACTGGGCCTGGCGGGCCTGCACGGCGTCCTCCGACCCGCTGGTCCGCTACGCCGGTCTCCAGTCCCTCCTCCCCTACGTGCTGGGCAACGCCCGCGCGGCGCTGCCGGAAGAGGAATTCGTCCGCTGGCGGGACTCGCTCCGGCCGGAGGTGACGGAGGTCCTGCGGGACGAGCAGGCATTCTGGCGCGAGCGCTACGTCCCCTGGATCGGCCGCCTGCAGGCCCGGTCCTACAACCTCTTCCTGAAGGGGAACCGCATCCGCTCGGGCATGGCCAATTACAACGAAGTCATCCAGATCATCCTTACCCTCAGTTAGAGCGAATAATAAGCATCATGGACGAAAGACTGAAACGACAACTGGATTTCATCCTGGAAATCGACAAGGAGAAGAACATTTTCCGGCAGACGCACCTGTCGGGCCACGGCCGCGCGGAGAACGACGCCGAACACGCCTGGCACATGGCGGTGATGGCCTGGCTGCTGCGTGAGTATGCCAACGAGGAAGTGGACCTGGCGAAGGTGATGATGATGTGCCTGATCCACGACATCGTGGAGATTGACGCCGGCGACACCTACGCCTACGATCCGGAGGGCCTGCAGACACAGCAGGCGCGCGAGGATGCCGCCAAGGAGCGGATCTATTCCCTGCTGCCCGGGGACCAGAAGGACGAACTGACCGCGCTGTTCGACGAATTCGAGAACTGGAGCAGCCCGGAGGCGCGCTTCGCGCATTCGCTGGACAACCTGCAGCCGCTCCTGCTCAACGGCAGCAACGACGGCGCCGACTGGAAGGCGCACGGCGTGACGGCGAAGCAGGTTTACGGCCGCCAGTCCAAGACCCGCGTCGGGTCCGAACGCCTGTTCGAGGTCACCGACGGCATCATCCGGGAACAGATCCGCAAGGGGAATCTGCCGGAGGAATAGGAATTGCGGGTTTGCTATCCTGGCTGAAATTGTGTATTTTTGTGAGACCTATAAGAGTATAGAATTATGAAATCAAGAATCTGCTTGCTTACGCTGGCACTTTTCCTGGCCGCCGGCGTCGCGGCCACGGCCCAGACCAAGAAGGTCTCCATCCTGGGAGACTCCTATTCCACTTATCAGGGCTACAACCCGGAGGGGTACGCCCCCTTCTATCCGGACGGCCACAATGACGTCTCCAGCGTGGACCAGACCTGGTGGAGCCTGTACATCAAGGCCAAAGGCTACGAGCTGGAAAAGAACAACTCCTGGGGCGGCACCACCATCTGCGGCACCGGCTTCTTCAACCGGGACGTGACCGCATCGTGCTTCCTGAGCCGCGTGTACATGCTCGGCGATCCCGACATCATCTTCGTGTTCGGCGGCACGAACGACGCCTGGCAACGCTCCCCGATCGGGGAATACAAGTTTGAAGGCTGGACGAAGAAAGACTGCATGACCTTCCGCCCCGCCCTGGCCTGCCTGCTGGACACCCTGATGAAGCTCTATCCCGAAGCCAAGATCTGTTCCATCCTGAACTCGGAACTGCGGGAAGAGATCAACGAGTCCATGCGCACCATATGCGCGCACTACAATGTCCAGCTCATCGAACTGCACGACGTCGAAAAGCAGAACGGCCACCCGTCCGTGAGCGGCATGCAGAGCATCTGCGACCAGCTGCTGGAGGTCGTCGACTGAGGAGACAGGTTTTGAAAGACCGCAATTTTGACGTACCTTTGCGCAGTTTTTTAAAATCTACGAAGGAATGAAGAAACTTTTAGTTCTGCTCGGTGCAGTTTTGCTGTCTGTCAGCGCACTCGCCCAGGGCGATACCGCCGGAAAACCCGCGTATGGTTACAAACTGACGGATTTTGCCAGCACCCCCAAGTTCGGCGCGTTCATCATCGGCACGTATAAATACTCCGGCCAGGATGGCGCCCAGGGCGGCCCCGGCTTCGGTCTCCGCCTGATCCGTACATACGTTGACGGTACCATCCTCAACGACTTCAACTACCGCATCCAGTTCGAAATCAACGGCACCCCGCACGTCAAGGACTTCTACCTCGAGTGGGCCAAGTATAAGGAGTTCAGCATCAAGGTCGGCGAGTTCAAGCGCGCCTTTACCTTCGAGAACCCCTACAACCCTTGGGACGTGGGTGTAGGCGACTACTCGCAGGCCGTCAAGAAACTCGCCGGCATGGGCGACCGCTGCGGCGAAGCCTCCATGGGCGGACGTGACCTGGGCATCCAGTTCCAGGGCGACCTCTTCCCCGTGGGAAGCGACCAGCACAGGCTCATCCACTACCAGCTCGGCGTCTATAACGGCAACGGTATCAACAAGGCGGACAACAACCGGCAGAAGGACCTCATCGGAACCATCCAGATCCAGCCGATCAAGGACCTCTATATCGGCGTCTTCGGATGGAACGGCAACTGGTCCGACGGCAAGGTGACCGTCGACCGCAAACGTTACTCCGTCGGTGCAAAGTACGAGCACAACAACTGGTCCGCCCGGACCGAGTATGTCCGCTCGTTCGGCTACAAGGCCTCTTCCATCGATCCCCTCACCGGTTCCCCCTATGCCGCCACCACGGACAAGGGTGTGGCCGATGCGTTCTATGCGACCGTGGGCGTTCCCGTGTGCGACTGGTTCAAGGTGTTCATGAAATATGACGCCTATCGCGACAATGCCACCGCGGACAGCCAGAATACCATCATCTCCTTCGCGCCCCAGTTCCGCCTCCACAAGAACCTGATGTTCCAGCTGGAGTACCGTTACAACGACAACAAACTGACGGGCCAGAAGTTCAACGAGTTCTGGCTCCAGTACTACGTGAGATTCTAAGTCCCCGGGACTGAATGAAAAGGAATGCCGGCCTTGCAATAAGGCCGGCATTCCTTGTTTTACGTCCGGGTCACCGGACCGGCTTGATGTTCAGGTTCACGCCCAGGACGTCCTCGGCGTCCACGATGGTCCAGCTGCTGCCGGGATAGATGCCGACGGTGCGCTCGGTGTCGAAGCCCATCTCCTTCAGGCCCCGGATCACGTTGTCGCGGGCGGCGCCCACCTCGAAGCCCAGGTGGTGCACGCCGAAGCGGTGCTTGTCCTGGAATTCGCGGAACGTGCTGGGCGCATCGTCCACCTGATGCAGTTCCAGCAGCCAGTCCCCCATCTCGATGACGCACATCTGCAGGTCGCACGGCTTGTCATCCTGCCCCCGGTAGGTGTAAGGATACTCCGCGTTGCTCTCCAGGTGGTTCACCCAGATCTCGGGTTCGGGGACGCCGAGCAGGGCGGCCCAGGTCTTCGCGGCACGCTGGATGTCGTCCACCACGATGGTCACCTGGATGAACTGGTCCTTGTTCAGCAGCCCTTTGCCACCGGAGAGGTAGCCTTTCATCTTCTCGATGCCGTACTTGGCCACGGCCAGGTCTTCCTCCGAAAGGGCCCCGCTGAACGCAAAGGCCATCTTGTAGCCGTCGAATTCGTCGTAGGCACCGCCCACGAAGCCGAGCTCACCGAGTATCTTCTGATGGTCCGGATTCCCGCTGTCGGCCCCGGTGGCGATGACTTCCCCGCACTTCGACCAGGCGATGGCGACCAGATTCCATCCTTCCTGGACGTTGCACGGCGTGCCGACCACCTTCATTTCGCCGATCCAGTCGTCGGTCTCGCCTTTGTTCAGGATCGAGGCCGTCGCCACGCCCTGGATGCCCATTTCGAGCGCCTTGGCCTTCATGTCGTCCAAGACGGTAACCAGTCTGTCTCTTAATTGTTCGTTTGTCATACTCTGCCGGATATTAGGGGTTTCAATTTGATCTTGATTCGGCTGCGACCCGGCGCCGCCGGTGCAGGCGACCGTGGCCAGCGCGGCCATGGCAAATAACAACTTCTTCATACTGTTCATGATAAGTATAGTTTACGCTCCCCTTCGGGGAACTTTTCGATGGCATAGCGCAGCATCGTGCGGGGCATCGTGCGGAAGCGGGGTGCCAGGAAGGCCTTCAGGGCCGCCTCATCCCGCTTGCCCGCTTCGCGGAGCAGCCAGCCCACCGCCTTGTGGATCAGGTCGTGCGGGTGATGCAGGAGGATGTCGGCGATGGCGAAGGTATCATCCAGCTGCCCGTTCCGGATGAACTGCATGGTGCTCACGATGCCGATGCGCTGCTCCCAGAGGCTCTTTCCGTTCCGGGCCAGGTCATAGAGCAGGGTCCGGTCCTTGTCCAGCAGCCACGCGCCCAGCAGCTTGTAGCACGACAGGTCCACCAGGTCCCAATTGTTGATGAACTGCGTATGGGAGAGGTAGAAATCGACGCACTGCCGCTGCAGATCCGGATCCTTCCCGGCATGGCTGAAGATCTCGACCAGGGACAGCAGGGCGGCCAGGCGCACTTCGTGGTACCCGCTGCGGATGCACGTTTCCAACTCCCCAAATCCCAGTTCCTTCCAGCAAGCCCTGACCACCTCCCGCGTCACGGGGACCTTGATTCCCAGAAATCCATCGCCCTCGCCGTACTGGCCCGGCCCCGTCTTGAAGAAGCGCATCAGGCCGGCCACCTGCGAAGGATCGCGGCGGGAAAGCATCTCCCGATACAGGATATTGCCGTCTTCTGCGTTCATTGACGTGTCATCCCAGGCGTAAATACGCTTGATTACCCCTACAAAAATAAAGAAGAAAAAGAATTATTCGTACCTTCGCAGAAAATTAACCACATGAGACGACTCTTTTTGGTATTAACCGCGCTGGCAATCGTATTGCCCTCCTGCGCACAAAAGAAAAATGACATGAAAACACTGGTAGCCTACTTTTCCGCCACCGGCACCACCGAGGCCGTGGCGGCCGACCTTGCCGAAGTGACCGGCGCCACCCTTTACGAGATCCAGCCCGAGGTGCAGTACACCGCAGCCGACCTCGACTGGCGGAACAGACAGTCCCGCAGCAGCGTGGAGATGCAGGACAAGAACTCCCGTCCCGCCATCATCAAGGACCTGACGGATGCGGATGCCTATGACCGCATCTTCATCGGATTCCCGGTCTGGTGGTACACGGCCCCCACGATCATCAACACGTTCATCGAAACGTATGGTTTCGAAGGCAAGACCGTCATCTTCTTCGCCACCTCCGGCGGCAGCACCATCGACAAGGCCAACGCCGACTTCAAGGCCGCCTACCCGAAGATCGCCTGGAAGGACGGCAAGACGCTGAACGGCGCCTCCAAGGAACAGATCCGCAAGTGGGCCGAAGGCCTGGAGTAATCCCCCCCGGCCATGACGAAAAAAGGCAAGCGGAATGCTTGCCTTTTTTGTACCCCCGAGGCGAATCGAACGCCTATCGTCGGAACCGGAATCCGAAATTTTATCCATTAAACTACAGGGGCATTCCCGTAGGGACTGCAAATATACGCTTTTTTTGTAAATTTGCGGCGCAAACCAAAAGGAATTTGAAAAACGCAGATACTATGAAGATAGCCTATGTTTTCCCCGGCCAGGGGTCGCAGTTCCCGGGAATGGGAAAAGACCTTTATGACACCAACGAAAAGGCACGCGAACTGATGGAGCGCGCCAACGAGATACTCGGCTTCCGCCTCACGGACGTGATGTTCGAAGGCAGCGACGAGGACCTCCGCGCCACCCGCGTGACCCAGCCCGCCATCTTCCTGCACTCGGTCGCAACCGCCCTCTGCACCGAAGGCCTCCCCGCCCCCGACATGGTCGGCGGCCACTCCCTCGGCGAGTTCTCCGCCCTCGTGGCGGCCGGCGCCGTCGCCTTTGAAGACGCCTTGCGCCTGGTGGCAGTGCGTGCCAGCGAGATGCAGAAATGCTGCGAGCAGGTGCCCGGCACGATGGCCGCGGTGATCGCCCTGCCCACCGAAAAGGTCGAGGAAATCTGCGCCGCCACCGAGGGGATCGTCATTCCCGCCAACTACAACTGCGACGGCCAGGTGGTCATCTCCGGCGAGAAGGAAGCCGTAGCCCGCGCCTGCGAGGCGATGAAGGCCGCCGGGGCGAAGCGCGCCCTGCCGCTGAGCGTCAGCGGCGCCTTCCACTCCCCGCTGATGGAACCCGCCCGCGTGGAGCTGGCCAAGGCCATCGAGCGCACGGAGGTCCGCACGCCGCGCTGCCCCATCTATCAGAACGTCACCGCCCAGCCGGAGACGGACCCGCAGCGCATCAAGGACAACCTCCTGCTGCAGCTCACCTCCCCGGTCCGCTGGACCCAGTCGGTCAAGAACATGCTCGCGGACGGAGCCACCTCCTTCCAGGAAATAGGCCCCGGAGCGGTGCTCCAGGGCCTCGTAAAACGGATTGCGTCCGCCGCGGGGGCGGAAGTCGTCATCCTCTAGTTCATTCTCCGAACAGACGGCGGATGTGCCGGTCGCAGAGGTTCTCGGTAATCTCGCGGCCGATGACGTCCGTGTGCTTCTCCAACGCCGGGTAGAACTCGTCGCCGAGTTCGGCGGCAATCTTGTAGCTGACGTGGATGAGCTGCCGGAAGGACGGGTTGTAGAGCGGATCCGAGGGATTGTGCCGCAGCGTGCGGGCATAGGTTTCGGCATCCCAGCTTTCCACTTCTTCCGGTGAAGGCAGCGCCGCCGCGTCGATGTCGATGACGGTGGCGTACGGCACGGCCAGTTCTTCCATCCGGCCGAGGGCGTTCACGTAGATCTTCTTGGCAAGCCGGAGGGCGTCGGGATCCGCCACGGCGAGGCCGATGTTCTCCTCGAGCCAGGTGGTGCCGGCGGTCTTGATGTGGATGCCCTTGTCGTACTTGCGGATCAGCCGCCCCATGACGGGATAGATGGAGAATTTGTCAGACCCGGAGTGGATCGAGAGCTTGAGGTTGTCGGGCAGGCCGCAGGTTTTCACCGCCTCGTCGATGACGAGCAGGTCCTGCTCGAACTCCCGCTCGAACTGCGCGATGTCGCCGCGATAGTCCACACCCTTGTTGAAGCGGCCGGTGAACTTGGGCGCGATGGTCTGCACGGGAATCCCCTCCCGGGCTATCTCCCGGAGGATGTAGCGGAGTTCCTCGGGCGTCTGCGCCTCGTCCACTTCGTCCATCGAGACTTCCGTCACGAAGTTGTCCGCGCCCTTCTTCTCCGCGATGTGGCGGTAGATACGACCGGCCTCCCGGATGGCCGGGAGGAAACGCTCTTCCATCGAACCGGTGTGGCCGATGTAGTCGGCGACGTCGATGGTGAAGAAGTCGGAAGCTTCTATGAAGCGGTCCACGTTGCCGAGGTTGATGTGGTCGGCGTCCACGAAGTACTGCCCCTGGTAGCCGAGGGCCGCCACGGCGGCGTCGGCCTCGCGGCGGGTTTCCATCGGCTCGGTGCCGACGATCTGGTGTTCGCGGTTGGATTTGTTCCACACCGGGACGAAGTGCACGCCGAACTTCTGCTCGGCCTCGACGAGGGCCCGGAGCTGGTTGACGCCTTCGCGGGCGAAACGGTCGCCCACGCCGAATGAGTATTTCCCGATTTTCATGATGTCTGCCTGTTATGCGTTATAGGTGGAAGAGATCGTACTTCCGCCGTGGCCGGTCCAGTTCGTATGGAAGAACTCGCCGCGCGGGCGGTCGGTGCGCTCGTAGGTATGGGCGCCGAAGAAGTCGCGCTGGGCCTGCAGCAGGTTGGCCGGCAGGCGTCCGCAGCGATAGCCGTCGTAGTACTGCAGGCCGGCGGTCATGCAGGGTGCGGGCACGCCGTTCTGCATCGCCGTGCAGAGCACGTTGCGCCATCCCTGCTGCGCCTCGGAGAGCTTCCCGCAGAAGTAGGGATCCAGCAGGATGTTGGCGATGTCCGGGTTCTTGTCGAAGGCTTCCTTGATCTTGCCTAGGAACACGCTGCGGATGATGCAGCCGCCGCGCCACATCAGGGCGATGCCGCCGTAGTTCAGCTTCCAGCCGTATTCCTTCGCGGCGGCGCGCATCAGGGCGTACCCCTGCGCATAGGACACCACCTTGGCGGCGAAGAGCGCCCGGCGGAGGTCCTCCAGGAAGGCCGCGCGGTCGCCGGTGTATTTCGCGGGCTTCGGGCCGGCCAGGATGCCGGACGCGGCCACGCGCTCCTCCTTCTGGGCGGACAGGCAGCGCGCAAAGACGGACTCCCCGATCAGCGTCAGGGGCACGCCGGCGTCGAGGGCAGCCACCGCCGTCCACTTGCCGGTGCCTTTCTGGCCGGCCGTGTCGAGGATGTAATCAAGCACGTAGCGGCCGTCTTCATCCTTCTTGGCGAGGATGTCGCGGGTAATCTCGATGAGGTAGCTGTCCAGGTCGCCCCGGTTCCACTCGGCGAAGGTCTCGTGCATCTCCTCGTTGCTCATTCCCAGGATGTCCTTCATGATCTGGTAGCACTCGCAGATGAGCTGGATGTCGCCGTACTCGATGCCGTTGTGGACCATCTTGACGAAGTGGCCGGCACCGCCTTCGCCCACCCAGTCGCAGCAGGGCGACCCGTCCGCCACCTTGGCGCAGATGCCCTGGAAGATGGGCTTGACGTACGGCCACGCGGCGGGAGAGCCGCCGGGCATCATCGAAGGGCCCTTCAGGGCGCCTTCCTCGCCGCCGGACACGCCGGTGCCGATGTACAGCAGGCCCTTGCTCTCCACGTAGGCGGTGCGGCGGGCGGTGTCCGGGAAGTGGGAGTTGCCGCCGTCGATGATGATGTCGCCCGGGTCGAGGACCGGAATGAGCTTCTCGATGAAGTCGTCCACGGCCGCGCCGGCCTTCACCATCAGGAACACCCGGCGGGGGCTCTTCAGGGAGCCCACGAAATCTTCGAGGGAATGGGCGCCATAGACGTTCTTCCCCTTGCCGCGGCCTTCCAGGAAGCGGTCCACCTTTTCCACCGTGCGGTTGAACACGCTTACGCGGAAGCCCTTGCTTTCCATGTTCAGGACCAGGTTCTCGCCCATGACGGCGAGGCCGATCAGTCCGATGTCAGATTTTTCTTGCATTTCTTGCTATCTATTTAATCCATAATTACTTGGAATCCAAGCTCGGAGAGGCGCGCGGCCATCTCCGCGCTGCCGCCACGCAGCCGGAGGGTGAAGGCGGCGGGCTCGCGACGGATTGGATAGTCGCCGCGCAGCCGCTCGAAGGCGGCGGGGTCCGCGCGCAGCGCCCGGTCGTCCGCAAGGATGTCGTAGGTGTAGAGCAGCGCCTCGGAGAGCACCGCCTGCAGGTCCTTGCCGGCAGCGTCGAGGGTAAAGTCCAGCGGCTGCGCAGGGGCCGGGATGCCGTCCGGGCGCCAGTCCGTCAGCGGCAGGCCGAGCACCGATGCGACGGTGCGTACGCTGCTCATCGTGCCGTTCGCCTTGCCGTCGGCGCTGTAGCCGGCGATGTGCGGGGTGGCGATGTCCAGCAGCGACATCAGGCCGGGGTCGGGCTCCGGCTCCCCCTCCCACACATCCAGCACGGCGGCGCGCAGGGCCTTCGCCTGCAGGGCGGCCTTCAGGGCGGGATTGTCCACCACGGGGCCGCGGGAAGAGTTGATCAGGATCTGATCCGGGCGCATCGCGGCGAGCCGGGCCGCGTCGAAGAGGTGCCAGGTGGCGTCCTCCCCCTCACGGGAGAGCGGGACGTGCAGCGTGACGATATCGCTCCGCTCCACCAGTTCGTCCAGGCCGACAAAGCCGTCCGGGCCTTCGCGGCGGGCACGGGGCGGATCGCACAGCAGCACGCGCATCCCCAGCGCTTCGGCCGTCTTCGCGACCTTGCTCCCCACGTTGCCCACGCCCACGACGCCGAGCGTCATTTCGGAAAGGCGCAGGCCGTGGCGGCGGGCCAGCACGCAGAGGGCGGCGCCGATGTACTGCTTGACGGACCACGAGTTGCAGCCCGGGGCGTTGCGCCACAGGATGCCGTGCGCCTCGCACCAGGCGGTGTCGATGTGGTCGAAGCCGATCGTGGCGGTGGCGATCACCTTTACGGAAGAGCCGTCCAGCAGGGCCGCGTCACATTTCGTGCGGGTACGGGTCACGACCGCGTCCGCATCGCGGACCACGCCGGGGGTCGTTTCCCTGCCGGGCAGGTACACCACCTCCGCGTAAGGCTCGAACACCCCGCGGAGGAACGGTATCTTGTTGTCGCAGACGATTTTCATATTCAGTCCTTGAATCTTTCCCTATAGGCCCACAGGCCGAGGGCCGGGTTGGAGATGTAGTAGATTTCCTCGCCGTCCGGCATCGTGTTCCAGCCGTCCTTCAGCGCCTCGAGCGGATAGCGCGCGAGCAGCCCGCCCAGCGAGCCGTAACGGAAGCCGACGCCCTCGATTTCCTCGCGGGACATCTCCGGCCCCGGGCAGTAGGTAATCGTGAAACGGCCCTCGGAGGAACCGTGGATGAGGTGGGCGGACGCGCTGAGGTTGTCCTGCAGGTCGCGGTTCGCCCGGGTGGCCTCCAGGATATACGGGGTGCCTTTGTAGCCGTATTTCCGGATCAGGGCGTCGATGGCGGCGTCCTCGCCGAACTCCTTCAGGCCCGGGGCCACGACGATCAGTTCCGCCCCGTCGGCGAGCGCCATCCGGGTGCGGTAGATGCTCTTGTTGCCGAGCCAGGTGCTCTTGAACTCTTCGGGGTCCAGGTAAACGATGCACTTGCGGATTTCGCGGTCCAGCAGGATGAAGTTGACTTCCAGCGACAGTTCGGCCGCCTTGCGGAAACATTCAAAGTCGTCGCCGATGAAAAGGCCGCGCGTAACCATCTCCCCACTCGTCTGATCCTTCGCGCGGACGGTCAGCACATACACGACCGGGAGCTGCGGGATGAAGTGCGTGCGGGCGTATTCCATCACGTCGCGCACCGGGCTCCAGGCGCGGCCCATGATGCGTTCCATGCCGTAGGTGGCGCCGAGGTAATGGCTCTTGTTGATGCCGGCGGAACCGCCCACGCCCACGAAGAGGTTCTTGGTATAGTTCGCCATGCCGATGACCTCGTGGGGCACGACCTGCCCCACGGACAGGATGAGGTCCACGTCCGGCTCGAGCAGGAGCTTGTTCACCTGCGCGGGCCAGCTGTAATCCACCTTTCCTTCGGACACTTCGTGCAGATACGAGGCGGGCACCTCCCCCACCGTCACCACGTCGTGGCGCCAGTCGTGCACGCGGAAGCGGTCCGCGGGCACGTGGCCGAACATCGTCCGGATCTGCTCCGGACTCATCGGGGAATGGGTGCCGAGGGCCGGCATCACGTCGGTGAGGGCGTCGCCGAAGTAGTCATAGATCATCTCGGTGATGGGCCCGGCGAAGGAGTTCAGGCGGGTGAAATCCGGCGGCAGGGCGACGACCCGCCGCCTGGGACCCATCCGGTCGAATACGTCCTTCAGCGCCGCGCGGATGTCGTCCGCGGTGATGACGTCAGTTTCGGAACCCCGTTCGTACCAGACCATATCCTATCTTTTCACGCGGGCGTTTCCTTCCCAGATGCTCCAGACCTGCTCTTCGTCCGCCGGCTGGCCGTAGTCGGTCAGCATCGTCGTGGCAAGCGCGCCCGTGGCCCAGCCGAACTGCACCCACTTTTCGGGCTCCCAGCCCCGCAGGATGGCGTACAGCAGGCCGCCCACGAAACCGTCGCCCCCGCCGATGCGGTCCAGGACATGGATCTCGCGCGGCTCCACCACGTGCCAGGTGTCGCCCTCCAACAGGATGGCGCCCCAGTTGTGGCTGTTGGCGTGCCGGACCTGGCGGAGCGTGGTCGCAAAGACCTTCGCAGCGGGATACTCCTTCTTCACCCGGCGGATCATTTCCTTGAATCCCTCGATCTTGGCGGCGAGGTCCCTGCCGCCGGCTTCGGGTCCCTCGATGCCCAGGGCGAGCTGGAAGTCCTCCTCGTTGCCGATCAGGATGTCGGCGAGGGAGGCGATCTCCGAGAAGATCGCGTGCAGTTCCTGTTCGCGGCCGGCCCAGAAGGAGGCGCGGTAGTTGAGGTCGAAGGCGATGCGGGTGCCGTATTTCTTCGCAACCCGGGCGATCTCCACGCAGAACCTGCCGGTGTCGGGGCTCAGCGCGGCGATCAGGCCGGACAGGTGCACGATCTGCACGCCTTCCTGCCCGAAGATGCGGTCCAGGTCGAAATCCTTCACGTTGAGGGTGCGCCCCACCTCGCCGGCGCGGTCGTTCCAGACGCGCGGCCCGCGGGAACCGAAGCCGCTGTCGGCGACGTTGATCTGGTGCCGCCAGCCCCAGGGGCCGCCCTGCTCCACCTCCGGGCCCTCGAAGTCCATCCCGCGCTTACGCAGGTCGGCCTTGATGAAGGCGGCGAACGGACTGCCTTTCACGAAGGTCGTGAGGACCTTGACGGGCAGGCCGAGGTAGGAGGATACGCTGGCCACGTTGGTCTCGGCGCTCGTGACCTGCAGGTGGAACACGTCGCCGGACTGCACGGGCTGGCCGTTTTCGGGAATGAGCCGGAGTCCCATCGAAGTGGGAACGAGGAGGGCGTACTTGCAGCCCTGTCTGAGGGAGATGTCCATAGGTTTATTGTCTCAATCTTGCAAATTTACGAAAAAATCGGCCTCGGCGTACCCGATATCTTCCAACCCGTATTCCCCGGGCGCTTCGACGATGTCGTACGGCACGCCGGTGCATTCCAGCCGGCAGTCCTGCAGCAGGACGTGGGCGGCGCGGGACTTCCGGACGGGCCCGCCCTGGAGGTCGGCGAACTGCGTCCAGGGGTGCACGTACAGGACGGTGCCCACGGTGCCGGTAACGCCCTCCGCCAGGATGTATTCATAGTCCTGCGGGGTGTCGGGACGCATCTTGAGCCAGAGCATGCGGGCGGTTCCGGCACCCTCGCAGTTCCGCAGGATGACGTTGCGGGCGCCGATGCACTCGCTGCCGAAGGTCAGCATCGCGGCGCCGGGGCCGAAGCGGCAGTTCTCCACCAGGATGTTTGCATTGGGGGCGTTGTCGGGGTCCCGGTCGGCCCGGGGGCCCTTCCCGCCCTTGAGGGCGATCAGGTCGTCCCAGCCCCGGAAACTGCAGCCGGTGATGTGGACGCCGGTGCAGCCGTCCAGGTCGATGCCGTCGGAGGATGGGGCCGCGACCGGTTCGTGCGGCGCGCTGATGATGACATCCTTCACGCGCACGTACCCGCACTTGTAGAAGTGGGTGGTCCAGAAGCCCGGATTGCGCAGCGTCACGCCCTCCAGGAGGACGTTCCGGCTGCCCGCCGCATAGAAGAGGCGCGGACGGCGGACCTCCAGGTTGGTGCAGGCGGGATTCTCGCGGCGGCGCGCCCAGAACGCCTGCCAGAAGAGCAGGCCGTTGCCGTCGATGACGCCTTCCCCGCGCACGGAGAAGCCGTCGCAGCCATAGGCGTTGACGAGCGCGGCGACGTACGGATGGAGCACGCCCTCGATGTGCACGGGCACCACGGCGTAGTCGGAGATGTCGTCGCTGCCCTTCAGCACGGCGCCCTTCTCCAGGAACAGGTGCGTCCCGGGCCGGAAGAAAAGCGAGCCGGACAGGAAGGTCCCCGGCGGGATGACCACGGTGCCGCCGGCTTCGGCCGCGAGTTCGATGACCCGCTGGAGGGCTTCCGTCTGCAGCAGGGTGCTGTCGCGGACCACGCCGAAGTCGGTGACCACGAAGCGTTTCGCCTCCGCGGAGGCAGGCGCGGCGGTCTCGGACGAGAACCACGCGTCCATCGGGGTGCCGTCCGGCCAGACACCGCCCGCGGCGGAGGCGGACAGCGCCGCGAGGGAAACGGCGGAGAGCGTGGAGAAGATTCGCTTCATGGGATTCAAATATACGGCTTTTTTTGTTTAATCGGGTTTTTCCCCGTACCTTTGCCACCCTGTAATAACACGGAACTATGTCAGAACAGAAATTCAGGGTCGAAAGCGACCTGCTCGGCGAACTCCAGGTGCCCGCCGACGCTTACTACGGGGTGCAGACCCAGCGCGCCCTCAACAACTACCAGATTTCCAATACCCGGATGTGCGACTATCCCGAATACGTGATTGCGATCGCGTACGTCAAGATGGCCGCGGCCGCCGCCAACGCCGAACTCGGCGTGCTGGACAAGGACATCGCCGAAGCCATCTGCGCGGCCTGCCGCGAGATCGTCGCCGGCAAGTTCCGCGACCAGTTCCCGGTGGACATGATGCAGGGCGGCGCCGGCACCTCCGTCAACATGAACGCCAACGAGGTCATCGCCAACCGCGCCCTCGAGCTGATGGGCCACAAGAAGGGCGAGTACCAGTACTGCTCCCCCAACGACCACGTCAACTGCGCCCAGTCCACCAACGACGCCTACCCGACCGCTTTCCGCTACACCTTCGTGCGGATGAACAAGAAACTCGTCAGCCGCCTGGGCGCCCTGATCGCCGCCTTCCGCGCCAAGGGCGTCGAGTTCCAGGACTACATCAAGATGGGCCGCACCCAGCTGCAGGACGCCGTTCCGATGACGGCCGGGCAGGAGTTCAACGCCTTCGCCACCAACCTCGAGGAGGAGATCGCGAACCTGGAGCGCAACGCCGTGCTCCTGCGCGAGATCAATATGGGCGGCACCGCCATCGGCACCGGCCTGAACGCCGTGCCGGGCTTCGCGGAGCTGTGCACCCGCAAGATGTCCGAGTTCTGCGGCGACACCCTCACCAAGGCCGAGGACCTCGTGGAGGCCACGCCCGACACCGGCGCCTACGTGAGCTACTCCGCCGCGCTGAAGCGCCTCGCCATCAAGCTCTCCAAGATCTGCAACGACCTCCGCCTGATGGCTTCCGGCCCGCGCTGCGGCCTGCACGAGATCAACCTGCCGCCCATGGCACCGGGTTCCTCCATCATGCCGGGCAAGGTGAACCCCGTCATCCCCGAGGTCACCAACCAGGTGTGCTTCAAGGTGATCGGCAACGACACCACCGTGGCCTTCGCCGCCGAGGCCGGCCAGCTGCAGCTCAACGTGATGGAGCCCGTGATCTGCGAATCCGTCCTGGAGAGCGTCACCTGGCTGTGCAACGTCATCGAGACACTGCGCACCAAGTGCATCGAAGGCATCACCGTGAATGCGGAGCACTGCCGCAAGATGGTCCGGAACTCCATCGGCATCGTGACCGCCCTCAACCCGTACATCGGCTACAAGGGCAGCACCAAGGTGGCGAAGAAGGCCCTGGAGACCGGCCGCAGCGTCTATGACATCGTGCTCGAGGAAGGCCTGATGACGAAGGAGAAGCTCGACGAGGCCCTGGACCCGAAAGCGATGCTCGGCGCCCACGCCCTGCTGAAATAATCGGAAGGCCCGCAAAAAAGTATTCCGGAATGTCCGCAAACGCGTGGATATTCCGGAATAATTTATATATTTGTATGATTATGGCTTTGCCGCAGAAAATAGCTTACAACACATACTAAAACTACTCTTCAATCATTATGGCAAAAGAAAAGAAATTCATCACCTGTGATGGTAACCAGGCGGCGTCGAACATCGCTTACCTGTTCAGCGAGCACGCTGCCATTTACCCGATCACGCCTTCTTCCACGATGGCGGAGAACATCGACGAATGGGCCGCCCACGGCAAGAAGAACCTCTGGGGCGAGACCGTCAAGGTCACCGAGATGCAGAGCGAGGCAGGCGCCGCCGGCGCCGTTCACGGCTCCCTGCAGGCCGGTGCGCTGACGACCACCTTCACCGCCTCCCAGGGTCTTCTCCTGATGATTCCGAATATGTACAAGATCGCCGGCGAAATGCTCCCGGCCGTCTTCCACGTATCCGCCCGCGCGCTCGCTTCGCACGCCCTCTCCATCTTCGGCGACCACCAGGACGTGATGGCCTGCCGCCAGACGGGCTTCGCGATGCTCGCCTCCGGCTCCGTCCAGGAGGCCCAGGACATCGCCGCCGTGGCGCATCTGTCCGCCATCAAGTCCTCCCTGCCGTTCCTGCATTTCTTCGACGGCTTCCGTACCTCGCACGAGATCCAGAAGATCGAGGCGATCGACGAAGGCGAACTGAAGAAGATGGTCAGCGAGAAGGCCCTCGAGAATTTCCGCGCCCGCGCCCTCAACCCGGAAGCCCCCGTCACGCGCGGCACCGCGCAGAACGGCGACGTGTACTTCCAGGCCGTCGAGTCCCGCAACCAGGTCTATGAGGCCGTTCCGGACATCGTGGCCCGCTACATGGGCGAGATCGGCGAACTGACCGGCCGCACCTACCGTCCGTTCGAGTACTACGGCGCCAAGGATGCCGAGAACATCATCGTGGCCATGGGTTCCGTCACCGAGACCATCAAGGAGACGATCGACTACCTCGCCGAGCACGGCCGCAAGTACGGCGTCGTGACGGTGCACCTGTACCGTCCGTTCTCCGAGAAATATTTCCTCAAGGTCATCCCGAAGACCGTCAAGAAGATCGCGGTGCTCGACCGCACCAAGGAGCCCGGCGCTCCCGGCGAGCCGCTCTACCTGGACGTCCGCGCCATCTACCAGGGCCGCGAGAACGCCCCGCTCGTGATCGGCGGCCGCTACGGCCTGTCCTCCAAGGACACCACCCCGGCCCAGATCATCGCCGTTTACGACAACCTCGAGCGCAAGGCCCCGAAGGCCGACTTCACCATCGGCATCGTGGACGACGTGACCTTCAAGAGCCTCCCGACCAAGGGCGAGGTCTCCATCGTGAAGAAGGGCACCACCGAGTGCAAGTTCTACGGACTCGGCTCCGACGGTACCGTGGGCGCCAACAAGAACACCATCAAGATCATCGGTACCCACACGGACCTCTACAGCCAGGCCTACTTCGACTACGACTCCAAGAAGTCCGGCGGCTACACCTGCTCGCACCTCCGCTTCGGCAAGAAGCCGATCAAGGCCCCGTACCTGGTGGGCACCCCGGATTTCGTGGCCTGCCACGTCCCGTCCTACCTCGAGAAGTACGACGTGCTGAAGGGTATCAAGGAGGGCGGCAGCCTGCTGCTCAACTCCCTGTGGGACGAAGAGGAGACGATCCAGCGCATCCCCGACGCCGTGAAGGCCGTCATCGGGCGCAAGAAGATCAAGCTCTACATCATCAACGCCACCAAGATCGCCCGTGAGATCGGCCTCGGCGGCAGGACGAACACCATCCTGCAGAGCGCCTTCTTCCGCATCACCGGCATCATCCCGGTGGACGACGCCATCAAGTACATGAAGGACGCCGCCCTCAAGAGCTACGGCAAGAAGGGCGAGAACGTCGTCAACATGAACTACGCGGCCATCGACCGCGGCGGCGAGTACACCCAGGTGCACGTGCCCGCCGAGTGGGCCGACATCAACGCCAAGTTCACCAACCCGAACGCCGGCCGCCTCGCGACGCCGTTCGTCAAGGAGATCGCCGACGTGGTGAACGCCCAGGCCGGCGACACCCTCCCGGTGAGCGCCTTCCTGCCTTGGCGGGACGGTACGATGCCCGCCGGTACCGCCGCCTATGAGAAGCGCGGCGTGGCCGTGACCGTGCCCGTGTGGGATCCCGAGAAGTGTATCCAGTGCAACACCTGCGCCTTCGTCTGCCCGCACGCCGCCATCCGGCCGTTCCTGCTGACCGACGAGGAGGCCGCCGCTGCCGCCGCCCAGGGCGTGAAGTTCGCCGACGGCAAGGCCAACCTCAAGGAGTACAAGTACGCCCTCTCCGTGTCCGTCGCCGACTGTACCGGCTGCGGCAACTGCGTGGACGTCTGCCTCGCCAAGGACAAGGCCCTCGCGATGGTGCCGTACATGGACCACGAAGCCGACCAGGCCGCGTTCGACTACCTGAACGCCAAGGTGGGCTACAAGACCCCGTTCGACCCGAAGTCCAACATGAAGGCCGCCCAGTTCGCCCAGCCGCTGTTCGAGTTCTCCGGTGCCTGCGCCGGCTGCGGCGAGACCCCGTACATCAAGAACATCACCCAGCTGTTCGGCGACCATATGATGATCGCGAACGCCACCGGATGCTCCTCCATCTACGGCGCCTCCTTCCCCGCCTCGCCTTACTGCACCGACGCGCACGGCCACGGCCCGGCCTGGCAGAACTCCCTGTTCGAGGACTTCTGCGAGTTCGGCCTCGGCATGCACCTCGGCTCCGACCGCATCCGCGAGACCGTCGCGGCCCTGATGGAGAAAGGCCTGCAGTGCGAGTGCTGCTCCGACGAGATGAAGGCCCTCTTCACCGAGTGGCTCGCCAACCGCAAGGACTACGCCGTGACCCGCAAGGTCGCCGACGCCCTCGTTCCGCTGATGGAAGCGTGCGGCTGCGACACCTGCAAGTCCCTCCTGCAGCTGAAGGCCTACATCCCGGCCCGCAGCCAGTGGATCTTCGGCGGCGACGGCGCCTCCTACGACATCGGTTTCGGCGGACTCGACCACGTGCTCGCCAGCGGTGAGAACGTGAACATCCTCGTGCTCGACACCGAGGTGTACTCCAACACCGGCGGACAGTCCTCCAAGGCCACCCCGGTGGGCGCGATCGCCAAGTTCGCCGCCTCCGGCAAGAAGATCCGCAAGAAGGACCTCGGCATGATGGCCATCAGCTACGGCTACGTCTATGTGGCGCAGGTCGCAATGGGCGCCAGCCCGGTCCAGTACATGAACGCCATCAAGGAAGCCGAAGCCTACGACGGCCCGTCCCTGATCATCGCCTACGCCCCGTGTATCAACCACGGCCTGAAGGCGGGCATGGGCCTGAGCCAGAAGGAGGAGAAGCTCGCCGTGGAGTGCGGCTACTGGCACCTGTACCGCTACAACCCGATGCTTGAAGAGCAGGGCAAGAATCCGTTCACGCTCGACTCAAAGGAACCCGACTGGAGCAAGTTCCAGGACTTCCTGAAGGGCGAGGTGCGCTTCGCGTCCCTGTACAAGCTCTTCCCGGAAAGCGCGGGCGAACTGCTCGCCAAGACCGAAGAGTTTGCGAAGGTCCGTCTGGGCACTTACAAGAGGCTGGCTGGAAAAGAATAATAATTTCGTAAATTTCAATAAAGAATTATTGTTTTTCAGTAAAAGTTGATTATCTTTGCATCCGGAAGACAAAGGATTGTCGGAGAATTTTCCTGCCAAGTTGTAGCAATTCAACGATTTCTGCGTCTAAAGGTTAGAAGCAATCAGAGCAATCAATGTCAACGATGAAAAAATTCCTCATCCTGGCAGCAGCGCTTCTCGGCGCTGCTGCTTTGGGAAATGCGCAGCAGCTGCAGCAGCTTCCCAACGACCCCGAGACCCGCGTCGGCAAGCTTGACAACGGCCTGACCTATTACATCCGTCACAACGAGAAACCCGCCCAGCGGGCCGAGTTCTACCTGGCCACCGACGTGGGCGCCCTGCAGGAGCTGCCCGACCAGGACGGCCTGGCGCACTTCCTCGAGCATATGTGCTTCAACGGCACCAAGAACTTCCCCGGCAAGGGCATCCTCAACTGGCTGGAGAGCATCGGCGCCTCCTTCGGCGGCAACGTGAACGCCTCCACGGGCGTGGAGCAGACCATCTACCTGCTCAACAACATCCCGCTGGTCCGTCCCACCGTCGTGGACACCTGCATCCTCATCATGCACGACTACTCCCACTTCGTGACCTGCGACCCGGCGGAGATCGACAAGGAGCGCGGCGTGATCCTGGAGGAGAAGCGTTCCCGCAACACCGCCCAGTGGCGCATGCGCGAGCAGTCCTACCCGTACCTCTACGGCGACACCAAGTACGCCACCACCTCCATCATCGGCACGGAAGAGAACCTCAAGACCTTCAAGCCGGAGAGCCTGACGAACTTCTACCATACCTGGTACCGTCCGGATATGCAGGCCCTGATCGTGGTGGGTGACATCGACCCGGATTACGTGGAGGCCTGCATCAAGCGCACCTTCGCCGACATCCCGGCCGCCCAGAATCCCAAGCAGAAGGATGTCATCGCCATCCCGGCCAACGAGAAACCGGCCATCGGCATCCTGACCGATCCCGAGAACCGCAACACCGCCATTGATGTCTACTGGCGCAGCGAAGCCACGCCCGAAGAGCTCAACAGCACCCCGGTGGGCCTGCTGACCGACCTCGTGGAGGATATCGTCAGCATCGCGATGAACGAGCGCTTCAACGACATCTCCGCACAGCCGGACGCTCCGTTCCTGGCCGGCGGTTTCGGCATCTCCAACCTCTGCGAGACCGCGGACGTGGTGTACGCCGAGGTGGCCAGCAAGGACGGCGAGGCCCTCAGCGCCTTCGCGGCCGGCCTGCTGGAGGCCGAGAAACTCCGCCGCTTCGGCCTGACCGACGCCGAGGTGGAGCGTGCCAAGACCGAGGTGCTCTCGCAGTACGAGAACGCCGCCAAGAAGGCGGAGACACGCACGAACTCCGAGTTCGTGATGCCGATGATCTACAATTTCTTCGACAACGAGCGCTTCATGGACCCGCAGACCGAGTATGAACTCGTCCAGCAGCTGATGCCGATGCTGCCCGCCGAGACCATCAACCAGATGGCCCAGCAGCTCATCACCCGCGAGAACATGGTGGTCATCTACCAGGCCCCCGAGAAGGAAGGCCTCACCCACCCGACCGTGGAGCAGATCCAGGCCGTGATCGACGCCGTGGAGAACGCCCAGCTCGAGCAGGCCGCCGCCGAGGACATCCCCACGGAGTTCCTCGACGCTTCCAAGCTCAAGGGCAGCAAGAACTCCAAGATCAAGGACGGCGCCTACGGCTCCAAGACCTTCACCCTGAAGAACGGCGTGCGCGTCTGGCTCCTCCCCACGGACCACGAGAAGGACCGCATCGTCTTCAACTTCAGCAAGGACGGCGGCCGCAGCCTGCTCTCCGACGAGGAGCTCTATTCCTTCGACAGCAACATCTGGCAGCTCTATCTGCAGAACAGCGGCGTGGGGCAGTTCCCCGCCACCGTCCTGCGCAAGATGGAGGCCGGCAAGCAGCTCTCGCTCAACACCTACATCAACGAGTACAGCCACGGCATCAGCGGCACCACCACGGTCAAGGACCTCGAGACCGCCCTGCAGCTCTTCTACCTCTATTATACGGAGCCCCGCTTCGACGAGACCGAGTACAACCAGGGCCGCAGCCAGATCGAGGCCGTCCTGCCGAATCTGAAGAGCCAGTCCAACTACAAGCTCCAGAAGGCCCTGTACGATGTCGTGTATGACAGCCCGCGCCGTTTCATGATCGACGACGACGTCCTGCAGAAGGCGAGCCTCGCCACGATGGAAAGCGCCTACAGGCGGCTCTTCGCCGACGCGGCCGGCGCCCGGCTCGTGGTCGTGGGCGACTTCGACGTGGACGAGATCCTGCCGCTGGTCCGCAAGTACGCCGGCTCCATTCCGATGAGCAAGAAGGCCAGCCAGGCCGCTTACCGGAACGACGGCATCAGCACCGCCAACCGCGAAATGGACTTCAAGGCCCAGATGTCCACTCCGATGGTCACGGTCCTGCAGGTGTACAACGTCCTCAAGCCATACAATGTGGCCGACGAGGTGGCCTGCGACGCCCTGTCCTACATCCTGGACATGCTCTACACCGAGACCCTCCGCGAGGATGAAGGCGGCACCTACGGCGCCAGCAGCGCCTCGGAAGTGAGCAACAAGCCCGACGAGCGCCATATGATGCAGGTGGTCTTCCAGACCAACGTCGAATCCGCCGACAAACTCCGCGAACTCGCGAAAGCCGGCTTCCGGAGCATCGCCGAAAACGGCCCGACCGCCGACCAGTTCGACAAGACCGTCAAGAACCTCCAGAAGACCATCCCGGAGAACCGCCAGAAGAACGCCTACTGGAGCAGCATCCTCCTGCAGAACGCCCGCTACGGCTACGACTATGACAAGGACTACGAGGCGGCCGTGAACGCCCTGACGCCCGAGAAAGTGAAAGCCGCCGCACAGGAATTCCTGAACGGCAACTTCATCGAGCTCGTCATGCGCCCCGAATAATCCGCTTGCTGCGAAACGCCGGTTTGCCCGTCAAACCGGCGTTTCGCTGTTTTTATGGAAACCCCAAACCAAGCATGAACGATTTCAGAAGCATTTTCGAGCACCGCTACACCTGGATGGAAGGCTTTGCCCGAAACGTGTTCCGCTTTGCCGGGAAGCCGGCCGTCATCGATCCGGAACGGGGACGCAGCTGGACCTATGCGGAACTGGACCGCGAAAGCAACCGGCTCGCCCGGGCGCTGCGCTCCGACGGGACCGGCCACGGCAGCCTGGTAATGCTGGTTTTGCCCAACTGCCCCGAGTTCGCCTCCGCCTACATCGCCGCCCAGAAACTGGGCGCCGTGTGCTGCCCGGTCAATTTCCGGCTGTCCGCGGGCGAACTGGCGTATTGCCTGGACGATTCCGGGCCTACGGTCCTGGTGTTCGATGAAAAATTCCGGGACACCGTCCTGCAGGCGCTGGAGATCGCTTCCCACCGTCCGGCCCGGCTGGTCGTCGTGGACGGCGGAAGCACGGACGGAATCGTTTCCTATGAAGACTATGCCGCCGGCCGGGAGGATACCCGGGTCTGCCCGGACGTCCCCTACAGCACCTTCGACGAAACCACCCGGCTCTATACTTCCGGCACCACGGGCCGGCCGAAGGCCGTTCCGATCTGCTCCATCAACGAGATCCTCTGCGCCCACGACGTGATGATCCACTTCCCGATGAACCCCGGGGACGTCCTGCTCAATGCCACGCCCTGGTTCCACCGCGGCGGATTCAATAGCACGGGCCCCTCTCCGGCGCTCTATGCGGGAGCCACCATCGTGGTGATGCGCAAGTTCGACGCGGCCACCACGCTCCGGTACGTTTCCCGATACGGCGTCACCTTCATCGTCGGCGTGCCCGCCATACTCGACGCGATGGCGGACGTCCAGGAGAAGAAGGGGTGGGACCTCAGCTGCCTGCGCGGCATCGTGACGATGGGCAGCCCGCTCGAGCGGGAAGCCTGCATCCGCTACCAGCGCGTGCTCACGCCCAACATCTACAACGGATACGGAACCACCGAGGCCCACTGGAATTCCATCCTGATTCCCGGCGACCTGCCGGAGAAGGCAGGCACGGCCGGGGTCTCCTGCATCGACGATGACGTACGCGTGGTCAAGATCTTCGACGACCGCCGGGGCGAACCTGACGAACTGGCCGCGACGGACGGCTGCGAGGTGGGAGAGGTCATCGTCTGCACACCGGCCAAGTCGGCCTATGCCTATGTCGGCAATCCGGAGCAGATGGAAGACAAATACCACGACGGATTCATCTATACGCATGACCTGGCCACCTGGGATGAGCAGCATTTCATCACCATCATCGGCCGCATGGACGACATGATCATCTCGTCCGGGGAAAACATCTACCCCACCGAAGTCGAGTCCGTGCTGAACAAGCACCCCCGGGTCAAGGACTGCATCGTCACCTCCGTACCGGACAAGATCCGCGGGCAGATCGTCACCGCCTACATCGTCCGGAACGACGACTCGCTCACTTGCGAGGAACTGGACGACTACTGCGTACAAAGCCCGGACCTTTCCAATTTCAAACGGCCCCGCTACTATCGGTTCGTCCAGCAGATCCCGTTCAACACCATGGGAAAGAAAATGCACGTCAAGATCCGGGAGATCGCAGCGAAGGATCTCAAGAACGGACTCCTTCACCGAGTATAATCCGATTTCGCCACATTTCCGCCCCAACGCAGGTGGGACGGAAAGCGGGAAACCCAATATTTTATCCCTTTGAAACGTCGATTTGTCCGCCAAATCGGCGTTTCGTCACTTATTTTGTCCGCCACTCACACAAGCTTGCCCGGCGCGTGCATGAGGGCTACCTTTGTGACCGTTTTAAAATGATCCGCGATGTATAACCTGACCAAGAAAGACAGTTTCCTGCGCTATTTCGAGCGCTCCGTCAAAGAATGCTGGGACAAACCGGCAATCGACGAATTCAAAGCAACGAGCATTACCTACGGCGAACTCGCAGCCGAACTCGAAAAGACCGTCCGCTGGTGGCGGGCCGCCGGCTTGAAAAGCGGAGACAAGGTAGCGATCAACGCCCGTTCGAGCGCCGGCTGGGCCAAGGCTTTCTTCGCCGCACAGACCGGCGGATTCGTGGCCGTACAGCTCTTCAACGGCTTCACGCCGGACGATACGATGAAACTGGTGGTCCACTCCGACAGCCGTATCCTCTATACGGAAAAAGCCATTTTCGACAAGATGGACTTCGAAGCCATGCCCGCCCTGCTGGGTGCCATCGACACCAAGACCGGAGAGCTCCTGGCCTCCCGCGGCGACTTCGCCGAAGTCTATGAGGGACGCCAGGCCCGTTTCGAAGAAGCCTTCCCGCAAGGCTTTACCCCCGAAGACGTCCGTTTCCCGGACCGGGACCTGGACGAGCTCTGCGCCCTGATGTACACCTCCGGCTCCACGGGCAACCCCAAGGGCGTGATGATCAGCATCCGCAACTTCAGCTCCAATATCCAGCTTATCCCTTACCACTTCCCTTACAAGCGCGAAGACAACTACGTCAGCGTACTCCCCTACGCCCACATCTTCGGCCTGGTCTATGACCTGATGGCTCCGCTGTGCTACGGGATGACCCTGTGCATCCTCTGCATCCCGCCGGTACCGGCCAACCTCAAGCCGGCCCTGCGCCAGTACAAGCCGTTCGTCTTCTTCGCCGTGCCGCTGATCATCAACAAGATGCTGGACGACACCATCGGAGAATTCATACGCAGTAAGAGCGGCGCCGCCAAACTCGCCGACTACAAGCACAATCCGGACTTCTGCGAAGCGCTCCATACCATCTTCATGAACGCCTTCGGCGGCAACCTCGGCCTGATGATCACGGGCGGAGCCGCGATGCCGGAGCAACTCGAGCGCCTGTTCATCGAGCAGATCAAGGTCCCCTTCGTGACGGGCTACGGCATGACCGAATGCACCCCGACCATCACCCTGGGCCACAAAGAGACCTACGTGATGAAAGAATGCGGCGAGCCGGTCCCGGAAGGTATCGAGCTCAAGATCGACTCCCCCGACCCGCGCCACATCGCCGGCGAGGTGGTCGTCCGCGGCCACGTGGTCTTCTCCGGCTACTATAAGAACCCGGAAGCCACGCGCGCCGTCCTCAGCGAAGACGGCTGGTTCCGGACCGGAGACCTGGGCACCATCGACGAATTCGGCCGCGTCTTCCTCGTGGGCCGCAGCAAGAGCATGATCCTCGGCACCAACGGCCAGAACATCTTCCCCGAGGAGATCGAGGTCGTCCTCAACCAGCTTCCTTATGTCCAGGAATCCCTGATCGTGGGCCGGGACAAGCACCTCACGGCTCTCATCGTGCCCAACCAGGCCCTCCTGTCGGAGCAGAACATCGACGCCGCCGGGCTGGACAACATCATGAAGGTCAACCTCACCGCCCTCAACGAGAAGATTCCCGCCTACTCCGCCGTGCACGACTTCGAACTGCACTTCGATCCCTTCGCCAAGACGCCGAAGGGCAGCATCAAACGTTTCATGTACAAATAAATGAATGCGTGACAAGCAGATAGGGAAGCGCGTCCCCGGACCGGGACGCGCTTCCTTGTAAAATGACAAATAAAATTCCTAATTTTGCACGGCCAAACGGAACTGCGGGCAGCCCGCGTTCCACTATGATAATAGTCAATCAAGCATACTGAAACCATGAAACTGAAAATCGTCGTCCTCGCCAAGCAGGTGCCCGATACCCGGAATGTGGGGAAGGAAGCGATGACCCCGGAAGGGACCGTCAACCGCGCTGCGCTGCCTGCCATCTTCAATCCAGACGACCTCAACGCCCTTGAGCAGGCCCTGCGCCTCAAGGAAGCGAATCCCGGCTCCACGGTCGGCGTCCTTACGATGGGACCGCCGCGTGCGGGAGAAATCATCCGGCAGGGACTTTACCGCGGCGCAGACACGGGCTGGCTCCTGACGGACCGGCTCTTCGCCGGCGCCGACACGCTGGCCACCTCCTACGCCCTGGCGACGGCCATCCGCAAGATCGGCGACGTGGACGTGGTCATCGGCGGGCGGCAGGCCATCGACGGCGACACCGCCCAGGTGGGCCCGCAGGTCGCCCAGAAGCTGGGCCTGAACCAGGTGACCTACGCCGAGGAGATCCTCGGGATCACGGATGGCAAGGCCACGATCCGCCGCCACATCGACGGCGGCGTGGAGACGGTCGAGGCTCCCCTGCCGCTGCTCGTGACCGTGAACGGAAGCGCAGCGCCCTGCCGCCCGCAGCACGCGAAGCTCGTGATGAAATACAAGCACGCCAGCTGCCCGCTGGAGCGTCCCGCGGACGATCCGCGCGCGGAACTCTACGCGCAGAAACCCTACCTCACGCTGACGCAGTGGAGCGTCGCCGACATCGACGGCGACACGGCCCAGTGCGGCCTCGCCGGCTCGCCGACGAAGGTCAAGTCCGTCGTGAACATCGCCTTCCAGGCGAAGGAAAGCAAGACCCTGTCGGCCTCCGATGCCGACGTGGAGGGCCTGGTCAAGGAACTGCTCGCTGAAAAAATCATTGGATGACAGCTATGGACAACGTATTTGTATATTGCGAAACCGAAGGCGCGATCGTCGCCGAAGTATCCCAGGAACTGCTGACCAAGGGCCGCAAACTGGCGGACGAGCTCGGCGTCGAGCTCCACGCCATCGCGGCGGGAACCGGCCTGAAAGGGCAGGTGGAGCCGCAGATCCTCCCCTATGGCGTGGACAAGCTCTTCGTCTTCGACGATCCCGTGCTGTTCCCCTACACCTCCGCCCCGCACACCGACATCCTCGTCGGCCTGTTCCGGGAGGAAAAGCCCCAGATCTGCCTGATGGGCGCGACCGTCATCGGCCGCGACCTGGGCCCGCGGGTGTCCTCCTCGCTGACCAGCGGCCTCACGGCCGACTGCACCCAGCTGGAGATCGGCTCCTACACCGACGCCCGGACCGGGCGGGAGTACAAGAACCTCCTGTACCAGATCCGGCCGGCCTTCGGAGGCAACATCGTAGCCACCATCGTCAACCCCGAGCACCGTCCCCAGATGGCCACGGTCCGTTCGGGCGTGATGCAGAAAGCCGTCTATGCGGGCAGCGCCCGCGGCGAGGTCGTCTATCCCGAAGTCGGGAAGTACGTCAGCCCCGAGGCCTGCGTGGTGAAGGTCCTCGACCACCACGTCGAGGCCGCCAAACACAACCTCAAAGGGGCTTCGATCGTCGTCGCCGGCGGCTACGGCATGGGCAGCAAGGAAGGCTTCGACAGCCTGTTCGAACTCGCCCGGGTCCTCCACGCCGAAGTCGGCGCCAGCCGCGCCGCGGTGGATGCCGGCTGGTGCGAACCCGACCGCCAGATCGGCCAGACCGGCGTCACCGTGCACCCGAAGGTGTACATCGCCTGCGGCATCAGCGGGCAGATCCAGCACATCGCCGGCATGCAGGACAGCAAGATCATTATCAGCATCAACAGCGACCCCGACGCCCCCATCAACCAGATCGCGGACTACGTGATCACGGGCACCGTCGAAGAAGTGGTCCCGAAGCTCATCAAGTATTACAAAAAGAACAGCAAGTAACATGGCAAACTACTATACGGACCATCCCGAAATCGCTTTCTACCTGCAGGACCCGCTGATGCGCCGCGTCACGGAGCTCCGCGAAAAAGGGTTCAGCGAGAGCGCGGAATACGACTACGCCCCCGTGGACCACGAGGACTGCATCGACAACTACAAGCGCCTGCTGGAGATCGTCGGCGACGTGGCCGCGAACGTCATCGCGCCCAATTCCGAGAGCGTGGACCTCGAAGGGCCGCACCTCGAGGACGGCCGGATGAAATACGCCTCCAAGACGCTCGAGAACCTGGAGGCCACCCGCAAGGCCGGCCTCTGGGGCATCACGATGCCGCGCCGCTACGGCGGTCTCAACTGCCCGGCCGTGGTCTTCTCCATGGCGAGCGAGATCGTCTCGGCGGCGGACGCCAGCTTCCAGAACATCTGGAGCCTGCAGAGCTGCGCCGAGACCCTATACGAGTTCGGCAGCGACGACCAGCGGGAGCGCTTCATCCCCCGCATCTGCGCCGGGGAGACGATGTCCATGGACCTGACCGAGCCCGATGCGGGGTCCGACCTGCAGCGCGTGATGCTCAAGGCCAGCTGGGACGAGAAGGAGAACTGCTGGCGGCTCAACGGCGTCAAGCGTTTCATCACCAACGGCGATTCCGACGTCCATCTGGTCCTCGCCCGCAGCGAGGAGGGCACCCGCGACGGCCGCGGCCTGTCGATGTTCATCTACGACAAGCGCCAGGGCGGCGTGAACGTGCGGCACATCGAGCACAAGCTCGGCATCCACGGCTCCCCGACCTGCGAACTGACGTACAAGGACGCGAAGGCCGAACTCTGCGGCAGCACCCGCCTCGGCCTGATCAAGTACGTGATGGCGCTGATGAACGGCGCCCGCTTGGGCATCGCCGCCCAGAGCACCGGCCTCAGCCAGGAAGCCTGGAACGAAGCCCGGAAATACGCCGCCGAGCGCGCCCAGTTCGGCCAGACCATCGAGCACTTCCCGGGCGTGTACGACATGCTGAGCCGGATGAAGGCCAAGCTGGACGCCAGCCGTTCGCTCCTGTACAGGACCGCCTCCTACGTGGACGTGTACAAGGCCCTGGAGGACCTGGACCGCTGCGGCACGAAGCTCACGCCTGAGCAGCGGCAGGAATGCAAGAAATACAACCGGCTCGCGGACGCGCTCACGCCGGTATGCAAGGGCATGACCTCGGAATATGCCAGCCAGAACGCCTACGACGCGGTTTCCGTCCACGGCGGTTCCGGTTTCATCATGGAGTACAAGTGCCAGCGCCTGATGCGCGACGCACGCATCTTCTCCATCTACGAAGGCACGACGCAACTGCAGGTGGTCGCCGCCGCCCGCTACATCTTCAACGGCACGTACGCGGGCATCATCCGGGAGATGCTGGAAGAGAGCTTCGCACCGGACCTTGCCGCGCTGCGCGACCGGCTCGCCGCCCTGGCGGACCGCTACGAGAAGAGCATCGAGGCCGTCAAGGCCCTGGAGAGCCAGGAGGCCCAGGACTTCCTCGCCCGCAGGCTGTACGACATGACCGGCGAGCTCATCATGTCGCTGCTCCTGCTCCACGACGCCAGCCTCGCGCCGGAACTCTTCGCGGACAGCGCCCGCGTGTATGCCCGCATGGCAGAAGAAAATATTATCGGGAAGGCCGCCTACATCGAGCATTTCTCCATCGAGGACCTTTCCGCTTTCCGTGCCGTAAAAGAATAAGCCATCTGTTCCCGAATTTTGCTATCTTTGCGATAAGGATAGCTTATATGTTCGAGGATTTCAGATTACGCGTTTTCACCCAGGTCGCTTCGCTGGGCAGTTTCACTGCCGCGGCAAAGGCCCTGGGTGTTTCGCAACCCGCTGTCAGCCAGCACATTGCCGAGCTGGAGAAATCCGCCGGCGGCAAACTTTTCGAACGGGAGCGCGGCAGCGTCTCCCTCACGGCCCGGGGACGCCTCCTGCTGGAGCACGCGGAGCGGATCCTCTCGGAATACAAGCGCCTGGACGGCGCTTTCCGCGTGCCGGACTCCATCCTGCTCAAGGATGTACTTCACGCCGGGCAGCGACGCAACATCCTGATTCAGAAGGACCGTTTCACCAGCCTGGACGCCCCGGCGGACACGCCGGCCGACTGCGTCGTAGAGGCCGCCGGGACGGCCATCCTGCCCACCTTCTTCAACGCCCACGCCCACGCCACCACCACCGTGCTGCGCGGCCGGGGCGAAGACCCCGCGCTTGAGGGGAGCCTGGAGCCCGAAGACGTGCGCCGGGGTGACACCCTTGCCATCCGCGAGATGAACTCTGCCGGAACTACCTTCTTCTCCGAGATGTTCTTCGACCCGGAAGAGACCGTCGCCGCCGTCGAGGCCTCCGGGCTCCGCGCCGCGGTGGGCATCACCCTGCACGAAGGGCATCCCAAGGCCCAGGGCATCGCGCTGCGCGACTATATAAAAAGCTGGAAAGACCCCAGCGGCGGCCGCATCCAACTCACGATGGCCCCCCGCTCCGTACTGGCCGTCAGCACCGACGAACTGAGGCGCGCCGCCACCTTCGCCCGCCAGAACGGGCTGCTGCTGCACATCCAGGTGGCCCGGACGCGCCGCGAGGTGGACGAATGCGTCCGGCGGTTCGGGATGACGCCGGTGCGCTATCTGCACAAGATCGGTTTCCTGGGCTCGGACGTGCTCGCCGCCCACTGTGTCCACGTGGATGAACAGGAATGGAAACTGCTTGCTTCACAAGGCGTCACCGTGGCGCATTGCCCGCGGGCGGACCTGCGCGTCGCCGGCGCCCGCTTCCCCTACCGGGCGGCGCTGGACGCGGGCTGCCGCATCGCCCTGGGCACCGACGGGGTCGCCGGGGGCGGAAGCCTAGACCTGCTGGAAGAAATGAAATTCGCCGCCCTGCTGGCGGCGGCGGACGGCTGCACCGTGCCGGCGGATGAGATCCTCCGCTGGGCCACCCGCAACGGGGCGGAATTCTACGGCATCGACGCCGGGCAGATCGCCGTGGGCAGGCAGGCGGACGCCATCCTCGCCGACCTGGACGCGCCGCGCATGCAGCCGTGCACGGACCCGGTGCGGGACTGGGTCCTGTCGGCGGACAGTTCTGTAATCAGGCAGGTGCTCTGCGCGGGAAGGATCATATATTCACGTCCTCCAGTTCCTCCTCGGAACGGAGATTCGCGCGAATGAAATTCTGGCGCTCGAGCGTATTGTCCCCCATATAGAAGGACATGATATCGGCGATGGACTCCTCCTCCGCCAGTTTGACGAGGTCCAGCCGCATATCGGGGCCGATGAAATGGACGAACTCGTCGGATGAAATCTCGCCGAGGCCCTTGAAACGGGTGATCTCCACGCCGGTCTTCAGGGCGGCGACGGCCTTCTCCTTCTCCTCGGGCGAATAGCAGTACCGGTTCTCCTTCTTGTTGCGGACGCGGAACAGCGGCGTCTGCAGGATGTGCACGTGGCCGCGGCGGATCAGGTCCGGATAGTACTTCATGAAGAAGGTCAGCACCAGCATGCGGATGTGCATGCCGTCGTCGTCGGCATCGGTGGCCACGATGATGTTGTTGTAACGGAGGTTCTCGAGGTCGTCCTCCACGCCCAGGGCGGAGATCAGCAGGTTCAGCTCCTCGTTCTCTGCCACCTTCTTGCGGCTCTCCTTGAAGGAGTTGATGGGCTTGCCGCGCAGGCTGAAGACGGCCTGATAGTCGGCATTGCGGGCCTGGGTGATGGTTCCGCTCGCGGAGTCGCCCTCCGTGATGAAGATGCTGGAACGCTCGATGCCCTCCTGCGTCTTCTCGGTCACCTTGTCGTTGTAGTGGTAGCGGCAGTCACGCAGCTTCTTGTTATAGACGTTGGCCTTCTTGTTGCGCTCGCGCGTCTTCTTCTGGATGCCGGAGATCTCCTCGCGCTCGCGCTGGGAGTCCTTGATCTTCTCCTCGATCACCGGGACGATCTCCTTGTGGATGCGGAGGTAGTTGTCCAGCTCGTTGGCGACGAAGGAGTTGACGTAGCTGCGGATGGTGGGGCCGGTGTCCAGCTTGAGGGTGCCGTGCTCGTCGTGGGTCTGCTTCTCCCACATGTAGTTGGACCCGAGCTTGGTCTTGGTCTGGCCTTCGAAGTTCGGCTCCTGGATCTGGATGCTGATGGCGCCCACGACGCCCTGGCGGCAGTCTTCCGGCGCATAGTTCTTCTTGAAGAACTCCTTGAAGGTCTTGGCGATCGCCTCGCGGTAGGCCGCCAGGTGGGTGCCGCCGTCGCGGGTGTTCTGGCCGTTCACGAAGGACGAGATGTTCTCGCCGTAGTCACGGCCGTGGCTGAGCACGATCTCGATGTCCTCCCCTTCCAGGTGGATGGGCGGATAGAGGGGCTCTTCGGAGAGATTCTCGTTGACGAGGTCCAGCAGGCCGTTCTCCGACTTGTAGGGCGTGCCGTTCAGGGTGAGCGTCAGCCCCTTCTTGAGGTAGGAGTAGTTCTTGACCATCGTCTCCACGTAGTCAAGGTTGTAGGCGAACTTGCCGAACATCATCGGGTCCGGGTAGAAGCGGACCAGGGTGCCGTTCTTCTCCTTCGGCGTATCTTCCTTTCCGCTCTCCTTGAGTTCGCCCCGCTCGAAACGGGCCCAGGAGCTCTCTCCTTCGCGGTAGGAGCAGACGTAGAACGACTCGGACAGGGCGTTTACCGCCTTAGTGCCCACGCCGTTCAGTCCGACGGACTTCTTGAAGACCTTGTCGTCGAACTTGCCGCCGGTATTGAGGATACTCACGGCCTTGACCACGGAATCCAGGGGGATCCCGCGGCCGAAGTCGCGTACGGTCACATGGTTCTCCGGGTCGATCTCCACCTGGATCTGCTTGCCGAAACCCATCGCAAACTCGTCCACCGAGTTGTCGATGATCTCCTTCAGCAGGACGTAGATACCGTCGCCGGGGTTGTTGCCGTTGCCGAGGCGTCCGATATACATGCCCGGACGCATCCGGACATGCTGGACGCCCTCGAGGGTGCGTATGTTGTCGTCTGTGTAGTTGCTACTTGGCATTCTTCGTGACGGACCCCTTGAGATGCAGGATGATCGGCTTCTTCTGCGCGGACGTATAGACGGTCAGCGTCTTGTCGAAGGTACCGGTGCCTTCGTCGTTGGAGTAGGTCGCGGTGATCACGCCCGTTGCGCCGGGGGCGATCGCCTCGCGCGGCCATACGACGTCGGTGCATCCGCAGGAAGGGACGACGGCGAAGATGCTCAGGGCGTCCTCGCTGTCATTGGTCACGGTAAAGGTGCAGGTCTGCTTGCCGGCCTTGGTGCTGATTTCGCCAAAGTCGTGCACAGTCTTGTCGAACTGGATGGGTGCTGCGAGTGCGGCAGCAAGCAAGAGTGTCAAAATCGTCTTCATATCTGCAAATTTACGAAAAAATGATTACTTTTGTCATGGTATTTGCAAAATACGGACCGAACACACACTTAATTTTATTGATAATGGCTTACAAGATTAATCCCGACACCTGCGTGGCTTGTGGTACTTGCCAGGGTGAATGCCCTTCCGGCGCTATCCAGGAGGGTGATGTCTACACGATCGACCCGAACGTCTGCATCGACTGCGGCACTTGCGCCGACGCCTGCCCGATGGGCGCCATCGCCCCCGAGGAGTAGTATCCAACGCATTTGTCAACACAAAAAAGGAAGGTGGCCGGACGGCCACCTTCCTTTTTTACAGGTTTATTCTCATACCCAGGACGATACGCCGGGTGGACGGATAACTTCCTGTCTCCAGACCGGCCGTCTTCCAGTCCAGCGCATACTCCGGATCGCTTCCGGGGTAGGACGTGAACAGCAGGAAGTTCTCCAGCGAGGCGAACAGGTCCAAGACGGCGGCGCCCCGGCCTATGGCCAGGTTATAGTCCAGCCGGAGCTGGTCGATCCGGAAGAACGATCCCTTGAGCAGCATCGCCGAAGACTTCCTGTAATCATACCAATTCGAAAAATACCATTCATTCGGATACAGGGCGTTCGGATTCTCAGGCCGCCAGCTGTTCTCCAGATAATGCCGCGTCAGGGCCGGTGAGTAAACGGTTCGGAAGATAGACTGTCCCAGATTCCCGTGCCCCAGGACGCTGAACTGCCAGTTTCTCCAGGCCACGGATGCGTGCACGCCGACGGTGGCCGTGGGGAAAAGACCGTTCCCGAAGGCCTGTTCCGGTCCGATTTCCGGCGTCCCGTTTTCCGGGCTGTAGCCCCGCAGCGAATGAAGCCAGGCAATGCCCACGGGAAGCCCTTTCCGGAGCTGCAGATCATCGCGGTAGCCTATTGCATCGAAGCCTTCGACCATTTCCGTCACCTGGTTCCGGAAGAGCGTCAAGGAGGATCCGGCATTGAAACGGAAATCTCCTTTTCTCCCTTCCAGATCTGCCGTCAGTTCCAGCCCAAGGTTTCTCACGGCCAGCCGGGAGGTGCCGAGGGAATACCGGTCCTCATCCAGGAATCCGTTGATCCGGGCGTCGATCCGGTTCTGCCCGAAACGGAAACCGGCTTCCGTCCCGGCATTCAGGCGGGAAAACTCCGATTGCCTGAGGATCGGAAGCAACCAGGACTCGTACAACAAATACGGAGCATAAAGCGAGTTCGACTGGCTCCAAGCAGCGAAAACGGCCCAGTTTTCCATAGGCCGGAAACGGATGTCCGCCGCGAACGAGGGGCGCTTGATTTCCGAAGGGATATTCTTTCTGCCGCGCTGGAAGACACCGAATCCGACAAACAGGCGCCGGTCCCATTCATAATTCACGCGCAGGGAAAGATCCGTCAGGACTTCATTGAACCGGATAATATTCCGAGAACCGCCATCCGTATGATATTCATCCTCATAATGATACTTCTGCTGCTTGAAGGCCAGCTCGGCGCTCACGCCGTGAAGGCCGAACGTCCGGGCATAGCCCGCCTCCGCGCCGTACTGGTCCCAGGCCCAGTCGGTCTCGTTTTCCTGGACCTTCTCCCTGCTCAGGCCATAGAAGGGGCGGACAAATAATCCGGAAACCGGCCGGAACTCCACTTTCGCCTGGACCGAGTACGCGGTTCCGTTCGTCTGCTCTCCCTTGTAAGACAGGGGATCCTGCGCCTCCTGTCCGGGGCGGAGGAGTTCATTGACGAGGATCCCGTTCAGGACATTGAGGTCCGACTTGCGGGAGCGTCCCGCAGCGCCGGACAGCTCCACCCGGATCCAGTCCACCGGCCGCCAGTCCAGGCGCGCCGTCCCCGAAAAGCGGCGGTGGATATCCCAGCGCCCTTCCAGCGGACCGTCATTGTCCAGATAATCCAGGGTCGCGGCGGCATTCACTTTTTCTCCGCCCGACTGCAGGTTCAGGTGATGGATCTGGGCAAACGAAGTCTTGTAGCGGTCCAGCAGATATGGATTCTGGCTGCCGCCGAGAGGGCTGTACACGCCCCATTCTTCCAGCGACAGCTGCCTCGGCTCAAAGGCGAGCTGCTGGACGGCACCGGAAAAGCTGTAGGAGGCGTGGAATCCATTCCGGGATGCACGGCGGGTAGTCACGGAGATGGCGCCGCAGGAAGCGGATGCACCGAAACGCAGGATGGCTTCGGCTCCCGAAAGGACTTCGATCCTGTCAATGGATTCCGGTGCGAGGAATCCCAGATCGGACACCTGGACACCGTCCACATAAAATGCGGGATTCTTTATACCCGGGTGGATTCCATGCACATACACGGACGGCGTCATCCAGGGAGCGCCCTCGGACGAAACTGCCACCGTGCCGGGCGTCTGCCCGGCCAGCAGGCCGCGGACATCCGTCACAAAAGGAGACGGTGTTGAAAGTGAGTCTTCTTTTTCCCGCAGGGCCGCGCCCGAAGGCTGGCCTGTCGCGACCAGCAGCACCAGCACAAAGGATAAGTATTCAACAACAGATCTCATAATAATGGAAACAATTTCTTCACAAATGTACACATTATTCTTGTCCGTTGGTCAATCCGGCAAAACGAGAATCTTACAACTGCCTCTGTTATTTCTTGTTTGTCAATGCATTGAAAAATGCAAGCAAACCAAAATCTTACACAGGCATCAGTCGAAGAACCTGCCGTCGCGGTCGGAGTCGATGGTCCGGGCCAGTTTCTCGACATTGAGGCTGCGGGCCGAGGCGTCCACGATCTGCTTGTAGATGCCGCCGGCGCGGTACACCTCGTCCGGGTCGCCGCTCTCCTCCACCCGGCCCTTCTGCAGGGCGTAGATGACGTCGCTGTCGATGATCTGCGAGATGGAGTGCGAGATCATGATGACGGTGCGGTCTTTCTTGATGGCGTCGATGCTGGCCTTGATCTGCTCGGTGGCGATGGCGTCCAGCGAGGCCGTGGGCTCGTCCAGGAAGATGATGGGCGGGTTCTTGAGGAACATCCGCGCGATGGCGATGCGCTGCTGCTGCCCGCCGGACAGGTCCGAGGCCTTGTTCTCGAAGCCCTTCGGCAGCGCGACCACCTGGTCGTAGATGTAGGCCTTGCGCGCCGCCTCCACGACCTCCTCGAAGGTGGCGTCCGGGCGGCCGTAGCGGATGTTCTCCTCGATGGTGCCGTCGAAGATGTGGTTCTTCTGCAGCACCAGGCCGATGTTGTCGCGCAGGTACTGCGTGTCGTATTCGCGCAGGTCCACCCCGTCCAGCAGGATCTCCCCCACCTGGGGCTCGTAAAACTTGTCCAGCAGGTTCACGATGGTGCTCTTGCCCGCGCCCGAAAGGCCCACCAGCGCCGTGATCTTGCCGGGTTCGATGGTCATATTGATGTCCCAGAGGGCCTGGTTGCCGTTGGGATAGGTGAAGTCCACGTGGCGCAGCTCGAACTTGCCGTGGATCTTCTCCGGACGGTAGCTGCCGGACGGCTCCACCTGGTCGTCGGAATTCAGGATGCCGAAGAAGCCCTCCGCATAGATGAGCGCGTCGTTCACGTCGTCGAAGATGCGCTGGAGCTGCGTGATCGGGGCGATGACGTTGCTGAACAGCATCACGTGGTACATGATCTTACCGATCGTCATCCCAGGATAGCCCTTCAGCACCAGGAAGGCCGTCAGGATGATCACGAGCACCGTGCCCACCTGCCGGACGAAACTCTTGAGGCCGTTGTAGTAGAAGGCCACCCGCCGGGTTTTCACCTGATTATCCGTAACCTGGTTCTGGATGTCCAGCTGCTTCTGCGCCTCGATCTTCTCGCGGTTGAAACTCTTGATGACGTTGATCGAGTCGATGATGTTCTTGATGCCCTGGCTCTTGGTTTCCAGGTGCGAGCGCATCTCGCGGCGCCAGCCTTTGAGCCGGCGGGCCTGCCGGTAGGTAATCCAGAAATACACCGGCACGATGCCGAGTGCCACCAGGCCCACGTACACGTTCGCCGCGAACATCAGGATCAGCGCCAGCAGGGCGCTCGTGAACAGCGGCAGCAGGTCGATGAAAAAGTTCTGCACCGTGCGCGACAGGCTGCTGACGCCCTGGTCGATACGGGCCTGGAGCTTGCCCGTCGCGTTCTCGTCCGTGTTGAAATAGGCCATCTTGAAGGTAAGCACCTTCTCGATGACGCTCTGCGAGAGGTCGCGCGACACGAAGATACGCATCCGCTCGCCGTAATAATTCTGCGCGAAGGTGATCAGCACGGACAGCAGTTCCTTGCCCAGCAGCACGATGCTGATGATGGTCAGGATGCGGGCGGCCTGGCCCCAGGTGAAGTCCGTGCCGATCAGCGCATTGATCGCGTCCACGGTGCGGTCGAGCACGATGGCGTTGACCTGCGCCATCAGGGAGCCGATGAGCGTCAGGATCAGGGTGATGATCACCAGCCAGCGGTACGGGCGCACGAAGGGCCGGATGTTCTTGAAAAGATTGATCAGGTTCATACTTGGGCAAAAGTATGAAAAAAAATCAGAACTGGAAATAGATGAACGCCTGCAGGTCGGCGGTAATGAACTGATAGACAACGAAGACCACCGCCACCACGAGCAGCGCCATCACCGGCAGGGGCAGCAGGGCGAAGTTGATGCGGTACCAGCGCTTCCAGCGGAGGGGCAGCCAGTGGACCACCATCCCGGCTACGATCAGCGCGAACACCTTCCAGTACTCCGTACAGATCTGCGGGACCAGCGCCCAGTCCCAGCCCGAGCCGATCTGGTTCACCATCCGGCGGGCCGTCTGCCAGGCCACCTCGTTGGCCGTGGCGGGATCCAGGTTGCTGCCGCTGCGGAAGAACAGGCGGGTGAAGGTAATGAAGGTGAAGGTCTGCGCCACGCCCCAGAAATAGCCCAGCTGCCTGCCCCCTTTTCCCCCGCAGAGGTGATAGACGAAGCGCACCAGGGTGCCCGTCCACACGATCGCCGCCCACACGGCCAGGAGGTTCCACACCGGCGCCCCGGACAGGGAACGGGCGATCCACAGGCCGAGGGTCCCGGCGGACACGAGGGCGAAGCGCCAGCCCCACTTCATCTCCTTCCAGAACTGGTACACCACCAGGCCGATGCCGTTCAGGCCGCCCCAGATGATGAAGTTCCAGGAGGCGCCGTGCCACAGGCCGCCCAGGAGCATCGTGATGAACCGGTTGATGTTGGCGAGGATGCGCTTGCGCCGCTCCGGGCTGAAGTACGCCACCACGCCCAGCGTCGCGGCCAGCAGCACGAAAAAGGCGGAGACAATCCAGGTGCCGGACAGGATGGCCGCGATCACGGCAAAGAGCGCGATCCAGAAATAGGTCCCGAAGGTGGCGTTGCGGTTGCCGCCCAGCGGGATGTAGAGGTAGTTCTTCAGCCAGTTGCTCAGCGACATGTGCCAGCGCCGCCAGAAGTCCTGCGGGTTGGAGGCCTTGTAGGGCGAATTGAAGTTCTGCGGCAGGTAGAAGCCCATCAGCATCGCCACGCCGATGGCGATGTCCGTGTAGCCGGAGAAGTCGGCATACACCTGCAGGGAGTAGCCGAACAGGGCGCAGAGGTTCTCGAAGCCGGTGAACAGCTGGGGATTCTCGAACACGCGGTCGATGAAGTTGACCGCGATGTAGTCGCTCAGGATCAGCTTCTTGGCCAGGCCGTTCAGGATCCAGAACACCGCGATGCCGAACTGCTTCCGCCCCAGGAAGAAGGGCTTGTACAGCTGCGGGACGAACTCGCTCGCCCGCACGATGGGGCCCGCCACCAGCTGCGGGAAGAAGCTCACGTAGAAGCCGAAGTCGAGGATGTTGTCCACCGGCTTCACCTTCCCCCGGTACACGTCCACCGTGTAGCTGATCACCTGGAAGGTGAAGAAGGAGATGCCCACGGGCAGCACGATGCTGTCCACACGGAAGCGCTCCGCCCCGGTGAGGGCGTTGCCCAGCAGGCCGAACACGTTCACCACGCGCAGCTGCAGGCCCGTCAGCGAATGCACGAAGTCCGCGAAGAAGTAGGCGTACTTGAAGTAGCACAGGATCAGCAGGTCAATGCACACGCTCAGCACCAGCCAGGCCTTCTTGCGGCCGGGATGCGCCTCCGAGGCGGCGATACGCCGGGCGATCAGGAAATCCGAGCAGGTGACGAAGAGCAGGATCAGCACCGACAGCCCGCTGGTCTTGTAATAGAAGAACAGGCTGACGAAGAACAGGAAGGCGTTGCGCAGCAGCCGGCGGTTGCCGATCAGTGCGAACAGGGCGTACACCAGCGCGAAGAAGGCCCAGAAATAGAACTGGGTGAAGAGCAGCGGCGAGTTCGGGTCGAAGCCGAACAGGCGCTGCGCGAAAGCCCCTATGCCGCCCAGGTCCGCCATCCTACCTTTCCCGGCCCTCCTTGTCCGCCATCAGCGCCTGCACGAACAGGTCGCCGAGCAGTTCGTAACCCGCGTCCGTGAAATGCAGGCGGTCGGGCTTCGCCAGGCCCGCATCCCGCCATTTCTCGATCGAATGGGCCTCGCCCATGATGCCGTACAGGTCCCAGACGGCGCCGCCGTACTCCTCCGCCAGCTCGGTCATCGCCTTGCGGACCGCGACGGTGTTGACGTTGTAGGTCATCCCCCGCCTCACGTAGCGGTAGCTGTCGTTGTTGGTCACGAAGATGAACGCGCAGCCGGGGCTGACGCGCAGCACCATATCCATCAGGCGCCGGTAGTTCGCCTTGAACTTCTCCGGCTTGAAGTCTTTCGCGCTCATCGCTGAGTCGTTGACGCCCACCGCCAGGATCGCCAGGTCGGGGCGGACCAGCTGCAGGTCGCGCTCCAGGTCCTCGCATTTGTCCAGCCAGGACGGCAGGGCGGCACCGTTCACCCCGGAGGAGAAGTAGTTCAGCCCCGGCCGCCAGGAGATCGGCTCCAGGCCGTTCAGCACGAATTCCTCCCCGCGCGGGATGTGGAACTGCACCAGCACGGTATCGGTGGGGGCGGGCAGGTCGAAGAGGTAGCTCCGGGTCAGGCTGTCGAACTCGAAGCGCAGCGTGTCCGCGAGGCACACGACATACGGATAGGTCCGTTCGGAGGAACCATAGCCCAGCACCCGCAGGCTCTGGCAGGTCCACAGGCTGTCGCCGTCCGGATTCAGCCGAAAGGCCACCGAGGCGTCGGGGCTGGCGGTCCGGGCGCCGTAGCCGGTGATCCCGTAACGGGGGCGGCGCAGCTTGGTGGCGCGCGTCAGGATGGGCGCCTCCCACTCCCCCGTCGTGGTGATGCGGTAGGAACGGTCGGAGTTGGTGCCGGCCAGGCGGAGCGGGAACAGGAATCCGCGGTCGCCCCGCACGGTCAGCGAGTCCAGCAGGTTCATGATGCGGTTGGGGAAGAAGGCCGCCTGCACGTGCGAGCCGCCGACGTGCCAGACGTTCACGTTGCCGCGGCCGGTCGCCACCAGGCTGTCCAGCTTGTCGTAGAAGGCGTCCTGCGCCGCCCGGGAGCCCGGGAAGGCCAGGACGGACTTATCCGCGTGCACGCAGGCGGGCAGGTCCTGGGCCGCCGCGCCGGCAGACAGCAGCAGCGCCAGCAGGATGACGGTAGTCTTAGCTTTCATTCTCTTTTCTCCAACGGTAATAATCATAATACAGGAAGAAGGCGTCGCAGAACATATCTCCCATCTTCCGGGAGCCGGCCAAGGTAAAATGGACGTAGTCCGAACCGGCCAGGGCCGGCCGCGCGTTCACCCACTGCACCATCGAGTTCAGCCCGCCCATCGCGCCGTAGATATCCCAGTAGGCGGCGCCGCAGGCCGTGGCGGAAGCCCGCAGGGAGTCCACCAGCGCAGGCAGCCGCGGGTAGGTCTGGCGCTTGCCGCCCACCACCGTGGACATGTCCGAAGGGCCCACGAAGACGATCTTCGCCTCCGGGGCCAGCTCCTTCAGCAGGCGCAGCTGCCGGCGGACCGATTCCAGGAACGTCGCCGTCGCCTTGTCCGTCTTCAGGTAGGGCACGCTGTTGCCCCCGTACTGCAGCAGGATCAGCCGGACGTTCTCCTCGCGGTAGAAGCTGCGCAGCTGCCCGGGGTCCATCGCGGTGAAGATGGCACCGGAACTGCCCCGCATCGCCATGTTGTCCATCCGCACGCCCGTCTTGCCGTCCAGCAGCACGCCGTACAGGTCGGCATAGCCGGAAACGGTCAGCGACACGCGCGTGGAGCTGTCCGGCAGTTCGAAGCGCACCAGCGAAATCGGTTCGCCGGGCTCCACCGTACGCGCCTCGCCCCGGCAGCGCACCGAAAGCGGGCTGCGCAGGTTGCCCGCCACGAGCGTCACCCGCTCGAAGGTGCTCTGCTCCCGGTCCCGGCTGCGGACGGGATAGTAGGACAGGGTGGCCGTGGTATCCAGGCGGACGAAATCGGCATAAGGCCCGTACTGGCGGATGCCCGCGCGCCGGGAGGCGTCGCCGTAGATGAAGTAGCGCCGCAGGCCCGCCGAACTGCCGCCGCCCACGCGGGGCGTGGCGTACTCGCGGGCCGGCATCATGCCGGGGCCGCTGCCGCCGAAGCGTTCCTGGAGCCGTTCGCGGATGGTACCCGTGATGCGGTCCTCCTCGATCTGGGAGTCGCCGTAGTGCAGGATGCGCAGGGGTTCCGTCCCGGCGCGGTCCAGGGCTTCGAACAGGGAATCGAAGAAGCGGACGTCGTCGTCCGGCAGGGAGAACCGGGCCGGATCTTCCGCGAAGAAACTCCGGTACTGGTCCCGCTCCGCGGCGAGGACCGCCTGCCGCCGCTGCTCGATCAACTCCTCCGGGGAAGGTCCCTTCTGCGGCTCCGCGCCGGCGAGGATCTCGCCCAGCTGCGGGAAGCGCAGCCCGAGGAAGCCGTCTTCCGGGAAAACGGCGCAGAGCAGCGCCAGGATGGCGATGACGCCGAACAGGAACAGGACGATGCGGGATCTTTTCATTGCTCTTTCCAGACTTTCAGGTACTCCTGCAGGGCCCACATCTCGTCGCGGTAGTGGGCCGCCTGCGTGAAGTCGAGGTCGGCGGCGGACTTTTTCATCCGCCGGCGGTCCTCCTCGATCATCTTCTCGATCTGCTCGCGCGACATCGAGCGGATCACCGGATCCTGCAGCACGGCGGCCAGGTCGGCCGTGACGTAGCCGTCGCGGTACGCGTCGCCGGCCGCGCGCTTGGAATCGTGCCCGAAGCCGACGCTCACGCTTCCGCGGCCCAGGTCGGACGGGTTCGGGATGTAGGTGGGGTCGTCGTAGGAATTGGCGGCGCTCACGCGGCCGGTGGTGCCGTTCGCCAGCCCCCGCCCCACGGGTTTCCCGTCCCGGGCGGCGAACTGGCCCGCCAGGACGTTCTGCTTCACCTCCACCTGCTTCGGGGTGATGTGGTGCAGCTTGTTGTATTCCATCTGCTTCTTGCGGCGGCGGTCCGTCTCCCGGATGGTCTGCTCCATCGACGGGGTGATGCTGTCGGCGTACATGATCACCAGGCCGTTGACGTTGCGGGCGGCGCGGCCCGCCGTCTGGGTCAGGGCGCGCGCCGTGCGCAGGAAGCCCTCCTTGTCGGCGTCCAGGATCGCCACCAGCGAGACGGTGGGGATGTCCAGGCCCTCGCGCAGCAGGTTCACGCCCACCAGCACGTCGAACAGGCCGTTCTTGAAGTCCTCGATGATCTCCACGCGCTCCGCGGTGTCCACGTCGGAGTGGATGTAGCGCACGCGCAGGCCGATGCGGCGCAGGTACTCGTCCAGCTCCTCCGCCATCCGCTTGGTCAGCGTCGTGACGAGGGTGCGCTCGTCCGCCTCGGCGCGCTTGCGGATCTCCTCCACCAGGTCGTCCACCTGGTTCTTGGTGGGCCGCACCTGGATGGGCGGGTCCAGCAGGCCGGTGGGCCGGACCACCTGCTCCACCACCAGGCCCTCGGATTTCTCGAGTTCGTAGTCGGCCGGGGTGGCGCTCACATATACCTTCTGGCCCGTCAGGGCCTCGAATTCCTCGAACTTGAGGGGGCGGTTGTCGGCCGCGGCCGGCAGGCGGAAGCCGTACTCGATCAGCACGCTCTTGCGGCTGTGGTCGCCGCCGTACATCGCGTGCACCTGCGGCAGGGTCACGTGGCTCTCGTCCACGAAGGTGATGAAGTCCTTCGGGAAATAGTCCAGCAGGCAGAAGGGGCGCTGCCCCTGCCTGCGGCCGTCGAAGTAGCGGGAGTAGTTCTCGATGCCCGGGCAGTAGCCCATCTCCTTGATCATCTCCAGGTCGTACTCCACGCGCTGCTTCAGGCGCTTGGCCTCCAGCCCCTTGTCCACGCTCTCGAAATACTGCATCTGCGCCACGAGGTCGTCCTGGATGTGGGACACGGCGGCGATGCTCCGCTCCTTGGTGGTCACGAAGTTGCCCGCCGGGTAGATGTTGATCTCGTCGATGTCCTCGCGCTTGGCCCCGGTCACCGGGTCGATCAGGCTCAGGCCATCCACCTCGTCGCCGAAGAACTCGATGCGCACGGCGTCGTCCGAGCCGCCCAGGTACACGTCCACGGTATCCCCGCGCACGCGGAAGGTGCCACGCTTGAAGTCGGCCTCCGTGCGGTTGTACAGAGCGTCCACCAGGCTGTACAGGAGCGCGGTGAGGCTGCGCGTCTCCCCCCGCCTGACCGGCACCGTCTGGGCGTGGAAGTCCTCCGGGTTGCCGATGCCGTACAGGCAGGACACGCTGGAGACCACGATCACGTCGCGCCGGCCGCTGAGCAGGGCGCTGGCGGCGCTCAGGCGCAGTTTCTCGATCTGGTCGTTGATGCTGAGGTCCTTCTCGATATAGGTGTCCGTGGTGGGGATGTAGGCCTCCGGCTGGTAATAATCATAATAGGAGACGAAGTACTCCACCGCGTTGTGCGGGAAGAAGGACTTGAACTCGCCGTAAAGCTGGGCCGCGAGGGTCTTGTTGTGGCTGAGGATCAGCGCCGGGCGCTGCAGGCGCTCGATCACCCCGGCCATCGTGAAGGTCTTGCCCGATCCGGTGACACCGAGCAGCGTCACGTCGCCCACCCCGGCGTCCAGGGCGGAGCAGAGCTGTTCGATGGCCTCCGGCTGGTCCCCGGCGGGCTTGTATTCGGATTCGAGCTGGAATTTCATAAATCTTACAAATATAACGATTCCCAGTTATCTTTGCAACGTTACCCCCCGGGGCGGCTGTCCCCGGCCCCTTGCGCACACGTTATTTTTTATTATCTTTGTCTTGATGGAGAATCTGACCGGACAGGCGCGCGCATTGGCGCTGGAAGTGCTGAAGGACGAGGTCCGCGACGACGGAACCCCGTTCATCACGCATCCGGACAACGTCGCCCGCATCGTGGAGGACGAAATCGGCCTCCCGGATGCGTGCGTGGCCGCCGTGTACCTGCACGAGGCCACCCGGAAGCACCGGGACGTGGACATCGGCGCCTTCCCGCAGGACGTGCGGAAACTGGTGGACGGCCTCAACAAGATCTCCACCATCAAGCCCAAGGACACGCGGCTCGAAGCGGAGAATTACAAGAAGCTGATCGTCCAGTACTCCACGGACCCGCGCGTGACCGTGCTCAAGATCGCCGACCGGCTGGAGGTGATGCGTAACCTGCAGTTCTTCCCCAAGGCCTCGCGCGACCAGAAGCTCCTCGAAACGCTGATGCTCTATATGCCGCTGGCGCACCAGCTGGGGCTGTACAACATCAACAACGAACTGGGCAACATCTGGTTCCGCTATGCGGACCCCGAGCAGTACCGCGCCATCACCAACAAGCTGAAAGCCACGGAGAAGGACCGCGAGCAGATCACGGCCGAGTTCATCGAGCCGCTGAAGAAGAAGCTTTCCGACGCCGGCATCGTCTATAAGCTGAAGATCCGCACCAAGAGCGCCTATTCCATCTACCGCAAGATGCAGGTGCAGAAAGTGCCTTTCGAGGGCGTCTTCGACGTGTTCGCCATCCGCTTCATCATCGACTGCGAGGACGATCCGAAGGTGGAGAAGGACCTCTGCTGGAAGGTATTCTCGTACGTGACCGAGGAGTACGAGCCGGACACGAAGCGCCTGCGCGACTGGATCACCACACCGCGTCCCAACGGCTACGAGTCCCTCCACATCACGGTCAAGAACCGGCAGGGACAGGCCCTGGAGGTGCAGATCCGCACCCGGCGGATGGACATCGAGGCGGAGAGCGGCGCCGCGGCCCACTGGGCCTACAAGGGCATCCGGCACGAGGAATCGATGGACCGCTGGCTGCAGTCGGTGCGCGACGCGCTCGAGCATCCCCTGGACGCCGCGCCGGAGGACATCCCCGCCCCGCCGGACAAGGAAATCTTCGTCTTCACTCCGAGCGGCGAACTCCGCATCCTGCCCACGGGCGCGTCGGTGCTGGATTTCGCCTTCAACATCCACTCCGGCCTGGGCTGCCGCTGCGTGGGCGGACGGGTGAACGGGAAGGCCGTCCCGATCCGCGAGAAGCTCAAGACGGGCGACCTGGTGGAGGTGCTGACCCGCAAGGACCAGCGCCCCAGCCGCGCCTGGCTGGCCTGGGTGGTCTCGTCCAAGGCCCGCACCAAGATCAAGCAGGAACTCGACGCCGACGAGCGCAAGGCCGCGGCGGACGGGCGCGAACTGCTGGAGCGGCGCCTGCGCAATTGGAAGCTGGAATTCCCGGACGACTGGATGACGGAGTTTCTCAAGGGCCGGAAGTTCCCTTCCGTGCTGCCTTTCATGGCGGCCATCGCCCGCGAGGAAATCGATGTCAACGACATCAAGGCCTTCATCCAACGGAAGATGGCCGACCGGCAGGAGCGCAGCGCCCAGAGCGCCGAAGCGGCGGAGCCGGCCGCCCCGAAGGGCTTCGCCGGGTCCGGCTCGGACGACATCCTGGTGCTCAGCGCTAAGAATGTCAAGGGTCTGGACTACAAGATGTCCAAGTGCTGCAACCCGGTCTTCGGCGACGACGTGTTCGGCTTCGTTACGCGCACGGAAGGGATCAAGATCCACCGCATCTCCTGCCCGAATGCGGCCCGGCTAATCGAGCGTTTCCCCTACCGCATCCAGAAGGTCGTCTGGCAGGACAACGCCGCCGCCGGCAGCTTCCAGTGCACGCTCGCCGTGACGGCCGAACTGGACCACCCCGTGCTCAGCGACATCATGGGCGTGGTCGGACAGTTCAAGGTGTCGATGCGCTCGTTCAACGTCAAGGAAAACCTGCGCGCCGGAACCTATGAAATCACCATCCGCCTGCTGGTGCCCTCCAGCGCCGAGCTGGACAAGGTCCTCTCGCAGGTCGGGGCGCTCAGGCAGGTCATCAAAATCCGTCGTATCTGATGAATGTACAGGAAGATACCCGCGACCTGGACCGCTTCGAACAACTGGTCGAAGACGGCCTGGTGAAGGTTTGCAGCGGGGCGGGCCTGCTGCCCGCCGAGCTGGTCCGCAACCCCGACATCGACGCCCGCTGGGACGTCTACATCAAGGATTACATCGCCGATGCGGTGGTCAATTTCAACGAGTATCCCGAAGCGGCCATCGCCTGGGCCGGCTTCCTCGGCCTCGGCGTGGCCTGGGCCTGGGACGCCGACTGGCAGCGCTACAAGGACGTCCCGTACCGCTCCTGGTACGGTTCGCGCGGCTGGGACGACATGGACGAGCACATCCTGCGCGACATCCTGGGCCTGGACCTGGACGGGAAGGAGGCGAAACGCATCTCTGACTGCCTGCTGAGCTGCTCCACCGCCGTGCTCGGCCTGCTGCAGCACGAGGGTGTGGAGACACAGACCGCCCGCGGCTTCTACCTGCTCGCCCGCACCTACACGGTCCTCTACCGCATCGGCGCCGGCATCGAACTCCACCGCCTGGGCTACAAGAAAGTCCTGATCGGTTAGGCGGAGGCGGCGCGCGAGCGGCTCACCAGCGCCACGCCGCCGAAGACCAGCAGGGCGGCGAGCGCCTTCTGCCAGGTGAACGCATCCATCCCGATGGCAATGCTCACCCCGGCGGCAATCATCGGCTGGAGGTAGGAATACATGCTCACCAGCGTCGGCCGGAGGCGTTTCTGCCCCAGCGGAATGAGGAAATAGGCCACGAAGGTGGCGAAGACGATCACGAACGCGATTTCCCAGCCCACCTGCGGGGTCACGGCGGCCGGATCCAGCCGCATCAGCCCGCCCCAGGAGAAGGGCAGGGAGAGCAGGAGCGCGAAGAGGAACATCCACTTCATCAGCGTGACTACGCCGTGTCGCGAGATCAGCGGCCGGAAAGCGCCGAGATAGCCTGCGAAACTCAGGCCGTTCAGGGCCATCAGCAGCACGCCCAGCGGCCGCGTCCGGTCCGGGCCGCCCGTATCGTGTACGGAATTGAAGATCAGCAGCAGCACGCCCAGCAGGCTGACCGCGACGCCCGTTACCTTCTTGCCGGTGATCGGCTCCCCCAGGAACAGGAAGGCGAAGCACATCGTGTACACCGGGGTCAGCGAACTGAGCACCGCCGCATCGATGGACGTCGTCATCCCGATGGCGGCGAGGAAGGTCAGCTGCGGCACGAACAGGCCCAGGAAAGACGCCAGGGCGATGCGCAGGAGCTCCCGGCCGGACACCCGCTCCTTGGGCAGGAACAGCGACAGGGCCCAGAACAGCGCGGTGGCGCCGATGGCGCGCAGGGTGAACAGCACGATCGGGGACACGGCGCCGCTCTGCGCGATATCCTTGCAGAAGATGATGTTGAATCCGAAGATCGCATAGGCCCCCGCGGCGGCGAGGTGCCCGCTCCAACTATTTGCGCGGCTGTTCATCGGCGACGGAATGGCCCCGCTTCTTCCAGCGCTCGAGGGCCAGCTGCTGCATGTCGCGGACGGTATCGTTCTCGTCCACGATCTCGCTGCCCAGCAGGGTCTCGATCACGTCTTCCAGCGTGATGATGCCCTGGAAGCTGCCGTACTCGTTGATGATGATGGCGATCTGCTCGTCCTTGCTGAGCATCTCGTCCCAAATCACGTCCAGGGTGGTGTCCTCGTCGAAGGTGGCCACGTCGCGCCGGATCTCGCCGAGAGTGAGGTCGAACTTGTCCTCGGCCATCAGCTGGAGGGCCTCCATCCGCAGGATGTAGCCGGTGATGTACTCGTCGTTGTCGGCGTACACCGGGATGCGGCTGTGGTGGCGGTAGCGTTTGTTCTTATAAAAGGACTTGAGCGTCATGGACTCGGGGGCGATCTCGCAGACCACCCGCGGGGTCATCACGTCGAAGGCCTTCACCTCGTCCATCGAGATGAGGTTCTGGATGATCGTGTTCTCGTCCTCCTCCAGGTCGCCCTCCTCCTCTGCGACGTTCGCCATCGCGCTCACTTCGTCGCGCGAGACGGCGGGCTCCTCCGCATCCTCCGGCGTGATCAGGCCGGAGAGCAGCTCGATGAGCAGCACCAGCGGATACATCAGGAAGATCAGCCCCCGGATCATCACCGTGGCGAAGCCCATCAGGGACTTCCAGCGCGTGGTGCCCAGGGTCTTCGGGATGATTTCCGAGAAGACGAGGATGAGGATCGTCATCAGGGCGCTGACGAGGCCGAACCACTGCGAACCGAACAGGCGGGTGGCCTGGCTGCCCACGCCCGCCGCGCCGATCGTGTTCGCGATCGTATTGAGCGACAGGATGGCGGCGATCGCCCGGGAAGGGTCCTGCTTATACTCCTTGAAACGGGCGGCGGGCTTGTAGCCTTCCTCCTCCCGCATCGTGATGTAGGAAATCGGGGTGGACATCAGCGTCGCCTCCAGGATGGAACAGAGGAACGAGACGGCCATCGCGGCGAGCAGGAAGAGCAGAAGGAGCGCCATACGGGACTTCTAGAAGGGGAAGACCTTGGTCAGCCACAAATATCCAAAAACAAAACCCACGGCACCGATGATGATGCCGACCCGGGCCATATCCTTGGTCTCGACCAGGCCGGTGGACGCGGCGATGGCGTTCGGCGGCGTGGAGATCGGGAAGAGCATGGCGATGGAGGCGCACACGGCGATGAAGGAGATCATCGCCGGGGTGCCGCCCAGGGCCAGGAACTGCGCGTTGTTGGCTGCAGCGGGATCCGCCATACCCTCGGCCACCACGATCAGGATCGGGATCAGCAGGGCGGCCGTTGCGGAGTTGGAGATGAAGTTCGACAGGAAGTAGCACACGAGGCCGGCAACGATGAGCACGAACACGACGGACATCGAGCCGAACGGGATGGCGCTGATAAGCACCTTGGCAAGGCCGGTGCCCTGCAGGCAGGTGCCGAGGGCGAACCCGCCGGCGACCAGCCAGAGCACGCTCCAGTTGATTTCCTTGATGTCCTCGCGGGTGAAGATGCCGGTGGCGGTGAGCACGCCGAGCGGGATGAGCGCCACAACGTTGGAATTGATTCCGGTCCACTGCTCCGTGGCCCACAGCAGGATGGTGCCGATGAAGGTGACCCACACCACGGTGGTCTTCCAGTCCTTCTCACGCTTGTTTTCAGGGATTTCCAGCTTGATCTCCCGGGACTTGAAGGGGAAGAACAGCTGCAGGAGCACCCACGCGAGTAGGAGCATGATGACCACGAAGGGGATCATGCGTATGGCCCATTCGCCGAAGGTGACTTCGCTGCCGGCCTCGGCGAGGAACTTCACGGCGGTGGCGTTCGGCGGGGTGCCGATCGGGGTGCCGATGCCGCCGAGGTTGGCGGCCACCGGGATGGACAGCGCCAGGCCGATCCGGCCCTTGTCGTCCTTGGGCAGGGCGGCGAGCACCGGGGCCAGGAAGGCCAGCATCATCGCGGCGGTGGCGGTATTGGACATAAACATCGAGAAGATGGCGATCACGAGCAGGAAGCCGAGCAGGACCATCTTGGGATTGGTGCCGAAGGGTTTGAGCAGGAAACGCGCCAGGGTGACGTCCAGGCCGTATTTCTCCGCCATGATGGCGAGCACGAAACCGCCGAGGAACAGCATCACGACCGGGTCGGCGAAGGAAGCCATCAGGCTCTTGTAGTCCACGAGCTGGCCGAATTCGGGCTTGCAGAAGAAGCCGATGCCCTTGTTCGATACGGTCAGCAGGGCGATCACGATCACCAGGATGGAGGTGGTCCAGTTGGGAATGATTTCGAAAATCCACATCAGCGCGGCGAAGACGAACAGGGCGATGACGCGCTGCTGGACGACGGTCAGGTCGGCGATTCCGAATGCGCTGAGCGGGAGGGCCCACAAAAGAATCGTGACCACCAGCACGATGGGCAGGAGGACACAATACTTGACAGAAAACTTGCTGTTGGACATAAAAACTAGGTAATACTCCGTCTATAAAAAGCGGCGCAAATTTAGGCAATAATATAGAATAAAACAAAGAAAGGCACAGATGAAAAATAATGGTTAAATTTGCATCATGAACAACCCGCTGCTGACCCCTTCCCCCCTGCCCTTCGGCGCCCCGCGCTTCGATGCAATCCGTGCTGAGCACTGGCTGCCCGCCTTCCGGGCGGCCATCGCGGCCGGCAAGGCGGAAGTGGACCGGATCGCCGGCAATCCGGAGCCGCCGACTTTCCGGAACACCGTCGAGGCGCTCGAGTTCGCCGGGGACGCCCTGGAAACGGTCAGCGGCCTGTTCTTCAACCTATTGGAAGCCGAAAGCGACGACCGGATGCAGCAGACCGCCGAGAAGGTCTCTCCCCTGCTGACCGGATACGAACTCTATATCTCCTTGAACGCCAAGCTGTTCGCACGCATCAAGGCCGTCTACGACGCCCGTGCCTCGCTGGACCTGGCCGCCGACCAGCGCAAACTGCTGGAAGACAGCTACAAGGACTTCGTGCGCAGCGGCGCCCTGCTGTCCGAGGCGGACAAGAAGACCTACGGCGAACTCGAGGAAGAGCTCTCGCTGCTGGAACTCAAGTTCGGCAAGAACGTGCTCGACGCCACGAACGCCTTCACCCTGCACCTGACAGACGCGGCGGACCTGGAAGGGCTGCCGCAGTACGTCCGCGACGCGGCGGCTCAGACCGCCCGCGAAAAGGGGCTGGACGGCTGGGTCATCGACCTCACGCACCCCAGCTACGTCCCCTTCCTGCAGTTCAGCGCCCGCGCCGACCTGCGCGAACGGCTCTGGCGCGCCTACAACGCCCGCGCCTTCGGGGGCCCCTCCGACAACCGGCGGATCTGCCTGAAGATCAGCGACCTGCGCCGCCGTATCGCACAGCTGCTCGGCTATTCAGACTGGGCCGCATACGCCCTGGAAGAGCGGATGGCGAAAGACGTCCCCGCCGTGCGCCGCCTGCTGGACACCTTGATGCTGCCGTCCCTGCCCGCCGCCCGGCGGGAGGTCGCGCAGCTGCTCGCTTACGCCCGGAAGCACGGCTACCGGGAAGCGCAGATGCAGCCCTGGGACTTCAGCTACTGGTCCGAGCGCTACCGCGCGGAGCATTTCGCGCTCAGCGAGGAGGAACTGAAGCCGTATTTCCGCCTGGAAGACTGCATCGCGGCCGTCTTCGGCCTGGCCACACGCCTGTACCACGTGCGTTTCGTTCCGCGGACGGACCTCCCCGTCTACCACCCCGACGTGAAGGTCTATGACGTGCAGGATGCACACGGGCGTCACCTGGCGCTGCTCTACGCGGATTTCTTCCCGCGGTCCGGCAAGCGCGGCGGCGCCTGGATGACCAATTTCCGGGAACTCTCCGCCCCGGGCGGGGTGGAACGGCGGCCGCTGGTGAGCATCGTCACCAACTTCAGCAAGCCCGCCCCCGACGCCCCCTCGCTGCTCACGCACGACGAACTGACCACCTTCCTGCATGAATTCGGCCACGCCTTGCACGGAATGCTCGCCGAGGGGCGCTACCCCTCGATGACGGGCACCAACGTGGCCCGCGACTTTGTCGAACTCCCCTCCCAGCTGATGGAAAACTGGGCGTTCGAGCCGGAGTTCCTACGCCCGTTCGCCCGGCACTGGAAGACCGGCGAGCCCATGCCGGAAACGCTCCTGAAGCGGCTCGTCGCCGCGCGGAACTTCCAGGCGGCCTACTTCCAGGTGCGCCAGCTGCGCTTCGGCCTGCTGGACCTGGCGTGGCACACCCTGCGCTCGGCGCCCCTCTGCGACGCCGCCGAACTGGAACGGGAAGCGCTGGCCGGCTGCGCCACCCTGCCCGACATCCCGGGCAGCTGCATCTCCACCGCCTTCAGCCACATCTTCTCCGGCGGCTATTCCGCCGGCTATTATTCCTACAAGTGGGCGGAAGTGCTCGAAGCCGACGCCTTCGCCCGTTTCCGCGAGGAAGGCATCTTCAACGCCCGGACCGCCGCCTCCTTCCGGGAGAACATCCTGTCGAAGGGCGGCAGCGAGGATGAAGCCGTCCTGTACCGCCGCTTCCGCGGGCACGACCCCGACCCCAAGGAACTGCTCAGAAAACTAGAAATCATATAGATATGAAACCGATCATCAACCACTTCACCGACAACGACCTCTACACCTTCACCTGCCAGTACTACATCCTGGAGACCTACCCCCGCGCAGAGGTCGAATACACCTTCTTCGACCGCAACCACCAGATATACCCCAAGGGATTCGACGCCCTGCTGCGCGAGCAGCTCGACCATATGGCCGAAGTGCGCATCACCGACGAGGAGATCGAATACATGAAGACCCGCTGCGTCTTCCTCCCCCTGTGGTATTTCACCTACCTGCGCGGTTACCGCTTCCGTCCGGGCGAGGTCAGCATCCGCCAGGACGAGGAAGGGCACCTGGACATCCGCGTCCGCGGAAAGTGGTTCTCCGCCATCATGTGGGAGATGCCCATCCTGTCCTGCATCTCCGAGCTGATGCACGGGCTGCGCGGGGATTTCGAGCGCTACGACGCCGCCCACGAGGAGGCGAAGGCGCGCGCGAAGACCGAGCGCATCTTCGGCAGCGGCCTGGTGCTCGGCGACATGGGCACACGGCGCCGCTTCAGCTTCGACCACCACGACATGGTGGTGCGCGTGATGAAGGAGGTCTACGACTCCCGCAGCGACTGGCCCGGCAAATTCACCGGCACCTCCAACGTCTGGCTGGCGATGAAATACGACTGCGTGCCCCTCGGCACGATGTCCCACCAGCTCATCTCCTTCGAGGAGAACGTCAGCGGCGTGTTCGAATGCAACTTCAACGTAATGAAGAAGTTCAGCGACGTCTACGACGGCGACAACGGGATCTACCTGTACGACTGCTTCGGCGACGAGGTCTTCTTCTCCAACCTCTCCAAGCGGATGGCGATGATGTACAAGGGCCTACGCGTGGACAGCGGCGACGAGTTCGAGCAGACGGAAAAGATCATCGCGAAATACAAGTCCCTGGGCATCGACCCGGCCACCAAGCAGGTCTGCTTCAGCAACGGCCTGGACATCGACAAGGCCATCAGGATCCACGAGTACGTGGCCGGCCGCGTACAGGACTCCTACGGCGTGGGCACCCACCTGACCTGCGACGTCACGGGCGCCGACCCGATGAACATCGTGGTGAAGCTCACCCGCGGCCGCATCACCGAACTGCGCGAGTGGCACGACTGCGTAAAGCTGTCCTGCAACCTGTCCAAGACGCTCGGCAACCCCGAGAAATGCGCTTATCTGGCCAGCCTGCTCCAGGCTTCCGGGGAGTAGTCCCGGAGGCGTTCCGGGAAACGTTTGGAATCTAAGTTTTTTTTCCTATCTTTGCAGCCCCGTTTTTTCGGGGCTATTATTTTATTATCAAACATTAACGAAATGATCAAACAGTACGAAACCGTTTTCATTGCAACTCCCGTTTTGTCTGACACCCAGATGAAGGAAGCGGTTGCCAAGTACACGCAGCTGATCACCGCCAACGGCGGAGAAATCGTGTACGAAGAGGACTGGGGTCTGAAGCAGCTCGCCTACCCCATCCAGCACAAGACGTCAGGATTCTATTACCTGATCGAATTCAAGGCTGACCCGTCTTTCGTGGCCACCCTCGAGACCCAGTATCACCGTGACGAGCGCATCCTGCGCTACATCACCGTCGCCCTCGACAAGAACGCCGTCGCCTACGCCGAGCACCGCCGCCAGACCCGCGCCGCCAAGGCCGCTGCCGCCGCCGCTCCGAAGGAAGAGGCCGCCCCCGTGGCCGAAGTCGAAGCCGAAACCGTTGAAACCGAAGAATAATCAGGAGGAATCATTATGGCTAACAACAACGAAATCCGTTATCTGAACCCTCCTACCGTAGAGGTTCGCAAGAAGAAATACTGCCGCTTCAAGAAAGCCGGCATCAAGTATGTCGATTACAAGGACCCCGAGTTCCTGAAGAAGTTCCTCAACGAGCAGGGCAAGATCCTTCCCCGCCGCATCACCGGTACTTCCCTGAAGTTCCAGCGCAAGGTCGCGCAGGCCATCAAGCGTGCGCGCTCCATCGCCCTTCTCCCGTATGTCACCGACCTCCTCAAATAATTGAAGCGTTATGAAGATCATTCTCAAGAAAGAAGTTGCCAATCTCGGCGAGGCCGGAGATGTGGTAGAAGTCAAGGCCGGTTACGCGCTCAATTATCTCGTCCCCCAGGGATTCGCCGTCGTCGGCACGCCCTCCGCGCTCAAGCAGCACGCCGAGACGCTCCGTCAGCGCGCCCATAAGGAGGCCAAGCTCGTCGCCGACGCGCAGGCCCTCGCCGCCAGGATCGAGGCCGCCCAGGTGAAGCTCACCGCCAAGGTCGGCGAGAGCGGCAAGCTCTACGGCGCCGTGACCGCCGCCCAGGTGGCCGACGCGCTCACCGCCGCCGGTATCGAGACCGACAAGAAGAACGTCACCGTTCCCGAAATCAAGGAGACCGGTGAGTTCGAGGGCAAGGTAAAGTGCTACAAGGGCGTCTTCGCCGCCGTCAAGATCCTCGTCGAGGCCGAAGCCGCCGCCGAGTAATCCGACCGGAAAACCCTTACCGAATAATATTTATCGAAACAGGCAGGTCGCGGGGACCTGCCTGTTTTTTGTTTGTCCGCCATTTTTCCTATCTTTGTGCTTACGACTGAAACGTAAACTTTCACAGATATGTTCAAAGGACAACCCAAAGGCTTGTACGCCCTGGCCCTCGCCAACACCGGCGAGCGCTTCGGCTACTACACCATGCTGGCCATCTTCCTCCTGTTCCTGCAGGCGAAGTTCGGCTTCACCGCCGCCGCGGCCGGCCAGTTCTATGCCATCTTCCTGGCCGCCGTGTACTTCATGCCGGTCCTGGGCGGCTGGCTCGCCGACAAGATCGGCTTCGGCAAGTGCGTCGTCACCGGCGTTTCGGTGATGTTCCTGGGATACCTCCTGCTGGCCATTCCGACGGACGCCTTCCAGGGGCGCGGACTCGCCCTCACGATGATGATCGGCGCCCTGCTGCTCATCGCCGTGGGAACCGGCCTGTTCAAGGGCAACCTCCAGGTGATGACCGGCAACCTGTACGACGATCCCAAGTATTCCGCCAAGCGCGATTCCGGCTTCAGCCTCTTCTACATGGCCATCAACGTCGGCGCCATGTTCGCTCCGACCGCCGCCACGGCGCTGACCAACCGGCACCTGGCCGCTTCCGGGCTCATCTACAAGGCCGACATCCCCGCGCTCGCGCACCAGTGCCTGAACGGCACGCTGCAGGATCCGTCCGTGCTCCAGGAGCTCCAGGCCGCGATGCCCGGCAGCGACGTCGCCGCCATGAGCCTGAGCGATTTCAGCCAGTACTACATCAACCACCTGTCCACCGCCTACAACCTCGGTTTCGCGGTCGCCTGCGTGTCCCTGATCTTCTCGATGGCCATCTACTTCGGCTTCCGTTCCTGGTTCAGGCACACGGACGTCAACGCCAAGCAGGCGGCCGCCTCCAACGAGAACGTCGTCGAGCTCAGCCCCAAGCAGACCAAGGACCGGATCGTGGCCCTCTGCTTCGTGTTCGCCGTGGTCATCTTCTTCTGGATGGCCTTCCACCAGAACGGCTCGTCGCTGACCTATTTCGCCCGCGACTACACCCAGGATACCGTCAGCGGCCCGCTCCGCATCGGCTTCAACATCTGGCCCCTGTTCCTGATCGCCGTGTCGGTCTATACGCTCTTCGGCGCCTTCCAGTCCGAGTCCTCCAAGGCGAAGGCCATCTGCGGGGTCGTCACCCTGCTCCTGTGGGGCGGCGCCTACGCGCTGTATTCCGGCATGGATTCCGTCCTGCACATCCTGCCGCAGCAGTTCCAGCAGTTCAACCCGTTCTTCGTCGTCGCCCTGACCCCGGTTTCGATGGCCATCTTCGGCGCGCTCGCCAAGAAGGGCAAGGAGCCTTCCGCTCCGAAGAAGATCGGCCTCGGCATGTTCGTGGCCGCGCTGGGCTACCTCATCATGCTCGCCGCCTCCAAGGGCCAGCCGGCCCCTTCGACCCTGACGGCCGTCGGCGGCGTGTCGCCCGACCCGGTCGTCCCGACCTACCTGATCAGCACCTACCTGGTGCTCACCTTCGCCGAGCTGCTCCTCTCCCCGATGGGTATCTCCTTCGTTTCGAAGGTCGCTCCGCCGAAGTACAAGGGCCTGATGATGGGCTGCTGGTTCGCGGCCACCGCCATCGGCAACTACCTCAGCTCCATCCCTTCGATGCTGTGGGACAACGTTCCGCTCTGGGTCAACTGGACCGTCCTGATGGCCCTCTGCATCATCTCCGGCATCGTGATGTTCTCCTTCCTCAGGAAACTGGAGGCCGCCACCGCCGAATAGACCGTGCTCCGGCATCAGAAAATAATCGCTGCAGGAATATCCCTGGTGTTTTTCACCGGGATATTCCTGTATTTTTTCTACAAGTTCACGGACCGCTGGGGGGCGGCGCTGGTCGTCGCGGCCGGGCTGACGCTCTTCCAACTGGTCCTCTGGATGCCGGCCCGCAGGCACAGCCTGCTTTCCTTCGTGGCCGCATTCATCCCCGCCGGCGTCTTCGCCCAGGTCTTCGCCACCGGCGGACTGCGCCCCTGCGCGGGGGTGTGGATCGGCATCGGCCTCACCGTTGCCACCCTCGTCCTCAACCGCTTCCGCTGGCCCAAGTCGCGCAGTTCCACGCAGACCTGGACCGGCATCCTCGCCGCCCTCGTCCTTTTCAGCGCCATCGCCGGAATCCTTTCCGTGATTTAGCTCCGCACGCCGGGAAAGCATATTGCCGATATCCGCAGAAATGCGTATATTTGCGATAATGCGAAAGATCGGAACCTGGCTGATGTTGGGGCTGCTCCGGCTGCTGGGGCTGCTGCCGCTGCGCGTGCATTACGCGCTGGGCCGTTTCGTCGCCTGGCTCGCCGGCGACGTCCTCCGCTACCGCCGCGACGTGGTGATGCACAACCTCACCAAGGCCTTCCCCGAGCGCAATGTCTGGGACCTCAAGCCCATCCGCAAGGAGTTCTACCGCCACTTCGGTGAACTCGTCGCCGAGACGGTCTGGTTCGGCGCCTGCCGCAACCCAAAACGCCTGCGCCGCGCCCGCCTCGTGGAGATCGAGAACCCCGAAGAAGCCGCGCGTCTTTTCGACGCGGCGCCCAGCATGGTCGTAATGTACTCGCACTGCGGCAACTGGGAGCTCTACGGCGGCATCGAATCCTACAACTATTCCGACACGCCCGTTCCCTTCACCGAGCAGAATTTCTGCGTGGTGTACCGGGAGATGTCCAGCCGGATGTGGGACGACATCCTGCGGGACAACCGCTTCGCCCCGCTCAAGGACCGACGGAACTTCCCCGGCTACATCGAGTCGCGGGACATCATCCGCTACGCCTTCTCGCACCGCGACGAGAAGAAGGTGTACAACGTCAACACCGACCAGCGGCCGTATTTCGTCTCCCCGGGCAACCTGGACGTGGACTTCTTCGGCCAGCGGGTGCAGACGATGACCGGCGCCGCCGCCCTCGCCCGCAAGTTCGGAATGTCCGTGGCGTACCTGTCCATGCGCCGCGAGCGGCAGGGGCACTATCTGCTGCATTACACGCCCATCTGCGAGGACGCCTCCAAGATGAGCGTACAGGATATCATGCAGACGTATTACACGCTGTTGGAAAAGGACGTCCGGGAGCAGCCCGGGAACTACCTCTGGACCCACCAGCGCTTTGCAAGGATCTAACACTTAAAACAATAGCTTATGACCATCAAAGATCTTCAACCAGCCGTCGTCTGGAACAATTTCTACGGACTCACCCGCTGCCCGCGTCCCTCCAAGCACGAGGAGGTCGTCCGGGAATTCCTGCTCAAATGGGCCAAAGAGCATAATGTAGAGGCCTTCGCCGACGAAACGGGCAACGTGATCATGCGCGTACCCGCCACCCCGGGCTACGAGAACCGCAAGGGCGTCGTCCTGCAGGGCCATATGGACATGGTGCCTCAGAAGACCGCCGACACCGTGCACGATTTCCTCAAGGATCCCATCGAGACCGTCATCGACGGCGAGTGGGTCAAGGCCAAGGGCACCACGCTGGGCGCCGACAACGGCATGGGCGTGGCGCTGGCGATGGCCGTCGCCGAGGACAAGAGCGTCAAGCACGGTCCCATCGAGGTGCTCGTGACCTATGACGAGGAGACCGGCATGACCGGCGCCGAGGCCCTCAAGCCCGGCCTGCTGAAGGGCGACATCCTCCTCAACCTCGACTCCGAGGACGAGAAGGAACTCTGCATCGGCTGCGCCGGCGGCCTGGACGCCTCTGCCGACTTCAAGTACCGGAGTTTCCCCACCCCGCGCGGCTTCGCGGGCTACAAGATCACCATCAAGGGCCTGTCCGGCGGCCATTCCGGCATGGACATCTCCCTGTACCGCGCCAACGCCAACAAGGTGATGGTCCGCGCGCTGATCCCGCTCCTCGAGCGCTATGGTGCCAAGGTGGCCGACTTCACCGGCGGCAGCCTGCGCAACGCCATCCCGTTCGAGGCCGATGCCGTCGTGGCCATCCCCAAGGACAAGGCCGTCGCCGCGATCCGCTACATCACCCAGATCTTCAAGGTCGCCAAGGAGCGCTACCGCGAGAGCGACCCGGGCATGCAGTGCCTCGTGGAGAAGGTCAACAAGCCCGCCCGCCACATCGAGGACAAGGTGATGCTGAACGCCTGCAAGGCCATCGCCGCCTGCCCGTCCAACGTCATCCGCATGAGCCAGACGATGGCCGGCCTGACAGAGACCTCCATCAACCTCGCCATCGTCCGCTGCCAGCGCGGCCACATCAAGGTGTACTCCCTGCTCCGCAGCGCGCTGAACACGTCCAAGTTCGACCTCGCCCTGCGGGTCCGGTACATCTTCGAGTTCGCCGGCGCCAAGGTCAAGTTCTTCGGCGGCTATCCCGGCTGGACCCCGAAGCCCGACACCCCGATCAACAAGCTGATCAACGACCTGCACGTCAAGATGTACGGCGAGCCGATGAACGTGCTTGCTACGCACGGCGGACTGGAGTGCGCCCTGCTCGGCGCCAAGTATCCCAACTGGGAGATGGTGTCGATCGGCCCGACCATCCTGTACCCGCACTCTCCGGACGAGCGCTGCCACATCCCGTCCGTGCAGCGGACCTGGGACCTGCTGAAGGCCGTCCTGGAGAACATCCCCGAGAAGTAGGCGTTGCCCAACCTGTACATCATATCGGGCTGCAACGGATCCGGCAAGACCACCGCGTGCTACACGCTCTTGCCGGATCTGCTGAATTGCAGGGAGTTCGTGAATTCCGACGAGTTCGCGAAGAGTCTCTCGCCGTTCAACCCCGCCGCCGCGTCCGTCACGGCCAGCAGGTACATGTTGATGAAAATCAACTACCTGCTGGACCGGAACGCGGACTTCTGCGTAGAAACCACGCTCGCCACGCGCTCCCTCGTGAAGATCATCCACGAGGCGCACGCCCGGGGTTACGAGGTTACCGTCCTGTACTTCTGGCTGAATTCGCCGGACCTGGCGATACGCCGCGTACGCGACCGGGTGGCCTCCGGCGGGCACCACATCCCGGACCCGGTGATCCGCCGGCGTTACGTGATGGGCCTGCAGTACCTTTTCGACACCTACATCCCGGTGAGCGACCGCTGGGTGCTCGCCGACAATTCGAAGCCGCCGTTCACGGTCGTGGCCGAGGGGTCGAAGCAGCTGTTGTACATCAAGGACAACGAGAAGTACCGCAACATCTGGAATATCGCGCATCCGAATGAAGAATCCTGAGCATTTCGGCGTCACCGCCGACCAGTTGCGCGCGCTTGTGGCCGAGGGGCTGCGGGGCGGCGGCGACTGGTGCGACCTGTATTTCGAGGACACCGCCTACCACGACCTGCTGCTGCGGGACGGCGAGGTGGCCTCCGGGGGGTACCACGTGGATTACGGGTGCGGGATCCGCGTCCTCAAGGGGGAGAAGACCGGTTACGCCTACGCCGAGACCACCGACTACCCGTCGCTGCTCGCCGCCGCGAAAGCCGCCGGCGCCATCGCCAACACGAAGGGGGTTCCACCCCCTGTGACCCCCTGCGGCCATAAACCCCTTTCCGACTTTTGTTGCACAAAAGTCCCGGGGCCGGCCGGTCCGCTGATGCGGACTTCGCTTCGCTCAACCTGCCACGCATCTACGGCTGCTAACGCAGTGACGGCGGCAGCAGCCCCCGGAAACACTGCCACCCTCGGCACGTTAAGAGGGGGGACCGCAAGCGGAGCGCAGCGGTGGGGTCCGACGAAGGAGGACGTTTCAGGGGGCTGGCTGCCGCGGAACGGAGTAGGGGGCGCTGATTATTATCCGGAGGTTTTGCCCTGGGAGGAGGCGGAGGCGGCGCCGTTCGTGGCGTTCCTGAAACGCATCGAAGCCGGCATCCGGGCACGGGACAGCCGCGCGCTGAAGGTCGTGGCCATCCTGTCGTACTCCGTCAGCGACGTGCTGATGTACAACTCGCTCGGCGAGCTCACCGCCGACCACCGCCCGCTCGGCAGCATCTCGGTGCAGGTGGTGTTCCGCCAGGGCGACCGTACCGAGAACAACAACGTCTCGCGCAGCCTGCGCACGGGCGCTGAATTCATCAACGACGAAGTCCTCGAGGACCTGGTCGCCCGCGCCGTGGAAGGCATCGACGCCCGCTTCGAGGCCCGGCGGCCGAAAGGCGGGCGGATGAGCGTCGTGATGGGCGCCGGCGCCTCCGGCATCCTGCTCCACGAAGCGATGGGTCACGCCTTCGAGGCGGATTTCAACCGCAAGGGGCAGTCCGTCTTCTGCGACAAGATGGGCAAGCGGGTGGCCCGCAAGGGCATCAACATCCTGGACGACGGCACCCTGCCCCGCAGCCGCGGCGCCTGCAACTGGGACGACGAGGGCGTGCCGGGCCAGAAGACCTACATGGTCACCGACGGCGTCCTGACCTCCTACCTGCACGACCGCATCAGCGCCGGTTTCTACGGCGTCGCCCCCACCGGGAACGGCCGGCGGGAGTCGTTCCGCTACAACCCCATCCCCCGGATGCGCGCCACCTATATGGAAAGCGGCGCCGACGGCACGAAGGAGGACCTGATTGCCTCCGTCCGGAAAGGGATCTACGTGGACCAGTTCGCAAACGGACAGGTCAAGATCGGCGAGGGGGACTTCACCTTCTACGTCAAGAGCGGCTACCTCATCGAAGGCGGCCGGCTCACGATGCCCGTCAAGGACATCAACATCATCGGCAACGGGCCGCAGGCGCTTGCCGACATCAAGGCGGTGGCCGGCGACCTGAAGGTCGATGAGGGCACCTGGACTTGCGGCAAGGAACAGAGTGTCGCCGTATCGTGCGGCATTCCGTCCGTCCTGATTGGAACTTTAACGGTCGGAGGAGAGTAAGATGATCACGGACAAGGAACTGGAATTCGTCCGGAAGGCGCTTCAGACGGCGGCCGCCGCCGGGGCGCAGCACGCGCGGGCCACGCTTTCCAAGAGCGAGGAGGACCTGGTGGCCACCCTGGACGGGGAGGTGGACCGGGTGACGCACTGTGCCGACCGTTCGCTGAGCCTCGCCCTGTTCGTGGACGGGCGCTTCGGCAGTTTTTCGACAAACAAGCTGGACGCGGACTCACTCCGGACGTTCATCGCGAAGGCGGTGGAGACCGTCCGCGAGGTGACGCCGGATCCGTTCCGCACGCTGCCCGACCCCGCCCGCTGCTGCCAAGACGCCCGGACCGGCGACGAACTCGGCCTGGTCGATCCCGCCCGCGAGGCCATCACCCCCGACGAGCGGCAGCGCATCGCCCTCGCCGCTTCGGTACATTCAGCTCCGTTGCACGGCGGCCAGCCCCCGGAAACGTCCTTCGGACCCCACCGCTGCGCTTCGCTTGCGGTCCCCCCTCTTAACATGCCGAGGGTGGCAGTGTTTCCGGGGGCTGCCGCCGCTGCAACTGCGCCGGAGTATCAGATTATCTCCGAAGAGGGCGAGTACTCCGACAGCGTGTACGAGACGGTTGTGATGGACACGAACGGCACCTGCTGCCTGCACCGCGAAACCTCGTTCGACTATGGCGTAGAGATCACCGTGGAGAGCGGCGGCGAGAAATACAGCGGCTACTGGTGGGACGCAGCCTCGCACCGGGCGGAACTGGACGCCCCGGCGTGCGGCCGCAAGGCCCTGGAGCGCGCCGTCGGGCAGATCGGCTCGGAACCCGCGCCCGGCGGGAAATACACGGCCGTGATCGACGCGGAGGTCGCCTCCAAGCTGGTCTCCCCCCTGCTGCGCGCCCTCAGCGCCTACTCCATCCAGCAGAACAACTCCTTCCTGATGGACTCCGTGGGCAAACAGGTCTTCCCCGAGGGCTTCACCCTGCTCGACCTGCCGCGCATCCCGGGCCAGACCTGCTCCAAATACTTCGACTCCGAAGGGGTCGCCACCGTGGAGGCGCCCGTCATCGAACGGGGCGTGGTGAAGCAGTACTTCGTAAACACCTACATGGCGAACAAGATGGGCATCGCGCCCACCGTCGAAGACGCCACGCGCCCCAAGGTACTCCCCTGGCCCGTCGCCGGGCTGGACCGCGCCGCCATCCTCGCGCGCTGCGGCAGCGGCATCCTCGTCACCGACTTCAACGGCGGGAACAGCAATCCCGTCACCGGCAACTTCTCCTACGGCGTGGAAGGCTACCTCTTCGAAAACGGACGCATCGTGCGCCCGGTCAGCGGGATGCTGATGACCGGCTGCTTCACGGACCTGTGGTCGCGGCTGCTGGCTGCGGGCGACGACGCACGCCCCTGCCAGACCAAGCTCATCCCCACCCTGGCCTTCGCCGGGGTGGACTTCAGCGGATAACAAACAATTGAACATCAATAAGAAATGAAAGTACAGAACAACAAAGTCGTGGCCGTGAGCTACGCATTGGAAGTGGAAGGCAGGATCGCCGACCAGTCCGCTCCCGGACAGCCCCTGGAATACATCCACGGCACCGGCATGCTCCTCCCCAGATTCGAGGCGGCGCTCCTGGACAAGGAACCCGGCGACGGCTTCGACTTCATCCTCTCCCCCGAAGACGGCTACGGCGTCTATGAGCCGGCCTACAAGTTCGACATCCCCAAGACCGCCTTCGAGATCGACGGGAAGGTCCGCGAAGACCTGCTCGTGGTCGGACGCACCATCCCGATGCTCAACCAGAACGGACAGGTGGTCCAGGGCACCGTCGCGGAAGTGAAAGCGGAAGCCGTGACGATGGATTTCAACCATCCGATGGCAGGCAAGACCCTGCACTTCACCGGCAAGGTGGAGAGCGTGCGCGGCGCCACGGACAAGGAACTGACCGAAGGCCTGCATGGCGAATACCTCCCGCCGGAGGGCCACGAATGCCCCCACGGCAAGGGCGGCTGCCACAAGGAAGACGGTGAGTGCTGCCACGAAGGCAAAGGCCACGGCGACGGCGAATGCTGCCACGAAGGCAAGGGCCACGGCGAGGGCGAGTGCTGCGGCAAGGGCGAAGGCTGCTGCCACAAAGACTGACGCCATGGCATCCCCGGTCCTGTACACCCTGACCTCCGGCCTGCACGGCGAGATGACGCCCGACGCACGCCGGGAGCCGTTCATCCAGGCCCTGGAAGCCGCCCTCGGCACGCCGTTCGACTGCAGGGGGGACGATTTCCGCGGCTACGGGCAGGCGGATGCCCCGGAAGTCATCTATATCAGGACCGGCGGAACGGAAGGCCTATTCCTCAAAAAGGTTGCCCCGCTCCTGGCCATCCCCCTTGAGGGGGCGCAGGGGGTGAAAGCAACCCGCAAACAACCGATACGGTTGCTTGCCAGCGGCCAGAGTAATTCTTTGGCCGCTTCGATGGAAATCCTCTCCTGGCTGCGGCAGCGCGGCTTCGCCGGGGAAATCCTGCACGGCCGCCCCGCAGACATCGCCGCCCGCCTGCGCGCCGGAGCCGCGGAAAACGGCTCTCCGACTGCGGAAACGGCCTTCCTGCAGCCCGTCAGTTTCGGGCGCATCCTCGCGGGAAGGCGCTTCGGCGTGATCGGCAAGCCCTCCGACTGGCTGATCTCCAGCGACGTGGACTACACCGCCGCCCGGGACGTCCTGGGCGCGGAACTCATCGACATCCCCATCAAAGAACTCGTGGAAGAGGCGCGGAAAGGCAGCTGGACGCTGCCGGAAGGCTTCTCCCTCAACGCCCTGAACGCCCCGCGCTACGGCAAGAAGCTGGACGAAAGCGACTTCCGGGGCGCGCTGGCCATCTACGGCGCGCTCAGGCGCCTCGTCGCACGGTACCGGCTCGACGGACTCACGCTCCGCTGCTTCGACCTGCTGGACGTGCTACACAACACCGGCTGCCTGGCCCTCGCCATCCTGAACGCGGAAGGCATCACGGCGACGTGCGAGGGCGACATCCCGGCCCTGCTGTCGATGGCCGTCGTCCGCGAGCGCACCGGCAGCGCCGCCTTCCAGGTAAACCTGTCGCGCATCGACGGGGACCGCCTGCTCTTCGCGCACTGCACCGTGCCGCTGAGCCTGGTGCGCAGCTACCGCTACGACACCCACTTCGAATCCGGCATCGGCGTCGCCATCCACGGCGAACTGCCGGAAGGGCCAGTGACGCTGTTCAAACTCGCCCCCGACCTCCGGCACATGCTGTGCCTGGAAGCCCGCTTGGCGGAGAATCCCTACGACGACAATCTCTGCCGCACGCAGGTGGTCGTGGAGGCCCCCGGCGCGGCGGACTACTTCCTGCGGACGCCCATCTGCAACCACCACGTCCTTTTCCCCGGTAAACTGTAACCCTATGCGGACCGCCGTCGTCATCCTCAACTGGAACACCCGCGACTACCTCGCGCGCTTCCTTCCCCCGCTGCTCGACAGCCTCCGGGGCCGGGACGCCGGCGTCGTGGTGGCGGACAGCGCCAGCACCGACGGCTCCCGCGAACTGCTCGCGGAGCGTTTTCCCGAGGTCCGCACAATCCTGCTGGAGCGGAATTTCGGCTTCACGGGCGGCTACAACCACGCTTTCGGGCAGCTGCTCGGCGAGCCCGGCGGCCCGGAATTCCTCGTACTCCTGAATTCGGACATCGAGGTTTCCGACGGCTGGCTGGACCCGCTCGTCGAGTGGATGGACACCCATCCGGGCTGCGCCGCCTGCGGGCCCAAGCTGCACGCCCTAGTCCGCGACGGGGAGGATTTCCGGCGGACGGACCGCTTCGAATACGCCGGCGCCGCAGGCGGCTGCATCGACCGCTACGGCTTCCCCTTCTGCCGCGGCCGCGTGCTCTCCCGCACCGAGGAGGACCACGGCCAGTACGACAAGCCGGCCGACGTGCTCTGGGTAACGGGCGCCTGCCTGCTGGTCCGGGCTCGCTGCTGGAAGGAACTGGGCGGGCTGGACGGACGTTTCTTCGCCCATATGGAGGAGATCGACTGGTGCTGGCGGGCCCAGCTGGCCGGCTGGCGCGTGACGGTGGTCCCGCAGAGCTGCGTGTGGCACCTGGGCGGCGGCACCCTCGCCCCGTCCTCGCCCGTCAAGCTCCGGCTCAACTTCCGCAACAACCTGCTCCTGCTGGAGAACAACCTCCCCGAAACGATCGGAGCGGGGCGGGCGCGGAGGCGGATCGCCGTGCGGAAGATTTTGGATTGTTGCGCGGCTGTCGTATATTTGCTGTCGGGAAAACGCGCGTACGCCCGCGCCGTGCGGGACGCGCACCGCGAATACCGGCAGTTGCGCCTGCAGACTCCCGAACGCCCCACCCACGCGCCCGGTTCAGCACCGGCGGGCATCCGGGACCTGCGGGTCCTGTTGCAGGCCGCTTTGCGCAAAGAGAAGATATTCAGTTATTTGAGACGATATGAAGATCATCATTGAGGGAGCCGGTGAGGTCGGATCCCATCTGGCCAAGATGTTGCGGGCCGAGGCCAACGAGGTCACGGTGATCGACGACGACAGCGCGCGCATCACCGCGTTGTCCGCCTATACGGATATCGAGACGGTGCTCGGCAACCCGTCTTCCATCCAGGTCCTCCGGGACGCGGGTGCGAGCAAGGCGGACCTGTTCATCGCCGTCTATCCGCTCGCTGCGCAGGAGGTCAACATCGTCGGCGCCCTGCTCGCCAAGCAGCTCGGCGCCGCCAAGGTCATCGCCCGTGTCAATGACGAGGACTATCTGAATGCAGAGAACCGACTGCTGTTCAAGGAGTTGGGCATCGAGTTGATGTTCTATCCCGAGAAGAGCGCCGCCGACGAAATCGTGGCTTTCCTCAAACACAATTCCACCGCCGAGACGATGGATTTCGCGCGCGGCCGCCTGCAGATCGCCGTCTTCAAACTGACTGAAGACTCTCCCATCCTGGACCTCAAGCTGCTCGAATTCATCAAGGACACCACGCCCGAGGAACTCAAGCAGTTCCGCGTGATCGCCATCTCCCGCGAGGAAAAAACCCTTATCCCGCGCCTGGACACAAAGTTCCTCTACGGCGACCTGGTCTTCACCATCACCACCCGCGAGGGCGTGGAGCCCCTCTACCGGCACTTCGGCAAGACCAACGTCTCCATCGGCAGCGCCTTCATCCTGGGCGGCGGCCCCATCGGCGAGATGCTCGCCCGCACCCTTTCACGCAGCGGCCTGCGCGTCAAGCTGGTGGAAAGCGACAAGGAACGCTGCGTCGAACTGTCGGAAAAACTGCCGGAAGACGTCCGCATCGTGAACGGGGACGGCCGGAACTCGGATTTCCTGTATGAGGAGGGCATCCAGGACTACGACGCCTTCATCGCGCTGACCGGCAGCGACGAGAGCAACGTCCTGTCCTGCGTGGTGGCGAAAAAATTCGGCGTGCCACGCACCATCGCGGAGGTCGAAAACATCGAGTACATCCACATCGCCGAGGAGATGGGCGTGGACAACGTCATCAACAAGAAACTGATTACCGCGGGGCGCATCTTCAAGTTCACCTTGTCGGGAAAGGCCCGTTTCGTGCGCTATATGACCGGCACCAACGCCGAGGTGATCGAATACACGGTCGCGCCGGGCGCCGCCATCACCCAGGGCCCGATCAAGGACATCGACTTCCCGCGCAACGCCATCATCGGCGGCATCATCCGCGGCAGCGAGGCCTTCATCGCCGTGGGCGACACGGTCATCCAGCCGTACGACCGCGTGGCCATCTTCGCCCTCCCGGAGACCATCCGGGAGATCGACCGCTTCTTCCGCTAGAAGTATTTGCTTTCCTTTTCGAACAGCGCCTTGTCCTCCCGGTTCGGGTCGGGACGGACGGAGTCGCGCATCTTTTCGATGGCTTCCCGCTCGCTGCGTCCGAGCTTGCGCGGGATCCAGACGAGGATCTTGACGTAGAGGTCGCCACGGCTGCCCAGGCCATAACCGTTCACGCCGGGCAGGCCCTTGCCGCGCAGGCGCTCCACCGTGCCGGACTGCGTACCGGGGTCGAGTTTGAGGCGCTGCGGGCCATCCAGGGCGGGAACCTGGATTTCACAGCCGAGGATGGCGTCGGCGACGCTGATCACGCGGGTATAGAAAAGGTTGTTCCCCTCGCGCTTGAACTGGCTGTGCGGAAGTTCCTCCACCACGACGAACAGGTCGCCGTTCACGCCGCCGTTCGGGGCGCTGTGGCCCTCGCCGCGGAGGGTCAGCTGCATGCCGTCCTCGACGCCTGCCGGGACGTGTACCTTGACCGTCTCCTTGCGGCGCACCAGGCCCGTACCCTTGCAGCTGCCGCAGGGGTTCATGACCACTTTTCCACTGCCCTGGCACTGCGGGCAGACGGCGGTGGACATCGCGCGGCCGAACAGCGTGCTGGTCACGTGCTGCACCTGGCCGGCGCCCTTGCAGGTGGGACAGGTCTTCAGGTCGGAGGCATTCTTGGTACCGCGGCCGTTGCAGTCCGGGCAGGGCCGGCTGCGCTCGATGGTCACTTCCTTATCGCAGCCGTTCAGGATTTCCTCCAGGGTCACCCGCACGCGGGTGCGGATATCCCGGCCGCGCTGGGTGCGCGGACCGCCCTGCTGGCCGCCGAAACCGAAGTCCCCGAAGCCGCCAAATCCCCCGAAACCGCCGAACGCACCCCCGAAGAGGTTGTTCAGGATGTCGTTCAGGCTGCCGAAGCCCTGGCTCCAGTCCTGGCCGGCAGCCCCGTCCACGCCGGCGAAGCCGAACTGGTCGTACTTCGCCCGCTTGTCCGGGTCGCTCAGCACCGAATACGCCTCGGAGGCCTCCTTGAACTTCTCCTCGGCGGTCTTCTTCTCGGCGTCGGTACCGCTGACCCAGCGGTCCGGATGCCATTTGAGCGCCGCCTTGCGGTAAGCGCTCTTGATATCGTCGGCCGAGGCTCCCTTCTGGAGCCCCAGGACCTCATAGTAATCTCTTTTCTCTGCCATACGCTTACGCTCCCACCACTACCTTGGCATACCGCAGGACCTTGCCGCCCAGGGTATAACCGTTCTGGACCACGTCGATCACCTTGCCTTTGAGTTCCTCGCTGGACGCAGGGAACTGCGTCACGGCCTCGTGGAAGTCGGTGTCGAACACTTCGCCCTTCGCCTCGATCTTCGCCAGGCCCTGGGTCTTGAGGTAGTCCATCAATTTGTTGTATATCAGCAGGGTGCCTTCCTTGGCCGCCTCGTCGGAAGACTTGGAAAGGATTTCCAGGGCACGCTCGCAGTCGTCCAGGACCGGCAGCAGCCCCTCGATGGTCTTCGCCGAAGCAGAGGAGATGAGATTCAGCCGGTCTTCCGAGCTGCGGCGGCGGAAGGTCTCGAACTCCGCCATCAGGCGCAGGTAGCTGTCTTTTTCCTTCGCCAGCTCCGCTTCCTTCTTCGCCAAATTGTCAGTCAGTTCGGCGACCTGCTTGCGCAGGGCTTCTTCCTTGCGCTCTTCTTTCTTCGATTTCTTCTTGGGTTCTTCGGTCTGCGGGGTCTGCTCTACAGGCTCTTCCACCTGGATTTCCTGCTCTTTATCGTTCTTTTCGGACATAATTCTTGTTGATTTGCCCTACTGAAAAGCAAATCACTTGCCAATGACAGAATGTCATTCTCGAAGGGGGCTCCGCCCCCTGCAACCCCCTGCGCCCCTCAAGTCCCTTTCCAACTTTGCTGACGCAAAGTCCCGGGACCGGGTCGGTCGCTTGATAGCGACCTCGCTTCGCTCAAAACAACGAAAGCAGACTAGCGGGAAAGCTCTTCGATCATCCGGCGGGCAACGCGGCGGGAGGCGCCGCTGCCGCCCAGGGACTCGCGGATGGCGGCATAGTCCGCGAGCATCCGCTCCCGGTACGGGGCGTCCTCCACGAGGCGCCGGAGCTCGTCCGCGACGCCCTCGGGCGTGAAATCCTCCTGGATGAGTTCGCGGAAGGCCCCGCGGTCCAGGCAGAGGTTCCCCAGGGAGATGAACTTGATGTGGTCCAACACGTGCAGGACCTTGCGGGCCACCCAGGCCGAGAAGGGCGAGGTGCTCCAGCCCACCACCTGCGGAGTGCCGATGAGCGCGGCTTCCAGCGAGGCGGTGCCGGAGTTGATGACGGCGGCATCCGCAAAGCGCAGCACGTCGTAGGTGCGGCCGAAGAGCAGTTCGACGTTCTTCCGGCCCGCAATCCAGGGGGCGTAGTCCGCCTCGCTGCGCGCCGGGGCGCCGGCCACCACGAAGCGCACGTCCTCCCAGCCGGGCAGGGCCGCCAGGCGGTCCGCCGCCGCCATGCAGACGGGCATCGTACGGGCGATCTCCCCTTTCCGGGAGCCGGCCAGGACGGCGATGTAGCGCCCTTCCGCGGGGCGGACGAAAGCATGCGCGTCCACCGCATCCAGCAGCGGATTGCCCGCATAGACGAACGGGACGCCCTTCTCCGTAAAGTACTGGATTTCAAAGGGGAACACGATGAACAGGCGGTCCACCCACTTCTTCAGCCGGCGGTTGCGCCCCTCGCGGGAAGCCCAGGTCTTGGGGGCGATATACCAGAAGACGCGGATGCCGCGGGCGTGGCACCACTTCGCGATCCGCATATTGAAGCCCGGGTAATCGATCAGGATCACCACGTCGGGCCGCCAGGCAGTGATGTCGCGCTTGCAGTCACGCAGGTTGCGCAGCAGTTTGCCGGCGCTGCCCAGCACGTCCGAGAGGCCCATCACGGCCCCCTCCCGGTAATGATACGCCAGCTCAGCGCCGGCAGCCTGCATCAGGTCGCCGCCCCGGCAGCGGATCTCCGCCGCGGGATCCTCCGCACGCAAACCCTTGACCAGGTTGCTGCCGTGCAGGTCGCCGGAGGCCTCGCCGGCTATCAGATAATAGCGCATAGGCGGTCGAGTTCAGCGAGGTCGGTGTTGTCGATGTTCGCTGCTGTAATGGTCACGTATCCCTGCTGGAGGAGGATATGGTCTGCATCCGCGGGGTTGCCTCCGTTGTCGGTGAAATCCCCTGCCATCACGTACAGCTGCTCGCCCGGTTCCAGGCGGGCGATGTAGCGGCAGTCATCTTCGGAAGGGATGCGCCCGCGCTCCTCCAGAAACTGCCCGAAGTCCTGATACTCCCGCTCCCAGTGGCCGTAGCCCATCCGGGTGACGCGCACACCGTGGATACGTTCGGCGGGGCGGTTCGGGAAGTTGATGTTGTAGAAGTGGCCGTAGCGGTGCTCCGGGTTTTCCAGCAATTTGTCCAGGATGCGCGGCAGGAGGGCCTCCACGCAGGAAAAGTCGGCGTCCGGGCTGAAGGTGTCCAGACTGACGCCGATGGCGGGAATGCCGTTTACCGCCCCCTCCATCGCGGCGCCGATGGTGCCGGAATAGATGGAGGCGGTGGCGGCGTTGCTGCCGTGGTTGACCCCGCTGACGACAAGGTCGGGCCGCTCCGGGAAGAGGACGTTGTCGATGCCGAACTTGATGCAACTGGCGGGGGTGCCGTCCAGGTACCACCAGTCCTCCCCCGGCTTACAGTCCATATGCTTGACGGCGATGGGCTTGTATCCCATCGTAACAGCCATCGACATCCCGCTCTGGGGGCGTTTGGGCGCTACGACGGTCAGGTCGCCGTAACGCCGCAGGACGCTGACCAGCGTCAGCAGTCCCTTGGCGTCGTATCCGTCGTCGTTGGTAATCAGGATCTTCATCCGGGCTACTTCTTGCTCCCTATGAAAACCGGCGGGGTATGCGGGATAACGGGCCGTGAACCCGCTTCTGGAACCCTCGCGGACTGCGTGCTGGCAGAAGTCTTCCGGTTCTTGGCATCGTACTTGACGAATTCTTCGTAATCGAACTTCCAACTGCTGCCATAGGCAAGCTTGTGGATGCGGATGTACGCAGCCGCACGGGAAGGAGCATTGAATCGGTCTCCGTCATACCCTACCTGCTGATAGCCCATGATACTGTTCTCGGAAGGACGCCAGACGCCTTTTTCCATGGTCATTCCCCCCTCGAACACACCCAGGCCATCATACTTATAGCGCTTGTCGGAGAGGAACTTGGCCCATTTGACCTTTTGGGGATCCGATTCAAAATCGATATTCGCATAGAATCCCTTCGCGAAATAAGTATCCTTGATAGCCTGCCCATCCTCCTTCGGGAACGTGCCCGATCCGGTATAATAATACTCATCCTGCAACTTCGTGAAACCGTGTCCGTTCGCCTCGTGGTTGATGAGCAGACGCCGCGTCACGCCATCGTCCTGCAAGCCGAAACAAGCGTACGAGAAACCGGATCCGTAGTCCGTATCCAATGACGGATAGGGCATGAATGCCGTGCCGGAATTCTTGTTCTTGTTTACGATTACGATCGTAAGCGTCTCATCCAGTTTCTTGACGGCCTTCAAGGTATATTGCTTCACTTTATCCTCATTGCAGTAAACGTAAGAACCTGAGCCGAACTCTGCGTCAAGGGCCGTTCCATAGTTCGAATAACTGGTCTTGGAGACGGCCGTGACGGCATACACGTCAAACAAATTCCGGAACGTAGTGAACGGTTCGATCCCGAAGAAATCTTCCATGGTCTGCTGGGCGACCTTCTTGAAGAGTCCCGATGCGATATCCTTGTCCGTGAAGCAGTCTCCGGTGATCACGATACTGATTCCGTTACCCTTTTCGTGTGTCTGAAGCTTGGCCACCTTTCCGTCACTGGAAAAGTCCTTGGATACATAATACTCAAACGAGAGGGTATAACCGTTTTGCTGGGGCATGATGTTCGCATCCGGAGCCCAAACGTCCCAATTCGCACAAGAAACCACCGCTGAAGGGATGACCCCCGACAGTCTGTTCCCATAAAGTTCCAGCGCCGTCAACTTGGGCATCTTGGCGAAACAAACAGGGATGTTGCCCTCGAGATTGTTGTTCTCAACCAGGAACATCTCCAGTTTCTGCAGTTTGTCCAAATTGGACGGGATAGGACCAGAAATCTCATTCGCCGTTTGAGTGAATGAGCCATTCGAAAGCGTATGATTCTCAAGACTGAAATAGCGGAGATCCTTCAACTCCGCGATCTCCTTAGGAATAGAGCCCTTGAGAAGGTTCGTGCCAAGGCCGAGCCATTGCATTTTTTTCGCATTTTTCACCGCCGAGGTCAAGCGGCCGGTAATCTTGTTGTCGTCGAGGGCAAGTTGGGTCAATTCCGGCATATCCCAGAACTTCTCGGAGAGTTCGTCCGACAGTTGATTGGACCACAACTCAATCAATGACAGCTTCTTCATGCCATATAATGACTTCGGAATGGGGCCGCTCAACTCGTTGTGTTGCAGATGAAGATCCGTCAATTCCTTGGCATTACCTACCTCATTGGGGATTTCTCCTGAAAGATTATTGTATCCCAGGTAAAGCCCCGTCAATTTGGACAGGGAGAACAGATCGACCGGGATCTTCCTCAGTGGATATACCATACCATTCACTGACGGGATTGTCTGAACACCAGTTGCTTTTATTCTTCCACTTGCTCCCACCGGTAGCCTTGTATAAAGCGATCAGCGCCGAGCGTTCTTGCTCAAAGAGCACCTTATTATCTTCCTGCTTGAACGTAATCGTTACCGGATCCGCCTTGCCGCTCTTGTCCTTGATTGTCACCTTGCCCGTTCGGGAACTGGTGGACACGTTGGCCGCGAAACTGAACTGCAGCTTCCCGCTGCTCAGCGCCTTCGTCTGAACGTACGTGATCCACGACTGGGCCGACTTCTCCACCTCAACCGTATACTCCGTGTTGTACTGGATGTCCACCTCAAAGATGCCGCCTTCCGCCGGAATGACCGTAGGATCACCGACCTTCAGCACCTTGTTCTCCACCGTGACGGTGCACGTGGCGGTTTTGTCGCCCGCCTTCGCCGTGATCTTCGCCGTGCCTTCAGCCACGGCCGTTACCTTGCCGCTCTTGTCCACCGTCGCGACTTTCTTGTTGCTGCTGCTCCACGTCACGCTCTTGTCCGTCGCGTTGTCCGGCTTCACCGTCGCCTTCAGCGTCGCGGTCTCACCGACCTCCAGGCTCAGGCTGCCCTTGTTCAGCGACACGCCCGTCACCGCCACGCGGCCCGCCTGCTTCACCGTCACCGTCTTCGTCAGCGAGCCACCCTTCTGCGTGAGCGTCACCTTCCCTTCACGGGCCTTGTACGTCTTGTTCTCCGACACCTTCAGACGGACCGTCGATCCGCTCAGGCCCTTCGTTTCCACGTACTGGATCCAGTCCACCGCGCTCTTTACCTCGAACTCCACGTTCGACTCCACCTTCACCTCGACCTCCCCGCCGCCGTACGGCATGCTGTATGTGGCCTTGCTTACCAGCAGCGCGTCCTTCTGCGCCTGCGTCACGCTGATCGCCTGCGCTTCGCCCGACTGCGGC
>CACWOH010000006.1 GCA_902762435.1 uncultured Bacteroidia bacterium | reverse complement strand
GCCGCTCATCAAGTTCCTCTCCGAGCCCGGCATGAAGGTCCTCCTCCAGAAGGCGGAGAACTACTATATGCAGGACAACGAGAAGGAGATGCCGGTGGTCACCGACCCGCTGTACTTCGTGATCAACGAGCAGCTCCGCAGCGTGGACATGACCGACAAGGGCCACGAGGTCCTGGCGCGGGGCGTGGGCGAGGACGATTTCTTCGTCCTGCCGGATGTGGGCTCCCGCATCGCCGAGATCGAGCATTCCGAGCTCTCCCTGCTGGAGAAGCAGCAGAAGAAGGACGAGCTGATGGCGGAATTCTCCACCAAGAGCGAGCGCGTGCACACCGTGATCCAACTTCTGAAAGCGTACACGATGTTCGAGAAGGACGTGGACTACGTCATCATGGACGGCAAGATCAAGATCGTGGACGAGTCCACCGGCCGTATCATGGAAGGCCGCCGCTGGAGCGACGGTCTCCACCAGGCCGTCGAGGCGAAGGAGAACGTCAAGGTGGAGGGCGCCACGCAGACTTTCGCGACCATCACCCTGCAGAACTACTTCCGCATGTACCACAAACTGGCCGGCATGACCGGTACGGCCGAGACCGAGGCGGGTGAATTCTGGAGCATCTACAAACTGGACGTGATGGTCATCCCGACCAACCGTCCCGTCATCCGCGACGACCAGAACGACCTCATCTACAAGACCAAGAAGGCCAAGTACGCCGCCGTGATCGACCGCATCGTGGACCTTTCCAACGCCGGCCGTCCGGTGCTCGTGGGTACGACGGATGTCGAGACATCCGAGCTGCTGAGCCGCATGCTCCGGATGCGCGGCATCCGCCATAACGTGCTGAACGCCAAGGAGCACGCCCGCGAGGCCGAAATCGTTGCGCAGGCGGGCCAGACCTCCGCCGTGACCATCGCCACCAACATGGCCGGCCGTGGTACCGACATCAAGCTGTCCGATGACGTCAAGAAGGCCGGCGGCCTCGCCATCATCGGCACCGAGCGGCACGACTCCCGCCGGGTGGACCGCCAGCTGCGCGGCCGTGCCGGACGTCAGGGCGACCCGGGTTCATCCACCTTCTACGTGTCCCTGGAGGACAAGCTGATGCGCCTGTTCGGCTCCGAGCGCATCGCCGGTATGGTGGACAAGCTCGGTATGGAGGACAATGAGGCCCTCGAGAGCAAGATGCTCTCCAACGCCATCGAGAACGCGCAGAAGAAGGTCGAGGAAAACAACTTCGGCGTCCGCAAGCGCCTGCTCGAATACGACGATGTGATGAACTATCAGCGCGAGGCCATCTACTCCCGCCGGCGCAACGCCATCAGCGGCGAGAAGGTGGAGATCGACCTCCAGAACATGATGAAGGACACCGCCGCCCTGTTCGTGGACCGCAGCAAGGGCCTCCCGTTCGAGGAGTTCGAGGTGTCGCTGATGGCCCAGCTGTCCATCGACTCCGGCCTGGACGCCGCCTCGTACGAGAAGGCGAAGCCCGCCGAGATCGAGGACCGGCTCGTGGAGCACATGCAGGAGGTGTACCGCCGCAGGATGGACACCCTCGTGGAGCGCCTCAACCCGATTATCAAGGACGTCTTCGAGAAGCAGGGCTCGATGTACCAGAACATCGCCATCCCCATCTCCGACGGCCGCAAGCAGATGACGCTTTCCGTCAATCTCGAAAAGGCCTACAACTCCGAGGGCCGCGAGATTGCCAAGACGCTCAGCAAGAACATCATCCTCTATCAGATCGACGAGCACTGGAAGGAGCACCTGCGCGAGATGGACGACCTCAAGCAGAGCGTCCAGAACGCCACCTACGAGCAGAAGGACCCGGTGGTGGTCTATAAGCTCGAGAGCTACAATCTCTTCGCCGATATGCTCGAAACCCTGAACCAGGACGTCCTGTCCTTCCTCTTCAAGGCATTCGTGCCGTTGCAGGACCGCCCGCAGCAGCCGCAGCGCGCCGTCCGCCCGAAGACCGATATGAGCCGCTACCAGGCCCGCCACAGCGACCTGACCACCAACGGGGAGCAGAAGACCAACGCCCCGGTCAAGGTGGACAAGCAGGTGGGCCGCAACGATCCCTGCCCCTGCGGCAGCGGCAAGAAATACAAGAACTGTCACGGACGAGGCCTCGTCTAAAACCCGCCGCGTATGAATTTCAGCAAGAACGAAACCAAGGCTCCGAAGACGACGGAGCAGAATGTCAACAGCGTCAGCCGCATCGCCCAGGGCGCCGTGCTCAAGGGGGACCTTTCCGCCTCGACCGACATCCGGGTGGACGGCAGCGTGGAGGGGACGCTCCGCTCGGACGGGCGGGTGGTCGCCGGCGAATCCGCCTGCCTGTCGGGCCGGCTCTTCTGTGCCAATGCGGACATCTGGGGCCGGATGGACGGCGACATCTACGTCCGGGACCTGCTGTCCCTGAAGAGCAGTGCCGTGGTGAACGGCGACATCTACGTCAGCCGCGTGCAGGTGGAACTGGGCGCACAGGTCAACGGCTCCGTCAAGGTGATTTCCGGAGATGAGTACGACGCGCTCTTCGCCGCGCCGGCGGAAAAGAAGTAAGGTTTATTCCGGTTTATAGGAATCTTTCAGGGAGACCGTCTTGTTGAAGACGGTCTTTTCCGGTGTGGAGTCCTTGTCCAGGACGTAATAGCCGGTGCGCTCGAACTGCACGGCGATGCCGGAGGCGTCGTCCAGGAGGGCGGGCTCCGCAAGGCCGGTTCCAAGGGTCAGCGACTCCGGATTCAGGAAGTCCTTGTAATCCTTGTCTTCCGGCACCTGGCTCATGTCCGCCAGCGTGAAGAGGCGGTCGTAGTTGCGCAGTTCGATGCTCTTCGCATGCGCGCAGGATACCCAGTGGATGGTGCCCTTGACGGAACGCCACTCGCCGCCGCCCGGTTTCGTGGACGGGTCGTACGTGCATTCCAGCCCGGTCACGTTCCCCTCGGCGTCCTTGATTACCTTCTCGCACTTGATGATATAGGTGTACTTCAGGCGCACCTCGCCGTCCGGCTTGAGGCGGAAGAACTTCTTGGGGGCGTCCTCCATGAAATCCGAACGGTCGATCCACAACTCGCCCGTGAAGGGCACCTTGCGGGTGGCGCCTTCCGGCTCGGCGGGATTCAGCGGGCAGTCGTACCACTCCACCAGGCCTTCCGGCCAGTTGGTGATCCTGACCTTCAGCGGATCCTGCACCACCATGTAGCGGTTGGCGCGGGCGTTGAGGTCCTGGCGTACGCACCACTCCAGCAGCTGGATGTCCATCAGCTGGTCGCGTTTCGAGACGCCGATCTTGTCGCAGAACATCTTCAGCGCTTCGGCCGTGTAGCCGCGGCGGCGCACGCCGCAGAGCGTGGGCATCCGGGGGTCGTCCCAGCCGGCCACCAGGCCCTTCTGGACGAGCTCCAGCAGCTTGCGCTTGCTCATCAGCGTGTAGGTGAGGTTGAGGCGGGCGAACTCGTACTGGTGGGACGGGTAGATGCCGAGCGTCTCGATGAACCAGTCGTAGAGCGGGCGGTGCACGTCGAACTCAAGCGTGCAGATGGAGTGCGTGATGTGCTCGATGGAGTCGCTCTGGCCGTGGGTGAAGTCGTACATCGGGTAGATGCACCACTTGTCGCCGGTGCGGTGGTGCGAGGCGTGCTTGATGCGGTACAGCAGCGGGTCGCGCATCAGCATGTTGGGATGCGCCATGTCGATCTTGGCGCGGAGCACCTTCTCGCCGTCGGCGTATTTGCCGTCGCGCATTTCGCGGAAGAGCTTCAGGTTCTCCTCGGGCGTGCGGTCGCGGAAGGGGCTGGGCGTGCCCGGCTTGTCCACGGTGCCGCGCCCGCGGGAAATCTCCTCCTGGGTCTGGTCGTCAACATAGGCCAGGCCTCTCCGGATCAGCTGTTCGGCCCACTCGTAAAGCTGGTCGAAATAGTCGGATGCGTAGCATTCCTTCTCCCAGCTGAAACCCAGCCACTTGATGTCCTCCTTGATGGAATCGACGTACTCCACGTCCTCCTTCACGGGGTTGGTGTCGTCGTAGCGGAGGTTGGTCTTGCCGCCGTATTTCATCGCGAGGCCGAAGTTGATGCACAGGGACTTGGCGTGGCCGAGGTGCAGGTAACCGTTGGGCTCCGGCGGGAAACGGGTCAGGATGGACGGGACCTTGCCGGTCCGGAGGTCCTCTTCGATGATCTCTTCCAGGAAATTGAGTTTCTTCTCGTTCTCTTCCATAAACGCAGTTGGCTGAATCGTGCAAATTTACGGATTAATTCGTAATTTTGCGCATCCAAGCGCGAAGAGAATATGATTAAATCCATGACCGGCTACGGCAAAGGCGTGGCCGAACTCTCCACGGGGCGTCTCACCCTCGAAATCCGTACCCTGAACGGGAAAAACTGCGACGTGACCATCAAGTCTCCGCTCCTGCCGAAGGACCGGGAACTGGAAGTGCGCAAGACGCTCGCCGAGCGGCTGCAGCGCGGCACCGCGGACCTGCTGCTGAACTTCGAGCCCAAGGCCGGCGCCGCCGCCCGCCGCATCGATGCCGCCCTGGTGGAGAACTACTTCCGCCAGGTCCACGCCATCGGCTGCAAGGTGGGTATCGCGATGCCCAAGGAAGAGTACCTGGAGGCCATCCTGCGCTTCCCCGACGTGTTCGAAGGGGGCCGGCAGGATACGATTCCCGAAGAGGAGTGGCCCCTCGTGCAGGCCGCCCTGGAGCAGGCGCTGGACGCCCTGGATGCCTTCCGCGTCCGGGAAGGCGCCGCCCTGTACGCCGACGTGACCGCCCGCGTGAATACGGTCCTCGCGCTGTACGACGAGGTGGAGTCGCACGAGGCAGAGCGCCTGGACGCCGTGCGCGAACGCATCCGCAAGGCTGCGGAGGACCTGCAGGTGAAGCTGGACAAGGACCGCTTCGAGCAGGAGATGATCTTCTACCTGGAAAAACTGGACATCAACGAAGAGAAGGTGCGCCTGCGCCAGCATTGCAAGTACTTCCTGGACACGATCGACGGCGAGGCGGCCCCGGGCCGCAAGCTGGGTTTCATCATCCAGGAGATGGGCCGGGAAATCAACACCACCGGATCGAAGGCCAACCACGCGGAAATCCAGAAACTCGTCGTCCGGATGAAGGACGAACTGGAAAAGATCCGCGAGCAGTCGATGAATATCCTGTAGCCCCGGGCCGGGCCTCCGCCCTACACGTCCGACAGTTCCAGCCAGCGCTCCTCGCGCTGGCTGATCTGTTCCATCAGCTCCTGGATGCGCTGCGAGGCCGCCTGGAGCTCGGTGTAGGGAAGGGCGCCGGACGACATCCGGGCCTCGAGTTCCGCCTTCTCGGCCTCCAGCCGCGGCAGTTCCGCCTCGAGCGCTTCCAACTCCCTTTGCTCTTTCCACGTCAGCTTCCGCTTGCCGTGCGCGGGCGTTGTAGCAGGCGGGCGGCAGGTCGTCCCGGCCGGGCGGGAGCCTTGCGTCGGCGTTGTGGAGGACGGAGCGGAAATTGGTTTTTCGGCAAACTTGTCCGAGAAATAATTTCCGTCCGTCCGCTGGGGAGCTCCCGCCCGGCCGGATAAGCGTTGCGCTTTCTCAGCATCGCGGACGTACGCGCGGTACTCGGAGAACGAGCCGATGAAATCCTTGACGCGGCCCTCGCCGCAGAACACCAGCAGATGGTCCGTCACGCGGTCCAGGAAATGCCGGTCGTGGCTGACGATCAGCAGGCTGCCCCGGAACTCCTTCAGGTACTCCTCCAGGATGTTCAGCGTCACGATGTCCAGGTCGTTGGTCGGCTCATCCAGGATGAGCAGGTTCGGCTCCTGCAGCAGGATGGTCAGCAGGTAAAGCCGCCGCTTCTCGCCCCCGGAAAGCCGCTCCACGCGCGTGGAAAGCATATCGTGCGGGAAGAGGAACCGCCCCAGCAGGCGGGTGTCGGGCACGATGTCGAGCACCGTATCGCCCGGCCGGAACTCCATGCCCTGCTGGCGGTAGTAGCCGATCTTCAAGGTCTCGCCCCGGTCGATGATCCCGCTGTCGGGCGCGACGGCCCCGGTGAGCAGGTCCAGGAAGGTGGTCTTCCCGACGCCGTTGCGGCCCACGATGCCCACCCGGTCGCCGCGCTGGAAATCATAGCTGAAATCCCGGAGCATCGGGATGCCCTCCCAGTCGTAACAGACGTCCTTGCAGTTGATGACCTTGCCGCCCAGGCGGGCGCTGCCGCCCACGCCCTCCAGGCTGAGCTGCTGCGTCCGGTACACCTGTGCGGCGCGGTCGGCGAGTTCGTGGAAGGCGTCGATGCGGTACTGGGCCTTGCCGCTGCGGGCGCAGGGCGTGGCGCGGATCCATTCCAGCTCGCGCCGCAGCAGATTGCGCACCTTGTCGGTCTCGGCGTTGTAGAGGGCGATGCGCTCCTCGCGCTTCTCCAGGTAGTTCTGGTAATTGCCCTTATAGATGTAGATGCCGCCGTGGTCCAGCTCCATCACGGTATTGCACACCCGGTCCAGGAAATAGCGGTCGTGGGTGACCATCAGCAGGGTGCAGCGGCTGCGCCTGAGGTAGCTTTCCAGGAACTCGATGGCCTCGATGTCGAGGTGGTTGGTGGGCTCGTCGAGGATAAGGAAGTCGGCCTGCAGGGCGAGCAGCTCGCTGAGCGCCACGCGCTTGACTTCGCCGCCGGACAGCGACGCCATCGGCTTGCCCGGATCCGGCAGGCGGAATGAGGACAGCAGTTCGCGCAGGCGCTGCCGGTAATCGCGCAGTTCCTCCTCGTGGAAGGAGGACAGCGCGTGGGCGGCGTGCCGCAGGACCTGCTCCTCGACCGTTAGCGCCGGGTCGTAGTCGTACTCCTGCTTGAGGAAGGCGATGCGGATGTCTTTCAGGAACAGGACGCGCCCGCCGGAATCGGAGCTGTCCTCGCCCGCGAGGATGCGCAGGAGGGTGGTCTTGCCGCTGCCGTTGGGAGCCACGAGGGCGATCTTGTCGCCTTCGTTGATATTGAAACCGATCCGCTCGAAGAGCACCTTCGGGCCGTAGGACTTGGAGATGTTCTCGATCTGCAGGTAGCTGGGCATGGCTTACATCAGGCCGAGCACCCGGGCGCGGGAGAGCAGGCAGTCGCCCACGGAGGCGGCCCTGCGGCCCAGCTGCGAGAGGACGATGGTGGTGTCCGAAGACACGCGGGGGAGGGAGAGGCGGTTCACCGCGGTCTTGATGGGCAGCAGGAGGTAGTCCTTGCCCACGATCAGGCGCCCGCCGATCACCACGAGGCCGGGGTTGAAGACGTTCAGCACGCCGGAGATGCCGCGGCCGAGCGTGTCGCCGATCTTGCCGATGGCGTCGATGGCGAGCACATCGCCCTCTTCGACGGCGCGCAGGATTTCGTCCAGCTCCACGTCGCCCTTCCTGCCGTAAGCTTCCGCCATCGAGGAGGCCTGCCCCTTGCCCAGCTTCTCCACGATCATCCGGTGCAGCGCGGAACCGGAAGCGCCCGTTTCCAGGCAGCCGACCTTGCCGCAGCGGCAGATGACGTCGTTGTTCAGGACGGGGAAGTGCCCGAGCTCACCCGAGTAGCCGGACTTGCCGTAGTAGAGCCGGCCGTCCATGATGATACCCATGCCGAGTCCCCAGCTGACGTTGATGAAGATCATGTCCGGGTCGGCCTTCTTGCCGAGGTGCATGTATTCGCCGTAGGCCATCGCGCGCGAGTCGTTCTCGATGGTCACCGGGACGTTGAATTCCTTGCGGAAGATGTTGCCCAGGGGCAGGTCGTCGCTGACGAAGTAGGTGAGGCTGTAGCCCTTTTCGGGGTTGACGCGGCCGGAGAGGCTCACGCCCACGCCCAGTACCTTGATCCAGGGGATGCCGCTGGCCGTGACCTGGTCGATGACCATGCGGCACATCGTGCGGAAGGAGTTCTCGTTGGCCTCCAGCACGAACTCGATGTCCTGGATGTAGGAGATGACCTTGCCCTTGAAGTCGCTGATGGCGATGTGGAAATGGTGCCGCGCCACGTCCACGCCCACGAAATAACCGGCGTCCGGATTCAGTCCGTACACGCTCGGGCGGCGTCCGCCGGAGGTGCCCACCTTGCCTTCGTCCTTGAGGAAGCTCTCGTCGATGAGTTCGCTGATGAACTTGGTGATGGTGGGGACGCTGATGCCCAACGCCCGGCTGAAGTCGGCGATGCTGTAGTTGTTGTGCGCGATGCAGAGCCGGAGGATCTCCCGCTTGACAGCGGCACTCTTGCCGGAACTGTCATTCAGAAAGGTGTTGGTCATGCTCGGTTCGTTTTAGCAGTCGTACAAAAATAAAAATTATATTCTTATATTTGTCATTATTATTGAAGAAATTTAATAATGGCGATCCGGAAATTATCGAAAAAAATCCAGGGCCGGGGTCTGTCGCTCCGGGGGAAGCTCATCCTGAGCCTCTCCTCGATCGCAGTCATCCTGCTCGTCTCCTCCATCATTTCCGTGATGGAGTACACGAGCATGAGCGATTACGTCTCGGACCTGATCGCGGACGACATCAGCAGCATCAACGTCGCCAACCGGCTGGCGGAGATGAGCAATACCTACAACCTGCAGATCCTCGAGGTGATCGGCGACGAGGCGTCGCACCGGCTGCCCGCTTTCGACGACGGCTATTTCAAGTCCCACTGCGACTCGCTGCGGATGAGCGTCGCCTCCAACCAGGTGCGCCCGTTGGCGGATTCGGTGATGTACTCGTATGCAGCCTATATGCTGACTTCCCTGGAGCTGGAAGACGTGATCCAGTCCGACTTCATCGACTCCCGTTCGTGGTATTTCGGCCGGCTTCAGCCGCGCTACGAACGGCTCCGCAACGACCTGGAAAGCCTTTCCGGCGCCATCTACCGGGACCTGGAGAAGAATTCCGCCACCTTCGAGCGCGGCTTCTACCGCAGCATCATCCCGGGCATCGTGGCGGTGGGCGTGGGCCTGCTGCTGGTGGTCATGCTGCTGTTCTTCCTGCTCGCGTTCTACGTCAATCCGCTCTACAAGATGCTGGACGGCCTGGACGCCTATCGCCGGGACGACAAGAAATACACCGTCAAGTTCGACGGTGACGACCAGCTCTCCCGGCTCAACGACGGTATCACGGAGCTGGCGAACGAGAACCGGCAGTTCCGCAGCCGGATCAAGACCCTCGGCAGGAAATGAACTGGAAGGTCATCAGCAGGAATATCGGATACGCCCTCCTGGTCAGCGCCCTTTTCATGCTGCTGTCGGTGGGGGTTTCGCTGCTGAACGGCCGCGATTCCGCCCTGGCTGCGCTGAGCATCTCCTTCCTCATCACCTTTATCGTCGGCATCTTTCCCTTCATCTTCGTGCGGGAGACGCCCGCCATCACCCTGAAGGAGGGGTACCTGATCATTTTCCTGTCCTGGCTCCTCTCGTTCGTTTTCGGGATGCTTCCCTACGCGCTCTGGGGCGGTCCTTTCACCCTGCAGAACGCCTGGTTCGAGTCCGTCAGCGGGTTTTCGACCACCGGGGCCACCATCCTGGACAACGTGGAAGGCCTGCCGAAGAGCCTGCTCTTCTGGCGCGCCTCGACGCATTTCATCGGCGGCTTGGGGGTCGTGGTGTTCCTGCTGCTGGTCATCCCCGGCTCGAACCAGATGAAGATGCGCCTGACCAACATGGAACTGACCTCGCTGTCGCGGGGCGGCTATGCCAACCGTCCCAACAAGATGGTCTATATCTTCGCGTACGTGTACCTGGCGCTGCTGGGGCTGTCGTTCCTGGCTTATGTCGTGGCCGGCATGCCCGTCTTCGACGCCATCTGCCACGCGATGAGCGTGAGCGCGACGGGCGGATTCAGTTCGCGGAACGCCTCCATCGCTGCTTTCGATTCCCGTTGGATCGAAGGCATCACGATGCTGTTCATGTTCCTGTCTTCCATCCACTTCGGACTGGTTTACCTGTCCGTGGCCACGCGTTCCCTGAAACCGATGAACAATCCGGTGGTGAAGTTCTATGTGTTCTGGATCCTGCTGATGGCGCTGATCGTGGGCATCGGGCTTAAGTTCAACGGAATCTGCGCCGGCTGGGGCAACGCCATCTGGAACGGCCTCTTCGAGACGCTCTGCGTCACGTCCACCTCGGGCTTCGCCATCCTGGACAACGCCCAGTGGCCGCTCTGGATCGTGATGGTGCTGATGTTCTCCGCCGTGATGTGCGGCAGCGCCGGATCGACTTCCGGCGGTATCAAGGTGGACCGCGTCATTCTGTTCTTCAAGGCGATCGGGCGCCGCGTCAACGCCATCCTCCATCCGTCTGCGATCCACGAGGTCCGGATGGGCAAGCGCTTCCTGCGTGATGAGGATGTTTATCCGCACGTGCTCTTCGTGGCCCTGTACGGTCTCGTGCTTGCCGTGTCGGTGGCCCTGAGCCTCTTCGTGGGCGTGGACCACCAGAACAGTTTCATCGCTTCGGTAACCAGCTTGGGCAACGTGGGGCCGGCGTACGGCGCCCTCGGCACGATGGGCTCGTTCAACAGCGTACCGCTGCTCGGCAAGATCATCTTTACCGTGGACATGTTCCTCGGCCGCATCGAAATCTACCCGGCGCTCGCCCTCGTGGCGATGATCTTCGACAAACGCGCCCGCGGATGATGGACCGGGCGGGATTCCTGGAGGAGCGTTTCCTCAAGCGGTTCAAGGCGGAACCGACCGCCTGCCAGGCGCGTCTGTTCCGGGAAGCGGCGGAATTCGTGACCTGTGACGACGCGGACATCCTCGTGGTGAACGGCTATGCCGGCACGGGCAAGACGACCGCGGTTTCCGCGGTGATCGCCGCCCTGAAGGATGTCGGCACCCCTTCGGTGCTGCTGGCGCCGACGGGCCGTGCCGCAAAGGTCTTCTCGGGCATCTCCCATCGGCCCGCCTTTACCATCCACAAACACATCTACCGCCAGAAATCGGTGGGCAGCGACGGCTTCGGCCAGTTCTCGCTGGCGCCGAACAAGGCGAAGGGAACGCTTTTCGTCGTGGACGAGGTGTCCCTGATCGGTATCGACGCGGCTACGCCCCAGGGTACCACCGCCTTCGGTTCGGGCAACCTGCTGGAGGATCTGGTGACCTTCGTGCGCAATGGTGTCGACTGCCGCCTCATCCTGGTCGGAGACGCCGCCCAACTGCCCCCGGTGGGCCTGGACGCCTCGCCGGCGCTGTCGAAGTCCTTCATGGACGGCTTCGGCGGCGTGCGCTACAGCGAACTGACTTCCGTGGTGCGGCAGGCGGCCGAGTCGGGCATCCTGCGCAACGCCACCCGCCTGCGCGGGATGATCGCCGGCAGCGGAGGCGACGAACTGTTCACGGACTGGAAGCTGGACCTGGACGGGGCGGACGACATCGAGCGCATCGGCGGGGGAGAGCTCATCGAGGCGCTCTCCGACGCATACGGACGCTATGGGGAGGACGGCACGGTCGTGCTGTGCCGCTCGAACAAACGGGCCATCCGCTACAACCTGGGCATCCGCGGCACCGTGCAGTTCAAGGAGGAGCGCCTGGTGCGCGACGACAAACTGATGATCGTGCGGAACTGCTACCAGTTCGTGGAGGACGTGCCCGGGATGGATTACATCGCCAACGGCGACATCGCCAAGCTGGTGCGCATCGGGAACTTCGAGGACCGCTACGGCCTGCATTTCGCGGACGCGACGCTCTCTTTCCCGGACTATGACGACGTGGAGGTAAAGGCGAAGGTGTGCCTGGATACCCTGGAATCCGAGGCGGCGTCGCTCTCCTACGAGCAGCAGAACGCGCTGTACCAGGGCGTCTCGGCCGACTACGCCGACCGCGGCACCAAGAAGAAGATCTGGGAGGCGGTGCGCGAGGACCCGTATTTCAACGCCCTCCAGTTGAAGTACGCCGAGGCGATTACCTGCCACAAGTCGCAGGGCGGCCAGTGGGACTGCGTGTTCATCGACTGTCCCTTCTGGCAGGACGAACAGACCCTGGACGACCTCAAATGGCTGTATACCGCGCTTACCCGCGCCGTCCGCAAAGTATATCTCGTGAATTTCAAAGACCGTTTCTTCGTATGAGAAAGACCTTCCTGTCCGTGCTGGCGTTCTGCCTGCTCGGCCTGTTGTGCGTCCGTGCCGAGGACGTGAACGTGACCCCGTCGCCGGACGGGACGATGGTGGCTTTTACCCGCGACAATGACCTCTGGGTGCGCTGCGTGGCCGATTCGACCGAGACGCGCCTGACTTTCGACGGGTCGGAGCTGATCCTGAACGGCTATGCCTCCTGGGTCTATTACGAGGAGATTTTCGGCCGGGCCTCGCGCTACCGCGCCTTCTGGTGGAGCCCCGACTCCCAGCGGCTCGGTTTCTACCGCTTCGACAACTCCGCCGTGCCGATGTTTCCCATCTATTCGCCCTTCGGGCAGGACGGGAAACTGCTGCAGACGCGCTATCCCAAGGCGGGGGAGGCCAATCCCTCGGTGCGGATCGGCATCATCGAGGCGCGGGCCGGCGCACAGCCCGTCTGGGCGGATTTCGACGACTCGCCGGAGCAGTATTTCGGCACGCCCTTCTGGGGGGCCGACTCCCGCGAACTGTACGTCTCGCGCGAGCCGCGCCGGCAGAGCGTGCTGGACCTGTACGCCGTGAGCGTGACGGACGGATCCAAGCGGCAGGTCTATCACGAAGAATACCCGGACGCCTGGGTGGAATGGATCGAGGGGATGATCTTCACCGACAAGGGATTATATATGGCGCGCAACTTCGAGTCCGGCTGGGAGCAGATCTATTTCCTGGGCTATGACGGTACGCTCCGGCGCCTGACGGACGGAGAGAACTGGGGCATCCGGCTGGTCAAGGTGGACGAGAAGAAAGGCGACGTGTGGTTCACCGCGAAGCGGGATTCCCGCCTGCACACGACCTTCTACCGCCTGGACCGCAAAGGCCGGATTACGGCGCTGTCGGATCCGGAGATGAACCTTTCCGGCGCCCGGATTTCGGAGGACGGGAAGACGTTCGAAGCGGCGGCGTCCACGGCGCGGACACCCTGGGTGGCGGTGTCGGGCCGGACGGACAAATATTCGATGAAGATCGATTCGGTCCTGGTGGAGGCGCCCGTTTCGCACCCCGACCCGCAGATCGTCAAGATCGGGAATGACGGTTTCGACCTCTATGGGCTGATGTCCCTGCCCGAAGGCTTCGACCCGTCGAAGAAATATCCCGTACAGATGCAGCTCTACGGCGGCCCCGGCACGCCCTACGTGCGCGACAGCTGGGAGGACCGCGACGCTTCCGATGCGTGGTGCTACGAGAACGGCGTCATCTACATCGTCGTGGATCCCCGCTCTTCCGGGGAGAACGGCCGCCGGGGCATGGACCAGGCGTTCCGCCGGATGACGGTGATCGAACTGCAGGATTACCTCGCCTGGGCGAAATGGCTGCAGGCGCTGCCCTACGTGGATGGCTCGCGCATCGGCGTGAAGGGCTTCTCCTTCGGCGGCACGACCACCGCGATGCTGGTGCTGCGTTATCCGCAGTATTTCCGCTGCGGGATCGCCGGGGGCGGGGTGTACGACTGGCACCTGTACGACACCCATTACACCGAGCGCTTCATGGACACGCCGCAGGCCAATCCGGAAGGCTATGCCGAAGCGTCGGTGATGACCTGGGTGCCGCAGGTCTTTGCGGGCGATGGCCCGAAGCCGCTTCCGAACGCGCTGTGCCTCACGCACGGCACCGGCGACGACAACGTCCACTTCCAGAACACCCTGCAGCTGATCGACGCTCTTCAGAAGGCCGGCTACCAGTTCGAGTTGCGTATCTATCCCGACGGGATGCACGGCTACCGCGGAAAGCAGCACGAACACGACGCGGCCGCAGAAGCGATCTTCTGGAAAAAATGGCTGCTGGACTAGCCGGCAGCCATGGATTCATCAACGAGGGGGCGGATTTCTTTTATTTGAACAGGCGCTGTGCGAACTGGTAAAGGGCGCGGCGCCAGCTCTGCCACTCGTGGGCGGTGTCCGGGGACACGTAGAAGACGGTGTTCATGCCGCTCTTGCCGAGTTCTTCGTTGATGGGTTTGGGATCCGAGTAGCCCATCACGCGGTTTTCCAGTTCCCGGCTGCCGAACGAGATGAATACCAGTTTGTTGGTCTCGCGGAAACCCTTGGCCTGCGCCACCTCTTCCACGCTGAACACGCCGCCGCTCATGATGCCCAGCCAGGCGAAGAGTGTGGGGTTGTTGAGCGCGATGGAGTGCGTCAGCATGCCGCCCATGGAAAGGCCTGCCATCGCGCGGTGCTGCGCGTCGCCGATCACGCGGAAATTGGCCTCCACCATCGGGATGAGGTCCTTCTCCAGGATCTCCTGGTAAGCGCTCGCGAAGTCGAATCCGCCCATCATGGCGCCGGGGCCGCCCTGCGGACGTCCCTGTCCGGGAGCCCCCTGCGGACGCGGACCGCCGAACGCGGGCATTTCCGGGCGCGGCCGGTTGGGGCCGTAGGTGTCGCTGCTGTTGTCCATCACGACGATGAACGGCACTGCCTTGCCCGCCGCGATGAGGTTGTCCATGATGATGCCCGTGCGGCCCTGCTGGGCCCAGCTGTGTTCATCCTCGCCGCCGCCGTGATACAGGTACAGGACCGGATACTTCTTGTCCGTATTGGCTGAATATTCGGCGGGGGTGTAGATGTAGCAGTGATGCATCGAGCCCGTCACGGAAGAATAGTAATAGCGCTCGTGGACCTCGCCCTGGGGGACATTCTTCAGGGTATAGAAATCGTCGTCGGCCGCAGGCACTTCGATGCCGCTGCCCCAGCGGGACGAGCCATAGTAATACAGGCTGCCCGGATCGGGGACGGACGCGCCGTCGATTTCGATCTGATAGTAGTGGAAGCCTTCGTCCTGCGGGGCGGAGTCGCCGGTCCAGACGCCGTTGCCGTCGTTGGTCAGGTCGTACTTGACGCCGCCGATGTCCAGCTTGACGCTCTTCGCGTCCGTGGCACGGACCTGCGCACGCACGATGCGCTGGGAGTTCACCATCGGATACTGGCGGTTGGACTGGTTGCTCGTGGCGGGTTTGAAATCTTCTTTCACCTGGGCGGACAGGGCGATGGCCGCCAGGAGAAGACAAACGGAAGTGATGATTTTTTTCATAAAGGTATAGTTATGCGGTTGAACTTTCAATTCACGCACAATTTAGCAAGAATGGCGCTGTCCGGATGCCAAGAATGCGTCAAAAGGTTTTATAATTGTCTCCCGCGGGCGATGACGGGAGGTGTAAATTGCATTTCTGCCTGGAAGTTTCTAACTTAGTTCGGTTAATACGATACGCTTATGAAACGTTTCTTCGCATTCGTCTTCTGTGCAGCCGTTCTTTTCACGGCCTGCCAGAAGGAACCGTCGCTGACCCTGTCGGGTCCGACGTCTTTGGAAATGAGCGCGGATGGCAGCAGCGGGACCGTGAGCTTCACGGTGAACCGCGACTGGACGGCCAGCGCCTCGGAATCCTGGGTAACTGTTTCTCCCTCGTCGGGTTCTGCCTCGGACGGCCCGGTGAGCATCACGATCAAGGCCAGTCCCAATACGACCTATGAGGACCGGAACGCCACGGTGACGATCAAGGCGGAAGGCCTGACGCAGACCGTGTCGGTGCGCCAGCCGGCGAACCTGGGCGTGGTGTTGCCTACGAAGTTGTTTGAGCTTAGCAGTGACGCGGGGACGATCGAGGTGGAGGTTCAGTCGAACGTGGATTACAAGGTGACGGTGTCGGACAGCTGGATCAAGCAGACGGGCACGGGCACGAAGGGCCTGAAGAAGGAGACGCTGACGTTCAGCGTGGAGGCGAACAAATCGTACGACGCGCGTAGTGCGACGATCACGGTGAAGCCGCAGTCCGGCAGCGGGTCGGAGGAGATAATAAACGTACGGCAGGCTCAGAAGGATGCGCTGCTGGTCGGCACGGTCACATACAGTATGCCTTACGGTGGCGGCGAGGTCGAGGTGAAGGTGGAGGCGAACGTGGCGTTTGAGGTGAACAGCGGGGTGGACTGGATCGAGTATGTGGACACCAAGGCGCTGAGTACGTCGACGGTCCGCCTGAAAGTGGCGGAGAACACGTCGGCCAAGGCTCGCCAGGGGAAGGTGGAGATCAAGCAGAAGGGCGGTTCGCTGACGAAGACGGTCACGATAAAGCAGTCGGGCAACGAGGTGACAAAGATCAAGAACGCTCTGATGAAGATCTATGACGCGATGAACGGGCCCAAGTGGAAAATGACCAGGAAATGGGATAAGTCAAAGCCGCTCAACGAATGGGAAGGAGTCTGGCGGAATGAAGAAACCGGAGAGCTCCATTTGTTCCTCGGCGAGAATCTTGGCTTGAAAGGAGAGCTCCCGGACTGCTTTGCCGATTTGACTTCACTTACCCAGTTTGTCGTTCAACACGAACCCGGTGTCACCGGAACCCTGCCCCCCAGTTTTGGAAAACTCAAAAACCTGGAATTCTTGGGCGTGTGCTTTACGTCTATGACGAGTCTGCCGGATATATTCAAGAATGTGCCTCTGAAGAATGTCTTGATTTCCTGCAACGAGAAGATGACCGGCCCGCTTCCGGAATCCCTTGGCAGCAGTTCAAAACTAGACGAATTGTCTATTGCAGAAAATGCCTTTACCGGGACGGTACCGGACTCTTGGGCCCAGTTGGGCACCCGTCTGGAAATGAAGGAGCCATACTTGGATGACCGGGTCCCCGATTCTTTCGTCCAGTCCGAGTATGCGGATTATCTGGTCAATATGTATCTTGTGCCGGCGTATCTGAGAACAACACCCTTGGTGGTAGGGAATTATGATATCAAGGCATACTGGCCCAAGCGGGACATCAAGGATATCGTTACCGGCAAGGCGATTCCCTATAAGAAGATTGTCTCCAATAACAAGGCGACGGTCCTGCTGAACTGGGCGACCTGGTGTCCTTTCTCGAAAGAACTGATGCCGTCGCTGAAAAAGATGTATGAAAAATACCACAAGGACGGCCTGGAGATCATTGCCTCTTTCAATGCCGACCCCGACGGGACGGATGAGGGCCGGCCGCTGAAGGATGTCATCCTGGAAAAGGGTTATGATAAGTGGTATAATTTCGATATCTGGGCTTTCCAAGTCAAAGAGTGGGAAGTATGGGCCTCTGCCACGCCGTCAGCCATCGTGGTGGACAACAAGGGGAGAGTCCTGACATCCAGCCTGGAAAATGTCAGCGATCCTGCCAGAAACCGGTTCGGATACGTTGCGTCGGCCAGATTGATACCTGTCCTTGAGGAAATGTTCGGCCCTCTGGAGGAGAAAGACGATTATTCTTCCAAGGATTACTCCCAGGACGGCAAGGTGCTTACTCTCCAGAAAGCATCCAAGGGCAATGGCATCAACCTCGTGTTTATGGGTGACGCTTACACCGACAAGGATATGAAGAGCGGCCTGTACGAGACCTTGATGAGAGATTCAATGGAGGAGTTCTTTGCCATCGAGCCGTACAAGACCTTCCGCGACCGGTTCAACGTGTATGCGGTAAAGGTGGTCTCCAAGAACGGAAAGACCGGAGACGGCTATTCCACCGCCCTCGGTTGCGTAACCACGTTCGGTTCCATCAGCAGTGGAAATCTTGACAAATGTTACGAATATGCCCTCAAGGTCCCTGGCATCAAGAATGACAAGAACCTGATGATCGGTGTCCTGGTGAACTCTCTTGTATCCCGTGGCATCACGGTGATGAGCGAGTCGAAGCAGTCGGCCATTGCGTACTACGGTTCCAACGACAATGAAGCCGATGCATTTGGCAGCACCCTCCGGCACGAGGCGGGCGGCCACGGTTTCGCCTTCCTGGACGATGAGTACGTGACGAACCAGGGCGCTGCTACCAAGGATCACATCAACCACCGGAATACGATGTACAAGAAGTACGGCTGGTTCGCCAACGTGGACTTCACGAACGACCCGGAAAAGGTCAAGTGGAGTGCGTTCCTGTCGGATAAACGGTATAAGGACGAGGTTGGGATCTATGAGGGCGGTTCTTTGTATGCGAAGGGCGCTTACAGGCCTTCCGGAAGCAGCTTGATGAGAGATTACGGGGACTTCAACGCCCCGTCCCGCTGGGCGATCTACCAGCGGATTATGAAGCTCTGCGGTGAGACGTGCACGTTCGAGAACTTCCTGAAGTATGATGCGGTGAACCGCGGCAAGTCGCAGTCCGCGGTCCGGCCGCCGCTCCGGCTGCCTGAAGGCCGGGTGCAGGGCGAACCGCCGGTCATCGTTCCGTAACGAGCAGGACGGCGGATCCGTCCGCCAGCCTGCAGGCGAAGATATGGGTGTCTCCTCCCGGGGTGACGCCCATTCTTTTTTGCAGCTCGGCGCTGCCCAGCGGCAGGTTGCGGGCCGTGACTTCGGCCCGGGGCCAGCGCTGTTTGACGTGTTTGAATGCCGCCGCGCCGAAAGGCAGCACCTCCAGCACGCGCCAGGCCTTGAACCAGGGGTTGCCAGGGGCATTGGGGCATGAATCGGCCCCCGGGAAAGGAAAATCCGGGTTGTCGGGGGCGGAACCGGGGGTATTTGCCCCCGGCGGGGCGGGAGCGAGGTACAGATGGGTGGAAGGTGCGAGTTTACGGAGACCCCAGCGGGCGCAGGGCAGGTTGAAGGCGCCTGCCTTCAGCAGGGCGGGGCAGGGCTCCAGGAGCGTATCGCCCGGCTGCACGCCCGCCGCGAAAACGGCCTCCGCCTCCTGCTCTTCCGCTATCCGGAAACGTATATGGTCTGTCCGGGCAGGCGGTGCCGCTGCAAAACCGTAGCCGCCCGTGGCTCGTGAACGGGGGGACCGCAAGCGAAGCGCAGCGGTGGGATGAGCGAAGCGAAGTTTTGCAGCGGCAGCCGCCTGCCCGGACAATTGCGCGAGAATGATTTCCGGTTCGGCGGGGGCGGCGGCGCGGGTCAGCAGGCAGAGCAACTCTTTTACTTCGCCGTCACTTTCGACGACGTGAATCTCCTGTAAGGCGGGGCCGAGGCGCCTGGCGAGCATCGTCAGGTCGGCCATCGGCGACAGTTTGAGCAGCACCGCCGGAGCCTTCTCCAGCATCATCGGCAGCAGGGTGAGGATGTCCGGGGTGCAGTCTTCCAGCAGGAAGACCTTGCGACCGGCGGCGTTGCGGCGGGCCGGGTCGGCGTAGATGAGGTCCGCTTCGGGCAGATCGGTTTCCGGGGTCACGGTCTCGCAGCGGACTTCGATGTTGTCCGCGCCCAGCCGGACGAAATTCCGCTTCGCCGCCTCCGCCAGCACGGCATCCCGCTCGTAACTCACCACCCGCTCCGCCACCCGGCTGAACGCCCAGCTGTCCACCCCCAACCCGCAGGTCAGATCGATTATAGTCAAAGCCGGAGCAGGCGGTGCCGTGGCAAAACCGTAGCCGCCCGTGGCTCGTGAACGGGGGGACCGCAAGCGTAGCGCAGCGGTGGGATGAGCGAAGCGAAGTTTTGCAGCGGCAGCCGCCTGTCCGGCTTTATACAATGCTGTGGCGGCGGAGGAACACTGCTCGAGGGAGAGGGCGGAGGGGATTTCGGCGCCGGCGGCGGCCCACTCGGGCAGCTTGCGCGCAACTTTCCGCGCCCGCTCGCCGTCCAGGCCGGCCAAAATATCCGCGAAACTCCGTTTCATCCGTGCAAAAGTAACACTTTCTCCGTTTTTTTCTTATATTTGAACGATAACGTAAAACGAAAGCCGATGAAAGAATTTGAACAGAGAGCCCAGGCCTGGCTCGACGGAGATTTCGACCAGGAAACCAAACTCAAGATCATCCAGCTGCGCAATAGCGACCCCGCCGCCTACGAGGACGCCTTCTACAAGAACCTCGAGTTCGGCACCGGCGGCCTTCGCGGCATCATGGGCGTAGGCACCAACCGGATGAACCGCTACACGGTGGGAATGGCCACCCAGGGCCTTGCAAACTATATCCTGTCGCACTGTGAGGACGACGACCCGAAGGTCGTCATCTCCTACGACTCCCGCAACAACAGCAAGGAGTTCGCACGCATCGCGGCCGACGTGTTCTCCGCCAACGGCATCCACGTCTATATCTTCGACAACATCCGCCCGACGCCCGAAATGAGCTACGCGGTGCGCCTAAAGGGCGCCGTGGCCGGCGTGATGATCACCGCCTCCCACAACCCCAAGGAGTACAACGGCTACAAGGTCAGCTGGTCCGACGGCGGGCAGGTGACCTCCCCGGTGGACAAGGAGATCGTGGCCGAGGTGGCGAAGATCACCGACCCGAAGATGGTCAAGTTCGAGGCCGGCCTGCGCTGCGGCGAGATCGAGGCGCTGGGCGCTGACGTGGACGAATGCTACCTGCGCGACCTCCTGTCCCTGAGCCTCAGTCCCGAACTCTGCGAGAAGCACGGGGACCTCAAGATCGTCTACACCCCGCTGCACGGCTGCGGCGTGCGCCTCATCCCGGAAATCCTCCGGCGCAAGGGCTTCAGGAACGTCATCCACGTGCCGGACCAGGATATCTCCGACGGCAATTTCCCGACCGTGGTGTCGCCGAACCCGGAAGAGCCCGCCGCACTGCAGATGGCCCTCGACAAGGCCGACGAGACCGGGGCGGACCTGGTGATGGGCTCCGACCCGGATGCCGACCGCCTGGGCATCGCCGTGCGCGACAACGACGGCAGGATGGTGCTGTTCAACGGCAACCAGACCGCCGCGATGCTGACCTATTATATCCTCAACCGCTGGAACGACCTCCACAAGCTCGGCGAGGGCAAGTACGTGGTGAAGACCATCGTGACCACCGAACTGATCACCGACATCTGCAAGAGTTTCAACGTGCCGGTGTACAACGTGCTGACGGGGTTCAAGTACATCGCCGAGGTGGTGAAGCGCAACGAGGCTGAAGGCGGCGAGTTTATCTGCGGCGGCGAGGAAAGCTACGGCTTCAACGTGGGACAGTTCGTCCGCGACAAGGACGCGCAGGTGTCCGCGATGATGGTGGCCGAGTGCGCCGCCTGGGCCGCGGAGCAGGGCCTGACGCTCTACCAGCTGATGCAGCGCATCTACCGGGAATACGGCTACCGCAAGGAGGGCCTCGTGTCCGTGGTGCGCAAGGGCATCGCCGGCGCCCGCGAGATCCAGCAGATGATGGTGGACCTCCGCAACAATCCGCCGAAGGAGATGTGCGGCTCCCCGGTCACGCGCGTGGTGGACTACCTGGAACCGGAGAAGACCGGCCAGCCGTCCTCCAACGTGCTCCAGTTCTTCGACGAGGCGGGCGATGTCGTGTCCGTGCGCCCGTCCGGAACCGAACCGAAGATCAAGTTCTATTTCGGAGCCAAGGGCGAGGATGCGGACGGGAAGATCGCCGCGCTCAAGAAACAGTTCTGCCAACAACCTTAAAACCTCATAACAATGGCATCTATCAGCGACCTTATCATGCAGCAGGTGAGATCTGCTACCGGCGGTGTCCAGATTCCCTCCGCCGTCCAGTCCCAAGTCTTGAACGGCATGGCTTCCTCCGTGCTCGGCAGCCTCACCCAGACGGCGGCGAAACCGGGCGGCGTGGACCTCATCCGGAACCTGCTTTCCGGCAAGGCCAACGTGGCCACCAGCCCGGTCACCGCACTCGCCGGCAACATGTTCTCCAACAACATCTTGAAGAACCTCCAACTGCCCGCCGGCCTGGGTGCGGTCCTGGCCGGCCTCATCCCGAAGGTGATGGGCAACCTGTCCGGCATCATCCGCGACCGTGACGGCGACGGCGACGTCGACCTCAACGACATCATCCTGTCCCTTACCGGCGGCGGTGCGGCTGCGGCGTCCCCTGCGGCCGCCCGCGGCGGCGGCCTGCTCGGTGCCGCGACCAGCATCCTGGGCGGTATCCTGGGAAAGCGGAAATAGAAGATTCCGGGCCGAGCCCGGATGACGGGGGTCAGGCCCCGTATTCCTTACACCAATGCGCGAGCGGACAGCCCGCGCATTTGGGTTTCTGCGCCGTGCAGATGTAACGGCCGTGCAGGATCAGCCAGTGATGCGCGATGGGGCGGAGCTCCTCCGGGATGTGCCTTTCAAGGTCGAGTTCCACGGCGCGTGGCGTCGTGCCCCGGGAGAGTCCCAGGCGCCGCGCCACGCGGAAGACGTGCGTGTCCACGGCGATGACCGGCTCGCCCCAGGTGACGGAGGCGACCACGTTGGCGGTCTTGCGCCCCACGCCGGGCAGGCTCATCAGTTCGTCGATGCCGGAAGGGACCTGCCCGCCGAAGTTGGACAGGAGCTTCTGCGCCATTCCGATCAGGTGGCGCGCCTTGCTGTTGGGGTAGGAGATGGACCGGACGAGCGCGAGGACGTCGTCGAACTCCGCGGCGGCGAGGGATTCCGGATCGGGATATGCGGCGAAGAGGGCGGGCGTGGTCATGTTCACGCGCTTGTCCGTGCACTGCGCGGAGAGGATGACCGCCACGAGCAACTGGAAAGGGGAGTCGAAGTGCAGTTCCGACTCCGCGACGGGCACGTTCTCCCGGAAATACCCGAGGATGCCCTCGTAGCGCTGCTTCAGCGTCATGCCGTAATCTCCCTGCAGCTTTCGTCGCGCGTCTCGAAGATGCGGCCAGGGTAGCGCTGGCAGATGGAGCGGTTGTGGGTGACCATCACGATGGCGGTGCCTTTCTCGCGGTTGATCTGCTGCAGCAGCTGGAGGATGCCTTCGGCGGTTTCCTCGTCGAGGTTGCCGGTGGGCTCGTCCGCGAGGATCACTTCGGGACTGTTGAGGATGGCGCGGGCGATGGCGATGCGCTGCTGTTCGCCGCCGGAGAGCTGGTGCGGCATCTTGTGCGCCTTGGTGGTCATCCCCACGGCGGCGAGCACTTCGTCGATGCGCTTGGCGATGGCCGCGCGGTCCTTCCACCCGGTGGAGCGGAGCACGAAGGAGAGGTTGTCCTCCACGGTACGGTCCATCAGCAGCTGGAAGTCCTGGAACACCACGCCGATCCTGCGCCGCAGCTGCGGGACGTCCCGGGCCCGCAGGGTGGCCAGGTCGTAGCCGCAGACCTGCCCGGAGCCCTTCCCGAGGCGGTTTTCCGCCGTGATGGTGCGGAAAATCGAGGTCTTGCCGCTGCCCACCTTGCCCAGGATATAGACGAGCTGGCCGGGAAAGACCTGGAGGTCAAGCCCGTAAACGACGACGTTGTCTCCTCCCAGGATGTCGGCTCCGGAGAACGAGATGACGGGGGTGTTGTTTTCTTCCATAAAACGGGTGAAAATTATTCCTAAACCCTACAAATATAGCGCAAAAATGAGTAAATTTGTCCATTTGGAAACAGAATAAATTTATGAGTTTGAAATCTCTGGTGACCACCCTTCTTGCGGTCACGATCTTTTCAGCGGGCCTGACGGCCGGACCCGGCGGAATCACCCGGACCCGGCGGGAGGCGGTACGCCTGTACGAGAACGGAATGTACGGGCAGGCGCGGACCCTTTTTGAGTCCCTTTCCGGTGACCCGCTCAGCGAAGGTTACACGGTGCTCTGCGCGATGAAACAGCGCGCGGCGGACTACCCGGAACTGCTGGCGGACTACGAACGCCGCCATCCCGCCTCCGGTATGTCGTCCCTGCTGCATTTCGAATACGGCCGCCTGCTCTTCGACGAGGGCAGATACGAGCGCGCTGCGACGGAGTTCTCGGAGGTGGCGCCGGAGGCGCTCACGGAAGCCGAGATGGCGGAGTACGTCTTCAAATACGGCTATTCCGCCTTCGCCCTGGGGCACCACGCCGAGGCGACGCAGTATTTCATGCTGCTGGAGGCGCTGCCGCAGTCGGACTATTCCGCCCCCGGGCACTATTATTCCGGAATCATCCAGTATGACGCCAAGCGCTTCCCCGAGGCGGAAGCCCATTTCTGGGTCGCCGCCGACGATCCGCGTTTCACGGACCTGACGAACTTCTATATCGTGGACTGCCGCTTCAACCAGAAGGACTACGACTTCGTGATCCGGGAAGGGGAGCGGATCTACGGCAGCGTCCCGCCCGAGCGCCGGGACCGCCTGGCGCGCATCATCTCCGAGTCCTACCTCGTCAAGGGGGACAAGGAGAAGGCCCGCGAGTACTACGACGAGCAGTCGCACACGGAGATGAACCGCAAGGACTATTTCTATGCGGCCACCGTGCTGTATTCCGTGGACGATTACGCGGGCGCCATCGAGAATTTCACGAAGATGGGCGACCGCAGCGACTCCCTGGGCCAGGTGGCGAACTACCATCTGGCGAACTCCTACCTGCGCACGCACGACCAGGTGTCCGCGATGCAGTCCTTCAAGGACGCCTCCGAAGTGGATTTCGACCCCGAGATCACCGAAGACGCCGCGTTCAACTACGCCAAGCTGGCCTTCGACCTCAACAAGGACACCTCGGGTTTCGCCCGTTACATGAGCCGCTGGTCCACCCGCACCCGCGGCGACCAGATCTACGGCTACATGGCCCTGGCGCACCTCGTGGACCGGGACTACGCCGCCGCGGTGGAGGCCTACGACAAGATCGAGGAGCTGACGCCCGACATGCGCAGCAACTACACCAAGGCGAACTTCCTGCGCGGCGCGCAGCTGCTTTCCAGCGGTTCCTACCGCGACGCCGTGCCCTTCTTCCGGGCCACCGCCTACTATGTGCCCCGGACCGACCGGCTGAACCAGCTGGCCCGCTACTGGATGGGCGAGGCAAGCTACCGCGCCGGCAACTGGGAAGATGCGGAAAGGACCTTTACCGAACTGCACAACGCCGCCGCGCTGGACGGTGCGCCCGAAGGGGCGCTCCTGCCCTACAACATCGCCTACAGCTATTTCAAGGAGGGTGAATACGCCTCTGCGGCCCGCTGGTTCGACAGCTACCTCGCCTCCGGCGCGGACGCCTTCCGCGAAGATGCGATGACCCGCCGGGCGGACTGCGACTTCGGCCGCAAGGACTACCGTTCCGCCATCAACTCCTACCAGAAGGTGCTCTCGGAGTTCTTCTCCTCCGACGACATCTATCCCTGGTACCAGCAGGCGGTCGCGTACGGGCTGGCCGGGGACAAGCGCCGCAAGGTGGCGACGCTGCTGCACGTCGAGGATTCCTCCCCGGACGCCCCGATGTACGACGAGGCCACCTACGAGCTCGGCCGCGCCCAGCTGGACGTGAAGAACAACAACGACGCGGTGCGGACCTTCACCCGCTTGCGGGAGACCACGGATGACAACACCTACGTGGCCCGCGCGCTGATCGGCCTCGGGATGGTGTACCGCAACATGGCGAAGTACGACGAGGCGCTGGACAGCTACAAGGAGGTCGTCTCGCTGATGCCGCGCAGCGAATACGCGGAGGAGGCGATGCTCGCCATCGAGTCCATCTACCAGACGCGCCGCCAGCCGGAGAAGTTCCTCGAGTACGTGGAGAAGAATTCCCTGGCCGTCGCCCGGGCCGATTCCGACCGCGAGCAGATGTACTTCAATACCGCCGAGCAGCTCTACCTGGCGGGCAACTGGCAGCAGGCCGTCCCGGTCCTGCAGAAGTATCTGGAGGGCTATCCGGACGCCGCGGACCGCGCCAAGGCCGAGTTCTACCTCGCGGAGTCCTACAACGCCCTGGGCGACAAGGAGAAGGCGGTGGAGGCCTACGGCCGTGCCGCCGGCGCCCAGTCCGAATACTCCTTCGCCGAGATGTCCCGGCTCCGCTATGCGGACCTCTCCTACGGACTGGAACGCTATCAGGACGCCTACCGGGGCTATAACGACCTGCTCGAGACCGCGCGTATGGACGTCAACCGGCAGACGGCCCGCCTGGGCATGATGCGCTCCGCCTACCGCAGCAAGGATTACGAAGCGGCCATCAAGGCGGCGGACGCCGTGGCCGCGGACCGGGACGCCGCCCCCGCCGTGCGGGACGAGGCCCGGTACACCAAGGCGAAATCCAGCCTGGCGACCTCCCGCCGCGACGAAGCCCTCGCCATCTTCCGTGAACTCGGCGCGCAGCCGTCCACCGCGATCGGCGCCGAGTCGAAGTACCTGGTGGTCCAGAGCCTGTTCGATTCCGGCCGCTTCGACGACCTGGAGAAAGAGGTGTATTCCTTCTCGCAGGACGCCGGGGACCAGTCCTACTGGCTGGCCCGCGCCTACCTGGTGCTGGGCGACTCCTTCGCCGAGCGCGGGCAGTACGCCCAGGCGAAGGCCACCTACGAGAGCATCCGGGACGGCTATGAGCCGGAGAACGGCTCCGACGACGTCGCCGACAACGTGAAGATGAGGCTGGACCGCCTCGCCACCCTGATGAAAGACTAGCGTATGAAGACAATCAATATCCTTTCCGCCGCCGTCCTGCTGGCGCTGACCGTCCCGGCCGGGGCGCAGAACATCAACCAGTCCGTCCAGGTGACGAACGACTACCTCACCCGCTTTGCGGATTTCCAGAAGCAGGGAGGCGACCTGCAGGTGCCCGATTCGCTGCTGCGCTTCGACTATAGTTTCGACTATTCGGTCTTCGATACGCCTTACCGCGGCTCGTACGAGTTCTCTCCGTACCGGATCGATGCGACGCCCGCGGCGCGGCTCTCCGACGCCAACCGGCTGTACCTGCGCGCCGGGGCGGGCTATACCTTCCATCCCGAGCTGCAGTTCGCCTGGCGGGTGCTGGACGAGAAGAATTACAAGATCGGCCTCACCGCCGGCGCGGGCGGCTATGCAGGTCCCTACCGTACGCACGGCGGGGCCGCCTTCCGCGGGCACGACCTGTGGGGACGCGCCGCCCTGGACGGGGAGTACCTGACCGACGCCACGCGCTGGACCTACGGGTTCGGCTACGACAACGTCCTGGCGGGAGAGGACACCGACGAGCCGTCCTTCCGGTCCGGCTTCCATTCCGTCATCGTGTCGGGCCGGGCGCATTCCCGGCCGGTGGCCGGCAGCAGTTTCAGCTATGACGTGGACGCGGCCTACCGCCATTCCTCCGATGTCTATGACCCGGTTTTGAACAAGACAACCGCCCGGGAGAGCAGCGTGCACGGCGGGTTCAGCGTGGGTACGGACCTGCAGGAAGGCATCCGCCTCTATGCCGACGCCGCCCTGGACCTGGATCTCCGGCGGCGCCGCGACGAGCTGTTCAACGGCAAATACGCCGCGTTCGTGGCGGCCGTGACGCCCCACGTCGAGTTCGTGCTCGGCCCCGTGCGCCTGGACGCCGGCCTGCGTGCGGACTTCGGCAAGCTCACTTCGGCGCAGGGCAGCTTCGCCCTGGCGCCGGCCGTGACCGCCCGTTTCGACCTGCCGGACTACGGCCTGGAACTCTTTGCCGCGGCGACGGGCGGGCAGGCCCTGCAGACACACTATATGCTCAAGCAGATGAACCATTTCGCCTATCGGGCCAACGTGAAGCCGTTCGTCGCGCAGGAGAAGCTGCACCTGAAGGCCGGCGTGGCCGGGCATTGGCGCAGCGCTCTCCAGTACGAGGTGACGGCCGGTTTCGTCGATTACGCCTCGCAGCCCCTGGTGGCCCTGGGCGGGGTGAATCCGGTGGATTTCAAGTCCGTTTACCTGCAGGTGCGCGGCGCCTGGCACGACGCCCGGCTGGACGTGGACGGCGGGCTGCGCGTCGGGAACTGCCGCCTGCCCGAGAAGGCGAACGCCTATGCCCCGGCGGCTTTCACGGCCGACCTGCGCGGAACTTACAACTGGCAGAAGCGCATCTATGCAGGCGCTTACCTGCAGGCGTCCAGCGCCCGCCGGTCCATGACCGACAAGTGGCTGGACATCGCCGGCTACGCGGATTTCGGCCTGCTGGGCGAGTACCGGCTGGACCGCCGCTGGACGGTCTGGGCGCAGGCGGGCAACCTGTTCGGGATGGCCATCGAACGGATACCGGGAAATATCGAGAAAAGTCCTTTCCTGACGCTGGGCTTCAGCCTGAAACTGTAAGGAAATCCCGATATTTTTCGTAAATTTGCAAGATTTTACTGAACAAAGAACAACGATGATAGAGAAGGAAGATATGAAGCTCGCGGAAGAGCAGTATTCCGCAAACAGCATCCAGGTGCTCGAAGGCCTCGAGGCGGTGCGCAAGCGCCCCTCGATGTATATCGGCGACATCGCCGAACGGGGTCTCCACCACCTGGTGTACGAGGTGGTCGACAACTGTATCGACGAGGCGATGGCCGGGTTCTGCGACACCATCGACGTCCGGGTCCTGGAGGGGAACTCCATCCGGGTCCGGGACAACGGCCGCGGCATCCCGACCGGCATGCACGAGAAGGAGCATCGCTCCGCCCTGGAGGTGGTCCTGACCGTGCTGCACGCCGGCGGCAAGTTCGACAAGAACAGCTACAAGGTGTCCGGCGGCCTGCACGGCGTGGGCGTGTCCTGCGTGAACGCCCTGTCCGACTCGCTCGTCGCCGAGGTGCACCGCGAGGGCAAGGTCTTCGAGCAGCACTACTCCAAGGGCAAGCCCCTCGGTCCCGTGCAGGTCGTGGGCGAGGCCTCCGACACCGGCACCATCATCACCTTCCACCCGGACCCGACCATCTTCACCCAGACGACCGTCTACAAGTACGACACCCTGGCGAACCGCCTGCGCGAGCTGGCCTACCTGAACAGGGGCATCCGGATCCGCCTGACCGACGAACGCGAGCTCGTGGACGAGTTCGAGGTGGATGCGGAAGGGGAGTCCAAGGCCACCGGCCGCAAGGTGTTCCGTTCCGAGACCTTCTATTCCGAGAAGGGCCTGAGCGAGTTCATCGAGTACCTCGACGCCGGCGCCCAGACGATCATCCCGCAGCCGATCTGCGTGAACTCCGACAAGATCATCCCGATCGACATCGCCCTGCAGTACAACAACGGCTATTCCGAGAAGATCTACTCCTACGTCAACAACATCCATACGATCGAAGGCGGCACTCACCTGCAGGGATTCAAGATGGGCCTGAGCCGTTCGCTCAAGCAGTACGCCGAGAAGAACAAGCTCCTGGAGAAGTTCAAGGGCGACCTCGCCCCGGAGGACTTCCGCGAGGGCCTGACGGCCGTGATCTCCGTCAAGATCGCCGAGCCGCAGTTCGAAGGACAGACCAAGACCAAGCTCGGCAACCCGGAGGCGACCTCCGCCGTCTCGCAGGCCACCGCGGCCGCGATGGACATCTACCTGGAGGAGAACCCCAAGTTCGCCAAGACCATCATCGACAAGATCGTGCTGGCCGCCACGGCCCGTGCCGCCGCCCGCAAGGCGCGCGAGATGGTGCAGCGCAAGAGCCCGCTGGGCGGCGCCGGCATGCCCGGCAAGCTGGCGGACTGCTCCGAGCGCGATCCGGAGAAGTGCGAGCTCTTCCTCGTGGAGGGCGATTCCGCAGGCGGCACCGCGAAGCAGGGCCGCGACCGCAAGACGCAGGCCATCCTCCCGCTGCGCGGCAAGATCCTGAACGTGGAGAAGGCCTCCGGCGACCGCGCCTTCGATTCCGAGGAGATCCGCAACATCTACACCGCCCTCGGCGTCACCGTGGCGCAGGAAGACGAAACCGGCGAGAAGCACATGGACCTGAGCAAGCTCCGCTACCACAAGGTGGTCATCATGACCGATGCCGACGTGGACGGCTCGCACATCGCCTGCCTCATCCTGACCTTCTTCTTCCGCTATATGCTGGACCTTATCAAGAACGGCTACGTCTATCTGGCCACACCGCCCCTGTACCTCGTCAAGAAGGGTAAGGAGGAGGTGTACTGCTGGACCGAGGAACAGCGCGAAGAGGCGGCCCTGCGGCTCGGGAAGGGCTCCGACAAGGGCTACACCGTGCAGCGTTACAAGGGTCTCGGCGAAATGTCCGACGTCCAGCTGTGGGACACCACGATGGACCCGTCCCGCCGGCGCCTGCGCCAGATCACGATCGAGAACGCGGCCGCCGCGGAGCGGACCTTCTCGATGCTGATGGGCGACGACGTCCCGCCCCGCCGGCAGTTCATCGAGGAGAACGCGCATTACGCGAACATCGACGCATAAAACCTAAAGCATCAGATAACCATGTTAGACATTTTCGACAGGATTGAGCGCGACAGCGGCGGCCCGATCGGACAGTATTTCGAGCAGTCTTTCGGCTACTACATGTATCCGCGCCTCGAGGGCGAACTCGGCCCCCATATGATCTTCAACGGCAAGGAGGTGCTCAACTGGAGCCTCAACAACTACCTCGGCCTGGCCAATCACCCGGAGGTCCGCAAGGCGGACGCCGAAGCGGCGGCCAAGTGGGGCCTTGCGTACCCGATGGGCGCCCGCATGATGAGTGGCCACACCCGCTGGCACGAGCAGCTGGAGCAGATATTCGCCCGGTTCGAGAAGAAGGAGGACGCCTTCCTGTACAACTTCGGCTACCAGGGCATCGTTTCTACGATCGACGCCCTCACGGCGCGCCACGACGTCATCGTCTATGACGCGGAGTGCCACGCCTGCCTGCTGGACGGCATCCGCCTGCACATCGGCGAGAAGTTCAAATACCGCCACAACAACATCGCGGACTGCGAGAAGGTCATGGCGCGCGCCTCCAAGGTCGCCGAAGAGAACGGCGGCGGCGTGCTGCTGATCACGGAAGGCGTGTTCGGCATGACCGGCGCGCTGGGCATCCTGGACCAGATCGTCGCCCTCAAGAAGAAGTACCCCTTCCGCATCCTCATCGACGACGCCCACGGCTTCGGCCTGCTCGGCGAGCACGGACGCGGCACCTCCGAGCACTTCGGGGTGATGGACGACATCGACCTGTACATCGGCGCCTTCGCCAAGTCGATGGCGAGCATCGGCGGCTTCGTGGCCGGTCCGCACAAGATCATCAACTACCTGCGCTGCAACATGCGTTCGCAGATGTACGCCAAGTCGCTCCCGATGGCGCTCGTGATGGGCAACATCAAGCGGATGGAGATCATCGACTCCCCGGAGGGCGACGCCCTGCGCGCCAAGTGCTGGCAGATCACCCACGCCATCCAGGACGGCTTCCGCAAGGAAGGCTTCGATATCGGCGAGGCCCAGGCTTGCGTGACCCCGGTCCATATTTTCGGCGGCGTGGCCCAGGCCACCAAGATGGCGAAGGACCTGCGCGAGAACTACCGCATCTTCTGCTCGATGGTCATCTATCCGGTGATCCCGAAGGGAATGATCATCTTCCGCATCGTCTGCACGGCCGCCCATACGATGGAGGACGTGGAATACACCCTCCGGGCGTTCAAGGAAATCAAGGCCAAGCTCGATGCCGGCGCCTACGACGGCGACGACATCGCCGAAATGACCATCAAATAGTTTTTTCCGCCGTTGGACAGTCTCAGGGACAAGGTGATCATCGTGACGGGAGCCAGTTCGGGAATCGGATTGGCTTCTGCCCGTCAATTCGGCAGCGAAGGCGCCCGGGTCGTGATGGCCGCGCGTTCGCTGGACCGGATGCAGTCCCTGGCCCCGTCCGTGGCCGGTCCCGACCGGGTCCTGTGCGTCCGTTGCGACGTCACCCGTGAGGAGGACTGCCGTGCGCTCGTGGAGGCGACGGTCGCCCGCTGGGGCCGCATCGACATCCTCGTGAACAATGCCGGCATCTCGATGCGCGCGATGTTCCGGGACCTTGACCTGCTGGTCCTCCGGCGCCTGATGGACGTCAATTTCTGGGGCACCGTATATTGCACGAAGTACGCCCTGCCGTACCTGCTCGCCTCGAAGGGGAGCGTGGTCGGGGTGGTTTCGACGGCGGGCTATTCCGCCCTGCCGGCCCGCACGGGCTACAGCGCCTCGAAATACGCCATCCGCGGCTTCCTGGACGCCCTGCGGATCGAACACCTGAAGGACGGGCTGAACGTGCTTGTGTTCGCGCCGGGCTACACAGCCTCCAACGTGCGCCGCTCCGCCCTCCTCTCCGACGGCACCCCGCAGGGGGAGACGCCGCTCGAGGAGAACCGGCTGATGAGCGCCGAGCGCTGCGCCCGCTTTCTGTCCCGCGCCCTGCGCCGCCGCCGTTCGTCCGCCGTCCTGACCACGCTGGGCCGGGCGTCCCTGTGGACCCGCCGGCTGTTCCCGGCCCTGATGGACCGTCTGACCTACCGTTATGTTTCCCGCGAGGCGGGGAGTCCGTTCAAATAGGCCGCCCATGACGAAAAAAGAAATCATCCGCCGCATCTTCCCCCTCGCCGTCGCGTTCCTGCTGCTGGTCCTGCTGATGCCGAGGAGCGCGAAATTCGCCTACGACTACCGCAAAGGGCGCACCTGGAAGTACGAGACGCTCTACGCCCAGTTCGACTTCCCCATCTACAAGACCGACGAGCAGATCCGCGAGGAGCGGGGCAGCCTGTCCTCGGTGGCGATCCCTTACTACAAGTTCTCCGACGAGATCGTCAACAAGAACCTCCGCGCCGCCGAGCGCCTGGAACTGGGCGGGCTGCGCAGCGCGGTCGTCTCCTCGATGCGCGCCATCTACCAGAAGGGCGTGCTGGCCGACGACGGCAACCGCCGGCGCACGGGTTACGATGCCGACGTCATCTACGTCCAGCGCGACAAGCGGGCCGTGAAGTATCCGGTCACGGAAGTGTACCGGCTGGCCGACGCACGCGCCAAGCTGCTTGCGGACATCGGTGCTGCGGCGGACCTGAACGTCGATTCGCTGTTCCGCTCCGCCGGGGTGTATGACCTGCTGGTGCCGAACCTGCTCTTCGACGAGCAGACGACGGAGCTGGTGCACGCCGAGTCCGCCGCCACGGTGTCGCCCACTTCCGGCTATGTGTCCGCCGGCCAGCTGATCGTGCAGGAAGGGGAGATCGTGACCGCCGAGATCGCGCAGATGCTGGATTCCTACAAAAGGGAATTCGAGGCGAATGTGGGCTACCTCGGCCCGCCCGCCCTGCTGCTGCTCGGCAACATGCTGATCGCGCTGGCGCTGGTCGTGCTGCTGTTCCTGTCGGTTTACTTCAACAATCCCAAGATCTTCTCCGATTCGCGCTATCCGTATATCGTGGTGGTGTTCCTGCTGGGCGCCCTCGCCGCGCTGATCCTCGTGCGCGTGAACGAGAAGCTCCTGTATTTCGTGCCGTTCACCCTGGTCGCCCTGCTGCTGCAGGCCTTCATGAAGAACCGGGTGGTCGTGCCCGTCTATGCGGTATCCCTGATGCCGCTGCTGATCTTCAGCCACGACGGGGCCGTGCTCTACGTGATGTTCTTCCTGGCAGGCATGGTCGCCATCCTGGCCTTCCGCCGCTTCAACCGCGGCTGGATGCAGTTCGTCACCGCCCTGATCACCTTCGCCGTGCTCGCCCTGGCCTTCCTGGGCTTCCGTGCCGCGGACCTGGTGGCCGGGACCGTCTGGCGCACCCTGCTGAGCCTGCTGCTGGGCTCGATGCTGACGGTGGCCGGCTACCCTTTGATCTACCTTTTCGAGCGAATGTTCAACCTGGTATCCAATTCGCGTCTGATCGAGCTCTGCGACGTCTCCAACCCGCTCATCCGTGAGCTGGAGCAGAAGGCGCCGGGCACTTTCCAGCACTCCCTCCAGGTGATGAACATGGCCGACAACGCCGCCCGTGCCATCTACGCCAATGCCGACCTGGTACGCGCCGGCGCCCTGTACCACGACCTCGGCAAGATGAACAACCCGCTCTGCTTCATCGAGAACGAGTCGCTCGTCACCCGCGAGGGTACCGGAACGACCCGTTACCACGACGGACTGACCTCCGAGCAGAGCGCGCAGGCGATCATCCGCCACGTCGCCGACGGCGTGGAGATCGCGCAGAAGAACCGGTTGCCCGATGCCATTGTGGACTTCATCCGGAGCCATCACGGCACTACGACCACCGGCTATTTCTACCAGCAGTATCTCCGCGCAGGCGGAACGCCCGCCGGAGCGGAGGCTTTCCGCTATCCGGGCATCAAGCCGCGCACCAAGGAGCAGATCATCCTGATGCTCTGCGACAGCGTGGAGGCGGCGTCCCGGACGCTCCGGGAATATACTCCCGAGGCCTTCTCCGAGTTCGTGGAGCGGATCGTTTCCGGCAAGATGGAGGAGGGCCAGTTCGACCAGGCCGACATCTCCATCAGCGAGCTCGGCACCGTCAAGGAAACGCTCAAGCAGTATCTCTCGCAGATCCACCACGAGCGCATCGTCTATCCCCAGAAAAATCAAAATAACAGCAAGATATGAAAGTAACTGAAAAAAAGATTGACAATCTCAACCGCGAACTGACCATCGAGGTGGCGGCCGCGGATTATGTTGAATCCGAGAATAAGAAGCTCGCCGAACTCCGCCGCAAGGCCGATTTCAAGGGCTTCCGCAAGGGCATGGTGCCCGCATCCATGATCAAGCGCGTCTATGGCGAGCAGGTCCTGGTCGAATCCGTGAACCAGGTGATCGGCAAGGCCCTGGACGAGCACATCTCCGGCAACAAGCTGCGCATCCTGGGCGAACCGCTCCCTTCGGAGAAGCAGCCGCAGAACGAGTGGGCCGACGGCAACGATTTCACTTTCGTCTTCGACCTGGGACTTTCCCCGGAGGTGTCCGTGGAGGTGGAGAAGGGTGATACCGTACCTTCCTACACCGTCACCGTGACAGCCAAGGACAAGGCCCCGATGATCGAGAACCTCAAGAAATACTACGAGGAGAACAAGGAGGAGAACAAAGAGCCGAAGACGGACGAGGAGATTGACAAGGAGGTGACCGAGCGCCTGCACGCCCAGTACAAGAGCGAGGCCGACTGGCGCCTGACCAAGGACATCCGCGCCTTCTATATCCAGAAGGCGGGCATCGAGCTTCCCGAGGCCTTCCTGAAGCGCTGGCTGGTGGAGGCGAACGACGGCAAACTGAGCGCCGAGGACGTCGAGAAGGACTTCCCGAGCTTCGCCGAAGACTTCAAGTGGCAGCTGGTGCGCGGCTACCTGATGCAGAAATGGGGGTTCAAGGTGGAAGAGGACGACCTGCGCACGCAGGCTGAGGATTTCGTCCGCTACCAGTATGCGATGTACGGCATCGGCAACGTGCCCGACGAGATGGTGCGCGACTCCGCCATGAACATGCTGCACGACCAGAAACAGATCGAGCGGCTTTCCGAGCAGGTCGAGGACCGCAAGGTGCTGGACCGGATCCGGGAGACCATCACCCTGAAACCGACCAAGATCGGCGCCGCGAAGTTCCGCGAACTGTAATCCTTTAATCTCTTTCCGGGATGAGCGCCAAGAGCAATCCTGTCCTTCGGGAACTGTGGAAGTCCCTCCGGGAGAAACTCCGGGAGTCCCTGGTTTCCGTCCTGCCGGTCAGCGGACTCGTCTTCCTGCTCTCCGTGACGCCCTGGGTGGACATTTCCGGAAAGGAACTGACGGTCTTCGGCCTGGCCGCCCTGCTGCTGATCGTGGGCATCAGCCTCTTCAATCTGGGGGCGGACATGGCGATGACGCCGATGGGCCAGTACATCGGAGAGGGTCTGACGAAGTCCCGCAAACTCGGGATCCTGCTGTCGGTCAGTTTCTTGATGGGCTTGCTGATCACCGTTGCGGAGCCGGACCTGGCCGTGCTGGCCAGGCAGGTCAGCGCGGTGATGAACAGCACGATGCTTGTCGTCACGGTGGGCGTCGGCGTGGGTATCTTCCTGCTGCTCGGCGTGCTGAAGATCGTCTTCCACGGCGACCTGACCAATATGCTGCTGTTCTTCTACCTGTTCCTGTTCTGCCTGGCAGCCCTGCTGCTCGGCGGTGGGAAAGGCGCTTTCCTGCCGCTTTCCTTCGACTCGGGCGGTGTGACGACGGGACCGATCACGGTCCCCTTCATCATGGCGCTTGGCGTGGGAATCTCCCTGACCGTGGGCGGACGGAACGCCAGCGAGAACAGCTTCGGCCTGATCGCGCTTTGCTCCGTCGGACCGGTCGTGGCCGTCCTCATCCTGTCGATGACGGCGAGGGGCGACATGTCCTTCGCCATCCCGGACTACTCGATGGATAGCATCCTGGAAGAAGGCGCGTGGCATCTTTTCGGTGCCACGATGCTCAACGTGGCCCGGTCGCTGGTGCTGATCGTCGTGTCCTTTTTCGTCCTCCAGTTCATCATCCTGCGGCTCCCGATGACCAAGATCATCCAGATCCTGGTGGGTATCCTGCACACCTTCGTCGGCCTGGTCCTGTTCCTGGCCGCCGTAGAGATGGCTTTCATGCCCATCGGCTTCAAGATCGGCTCGCAGATGGCCGCCGAGGATCCGGTGCTGCTGATCGGCCTGGCCTTCATCATCGGCATGGTGGTGGTGCTCGCCGAGCCGGCGGTCCACGTGCTCAACAACCAGGTGGCGGAGATTACCGGCGGGGAAGTGTCCAAGTTGCAGATGATGCTCGCCCTGTCCATCGGCGTAGGCGTGTCGATCGGCCTGTCGGTGCTGCGCGTGTATTTCGGATTCTCCCTGCTGTACTACCTGATACCCGGTTACCTGCTCTCCCTCGGGCTGTCCTTCTTCGTACCCCGGCTGTACACGGCGATCGCGTTCGACTCCGGCGGCGTGGCCAGCGGCCCGCTGACATCCAGTTTCATCCTGCCGCTGGTGATCGGCGCCTGCTGCTCGCTGCAGGGCGAATCCGCCGTACTTGACTTCGCCTTCGGCGTGGTGGCGATGGTGGCGATGACGCCGCTGATCACGATCCAGGCCCTGGGATTCAAGTCCGTGATGAGCGTCCGCAGCCGCGAGAACGCCGCGATGCGCCGCATCCTCGCCGCTGCGGACGACCAGATCATTTATTTTGAATAGCCTATGGAAACGACCCGGAATATCGCTCCGATGAAGTTGGAACTCCTGCTGGCCGTCGTGCACAACGACAAGGCGGCCTATTATTCCAGCCTCATCCAGTCCCACCAGGCCAACCTGCAGCTCACCCTTCCCGCGAAGGGGACCACCCACCTGATCCTGGACTACCTGGGCTTGACGGAGCGTCCCAAAACCATGATAATCAGTGTGGTACGTGCAGATCAGGCCGATGCCCTGGTCAAACTGCTGGACGAAACCTTCAAGAAAGGCAAGAACTACAAGGGCATCGCCTTCACCATCCCGATGACGAGCGTCATCGGCACCCGCGTGTATGGCTTTTTAAGCAACGAAAAGAGAACCGTCAAGGAGGACGCGTAACATGGAAGAGAACAAGTTTGAACTCGTGGTCTGCATCGTGAATGCAGGTTTTTCCCAGAACGTGATGGAAGCGGCCCGTGCGGCCGGCGCCCAGGGTGGCACCATCCTCCGCGCCCGCGGTTCCGCCAACCCGGAGGCCGAAGAGTTCTTCGACATCAAGATCCAGTCCGACAAGGAACTGGTGATGATCCTCGTTCCGAAGGAGATCAAGGACGAGGTCATCCGCACCGTTTACAAGGAGGCCGGCCTGGGCGAGGAAGCCTGCGGCATCGCCTTCTCCCTGCCGGTCAACCGGACCACGACGCTGAAAAAGAAAGAAGCGTCCGAAGGATAGGCGGAGCGGGCCCGGCCGGGCCCGCTATTTCCAGTATTCGTAGAATTTTGCGATGGATTCCATCCCCGCGAAGAACTGCCTGAGCAGGTAGCTCTCGTTGGGGGAGTGGATGGTGTCGCGTTCCAGGCCGAAGCCCATCAGGAGCGGATCGATGCCGAGGATCTTCTGCATCTCGCCCAGGATGCCGATGGAGCCGCCGCCCCGGGCGGGAACGGGTTCTGTCCCATAGACTTCGCCGATGGCGCGGGCGGCGGCCCGGTAGGCTTCCGAGCCGATCGGGATCGTAAACCCGTCGCAGCCCTCGAAGGGGGTCACTTCCACCTTCACGTATTTCGGGGCGATCTTCCGGAAGTGCCGCTCGAACAGTTTCGTGATCCGTCCGCTGCGCTGGTCCGGGACCAGGCGCATCGAGATCTTGGCGTGCGCTTCCGAGGGAAGCACGGTCTTCGCGCCGGCGCCGGCGTAGCCGCCCCAGATGCCGCAGACGTCCAGGCAGGGGCGGATGCCCACGCGCTCCAGCGGGGTGTAGCCCCGTTCGCCGCGCAGCTCGCGCACGTCCAGGAACTCCTTGTATTCCTTGAGGTTGAAGGGAGCCTTGGCGAGCAGTTTCCGGTCCTGCGGGGACAGTTCGGCAACGTCGTCGTAGAAGCCGGGCACCGTCACGCGGCCGTTCTCGTCCAGCAGCGAGGCGATCATCTCGCAGAGGACCTGGATGGGGTTCGCCACGGTTCCGCCGAAATGGCCGGAGTGCAGGTCCTTCTTCGGTCCGGTCACCTTGACTTCCAGGTAGCTGAGCCCGCGCATGCCGCAGTTGATGGACGGGGTGTTTTCGCCCAGCATCGTGGTGTCGCTGACCAGGCAGAGGTCGGCCTTGAGCAGTTTCCTGTGAGCCTTGATCCAGGCGGGCAGGGACGGGCTGCTGATCTCTTCCTCACCCTCGAAGAGGAACTTGACGTTGTGGCGGAGTCTGCCGCTGCGCAACAGGTATTCGAAGGCCTTGACGTGCATGAACAGCTGGCCTTTGTCGTCGTTGGCGCCGCGCCCCCAGATGGCCCCGTCGTGTATCTGGGGGTCGAAGGGGTCGTGGTCCCACTTGTCCAGCGGCTCGGCCGGCTGGACGTCGTAGTGGCCGTACACCAGCACCGTCTTCGCTTTCGGATCGACGGTCTTCCGGCCGAAAACGACCGGGTGGCCGGCCGTCTCGCACACGCCGGCGTCATCGGCCCCCGCTTCCAGGAGCAGGTCGGCCAGGGTCTCGGCGCAGCGGTACATGTCGGCCGCGTGTTCGGGTTTCGCGCTCACGGAAGGGATGCGCAGCAGGGAGAACAGCTCTTCGAAGAAGCGCTCCCGGTTCTGTTCGATGTATTCTTTCATGGCTTAGTTTCTCCGGAGGTTCTTGGAGGCGAGGTTGAGGCGGTACTTGAAGGTCCGGTTGCCGTGGTAGTAGGACATCGCGAGCGTGTTGGCATCGTCGAAGGCGATGCTGTTCAGCAGGCGGTCGCGGTAGTGGTCCTTCGCCTCCGGCTCGGCCCAGGCGAGCACGTAGTTGCCGTCGTCCTTCTGGAAGACGACGATGACGGTGTAGCCGCGGTGGTCGAACATCGCCGCGGTGTATTTCGACGAATTCTTCCTGCTTTTCGAAGCGGTGAATTCTTCCACCAGGGAACTCTCGGGCTGGAGGATGTTGAACTTGAGATGCGTGGCGCTGGTCGTCGCACCCGGATTCTGCTCCAGCCACCAGGCGATGGCGGCGTCGGTGAGCCAGAAGTTCTCCGGTACGTATTCCAGCCAGGGATTGTCCTGGATGTCCTTGAGCAGCAGGCGCATCCACGGCCGGTCCATACCGCTGAGCAGGGCTTCGTCGCTGCGGCCCAGGATGTGGTATTCCGGCACGTGCCCCGTCCCCCGGATGTCCTTCCCGCGGAAGGAGACGCAGCCGAATTCGTCGGTCTGCGGGGCGTAGGCGGCGGCGACGTAGGTCTGCTGCGAGCCGTCCCCACCGTACATCAGGTAGTGGAAGAAGAGGTAGCGTGTGCCGCGGATGGCGACGACGGAGGTCCCGTCGGCGAACGCGCGCCCGGTCATCCCCTCCGCATCGGACGCGGGCGCGTCATAGACGCTTTCCTGCGTCCAGCCGTCCGCACCCCGGATGAAGCTGACGATGCGGACCTGGTCCAGGGCCAGGCCTTCGCCGTCCAGGCAGAGCGCATAGATGCGGTCCACGGCCTCGCGGCGGTCCGCGACGGCGCGGAACTCCGTTCCGGCCGGCAGGAGCGGGCCGGCGATCTGCGCCGCCTGCGCCTCGTCGTAGGGACTGATGTTCAGCAGGGTGTCCTTGCGGGCCCGGATGTCGTCCGCATACACGGAGGCGGGGTATTTCTTCAGGAACTTGTCGAAGGCCTCCAGGGAAGGTTTCGCCAGGGTCCGGTCATACAGCCGGGTTTCCGCCTTCTTCTGGGCGGAGAGGGGAGCGGCCGCCAGCAGCAGGGCCAGCGCGGCCATCAGGATCTTTCTCATAGATGCTGTTCGAAGTAGTCCGTGATCTTCTCGTACAGGTGCACCCGCGCCTTGCCGCGCATGTTGTGCTCGTCCAGCGGGTAGGGGAACCAGTCCACCGGGACGCCTTCCTCGATGCAGGCCTGGACGAAGCTCAGGGAATGCTGCGGCACTACCGTGCCGTCCAGCACGCCCTGGCAGATGAGTACGCGGCCCGTCAGGTCCTTGGCCCGCGGAATGAGCGAGGTGGCCTCGAACCCTTCCGGATTGGTGGCGGGATTGTCCATATAACGCTCACCGTACATCACCTCGTACCACTGCCAGTCGATGACGGGCCCGCCGGCCACGGCCACCTTGAAGAAGCCGGGATTGTGCGTGGCGAGGGTGAGCGTCATGAAGCCGCCGTAGCTCCAGCCGTGCACCCCGATGCGCTCGCGGTCGATCCAGGGAGCCCGGTCCAGCAGGGCGCGGATGCCGGCCATCTGGTCGTCGTTCTCGACCTGCCCGCAGCGGCGGTTGATGGCCTTTTCGAAGGCCGCGCCGCGGTTCTGCGTGCCCCGGTTGTCCTGGACATAGACCACGTAGCCGCGCTGGGCCATCAGCATCTCCCACATCCGGATGTTGCCGAGCCAGGAGTCGTTGACCATCTGCGAGTGCGGGCCGCCGTAGACGTACACGACCAGGGGATATTTCTTCGCGGGATCGAAATCCTTCGGATAGAAGAGGCGGTAGTAGTTCTCGCAGCTGCCGTCCGCGGAGGGCGTGGTGCCGAATTCGACGCGGCACTGCGCATAGCCGGCTAGCGGGTCGGGGGCGACGTGGACCGTTTCCAGCAGTTTGCCGTCGGTGCCGCGCACCTGCGTCACGCCGGGCACGCTGAAGCTGCTGTAGCGGTCGATGAAACGGCTGAAGTCCGGCGACAGGGACACCTGGTGCCAGCCGGGTTCCTCCGTGAGGCGCTGCGGCGTGCGTTCACGCTTCTTCCCGCGGCCGTCCACCCGCACGCGGAAGAGGTGGTTCTCCACCGGGGAGACCTCCGCGGAGGTGTAGTAGAGGAACTTACCGTCGTTGGCCACGTAGTCCACGTCGGCGTCCACGGGGGTGACGCGGGAAATGCGCCCGAGGGTGTCGCAGAGGTAGAGGTTGCGCCAGCCGTCGCGGTTGTCGGTGCGGTAGAAGAAACGGTAGCTGTCCTTCAGGAAGTACAGCGGGTCGAGCGGTTCCACCCAGGCGTCGTTCCGCTCGGTCAGGATCGTGCGGACGAAGCGGCCGTCGTCGGAGCGGTACATGTTGAGGTGCATCTCGTGCTGGGCGCGGTCCACCACCTGGACGAAGATGTATTTCCCGTCCGGGGCCCAGGTGATGCCGGTCAGGTAGCGTTCGTCGTCGAAGTCCGTGACCTGCAGGGTGGTGAGGATGTGCCCCTCCAGGTCGCAGACGCACAGGGAGACGTGCTCCGAGGCCATGCCCGCCATCGGGTAGCGGATGAGGGTGCTGCCGCCCGTGCGGGTGGTGATGTCGTAGAGGGGGTAGAGCGTGACGGCGGACTCGTCCTTGCGGTACACCGCGAGCCGCTTTCCGTCCGGGGCGGGGAAGACCCCGCCGTTGATGCCGAATTCGTTGCGGCTGACGGATTCACCGTAAACGATGCCGGGCGCCTCGCTCTGGGGAAGCTTCCACTCCGGCGCCTCCCGGCGGGGGAATTCCCGCGTCAGTTCGCCTTCCGGCGTCCAGTACAGGCGCACCTGTTCGGGATAGACGGAATGGTCCGCCTGGCCGACGGACTCGGCGACGGTCAGCATCCGGCCGTCCGGGCCGGATGCGGGCTGCGTCGCGAGGATGCCCGCGACGAGCAGCGGAAGCAGGAGCGTCATAGCGTTTCGCCGCCTACGAAGATGGGAATCTCGGACGTGCCCGAACCCGGTTCCACGGAAACGATGCGGTCCACGACGTAGCGCTGCATGCCGCGCCACGGCAGCCAGCCGTTGTACTCCTTGTAGTGCAGTTCGACGTTCTTGCCGCTGCAAAGCATCAGTGAGTCGGCGACTTCCTTGCTCACGACGGAGAAGTTGAATTCATTGGACTGCAGGCTGTTTCCGCCGGTTTTCCCAGTACCTTTGCTCTTGAATCCCGTCTGGATCAGGCGTCCTTCGTAGGTCTTCCAGACCCAGCCCTTATAGACGATCTGGTTCAGTTCGCCGGCCTTGACGCCCTCGCCGAACACGAAGTAGAACTTGAAGTACACGAAGATGGCGGAGGCGACCAGCAGGACGGCCACGACCCAGGTGATGATTTTTCCCTTGGTTGACATAACGTTACCGATTGTAGTTTACTCAAACTACAAATATAGCAATATTATCGGGAGATTCTTCGCCCGGGGCAGGGGAATGACGGCTGCGTACTTCTCAGTCCAGCCGGACCTTCCGTCCGCCGACGGATACGGTTACCGGACCGTCCTGGCCGGCGAGAGAACGGACCAGCACCTGGGCACAGCCGCTGAAGGTACTGATGTCCATTTCGTTGCCATCCAGGGGCCGTTCGACGGCCTTGAAGCCGGGATCGCCGTTGCCCCAGCCCAGCAGCCGGGCGCCGTCCACCCGGACGGTCAGCGGCATTTCCGCGTCCGGCACGAAGCGGCCGCGCGCGTCCAGGGCTTCGATGTCCAGCACCACGACGTCCGCGCCGTCGCGCTCCAGCTGGGTCCGGGATGGGGTCAGGCGCACGTCCACGGCCGGGCCCGTCGTCTCCAGGACGGTGCGCACGGCCACCCGGCCGCCGCGCCGGCCCGTGGCTTCCACGCGGCCGGGCCGGTACGGAACCTCCCAGCGGACACTTCCGTTCCCGGATACTTCCTTCGAACCGAGGTTCTTCCCGTTCACTTTCAGCGAGACGCGCTCGCAGTTGGTATACACCACGACAGGCACCGTCGTCCCTTCCGGGACCGGGCGGTTCCAGTGGGGAGCGACGTGCAGGACCGGCTCATCCGTCCAGACGGACTGCAGGTAGAAGGCCTCGTCCTTGGGGAAGCCGCAGTAGTCGAGGATGCCGAACTGCGATCCGGTGGCGGGCCAGACCATCGGGTTCGGTTCTCCCCGGTAGTCGATGCCCGTCCAGTAGAACAGGCCGCCCAGGCCGGGATGCGCGGCATAGTACTTCCAGCCGCGTGCGATGACCTCCAGCACCCGGCCGTCCGCGGTCATCGGCTGGACGTCCGGCGTGCAGACCTGATCCGGGTTTCCGCCCATCGGCCGGTTTTCCACGCCGCTGCGGTTCAGGGAGAGCATCCATCCGCGTTCCGGGACCGTGGCGTATTTGCCGCGCGTACCGGAGCCCGTGGTCTCTTCCGTCCCTACGCCCGTGCGCTGCGGGAACTCCCGCAGCAGGCCTTCTATGTCATTCTGGATCACGTAGTTGAATCCGAACACATCTACGCCCCGGTTGGGGTGCGGACCGCTGCTGGACCCGTAGGTCGTCGGGCGGGTGGGATCCAGCCGGTGGGCGATCTGTGTCAGGCGCCGGGCGATGCGCGTCCCCGTTTCGTTCCACTCCACGGCCCACTCCTCGTTGCCCACGCTCCAGAGGATCACCGACGGGTGGTTCCGGTCACGCCGGATCATGTTCTCGAACTGGGCGGTCTGCTCGGCATTCACCCCGAACTGGCGCTGCTCGTCGATCACGGCGAAGCCGAGTTCGTCGCACAGGTCCAGCAGCGCGGGGCTGGCCGGGTTGTGCGAGCAGCGGATGGCGTTGAATCCGTATTTGCGCAGCTGCTCCAGCCGGTAGCGCCACAGGGCGTCGGGAATGCCCGCCCCCACGCCGGCGTGGTCTTGATGCAGGTCGCAGCCCTTCAGTTGCACGCGGGTGCCGTTCAGCAGGAAGCCCTGCTGCGGGTCGAAGGCGATTTCGCGCAGGCCGCTGCGTCCGCTGTATTCCGCCGACAGGACGCCGTCGTAGAAGAGCTCCAGCTTCCAGCCGTACAGATACGGGTCGTCCAGGCTCCAGCGGTGCGTCATGGCGGGGACCTCACTGCCCTCCGCGTCGAAGAAACGCTTCCGGACGGTGATGCGGGCGGGATCGACGGAGTCGTCCGCAAGCGCGAGGCTGAAGCGGATGTCATCCGCCCCCACCACGATGGAATAGGGCTCCGCCGCCACGGGGCCGGCCTTGTGCAGCCAGACGTGCCGGTAGATGCCGGCACCCTCGTAGAACCAGCCTTCCTCGACGGAGGCGTCGCAGCGCACCGCGATCAGGTTGTCGCCTCCGTAGTTGAGGTAGGGGCTGAGGTCATAGACCCGCGAGGCGTAGCCGCTTTTCTCGCCGCCCAGGTAGCAGCCGTTGCAGAAGATCTGGCTGTCGCGGAAGATGCCTTCGAACTCGATCCAGACCTGTTTCCCCTTGTCTTCCGCCGGGATTTCCAGGTGCCGTCGGTACCAGCCGACGGAGTTCTCCGGATAGCGCCAGCCGATGCATTTGTAACCGTGCGAGTGGCTCGCCGCACCGTCATAGGGCAGGTCCACCACCCAGTCGTGGGGCAGGGTCACCGTCCGCCAGGAGCCGTCTTCGATGAAATCCGTCGAGGCGGGACCGTGGTTTTCGTGGTTGGACATCACCTTTGTAAAGTAGGTGAAATATTCCGTTCCGTGGCCGAAGTCCGCCTCCATCGAGGCGGCGTTGCCCAGGGCGAAGGACCAGCCCGCATCGAGCGAAGTGTGGAAAGCGGACGCGGGCGGCGGGGCGGCGGACAGGGAGACCGCAGCCGCCAGCAGGATGGGGAGCAGGGCTTTCTTTTTCATGTCTACAGCGCTTCCAGCAGCAGGACGCGGCTGGACCAGTCGGTCTTTTCGCCGTATTCGGGTTCGTTGGTGTAGGGCATGTCCAGGCCGTTCTCCATCAGGAAACGGCCCGTGAAGGATTTGCCTTCGAAGGCGAGCGGACGCAGGTCGATCCGGTTGAGTTCCGTGACCTTGTAGCGGCGGTCGGGATCGAGCCCGGCCATGCGCACGCGCGGAAAATGCTCGTCATAGAAATTGGCGATCTTCCACCAGTAGAAGACGGCGCGGTCTTTCGCCTCCGTGGTGTACATCAGCGAGGCGTAGCCCTTGTCGTCGTAGGGGGACACCAGGCGGTAAAGGTCACCGAACTGGACGACCGGACGGATACGCTTGTAATCGGCGATGGCTCGTCGGCAGAAGTCCTTCTCGGCCTCCGTCATGTTCTTGGGCTGGATTTCCATCCCGAGACGGGCGCTTGACGCCACGTCCACGCGGTATTTGAGCGAGGTGGTGCGGAAGACCGTGTGGTTGGGGGTGGCGCTGATGTGCGAGGCCATCGCGATGGCCGGGAAGAAGTAGGAGGTGCCCCATTGCATGTAGATGCGCTGCAGCGCGTCGGTGTTGTCGGATACCCAGAACTCGTCGAACCAGGGGAGTACGCCCCAGTTGGCGCGGCCGCCGCCTGATGCGCAGGCCTGGATGGTAAGGTCGGGATACTTGGCCCGGACGCGGTCGCAGACGGCGGCGAAACCGGCCCAGTAGGCCACCTGCAGGTGGCTCTGCTCCTTGAGGTACTGGCTGCCGTGCTCGGCGATGTTCATGTTGGCGTCCCACTTGATATAGTCGATGTCCGGGTTTTCGGTCATCAGCCGGTCCACCACGCCGAACACGAAGTCCTGCACGGCGGGATTGGACAGGTCGAGCACCAGTTGCGTGCCGCCGCGGCCGGTGACGACCGGCCGGTTCGCGGCCTGCAGGACCCAGTCGGGATGCTTCTCGTACAGTTCGCTGACGGAGTTGGTCATCTCCGGCTCGATCCATATGCCGAACTTGATGCCGGCCTGCCCGGCCGTCCTGACCAGCCAGCCGATGCCGTTCGGGAGCTTGTTCCGGTCCACGACCCAGTCGCCCAGCGAACTGCTGTCGTTCAGACGCGGGTATTTGTCGCCGAACCAGCCGTCGTCCATCACGAAGAGTTCTCCGCCCATCGAGGCGATGTCCTCCATCATCTGTTTCATACCCGGTTCGTTGATGTCGAAATACACGCCTTCCCAGCTGTTGAGCAGGATCTTGCGTTCGCGGTCGCCGTGTGCGAGGCGCCATTTGCGGCCCCAGCGGTGGAAATTCCGGCTCGCTCCGCCCAGGCCCGCGTCGCTGAAGGTAAGTGCCAGATGCGGCGTGATGAAACCTTCGCCCTTGGCCAGGTGGTATTCCGCGTTTTCCGGGCAGATGCCTGCGAAGAAGTGGTCGTAGTCGGTGTCGTTCTTCTGGATCCGGAGTTCATAGTTCCCGCCCCAGCAGAGCGCCGCGCCGATCACGCGTCCCGCGTCTTCGCGCGGCCTTCCGTCCAGGCTGATCATCACCTCGCCGTGGGAGGTGTGGGCGTTGCGCGTGCCGTCGATGTTCTTGATGACCTTGATGCCGCGGGTGAGCGGCTCGGTGCAGACGCGTCCCTCGTTGGCCCAGGTGCCGTACAGGCTGGAGATCCAGGTGTCGCCGCCGCGGATGGGCAGGTGGCCGGAGTCGAAGCGGGTGAGCACGACCGGTTTCTTGCCGTCGTTGTCGATTCGGGTCCAGGTCTCGATCATGTCTTCGTCCCGGAAGGTCTTGTAGTACAACCGGACGGTGACCGGATAGAAGCGGTCTTCCAGGGTGACGGTCAGGAGCTGCCCGTCCTCCCAGTCCGCAAGGATCCAGTCCCGGACGGCCAGGTCCAGCGTCTTGTTGCCGTCGGCCTGCGTGAGGGCGAGCGCCGTCTCGGCCGTGCCGCTCAGTCCGTAGGCAGGGTAGGCGGTCTGCCCGCGGTAGCCGGCGTCCTTCAGTTCGGCGGTGTCGTCGATCCGGGCGCCGTAATAGACGATCCGGGCGTCCCCGCCCTGCTCCAGGTCGAGGGCCAGGGTGGTATGCCGGGTCTGCAGCGTGAAAATGCTCAGGAGCGTAAAGAGAAGGTGCATCATAATTCAATCGTAAGTTGATGATAGCCGGGAGAATAAGGGATGAAATGCGAGCCGCCGCGGCCGGAGTTGCGGATGGTCAGGTCATAGTCCGCGTCGCGGAAGTGCCGGTGCACGCGGTATTCGGGGAAGCGCTGCGCGGGCAGGCAGGGTTCGATCCGGAGCCCGTCATATTCGGGATGGATGCCGAGCAGGAATTCGGTGACCGTGTGCCAGTTCCAGGCGGCGGTGCCGGTGAGCCAGCTGTTCTTGCCTTCTCCGGGCCGGGCGGCGTCCTTGCCGGCCACCATCTGGCAGTAAACGTACGGTTCCACCTTGTGCAGCCGCTGGTCGCGGATGAAAGCGGGAGAGATCTTGCAGTAGTGCTCCCAGGCGTCGTCCGCACGGCCGGCGAGGGCCTCTCCGATGATGATCCAGGGGTTGTTGTGGCAGAAGATGCCGGCGTTCTCCTTGTAACCTTCCGGATAGGAGGAGATCTCGCCGTATTCGATGTAGTAGCGGGAATAGGCCGGCTGGTTCAGCACGAGTCCGTGCTCGCTGTCCAGCAGGCGCCTGGCACTGTCCAGCGCCCGGTCGCAAAGGCCTTCCTCCGCACCGATGCGCGCCATCGTGCACCATCCCTGGCTTTCGATGAAGATCTGTCCTTCCGCGTTCTCGTGGGAGCCGATCTTCCTTCCGAAGTAGTCGTAGGCGCGCAGGAACCATTCCCCGTCCCAGCCGTTCTCGCGGACGGCACGCTCCATATCCTCCACCGCCTGCAGCACCGGGGCGGGATCCTGCCCGATGCGGCCGAGCAGTTCCGCGAATGCCCGGCCCGTGTACACGAACAGGCCGGCGATCATCAGCGACTCGGCCTGCGAGCCGCCGGTCTTGTTCTCCGTGGTCTGGAAGGACTCGTCGGGATTGTCCGAGAAGCAGTTGAGGTTGAGGCAGTCGTTCCAGTCGGCACGGCCGATCAGCGGCAGCCCGTGGGGGCCGAGGTTGTCCGTGACATGCCTGAAACTGACGCGCAGGTGCTCCAGCAGGGGAACTTCCGTTCCGGGGGCGTTGTCGAAGGGAACCGGCTCGTCCAGGATGCCGAAGTCGCCGGTCTCCCTGATGTAGGCGACGGTGCCGAAGATGAGCCAGAGCGGGTCGTCGTTGAAACCGCCGCCGATCCCGTCGTTGCCCCGTTTGGTCAGGGGCTGGTACTGATGGTAGCAGCCCCCGTCCGGGAACTGCGTGGCGGCAATGTCCAGGATGCGCTGCCGGGCCCGGTCCGGAATCTGGTGGACGAAGCCCACCAGGTCCTGGTTGGAATCGCGGAAGCCCATGCCGCGCCCGATGCCGCTTTCAAAGAAACTGGCGCTGCGGCTCATGTTGAAGGTGACCATGCACTGGTACTGGTTCCAGATGTTGACCATCCGGTCCAGTTCGGGGCAGCCGCTCTCCACCTGGAAGCGGCCCAGCAGCCCGTCCCAGTACCGCCCGAGCTCCGCGAAGGCGGCATCCGCTTTCTCCGTGGTGTCGAAGGCCTTCAGCAGTTCGTGCGCCCGGGTCTTGTCGATGCTCCCGTCGGGGGCGAACTTGTGCTCCGGCGGATTCTCCACGTAACCCAGCACGAAAATCAGGGTGCGGCTTTCGCCCGGTTCCAGGCGGAGGTGGAAACAGTGCGACGCAATGGGGCTCCATCCATGGGCGACCGAGTTGCCGGGGCGCCCCGCGAGCACGTTCTGCGGCGCGTCGAAGCCGTTGTACATCCCGATGAAGGTTTCCCGGTCCGTGTCGAACCCGTCCGCCTGCGCATTGACGCCGTAGAAGGCGTAGTGGTCGCGCCGTTCGCGGTATTCTGTCTTGTGGTAGAGCGTGCTGCCTTCGATCTCCACCTCGCCGGTGGAAAGGTTGCGCTGGAAATTCTCCATGTCGGTGGCGGCGTTCCACAGGCACCATTCCACGAAAGAGAAGAGATGGAAGTCCCGCGAGGCGGTGCCGCGGTTGGTCAGCGTGACCTTGTGCACCTCGCAGCGGCGTCCGGGCGGCACGAAGAAGAGAACCTCAGCGTCCAGGGCGTCCTTCCGCCCGCGGATGCGGGTGTAACCCATCCCGTGACGGCATTCATAGCTGTCCAGGGGCGTCTTGCAGGGTTTCCAGCCCGGATTCCAGACGGTGCCGTCCGCTTCGCGGATGTAGAAATAGCGTCCGCCGTCGTCCATCGGCACGCCGTTGTAGCGGTAGCGGAGGATCCGGCGGAACTTTGCGTCCCGGCAGAAGCAGTAGCCGCCCGCCGTGTTGGAAATCAGGGAGAAGAAGTCTTCGGTTCCGAGGTAATTGATCCAGGGCCAGGGTGTGGCGGGATCGGTGATGACGTATTCCCGCGCCCGGTCGTCGAAATGGCCGTATTGCTTGTTCATTTCTATTTTTTGATGGGATACAGGTGGATCAGAAGGACGATGAGCAGGGCGAGGGCGGCCGGGAACAGGGAGAACAGGCTCCAGATCATCCGGCATACAGCGGGCTCGTTGGTGATGGTGACCACCGTCTGGCCCGTGGCGGGATCGGTGCCGGAGATGAAGCCGGCGAGACCCAGCAGCAGGGCCACGAGGGCGCCGGAGATGGCCGAGCCGAACTTCTGCGCCATCGTGCCGGAAGAGAAAATGAGTCCCGTGGAGGAGGTGCCGTTCTTTTCCGTGGCGTAGTCGGCCACGTCCGCGTACATCGACCACAGCAGCGGGGAGTAGAGGCCGATGCCGACCGAGGTGAGGATAACCGTCCCGATCATCACCCAGATGTACTTCGGGTCCATCGGGATGAAGAAGAAGCCGATGGAGGTGACGGCGCAGATGAGGGCCGCCAGGCTGAAGGCCCGGCGCTTGGACCCCGCCCATTTCGTGAAGCGGGGCGACAGTCCGCCGAAGATCATGCAGGTCACTTCGCCGAAGGTCATGAAGACCGTATAGTTGATGATGAGGCCGGACACGGTGACGTCGCCGTGCAGGCAGTACTCCAGCAGGTAGCCCGCCACGGCGTAGCGGAATCCGTTGAAGAAATTGGTGCAGATGCCCACGAGCGTGAGGTAGATCCACGGCTTGTTGCGGAACAGGTCGGCGAAGGGCTTGAAGGAGAACTTCTCGGCCCGGACGGGCTTCAGGCGCTCCTTCGTGAGCAGGCCGCAGGCCAGGGTGCCCAGGGCCGCCAGGGCGCCCAGGACCACGCCCAGCACGGCGTACTGGTGCGCTTCGGTGCCGCCCACCAGCTTCTGCAGGTAGGGGAAGGACAGCAGGGTGACGAAGCCCATCGCATAAGCACCCACCATCCGGTAGGACGAGAACTGGTTCTTCTCGTTGTCGTCGTCGGTCATCACGCCCAGCAGGGACCCGTAGGGTACGTTCACGGCCGTATAGACGGCCATCATGAGCAGATACAGCGAGTAGGCATAGATGCGCTTCCCGACGGGGCCCAGTTCGGGCGTGTACAACAGCAGCGCGAAGACGACGCCCAGCGGGAGGGCGCCGAAGATGAGCCAGGGCCGGTAGGTGCCCCAGCGGGACCGCGTGCGGTCGGCGAGGGCGCCCATCATCGGGTCGGTGACCACGTCGAACAGGCGGGCCACCAGCATCAGCGTCGCGGTGTCCGCGACGGTCAGGCCGAAGATATTGGTAAAGAACAGGGGGAACGCGATGGACATTACCTTCCAGGTGATTCCGCCGGCGGCGGCATCGCCCAGGGCGTATCCGATCTTCTCTGAGAGTTTGGCCATGGTTATTTGTTTTTGCGATTCAAATTCTTGTCAATGAGCCGGTTGAGCCGCCGGACCGTCTCTCCGGTCCGGTAGCCGTCCGCTTCGGTGTGCAGACAGTAGTCCACCAGGCGCTCCACACTGCTCACGGCGACATGCATCCGGGTGTCGGACGAGGCGTAGTAGATGAACACCTTTCCGTCCGGGTCGGCGATCCAGCCGTTGGAGAACAGCACGTTCATCACGTCGCCGACGTATTCCTCCCCCTGCGGGGCCATGAAATAGCCGGCGGGTTCGGCGATGACGCGCGCAGGGTCGTCCAGGGCTGTCATATAGAGGTACAGGACATAGCGCAGGCCGCTGGCGCAGCCGCGCACGCCGTGCGCGAGGTGAAGCCAGCCCTGCGGCGTCTTGATGGGATGCGGGCCCTCGCCGTTCTTGCACTCCATGACGGTGTGGTAGTGGCGGGCGCTGATGATCCGTTCTTCCTTCACCTCGGCCCGGGTGATGTCGTCCACGAGGGCCCAGCCGATGCCGCCCCCGCCTCCGGCATCGATGAAGCCGTCCTGCGGGCGGGTGTAGAGGGCGTATTTCCCGTCCACGAACTCCGGGTGCAGCACCACGTTGCGCTGCTGCGAGGCGGATTTCAGGTCCGGCAGGCGCTCCCATTCCACCAGGTCGCGGGTGCGGGCGATGCCGCAGGCCGCCACCGCGGAAGACAGGTCGCCCGCGGGTGCGGCCGGATCCTTGCGCTCCACGCAGAACAGGCCGTAGATCCAGCCGTCCTCGTGGCGGGTCAGGCGCATGTCATAGACGTTGGTGGCCGGCTCGCCCCATTCGGGCATCGTGACCGGCCGCGGCCAAAAGCGGAAGTTGTCCACGCCGTTCGGGCTTTCCGCCACGGCGAAGAAGGACTTCCGGTCGGCCGCTTCCACGCGGACCACCAAGACATAGCGGCCGTTCCACTTGATGGCGCCGCTGTTGAGCGTCGCGTTGATGCCGAAGCGCTCCACCAGGAAGGGATTGCTCTCCGGATCCAGGTCGTAGCGCCACTCCAGCGGGGCGTGCGCGGCCGTCAGGATGGGGTTTTCATATCTTTCATAAATACCGTTGCCTTCAATGGGGCGGTTGGGGCGCGTGAGAAGCGCCTCGTGTTTCCCGCGGAGTTCCGCGAGTTTCTCCTCAAATACTTTCATCACAGCGACTTATAATACGGTAATCTTGTCCTGCAGGATCCAGGCGGCGAAATCATCGGCGCTTTCCTGTCCGGCAAAGGGGGCGAAGAAATGGGTCGGACGGTCGCTGGCGTTGCGCCAGGTCAGGACGTAACTGACTGGGAAACCCTGGATGGCTTCGGACAGTGTCCCGGTCCACCAGCGGGGATCGGGCAGGGTCTCCAGACCGGTCTCGGTGACGGCCAGGATCTTGCCGTGCGCCTCGCAGAAACGCTGCAGGGACGCCAGTCCCGCGTGCATCTGGCGGATGTAGCCGTCGCGGTTCAGCGAGGCATAGCAGTCCAGCCCGACCACGTCGACATAGGCGTCGCCGGGGTAACGTGCTTCCCACTGCTCGAAGTCCTGCGGCATGTAATTGGGGGAGATGGCCCAGGCCATCCCTTCGATGCCGCGTTCCCGGACCAGGTGGTCATAGGTCATCTGCCACAGGGCGTTGTATTCTTCCGCCGTGCACAGGTCGCGCCCCCACCAGAACCAGCTGCCGCTGTGCTCATGCCAGGGCCTGAAAAGCACGGGAATCTGCGAGCCGTCCTCCGCCTTGAGCGACAGGATCCAGTCGGCGAGGCGGTCCATCCACAGCATGAAGAGCTCGTGCTTCTCCCCGCCCGGCAGGACGGATGCCACGGCCTGATCGGACGAGACGTCCCAGGCGTCGCCGCCCGTGAAAGGGTTGCGGAGGTGCCAGCTCAGGCTGACGATGCCGCCGCGGGCGTGGTGGGCGACGGCGGCCTTGCGCATCAGCGCGAAGTCGTTGCCGTCCAGGTTCTTCGTATCTCCGAGTTCGATGCCGCCCATGTCGAGGCCGAGGATGGCGGGGTAGTGCCCGCAGACATCCTTGATGTCGGAGCGGGTCATTTCCGTGCCGGGTTCAAGGTTGGCGTTCCAGTCGTGGCCGTACATCAGGTCGTCCTGGTGGCCGTAGAGCGGCGTGCCGGCCGAGGCGGCCGAGGCGAGGGTGGCGGCGATGCCGGAAGGGGCGCCGGCCGGCGCCGTGCAGGAGCCGGCGAGCAGCAGGCATGCCGCAAGCAGTGTAAGGGTTTCAGACACTTTCATGGGTTAATGCTATACGATGGTTTTGTTTTTCTTGAAGGAGGCGCGGAATTCCCGCGGGGTCTGTCCTTTCTTGGACTTGAAGATGCGGTTGAAATTGGACTGGTTGTTGAACCCGCATTCATAGCAGATCTCGGAAACGCTGAGGGTGGAGTCCACCAGCAGGCGGATGGCGTAGGCGAGCTTGACTTCGATAATGTAGTTCGACAGGCTGCTGCCAGTCTTCTGTTTGAAAAAGCGGCTGAAGGCCGAGGGGGTCATGCAAACGAGGTCGGCCAGTTCCGACAGCGTCGGGTTTTCCGTGAAATGGTCGTCGATGTATTGCCGCACCGTGAGGATGCGGTTCTCCTCCTGTCCACGGTCCGGCTGGGCATTGGAACTCCCGGCCAGGACGCGGGCGTTGGGCGCGAGCGAGAGTTGATAGATGAGATAGAGGAAGTTGATGAACTGGACGAAGCTCTCTTTCTCCTGGGCGATGGTATTGAGCGTTGCGTAAACCTCCATGACGGTGGAAAGCGGGAAGGAAAGCCCGTATTCGGCACGTTGGAGCATCTTCTTGATGGAGGAGAACTGGTTCTTGACCAGCAGGTCCTTGGAAAACAGGTCTGCCGAGAACTGGATGGTGATCTCGCGGATGTCGGGGGAATGGCACGCGCCCTGCTTCCACACGTGCTCGAGATTCTCGCCTCCGATCAGCACCAGGTCGTAGTCGCCGATGGTCTCGACGTTGTCCCCGACGACACGCTGTGCCCCGGCGGCGTTCTCCACGAAATTGAGCTCGAAATCCCGGTGGCGGTGCAGGGGATAGTTGAATTCGGTCTTGTGTCTTTCCACGATGAAAAGGCAGTCTTTCTCGGTGATGGGCGTAATCTCGTTGAGGACTTTGACCATATGGATTATTAGTATTAATTGGAATCACAAGTTATACTCAAATTCCGAATTTTCCAAAAATTTTGGGAAGATTTTGCATTATTCGCCTTGAAAAATGTTCATTTTTCGCATTTTTCTTATTTTCCCGGTCGTTTTGGTGGATAAATCCCCCAAAATGAATAAATTTGCTATCCGAACCAACGTGGACCACCCAGATGAACAGGACCCAGAAGATTGCGGGCGCGCTGATGACGGTGCTTTCGGGCGCCGCCGTCTATAGTTTTTTCGCCCTCCGGTATCCTTATCACCTGCATTTCCAGGAGCAGTATCAGCTCTTCGAATTCACCTGGGGATATTTCTCAGGCGTGGCCGGTGTCCCCGGGGGCCTTGCCGACTGGGCCGGCAGGTTCCTGACGCAGTTCTGCTACTATGCCCCTGCCGGAGCGGCCGTGACGGCACTGGTTTTCTGCGCCTTGCAGCTGCTTACCTGGGCGGCCTGCCGGCAGCGGACGCTGCCGGTGTATGCATTGAGTTTCCTGCCTTCCGCCATCCTGCTCGTCTTCCTTTGCGACGAGCATTCCCTGCTGGGCGGGCCTGTGGCGCTCATCTTGGCGCTGGCCGCTTCCGTCCTGTGCCGGCGGGTGGCTTCCGCCCGGGTCCGCCGCGTGACCGAAGCCGTGCTCGTGCCGGCGCTGTATATGGCCTGCGGCCCCCTTGTCGTCGTGTTCGTCCTGGTCCGCATCCTGGACGAAGGCGGACGCGGCGGCCGGATAGTGGCCCTGGCGGCCGTCCTGCTGGCGATTGCGGCGCTCTGTCCGCCGGTTGCAGCGCGCTTGTTCCCATACCCGCTCGGCCGGCTGTACCTGGGCGTCCATTACTACCGTTATCACAATATCCTGCCCGGGCTGTTGTGGATTTCGGCCCTGGGCGTCGTCGTGACTGTCCTCGTGTCCCTGTCCAAGGGAAGGATCCTGTCCGGGACGCTCCGGGGCGTGCTGGTTTTCGCCTGCGTGGCCGGGGCGGGTACGTTCTTCACCCTGCGCACGGCGGATCCCGTCAAGGAAGAATGGATGCGCTATGACTTCATGGTCCGCATGCAGATGTGGAACCGCATCATGATGGCGGCGGACCGGCGCAATCCCGACAATCCCAAGACGGTGTCGTGCCTGAACCTCGCCCTGTCGAAGACCGGGCGGATGCCGGACCACCAGTTCGAATACTTCCAGAACGGGCCGGAAGGGCTGCTGCCGGAGTTCGTGGGCGACTGCACCAATCCGGTCTCGACCGGCGAGATCTATTGGCACCTGGGCATGGTCAACACCGCCCAGCGCTTTGCCTTCGAGGCGCAGGAGGCGATCCCCGATTTCCAGAAGAGCGCCCGTTTCTACCAGCGCCTGGCCCAGACCAACATCGTGAACGGCGATACCGATGTGGCCCGCAAATACCTGAAGGCCCTCACCCATACGGCGTTCTACCGCAAGTGGGCCCGGGAGACCCTCTCCCTGCTGGATGCCGGAACGGTCTTCGAGCAGCGGCCGGAACTGGCCCGTGCGCGTGACTTGCGCCTGCGGGAGCACGATTTCTTTTTCAGCGGTACGGAGATGGATTCCATGCTGGGCCTGCTCAAGGTCGAGAATCCGTCGAACACCATGGCCCTGGACTACCTGATGGCCTGGTGCCTGCTGCGCAAGGACCTGGACCGCTTCGTGGAATGCATCGGCCTGGTGGAGGCTCCCGTGATGCCCAAGGCCTACCAGGAGGCCCTGTTGCTCCGCTGGGTGCTCACCCACAGCAATTTCGAAGGCCTTCCTGCCTATCTTTCCCCCGACAACGCCCTGCGTATCAATAATTTCATCGTGGATATGCAGGCGAAGAGTCCGGAGGAGGAAATGCGTCGCAAATACGGCGACACCTATTGGTTCTACTATTACTATCGATACCGCTCCTCTACTCAATAAGCCATGAGAATCCGTCCGCTTGCCATCCTGGCCCTCCTGATGCTGGTCTCCTGCAGCCCCCGGGCACGCCACGCCGTGCCGGCCGGCACGGTGCCTGACATCTTCCCGGACTACGTGGGGGTTACCGTTCCCGCGACCGTCGCTCCGCTGGATTTCACGCTGGACGGTGCCCGGGCGCTGGATGTCCGGGTCGTCGCGCCTGACGGGACGCAGTTCTGCAGCCGGGGCAGGCAGTCCACCCGATTCCCGGCGGGGCGCTGGGCCCGGCTCCTGGCGAGGAGTGCGGGCGCATCCCTCTCCGTTACGGTTTCCGGCCTTTACGACGGGGGCTGGAAGTCTTTCGAGCCGTTCAGCATCCACGTCTCTGCCGACCCCATCGACTATGGGCTGACCTTCCGCATGCTCGAGCCCGGTTATGAAATCTACAGCCGGATGGGCATCTATGAACGGGAGTTGTCTTCCTTCCGCCAGCGGGCCCTGCTGGAGAACACCCAGTTCGACGGCTGTCTCAACTGTCACTCCTATAACCGCGGCAATCCGGATTCCCTGAGCCTGCACGTCCGCGGCAGCCACGGCGCCACGCTCCTGAAACTGGGCGACGATCTGCGCGCCTACGATACCAAGACGGATTCCACCCTCGGTTTCTGCGTGTATCCGTACTGGCATCCTTCCGGCCGGTATATCGCCTACGCCACCAACAGCACCCGCCAGAGCTTCCATGTCCGGCCGGACAAACTGATCGAGGTGTTCGACCTGGATTCGGATATGCAGATCTATGACGTGGAGCACAACCAGCTGATCACCGCCCCGCAGGTGAAGCAGGCGGACCTGTGGGAGACGTTCCCTGCCTTCTCTGCGGACGGCCGGACCCTGTATTTCACCGCTGCTTCCCGGGTTGAGATCCCCGCCGGCCTGACCGGGCTGCGCTATAACCTGATGAAGGTGAGCTTCGATCCGGAGACCGGGACGATCGGACAGGATGTGGAAACGGTCATCGATGCCGCTTCCCGGATGAAGAGCGTCGCCTTTCCGCGGCCTTCCTACGACGGCCGCTTCCTGATCTACACCCTGAGCGACTACGGCACCTTCCCGATCTGGCACCATGAGGCGGACCTCTGGGTCCTGGACCTCCAGACCGGGGAGAGCCGCCCCCTGGACGAGGTGAACAGCCCGGACACGGACAGCTATCACGCCTGGAGCGGCAATTCCCGCTGGATCGTCTTTTCCAGCCGGCGGACGGACGGCCTGTACACGCGCCTGTATATCGCTCATTTCGATGAAAACGGCGTAGCCGGCAAGCCGTTCATGCTGCCGCAGCGGAATCCCCGGAAGTACTATGACGACCTCTTCTTCTCCTACAACGTCCCGGAGTTCGTGAGCGGTCCGGTCCGCCTGGACAGGATACGCGCCCAGAAGCTGATCAATGCTCCTGAGCGCGTCAAGTTCGGTTTCCGCTGGTCCGACTGAGTCCTACGGGGCTGATTCATAGACGCTTTCCAGGGTATAGGAGGCGTCTTTTTTCGTAACCGCCTTGACCATCAGTCCCACCAGTTCCTTGGCCTTGTCGTCTGCGAACGCACCGGTGCCGTGGTCGATGTAACAGTGGGTCTCCGGTCCGGTGCCCTTGGCGCCATTGTCCCAGAGGTACATCGGCAGCAGCCGGTCTGCGGCCGCTTTGCAGAAATATTCCATGTAGTACTTCTGATAGGGGAAGTCCGCATCGGCGTGGCGGGAGCAGCCCATTTCGCCGAGGTACACAGGAATGCCTTTGTCCAGCCAGGCGGTCTTCAGCTGGTCGAAGACGGCCACGACGTTCTCCTCGTCCTTGTCGCTGCAGCGCAGGGCGGGATCGGCCGTGTGGCCCCACTGGCGCACCAGCGGATCGGCCAGGGTGAAGTTGTACGGGTCGTAGTCGTGCACGGCCACGATCAGCCGGTTCGCGCTGGTGTAGTCCGTCGGAAGGACCAGTCCCGCGATGGTGAATCCGGGGTTGGCGGCATAGCCGGGGATGCCGAGCCAGCGTGCGGCGTTGTTCCCGCCGGTGCTGCGGACGGCGTCCACGAACACCTGGTTCCATTCGTTGAGCACCTTGTACTGGGCCTCGGGATCGTTCCTGAAAGCTTCGCTCCAGCCCCAGCCGCCGTCCTGGATCTCGTTGAAAGACTCGAACACCAGCCAGTCTCCCTTGTCCTTGAAGCGGAGGGCGATCTGGCTCCAGACGTTGAATATCTCGTCTTTAACCTTCTCGTTCTGACTGCCGTTGTTGTAGGCCTTGGCGATGTCCAGCCAGTAACTTTCGTCGTGGTGGGTGTTCACGATGGCGACGAGCCCGGCCTTCTCCGCATAAGTGACGATCTCCTCGACGCGGGCGAGCCAGTTCTCTTCCAGTCTCCAGGCGGGAGCGGGGCCGATGTGTCCCTCCCAGGTCACGCAGATGCGAACGGCTTTGAATCCAGCGGCCTTTACGCCGTCAAAGGTGGCCTGGGTGCATTTGTCATTGCCCCAGAGCGTTTCCCCGGCAATCCCGTTGGAGATGGCGTCCATCTGGTTGCCCATATTCCAGCCCGGGGCCATGGCATTGAATACCTTCTTCGGCGTAAGTGCCGTGGCGCTCGAGACGGGGGTGGCCTTGCCCGCTTCTCCCGAAACGCTGACGGTCAGGCTTTCGGAACCGCATTTGACGGTGACGACGGCCTCCCGGGCATCGGTGGTCCGGTTGGCGCCGGAGAGCAGCGTTACCCGGGTTTCATGGTTGTCGCCGATTTCTCCGACCACCACGCCGCACCAGGCGGCGTCGGAGGTGACCTGCGGTTTCTGGGACGAGGTGACGGAGAATTCCGCCTCGCCGCCGAAACGGTCGAAGGAGACGCGGGTCTCGCTCACGGTAAGTTTCACCTGCGGGATGCCCTGGTTGACGGGAATCATCAGGCTTTGCTTCTCGCCGATGACCCGGATGCTGGTGGAACGGGCTGCGGTGCCGGTGTTCTCCTGCGCGCTCACACGGAGGGTGACCGTGTTGGACGCGTAGGCGCCTTCCGACAGCGTGATCCAGTTGTCGGAGCAGCTGATTTCGGGCTTGATGCCGCTGGTAAGGACCAGCTCCTGGGTTCCGCCGGCGGCGTCGAAGGAGAGCTGCGAGGGAGTGGCGACGAGCTTGACGGGTTCCGGTTCGATGGGGTCACCGCAGGAACAGAAAAGGAAAGCAGCCAGGAACGACAGGGTAAGGATGCGTGTTTTCATAAGTGAAGGTGTTGTCAATCAAAAGGTTCTGCCGGAACGTCCTTCCACACCCGGCCGATTTCGGCCGCATCGAATCCGACCGGGGCGTTGCCCAGGTCCGGCACGTTGAAGGAGCGCAGCATATGGTCATAGAAGTGGGGGTCCCGCTGCGGGAGCAGGAAGGGCTTGGTCACGCTGCCGTCGGGCGATACGTGGCTGAAATACGGCTTTCCGAAGAATCCGTCGCCCCGTTTGGAAGCGAAGACGAACCACTTGCCGTCGGAGCTCCAGCTGTGGTAGGTGTCCGATTTGTCGGCGTTGACGGCGTCCATGGGCATCAGCCCGCCGGTCCGGAGATCCATCAGGGCGAGGTCGCACTCGGCGTGGTTGATGGGGAAGGTGCCGTAGTCCGCCACCGTGAACAACAACCAGCGCCCGTCCGGGGAGGCTTTGGGGTGGCAGGCCGACGCGTCGTGCGCAGGGCCGCTCCACAGCGTGTCGGCAGGGGAGCCGAGCGTGCCGCTTTCCGGATCGAAGGGGATGCGGAGCAGGGAATAGCGTGTCCGCTCCAGGTCGGCGGGAAGCAGGCCGGCGGGCGCGCTGCAGTAATAGACGGCGTTCCCGTCCGCGGAGAAGACCGGGAAGGTTTCGAACATATCTTTCCGCGCCGTTCCGGGGAAACTGAGCATCCGGTTCCCGTCGAAGTCGGCGACGCACAGGTCCGACTCCCGGTCGAAGACTTCCATCCGGATGTCGCCGGCGGAATGCATCGCCGGAATGATGGTGTTGGTGGAGAAAACGCCCCAGCGTCCGGAGGGATGGATCTCGCCGTACACGGTGGAAGAGATCATCGTGGAATCCCGGAGCGTGAGCTTGCGCAGCGCACCGTCCCGGTTGAGGATGGCTCCGCCACCCGCTCCCCGGAGGTAGAACATCGACAGGTCCCCGCGCCCCTGGGCATGGATGTGGCAGTTCATGCATTTGTTCTGCGTGTGCCGCCAGTCGGAGATGATCCGGGTTTCGAACCCCTCCAGGTGCCGCTCCACGATCTCCAGGTCGTCCCAGACCTCGAAACCGGGCTCGATGAGCCGGTAGGTGAGGTACGGGTCGATGCGTTCCGCGCTGACGTGGATCTTCCAGTGCACGGAGTCGCCTCCCCGCGTGCTTGCCACGTCGATGTCCGAGCCCGCGGCAGCGGCGAGCAGTTCCTTCCAGACGCTTTCCTTCCAGACTACTTCCCGTCCCCTGAAGGTGACGGACACGGGGCCGCAGGAGAACACAGTAACGGGGCGCGGGAAGGTAGGATCGGTATAGTAAAAGTTCAGCGGAGCGATGTTGCAGGGTATGGTAACATCCTGATAATCCGGGAAAATCATGGACGTCCTGTCCGTAAAGGGACCCCATGGCCGCACGTCCGCCCGCCCGCCGCAGGAGACGAGCAGGAGAAGCGCCAGGGCGCTTGCCAGGAGCGTGTCAATCCTTCTCATTGCGTACGGCGAAATAATAGTAGTACCAGTAGGTCTTTCCGAAATCCCCGGTCAGGTTCCCGAGCGATCCGCCGTCCCGCCTGTAGATGGTGACGAAACGGTTGAAGCGCTCCAGGGTGGCCGGCGCGATATGGTAGTGGTCGAAATTCTCGACGTCCATCCCGCCCTTGGCGGCCAGGAAAATGAGCATCGCCTCTTCATAGAGCGTCGAGGCGGTCAGCGAGGGGTCGTAGTCCGCCACGAAGGCGTCCAGGTCCTTCGTGAGCAGGTCGTAGCACAGCAGATAGTCCAGCGCCATCTTGTTGGATGCGTTGGAATTGAGCAGGATGCGCAGGATGAGCTGCGTCTGGTCCATGCCGTGCACCAGATCGATACGCGGCATCAGGGCGCGCTTCCGGGCGATGCGCTCGCTGTATTCCGGCGACCACGCGCCGTCCAGCCGTTCCTGCGCCCAGGCCCGGTCCGTACGCGAATTGAGCAGGATGCGCAGGTATTTGGAGGCTGCGGCGTAATCGCCCTTGACCAGGTTCGTTTCCGCCAGCCGGCGCAGGTAGCGCGAGCCTTTGTGGGCCGGGGAGAACGACAGGCCCAGCATCGCGTCCCGCTCGGCCATCGTCATGTCGCCCAGGGCGAACCATACATCGCCGGCGCAGGCAATCTGGAAGGGGGTGGATTTTTCGCCGACCGGTAGGAACAGGCCGCGCTCGAAGGGCTGGTAGTAATCCATCAACCTGTCGGGAAGCTGCCCCAGGTGGGCGTTGGCGAGGTTGTAGTAGTAACTGCCGATCTCGGATTTCAGGTCCACGGAGGCAAGTTCGGCGACCTTCGTCCAGTTCTCCAGCGAGGCTTCGACCGTCAGGCCCATCACACGTTCCGAAACCTTGTCGGGCCGGCCCCAGACCTTGCGGGCCTCGCGCAGCGAGATGCCGTTCTGGGCGGCGTATTTGCAGAAATAAGGATGGCGGACGAGGAACCAGGCCTGGCTCGCGCCGGCCGCGAGCAGAAGCGTGGCCAGCAGGATGACGGGTATCCGCAGTCCCTTTCTTTCCATGGCTTATTCCCGGGGCAAAGGGAAAAGACCCAGCAGGAATTCTCCCAGCGTGCTGTCTTCGCCCATCGAACGGGCCATCTGCCAGGTGCGTTCCTTGTAAAGCTGGTGGACGGAATCCGCCTGCGCTTTCAGTCCCGCGTCATATAACGGGCCGAACACCTGGTTCCGTTGGATGGTCAGGTCCTTCCAGACCTGCAGGCTGTCGTTCTGGGGCGTGCCGCCGCCGCTGCTGTCGGGGCCGATGGTCACGTAGATGTCGCCGGGTTCGGTAACGACCAACAGGTTCTGCCCCTTGTCCCGTTCGTACTTGGACAGCCGGATTTCGCACATCCGCTGCTCGTCGCCGCTGAAGAAGAATTCATGGTTGCGGATATGGACCGAGTCCACGTACTCCGCCGTTTCATGCCCCAGGGGGACCAGGAAAATCTGGACGCCCTCCAGGTCATTGGAGGTCACGCGGCCGTGGATCCGGTACTGGTCCCGGCCGCAGGAGGAGATCATGACGGCCGAGAGGGCCGCCAGCAGGAAGAGAGCTTTTTTCATGGCTTGACCGTTGCTTGGACACGTTTGTCGGAGAACACTTCGCGATACACCCCGCGGGTGTCGAAGCGTACCCGCTCCTTCGTGAAATCGGGGGCGTTGAAAGAGTAAAGGATGCCGTGGTAGAACTTCCGGGGATTGCGCTGCGGAAGCACGAAAGGCTTGGTGCAGCGTCCGTCCCTGTCGATGGATGCGATAAACAACTGCACGTGCAGTCCGTCGTCCCGCCGGCTCGAGAAGAGGAACCAGCGGCTGTCGGAACTCCAGTTGTGGTAACTTTCGGACAGCGGGCTGTTGACCTCGTCGACCGGTCTCGTTTCCCCGGTTACCAGGTCCATCAGCCAGAGGTCCGCCTCTTTGTGGTCGATCGGGAAAACGCCGCAGTCCGCTTCGTTGTACATCAGCCAGCGGCCGTCGTAGGAAGGCCGGGGGAAACTGATGCTGCGGCCGGAAGCGCTGGCGGGCAGTACGGTCGCGATCTCCCCGAGCGTACCCGTCTGCGGATCGAAGGAAACGCGCATCAGGTCATAGCGGATGCTGTCCACCTGACGGGGGACCTCGTAGGCCTTCGCCTTGCAATAATACAGGGTGCGTCCGTCCGGGGTGAATGCCGGGGATGACTCCAGCCAGTCTTCCGTAGTCAGGCGCGGATCCACGATCAGGGAGTAGTCCCGCAGGTCCATCACCACCAGGTCGGATGCCGTGTCGAATACTTCGATCGGCTGCTGGTCCCCGGTCCGGAAACACTGGCGGACGGGATTGATGGAGCCGGCCAGCCAGCGGCCGTCCGGATGCCAGTAGCAGTAGGCCATGTTGCCCAGGGTGCCTTCGGCCTTGGTGGTCACCCATTCGCGGCTGCCGCCCTGTTGGATGAGCGTGGCGCCGTGGCTGCCGCGGAGGTGGAACATGAACTGGGAGGGATCGGTCGCGTTGGCGGTGTGGCAGTTCATGCACTGCCCCGGCGTGAGCGTGCTCTCGATGATGGGATCCTCCCGGAAGGTGTGGATGTCACGCTGATAGAGGCCGATCCGGCTGTATGTGGTATAGCCCGGAGCGATCTTGCGGTAGGTGACGCCGTAGTCCGTCAGGGGGGCGTCGCTGACATACATGATGAAATCGCGCCACTGGGTCCACCGGCCGTCTTTCCGGCCCAGGACGGTAAAGCGCAGGGTTCCGCCGGCATTCAGCGCGGTAAGCTTGTGCCAGGCCTTGACCGGGAATGAAGCCCAGCGGCCTTTCGTTTTCAATTCCCCGCCAAGGCTTCCGGTAACGACCACGAACGTGCGCTCGTAGCCTTCCGGCAGGTTGAAATCCATCGGGGCGATTCCGGCGGGGATGGTCACGCCGATGTAATCGGGATAGATGGCGGGCAGATCGTCGGAATATACCGTATTCCGGGCGCAGGCGGCCATCAGGAGGATCGCAATGAAGGGAATCAGTCTTTTCATCGCGTTTCCGTTTGTTTGAGCCGCTGCCATGCGGAATAATAGGCGGCGGCCATGAAGTTGTTTTTGTTCTGGTTGTACAGGATCGCCATCATCAGGTCGAGTCCGTCGTACACGGTGATGAAGTCGTCGCGGAAGCGGACGGAACGGATATAGGCATAGACCGGGTCGGCATTCACGGCGGCCTCGTCCCCGATCATCTGCTTCCTCCGGAGGGCGTCCCGGCGGTAGAAAAGGCTGTGCGAAAGGATGTCCAGGTATCTTTCCGCCGGTCCGTACCAACCGTTGACGAGGTTGCAGTCGGCCATGCGTGACAGGAAGCGGCCGCTCCTCCGCCCGTTCTGGATGGATTCCTGAATGTCGAAGCAGTACTGGAGCGTGATGTTGGGCATGCCCATCATCCACAGCAGTTCGGCCGAGGTGATGTCGGAAAGGTTGTCGCGGACGCTCGGCTGCACGAGGCCCTCCGTCCCGCACTGGTAGAATTCCGTCAGCCGGGATTCGAGTTGTCCGGTCATGAACAGGCAGAAGTTGACGGAGCAGGCGCTGACCGGGTTTCTCGGCTGATACTTTTCCGCCCGCCTGACGACGTCCTGGTACCGTTCCTGGCGGATCAGCCAGTCATAGGCCAGGACTTCGTAGCTGTCCTTGTCATAGGACAGCTTTACGCCGCCCCAGGTGCAGAGCGCCAGGATGACCGCTCCGGCCAGGTCCGCGGCCGCTTCCCCGCGGTACCGGAATCCCGCGCCGCACAGGAAGATGCATAGGAGGGAGACCGGCGGGATGACGACCTGCAGGGCCGGCAGCATCTCGCGGATACGGGTGTAATTGATGCCGAAGAAGGCGTCCCGCATCGGATACTGCGAAGCCATGAGCCGGTAACCGGCGTAGAATACCCCGGCGGTAAGCACCAGGATCACCGCGTCTGCGGGCTTCCGGCCGAGGAGGACGGAGAAAAGGACCGGAACGATGACCACCGGGCCGGCCAGCCACCACACGAGCGGGATGAGCCAGAGACGGTGCCATCCCGCCCGTGCGAACAGCGGGCAAAGGGAAACGGAAAAGAGCAACGCGACGGGATAGCTCACCAGGACCTCCATGTTGCCCATATGCACGAGCATCAGCAGCGGGGGGAGGAAACTCAGGAAGTACAGGCTCCTGCTTCCTTTCCGGTTCACGTACCGGGCCGCTTTCCAGACGGCCAGCTGCAGCAGGACGGCCAGCGCCGCGAGAACGAGGGCGCCCGACCAGCGGAAGCGGAAGAACTGGACCAGGAATTCCGAGCACCAGTCCGCAAAACCGCCCGGAAGCGCCATGCGCTCCCGGAAATAGTCCCATGTAAAAAGGAACAGCTGGTTTTGCTCGTGGTAATTCAACGCCTGGGGGTACAGCCACATCCAGAAAGCGAAGACGCCCGTTCCCAAAACCGCCGACAATGTCGTTCTGCTTGTCTTTTCCATTGTAATGGTAAAAGGCAGCCGCCCTGAAGCGGCTGCCTTCATTCATGGAGAGATGACCTAGTTCTTGGGTTTGAACCGCCACCAGGTGCACTCGCCCCAGTCGCCGCTGCCGGCGTAGTTGCCGATGAGCGACATGATGGTACCGTCCAGGTAGACGATTTCGTAGGTGGTGGTAACCGCGCCGCCCTGGTTGATGGCGAACGGGAACAGGATGCCTGAACCGTCCGTCGTGGAGAGGGTGCCCTTGCTGAAGGCGGCCGGATCCATCACGAAGTCCTCCACGGCATAACCGGAAGACTTGATCTCGGAACCGTCAGCCTTGTAAGAGGTAACCGTGCCGTTGGCGCTGTCGAACACCATGTAGGCGTCATCGCTGCCGTAACCGTAAGCAACTCCGCCCGAGTGGGCCAGCTGCTCGGTTTCAAGCTGCACGGGCGTGCATCCCCACCACTTGCCGGGGATGTCGCCGGCGGCATTGGCGGTACCTGCGTTGTAACCGGCATTGCCCCAGGTGGCACCGTCGATCGTGTACCACGTCCAGGCGCGCTGGCCGTTTCCGGCGAGGGCGGCATCCGCATCGGATGCGTTCTTGAACCGCCACCAGGTGCACTCGCCCCAGTCGCCCGCACCCTTGTCGCTGATCAGGGCGAGAACGTTGGGATCGACATAGACGACCTGGAACTCGTTGGTACGCCTTCCCTGGGTGTTGATGTCGAACGGGAACAGGATCGGAGCGTCGGTGGTGACGAGCTTGCCGTAGCCGTAGCCGGCACCCGCGCCTTCCGGATCGTAATCCTCGAAGGTGTAGGAACCCTTGGCGATCTGCGTGCCGTCCGCCTTGTAGGAGATGCACTCGCCGTCCTCGTTGAAGATCATGTAGGCATCGGGGTCGCCGTAGCCGTAAACGGTACCGCCGGAGTGGGCGACCTGTTCGGTCTCCAGCTGTTCCGGGGTGCAGCCCCACCACTTGCCGGGGATGTCGGTGGGAGAAGCGGCCTTGCCCGCATTGAAACCGGCATTGCCCCAGCAGGCACCGTCGACCGTGTACCATTTCCAGGCCTTGGATCCGCCCTCGCCGGTAAGGACCTTCACCTCGGGAGGAAGGTCGCCCGGAACGAATACGTTGACGGAACTCTCGAAGGAAACGACCGAGGCGTCCTGGTTGATGGTCGTCACGGTAAAGGCCTGGTTGGGGTCCGCACCGCGGCGCGGCGTGATGTTGAACACACCGGAGGCGCCGGTCGCGAGGACGTTCTTGGAGCCGTCCGCCTTGACGGTGCTCACCTGGACGGTCACGGCCGGGCTCGTGGAGTACTTGATGAAGTTGCCGTCCGTCTGGGGAATGGTACAGGCGGCGTCGGCGAACTGGCCGTCGATGACGAAGGCCGACTGAAGGGCGGTGGACGCCATCGGAGCCGCAACTGCGGGACCCTGGAGCAGGGCCGGTTCGCAGGAGGCCAGCATCAAGCCCGCCAGGGCCAGCATGGATGAGAAGTAGAATATTCTTTTCATATCACGTTTCTGTTAATGGTGGATCACCAACCCGGGAAGTCATACTGGGAACCCCAGCCCTCGTTCTGGGTGAACTTGTACTCCTCGCCGGCACCGGCCGACAGGGATATCTGGCTGCTGGGAAGAGGAACGAAGCCCTTGGTGGCGGAGTAGCGGTCGCCGTAGCTGCCGTTGTAGCGGGAAGCGTTGTTGGTGCCCTCCACGCCGGAGTTCCACACTTTCACGCCTTCCTGCTTGTTCAGGGCGCTCACCGCATAGCTTTCGCCATAGCGGCGCAGGTCGTTGAAGCGGACGCCTTCGAAGGCGAGCTCCCAACGGCGCTCGTTGCGCAGGTTCTCGTCGTTGAGCGGCTTGCTGGGCAGGCCGGCGCGGGCGCGGACCTTGTCGAAGGAAGCCTGGTTGCCGTTGATCTCGGCATCCATCAGGAGCACTTCGGCGAAGCGGATCATCACCATGTCGTTCACGGAGTTCAGCTGGAAGTTGTCTTCGTTGCCGCTGGACCAGGTCAGGCCGGGGAACATCACGTTGGTGAAGGACTTCATGTACTTCTGGTCAGCATCGCTATAGGCGATGACCGGCATGGTCTTGGTCTGGTAGTAACCGGACTCCTGGATGTTGGAGTCGCCGCCGAAGACATATCTGCCGCTGAACTTGTCGACCGCGATGACGGAAGCGTCCAGACGGGCGTCGTTCGGCTCCAGGGCCTTCCAGTCGTCGACCAGGGAAGGATTGACCGGGCACATGCCCCAGCCGGTACCGAACGGCATGCACTCGCCGTTGTCGAGGCTCTGGCCGCGCACGCCCAGGAACAGGGCGGTCTGATTGGAGTAACCGATGGTGGTGCCCCAGGAAGGCTGGGTGTTGAACTTGATGACGAAAATCGCCTCGGGGTTGCGGGCGCCGTCGTCCTCGACCCACTTGTAACCCTTGCCCGACCAGGGATTCTTGGGATCGTTGATGGAGCAGCGGTTGGTGTAGGCCCACAGGTTGTGGTAGTCGGACACGAGGCTGTAGCCGGAGTTGTTCACGCAGTCGGTAATGTAGGCGCCGACTTCGGACTTGGAGATCTTCGTACCCTCGGCGATGCTGACGCCGATGGCCTCGTTCTCGTAGGCGGGGAGGGTGATCTCGTTCAGGCCGTAGAAGCCGGAGGCGAACAGCCAGGCGCGGCCCAGCAGGGCCTCGGCGGCATACTTGTCCACGTGACCGTCACCGATGGACTGGGTGGCGGGCATGATGTCGGCCGCGATCTTGCAGTCTTCGATGATCTGTCCCCAGAGGGCCTCGCCGCTGATCTGCGGCTGGGTGGCGTCCGCCTGGGAAGTAACGGGGCAGGGGATGTTGCCGAACATCGAGGCGAGCTCGTAGTAATACCAGGCACGGAGGAAGAAGGCCTCGCCCATGTACTGTTTCAGCTTGTCGGCCACGCCGCAGTTCGGCATCGCCTCGATGGCGGCGTTCGCGCGGGCGATACCCTTGTAGCGGTCCACGTAGAAGTTGTTGTACATGTCGGTGCCGAAGTTCAGAAGAAGGTCTTCCGCCTGCATCGTCTGGTCGTTCTGTCCACCGCCGCCGAGGGCGTCGTCCGAAGCGGCCATCGACCAAAGGAAGTGGTTGACGTGCACGTTGTTGCCGATGGATACGTTCAGGTTGTTGTAGATACCCGAAAGCATCTGCTCGGCGTCGGTAGCGTTCACCGGGAAGTTGCTGCTGTCCTTGGACCAGTAGTTGGTGGTGTCGAGAAATGACTCACAGGAGGCGAAAGAGAACACAAGTGCAGCCAGGGCCGCGAATTTGATTATCTTTTTCATATCAGTCATCCGGATTAAAATTTAAGATTGAGGCCCACGAGGAAGGTCTTGGCCTGCGGATAGTAACCCAGGTCGATGCCCTTGGCCCAGCCGTCGAAGCCGGAAGAGGAACCGACCTCCGGGTCAAGACCCATGAACTTGGTGAAGCAGAACGGATTCTGAGCCTGCACGTAGAGGCGGCACTGGCTGAACGGGGCGTCCTTCCAGATGCGCTTGAAGTCATAGCCGAGCGTGACGGTCTGGATCCTGAAGAAGTCCGCATCCTCGATGAAGATGTCGGAGTTGTTCATGAAGTTGTAGTTCGTGCCGGCCACGAGGCGGGGGAAGTGGTTGGAGGTACCCTCGCCGTGCCAGTATCCGTACACTTCGGTGGTATAGTTGTTCCACTGGCTGTCGGAGTAACGGCGGTAGGCGCGGAACACTTGCTGGCCGAACATACCGTAGCCGCTGAGGGCGAAGTCGAAGCCCTTGAAGTAGACGGAAAGGTTGATGCCCACGTTGAAGTCAGGGTTGGGATCGCCGGTCATGGTCTTGTCGGCATCGGTGATCGCGCCGTCGTGGTTCAGGTCGGCGAACTTGAGGTCGCCGGGGACGATGTTCTCCACGATGGTGCCGTTGCCGGCGGCCTTCCAGGCGTCGATCTCGGCCTGGTTCTGGAACACGCCCTCGGACTTGTAGGTCCAGAAGTAGCCGATCGGATAACCGACCTGCGCGCGGTAGAGTTCCGCGATGCCCTGGACCACGTTGCCCTGGCCGTGGATGATACCCTCGTCGTTGGCGATGCGCGTGACGCGGTTCTTGTTGTAGGCGCCGTTGACGCCGATGCTGTAGGAGAAGTCCTGGCTGACGGCGTCGCTCCAGTTGAGCGCGAGCTCGACACCGGTGTTGCGGACGTCACCGCCGTTGATGTACGGGGCGTTGGCTCCAAAGTGTCCCATGATCGGGGCATTCACGAGCCAGTCTTTGGTGTCCTTCTGGTACCAGTCGAAGGCAACGTTGAGCCTGCTGCCGAACAGACGGGCGTCGAAGCCGAGGTCCAGCTGCTGGGAGGTTTCCCAGCTGATGTCCGGGTTGGCCAGCTTGTCGGCGTAGGCGCCGGTGCCGGAGTTCTGGGAGGTGGTTCCCGTGTAGAAGGAGTAACCGCCGTCGGCCGCACCGACCGAGATGGTGGAAAGGTACTGGAAGTTGGAGATGTTGCAGTTACCGTTCTGTCCCCAGCTGCCGCGCAGCTTCAGGAAGTTGACGAAACCGACGTTCCACCAGGGCTCGTTGGAGACCACCCAACCGGCGGAGACGGACGGGAAGGTGCCCCATCTGTGACCGCGCATGAAGTTGGAGGAACCGTCCCGGCGGAGGATCAGGGACAGCATGTACTTCTCGGCGTAGTCGTAATTGATACGGCCGAAGAAGGAAACCAGTCCGCTGTCACCCCAGGTGGAGCCGCCGATGTCGCTGAGCGAAGGCGTTCCGTTGGTGTTGCTCACGTAGGCGTACTCCCACAGGTTGGGCCACAGGACGCCGCTGTTCTGGGCGTTGACGCTTTCACCGAAGCCGCTGTGCTCGAGGGTGTTGCCCACGAGGGCGTCGAGGTGGTGGTCGCCGGCGATGTCGAACACGTAGTTGACGGTGTTCTCCCAGGACCAGCTCCAGCCCGCGGACGCGTTCTGGCTGACGATGTCGGTGTCGGAGAAGGCGTAGTTGGTAAGCTTGTAGGAAAGCTGGTACTGACGGTAGGTGCTGGCGCTCATCCGGTAGTTGAACTGGCTCTTCCAGGTCAGGCCCTTGATGGGCTGCACGCGCAGGTTGGCAGACATCGTAAGTCCGTAGCTGTGGCTGTCGTTGTTGCCGCGGGAAGAATACACCATGCTGGCAATCGGGTTGCCGGTGTAGGGATCGAGGTTCCAGATGCCGCTGCCGTTGAGCCAGTCATACTCGGTGTAAGAACCGTCGTTCTGGCGGATGGGGACGAGCGGGTTGGCGGCCAGCATGTTGTACACGTCATTCCAATAGTGGTTGCCGGTACCGATACCGCCGTGCTGGTTGGTGCTGAAGGTGAAGTTCTCACCGAGGGTGATGATGTCGAGGTCGTTCTTCCTCCAGAGCACGTGGTCGGAGTTCAGGCGGACGGTGACACGCTTGTAGTTGGAGGCGACGGGCTTGCCGAAGATACCTTCCTGGCTGGTGTAGCTGACACCCATGGAGAACTTCGACCTGTCGGAACCGCCGACGACGTTGACGGCGTGGTTCGTGGTAGGGGCATTCACGTTGCGGATGGCGTCCAGCCAGTTGGTGCCCTTGAAGCTTCCGTCACGGATGCTGTTGTAGAGCTCGGGGCTCAGGGTGTTCTGCCAGTCGATGGGATCCTTGCCCATGTTGAAGCTCACCTGGTCCTGGATGTCCATGTACTGCTGCGCGTTGAGCAGTTCGGGCATCTTCTGGACGTTCTGGATGCCGTAGAAGCCGTCATAGGTAACGGTGTACTTGCCGGACTTGCCCTGCTTGGTCGTGACGAGGATGACGCCGTTGGCGCCGCGGGCGCCGTAGATAGCGCAGGATGCGGCATCCTTCAGGACGTCGATGCTCTCGATGTCGGACGGGTTGAGGGAGTTGATGTCTCCGCCCGTGACGCCGTCGATGACGTACAGCGGGGCATAGGAGCCGGTGGTACCCATACCGCGGATGTTCACATTGTAGCCGGAACCCGGCTGGCCGTTAGAGCTCATGATGCTCACACCGGGCGTGGAGGCCTGCATGGCTCCGAGGGCGCTGGTGGAGTTGATCTTGGCCAGGTCTTCGCCCTTGACCTGGACGGTGGATCCGGTCACGAGCTTCTTCTTCTGGACGCCGTAACCGACGACGACCACTTCGTCCAGGAATTCATTGTCTTCCTCGAGGAGGACGTTGAAGACCCGCTGGGATCCGACGGGGAGTTCCTGCGTCGCGTAACCGATGGAGGAGATCACCAGCACCGCATCGGGGGTAACCGAGAGGCTGAAGTTTCCATCCATGTCCGTTACGGTGCCGTTGTTGGTGCCCTTTTCGAACACGCTGGCGCCGATCACAGGCCCCATCTGATCGCTTACGACACCGGTCACGGTGACGTTCTGCGCCATCAGGCCGATGCTCATGGCGAGCATCAGGAGGCTTGTCAACAGTTTTTGTTTCATTGGATGATTAATTGTTAGTAAATAAATATGGATTGTTTAGTTGCGTCCGAAAAATTCTGTCCGGATCTGCTGCCACCGGCTCTCCTTCCACATCGCGTGGCCGCAGAGCGGCTCGCAGTGGAACTGCTTGGGCGCGGTGACCTGGTTGTAGCCGGCGAAGTTGGTGTGCGGCGGGCAGGTCGGGTCCTGGAGGCCGAAGGCCATGTAGACGGGGCACTGCACGCGGTCCGTGAAATTCTTGACGTCGAAGTAGGAGAGCATCCGCATCAGGTCGTCGCGTCCGATTCCTTCCGCGTCCGCGGCCTGGAAAACCTCATGCATGGGCCACCAGACGATGCGGCCGTAGTCGGGGTAGTCGCTCAGGAAGGGCACGCTGGGCGCGATGGCGCGCACGCGATGGTCCAGGCTGGCGGCGATCCAGGTAAAGGCGCCTCCCTGGCTGTCACCCCAGGCGTAGATGCGCTCCGGGTCGGCCCGGTCCAGGGTGCAGACGAAGTCGATGGCGCGGACGATGTCGCAGAACGCGCCCCGGTAGTAGAAATGCTCCTTGCTGTCCAGCCCGCGGTCGATCCAGCGCTCCTCCGGTTCCCGGAAGATCCCCTGGCCGCGCACGCTCACAAGGAACTGGATCTTGTCCGGCTCGGCGGCGGGGTCGAACCAGTATGGCTGGGCGCCGTAGCCCATCAGCTCCAGCGAGACGGGATATTTCCCTTCCCGGATCGGAACGCAGAGGATGCCGCCGGCCTGCGCGCCTCCCAGGGACTTGAAGAAGACACGGTAGCTGTTGCGGTGGCTGTCGGAGTGTTCGGGAACGAGTTCCATCCGGGCGTCCATCGGGACGGCGGCGAGCTCGGCGAGGGTCCGCTCCCAGAAGGCGTCGAAGTCCGGCTGCTTGTCCTGCGGGCTTTCGATCCGTTCGGGATTGACCCCGATGTTGAAGACCTGGTGCTTTCCGAGACGGACCTGATAGAATCCGGGCTCGAGCGCGCCCAGGTTGAAATCCAGGTCTGCCGGACGGCCGGGACGGACCTTCGCGGTCCGGCTTCCGAGCAGGAGGGTGTCCTGCGTGCCCATCAGGTCGATGTCCCGGACCAGCGCCATCGTGACGGGGGCGTCGGCGGCGGTCTGCGAGGCGGCGCGGACGTGCAGGGTGTGCGGACCGTCGCCATAGAACATCCAGCCCTCGGGGTCGGGGGCCCAGAGGGTGAGGACGCGGGACAGGCTGTCGGTGTAGCTGCGGATGGTGGCGATGGTGCTCTCGTCGGAGAGATACACGCCGTTGAGGCCCTGGGCCTCCTGGGGCGGGTCGCCGGCGAGCTCATCGCCTTCCTGCCAGAACTGGTGCTCCGGGTTCTGCGCCGCGTGGCCGCTCCACGTCCAGAAATTGCAGCCGGCCAGGCGTCCGGCCCCGCGCGCGGATGCAAGCACGCGGCCGAAGATATAGGCATAATAGCGGTCCCGCAGCGAGACGGGGCCGTCGTTGTGCCATTCGAAGCCGTCGCGCGGGAAACCGAACTCCTCGATGACGAGGGGCTTGCGCAGGTCGTAGGCCTTTTCGAGATGCTCGTCGATATAGGCGGCGGTGTGCCCGATCGCGGCGTCCAGCGCGGCGTCGGCCGCATTTCCCCGGAGGGCCGATTCCTGCACCCAGCTCCAGTTGTAGGGCCAGATGTGCAGGGTGATGTAGTCGATGTCGGGGCAGTCGTTGACGCGGGTGAACAGGTCGATGCTGCCGTTGGACCCCATCGAGCCTTCGTTGCCGGTGCTCACCAGGTGCCGGGGATCGATGGACTTAATCAGCCGGGCCGTCCCGTGGAGGTAGGCGATGAAGTCCTCGATCTTCCCGGGGTCGTCGGTGAAGGGGCGCGGCTCGTTGCAGATCTGCCAGGAGAATACGGCGGGGGAGTCCTTGTAGCGCTCCACTACCCGGCGGACGTGCTCCTGGAACAAGGCGACGGCCTGCGGGTTGGAGGCGAAAGCGTGCATCGTGGACATGTAGACGCCGTAGCCCTCGACGGCGGGATGCGGCTGGCGTCCGGCGCCGGCCTTCTCCAACCAGGAGCGGTAGCCGTCCGGGCTCCATTCCCAGGCGTTGTTGAGGTAGAGGACGGCGCTCATCCCGCGTTTCTCCAGTTCGCGCAGGACGATGTCCATCCCCTCGAAATTCTCGTCGGTGGCCAGGATGCGGAGGTTGTCGAGACCCAGCCCGTGCAGGGCGTCCAATTCCGCGGTAAAGCGGGCCGGATCGGAGAGGGCGAGCTGCGAGGCGTACCACACGTTGGTGCCGATGAAGTAGCAGGGCTCTCCATCGCGGACGATCCGCCCTTCCTCGACCGTAAAGAAGGCGGCGGAAGGACGGCAGCCCGCCAGGCAGAGGGCGGACAGCAGGAGGATCAGGATACCGTTGGCAAATCTGGTTTGTTTCACGTGCATAATTATGCAAAATAAACATGGCAAAAATACGCCTAATGCTTTGCTCAAACAAGTAGAATTTTATCAACTTTGTTATTAATTTAAAATGAAATAGGGATATGCTTGCGATTAATTGCGTCGTGCAAGTACTGGTTTTATTTTCAAACAATATTTTCTTATCCTATTTTCTTCGGTAAAGAAAGTACATTTCCGCAGATAAGACAAATGTTGTATCTTTGACCGGAAAACGCAAACTGAACAGTCGAATGACCATGGATCCGATATCTTTTCGCGCGTTGTCCGTCAGCGAACTGACGGAAAACATCCTGCCCTTCTGGGTGGACCGGATGCAGGACCCGTCCGGCGGGTGGTACGGCCGGATCGACGGCGGCGGCCGCCTGGTTCCGGATGCTCCGAAGGGCGCCATTCTCAACGCCCGCATCCTGTGGACCTTCTCCTCCGCGTTCCGTCTGCTCGGTCGTCCGGAGTACCGGACGGCCGCAGACCGTGCCTTTCGCGAGATCCGGGACCGTTTCGCCGATCCGGAGTGGGGCGGCGTATTCTGGAGCCTGGATGCCGCGGGGCGGCCGCTGGATACGAAAAAACAGTTCTACGCCATCGCCTTCGCGATTTATGGCCTGGCGGAGTACAACAGGGCGACGGGAGTCGGGGAAGCGCTCGACCTGGCCGTGCGCCTGTACCGCGACATCGAGGCGCATAGCTTCGACGGGGACGGCTACCTGGAGGCCTGCACGCGCAACTGGGGCCCCATCGAGGACATGCGCCTGTCCGACAAGGACCGCAACGACGCCAAGACGATGAACACGCACCTGCACATCCTGGAAGGATACACCGGCCTGTACCGCGTCTGGAAGGACGCGGGGCTGCGGGAACGGCTCTCCGGCCTGGTGGAGATCTTCCTGGACCGGATCGTGCGGCCGGACGGCCATCTGGGGCTGTTTTTCGACATTGCCTGGCGCTGCCAGTCGGAGGTGGTCTCGTACGGCCACGACATCGAGGCGTCCTGGCTGCTGGAGGAGGCGGCGGACTTGCTGGAAGACCCCGCGCTGGCCGCGCGGACCACGGACGCCTGCCGGCGGATCGCCGCGGCCTCCCTGGAAGGCTGGAAGCCCGGTGCGGGCATGGTTTACGAACTGGATCCCGCCACGGGGCACCGGGACGCCGACCGTCACTGGTGGGTGCAGGCGGAGACCGTGGTCGGCTGCTGGAACCGCTTCCTGCGGGACGGAGACGCCGCCTGGGCCGACCGGGCGGCGGATACCTGGGAGTTCATCCGCCGGGAGATCGTGTGCCCGGACGGGGAGTGGTACTGGAGCCTGCGCGCCGACGGGACGCACAACGTCACGGACGACCGGGCAGGCTTCTGGAAATGCCCCTACCACAACGGCCGGATGTGCATGGAACTTATGGAACGGCAATAAACAAAGAACCCGGGCACCTGGTGTCCGGGTTCTTTCAACCTATGGATTCGCAGAAGCTTACTTCTTGCGGTTCTTGTACCTCTGGTAGAACATATCAACACGGCCGGCGGTATCGACGATCTTCATCTTGCCGGTGTAGAAAGGGTGAGACGTGTTGGAAATCTCAAGCTTTACGAGGGGGTACTCCACGCCGTCAATGGTGATGTTCTCCTTGCTGGTGGCGCAGGAGCGGGTGATGAACACGTCCTCGTTTGACATATCCTTGAAAGCTACAAGACGGTAGGTTTCGGGATGGATTCCTTTTTTCATTACACTAGTGTTTTTGAATCGAGGCGCAAAGATAAGAATAAATTTCGTAATTTTGCAAACCATGACATTGATAAAATCCATCTCGGGCATCCGCGGTACGATCGGCGGTGCCCCCGGCGAGGCCCTCACGCCCGTCGATATCGTCAAGTTCACCTATGCCTACTGCGCTTGCCTGAAGGTCCGGAAACCCGTTCCCAACAACGCGGGACGCTATAAAGTGGTCGTCGGCCGCGACGCGCGCATCAGCGGCGCGATGGTCGAGCAGCTGGTCTGCGGGACCCTCGTCGCCTGTGGCGTGGACGTCGTCAAATGCGGTTTCGCCTCCACCCCCACCACCGAACTGGCCGTGACCTTCGCCGGCGCCGACGGCGGTATCATCCTGACCGCCAGCCACAACCCGCGCCAGTGGAACGCCCTCAAACTGCTCAACGAGCGGGGCGAATTCCTGACCGCGGCCGAGGGGCAGGCCATCCTGGACCTGGCCGAAAGCGGGTCGTTCGACTTTGCCCCGGTGGACGGGTTGGGCCGCATCGAGGAGCACGACTTTACCGACGAGCACATCGACGCCGTGCTCGCCCTGGAGGCGGTGGACGCCGAAGCCGTGCGCAAGGCGGGCTTCAAGGTGGTGCTGGACGCCATCAACTCGGTGGGCGGCATCATCATGCCGCGCCTGCTGGAGCGCCTGGGCGTGGAATGCATCACCCTGAACGGCGAGCCGACCGGCGACTTCGCGCACAATCCGGAGCCGCTTCCGAAGAACCTCACGGACCTGAGCGCGACCGTCGTGCGCGAGCGGGCGGACCTGGGCATCAGCGTCGATCCCGACGTGGACCGCCTGGCCTTCATCTGCGAGAACGGGGAACCGTTCGTGGAAGAATATACTTTGGTGGCCGTGGCGGACTACCTGCTGGAACGGGCGGAAAAGGCCGGCGTGACGCCGCGCAACACCGTTTCCAACCTCAGTTCCAGCCGTGCGCTGCGCGACGTCACCGAGGCCCGTGGCGGCACCTATTTCGCCGCCGCGGTGGGCGAAGTCAACGTGACCACCAAGATGCACGAGGTGGGCGCCCTGATCGGCGGCGAAGGCAACGGCGGGGTCATCTACCCGGCGAGCCACTGCGGCCGCGACGCGATGGTCGGCGTGGCCCTCTTCCTCAGCCACCTCGCCCACAAGGGCCTGAGCGTCAGTGCCTACAAGGCCACGCTCCCGCCTTACTTCATCGCCAAGAACCGCATCGACCTCAGCGACGCCGCGATGATCGACCGCATCCTGGACGCGATGAAGGAGCACTTCAAGGACGAGAAGGTGAACACCGTGGACGGCGTGAAGATCGACTTCGAGGCGCGCCGGCAGTGGGTTCACCTGCGCAAGTCCAACACCGAGCCGATCATCCGCATCTACAGCGAGGCGCAGACCGAAGCGGAGGCGCAGCGCCTCGGCGAGGAGGTCGTCGCCCTCGCGCAACGCATCATCGGCGCCTAGGAGTATGTTCTCGTTCCGCACCACCCCCGTCGGGGAACAGCTGGACCGGAGCCTGCGCGAAGGGCGCGTGGCCTGCTTCTGTACGCAGAACTGCTGGGACCCTTCCCGCGGGCAGTACCTGTACGACATCTTCCGCGAACGCGGCAACCTGGTGCGCGTATTCACGCCGCGGGACACCGAGCTTACCCCGGAGACCAACCACATCGACTTCGACGCGGCCGACCTGGAGGGCCTGGACGCCGTGGTCGTGGAGATCCAGGATGTCGGCACGCGCTATTTCAACTACACCCGCGACGTGATGCGCCTGCTGTCCATGTGCGCGCGCCTGGAGCAGGGCCCGTCCGTGTTCATCGTGGACCACATCAACCCTGCCGGCCGTGTTGTCGAAGGGACGATGCCCGCCGTGGAATCCGACATCTGGACGCCCAAGGTGGCCCACCGGCACGGCCTGACGCTCGGGGAGCTCTGCCACCTGTACTGCAACGAGATCGGCGCGAAGTTCCCGCTCCACATCATCTCCGCCTTCGTTTCCGATGTCGGCAAGGACCTGTTGCCCTGGACCATCGCACCGGCGTCCGACATCCCGGGCATGTTCACCTGCGAGATGTATCCCGGCGGCGGACTGTGGAACAACACCTCCATCACCCCGGCCATCGGCACCGCACGCCCCTACGAGTATTTCGGGGCCCCCTTCATCAAGAGCGGCGACGTCCGTTTCCTGCCCACGCCCCCCGGCGTGATGATGCGCCCCTGCTCCTTCACCCCGGCCGCCGGCCGCTACCGCGGCGAACGCTGCTACGGCTACCAGATCATGCTCCAGCCGGGCGCGCAGTACCATTCGCTGCTGCACACCCTCCAGCTGATGCGCTTCCTGTCGGAGCGCTATTCGCAGTTCGAGATGTTCCCGTCGCTGTTCGTGAAGGTCGCGGACCCCGTGATCGAGGAGTACCTGTGCGCCCGGCTCACCTTCGACGTGGTGCAGGAGCACGTCAAGGCGGAGGAGCAGAAGTGGATCCGCAAGGCCAAGCGTTTCATCCTCTACGACGACGCGCCGTACCGGATGAAATAGCGCTTCCGCGCATACGAAAAAAAGCATCTGCCGGAATTCGACAGATGCTTTTTGGTAGTGGGTAGGAGAATCGAACTCCTATTGCGAGATTGAGAATCTCGAGTACTAACCGTTATACGAACCCACCGGTTGGGAGTGCAAAGGTAAGCATATTTTTGGAATCTCCAAATTTTTTATTCCGCCGGAGGAAAGAAATCAGTCCACGGGATCGACATCGGGATAGAAGCGGTCCGGAAGCCGGGCGAGGATATCCGCCTTGCGGGCGGCCAGTTCGCGGTCGCGGGGCAGGAAATGCCGCTCTGCCACGGCGCCGTCGCCCTGGCGGCGGATCTCCACGAGGCGCGAGAACGGCGGGAAGAAGAACTGCTGCCGCTCGGCGAGCAGGTCGTCCGCGCTGCGGCGGCCGTCGAAGCGTGCGGGAACGGCCGTCTGGATGAGCACGCGCGGGGCGAACTGGCACAGCGTGCCCACGATCTGCGCGGCCCGTTCGTCGCCTCGGAAATCGTCTCGCGAAACCAGGGCGTCGGCCTGCAGGACGGCGATCAGCGCAGCATCGCCGGCGCCTTCCCGCTTCAGCGCGCCGAGGGTGCGGATGGTGAATTCCCGCTCCGGAAAGAGGGCTTCGGCTTCCTGCTGCAGCACTTCCGGCTTTTCCCAGCCGCGCAGCAGCACGACGGGGCCTTCCGTGCGGCGGACCGCATCGATAAGCTTGCGCGAGAAGGAGCCGCTCATTCCGTTCTTGCGCCGTTCGGCGGGGATGTCGATCACTTCCGCCGAGGCCGGCGCTCCGGGCAGGGAACGCAGATCGTATTTCCCGATGCGGACATTGAGCAGGGTTTCCAGCGAGGGGACGGCGGCGCCGAGCACGACGCGGGCGCCGTGGATGCCCGCCAGGGCGACGGCGGCGTCCCGGCCGTGATAGCGGGGGGCGGGTTCGGTCTGCTTGTAGGCGGGGTCCTGCTCTTCGTCGACGATGACCAGCGCCAGGCTGCGGAACGGCAGGAACAGGGCGGAGCGGGTGCCGAGGACCACGGCCGGGGCCCCGGTGCGCAGGGTGTCCGCCGTCTGGCGGCGCCGGACGGGCGTCTTGCCGGAGTGGAAGCTCAGCAGCCGCTGGCCGAATTCCGGCTCAAGCAGGGCCTCCAGTTTGTCGCAGAAGGCGATTTCCGGCGTCAGCACCAGGGCCTGGAAACCGGCGTCAAGCGCCTCCCGCAGGACGGGCAGGTACGCCTCACGGCGTTTCGCGCCGGTCAGTACGAGCGGCTTGCCGGGATCCGGCCTGGGGGCGGGGGCGAAGTCCTCCGGGCTGCAGGCGGCGATCTGCGCGAGCAGGCTGTCCCGTTCGGCGGTGAGCCGGGCTGCGACGTGTTCCGAATGGCGTCCGGCGAGCGCTGCCTCCTTCTTCTCCAGCCGTGCGTGCAGCCGGGCGAGGATGTCCGCGGCGGTCCGTTCGCTGCGCACTTTCAGCAGCGGGAAGGCGGCTTTGTACACTTCGCCCAGGGTACAGAGATAATAAGCGGAGAGGAATTCCCAGAAGCGGAGTTCTTCAGGCGTCACGGCAGGGAGGTCGTCCCGCACGCTGAGGACGGGCTGGATGCGGTCCGGGGGCAGGTCGGGCCGATCCAGGCTGCGCCAGACCACCCCGTCGTAACTGCGGCCCGAGAGGGCCACGCACACGCGCCGCCCCGGTTCCAGCGGCGTCGGGGCGGAGTAGGTGGGGATCCATTGGAGCCTGAGCGGCAGGAGGACTTGGACGTATGCGGGAACCGCCGTCATCGCAGGCAGGGCTCAGTCGGTGTCGGAAGCCGGTTCGTTGGCCGTGCGGGCGAATTCCATCAGGGCGGGGGAGATGTGGCAGTATCCTTGCGGATGCTTGTCCAGATAGTCCTGGTGGCTGTCCTCGGCCCGGTAGAAATTCTTGAGCGGCTTGACCTCCACGGCAAGCGGCGCCTTGATCTCGCCGGCCACGCGGTCATAGATCTTCATGATCGAAGGCAGGTCGGCGGGGTCGGAGTAGTAGATGCCGGTACGGTAGCGGGTGCCTTCGTCCTCGCCCTGCTTGTTCACGGAAGTGGGGTCGATGGCCATGAAGTAGATCTGGACCAGGCGTTCGAGCCCCAGCACGTCGGGGTCATACGTCACGTGTACGGCCTCGGCATAGCCGGTGGTGTCGGTGTAAACCTCCCGGTAGGTAGGGTGGGAGATGTTGCCGTTGGCATAGCCAGCCTCCGTCTTCACCACCCCGCGGATGCGCTTGAGATAGTGTTCGGCCCCCCAGAAACAGCCGGCTGCCAGATACAGGTCCTTCATCATGCTGCAAAGATGCAAATTTTCTTTGAAATGGCGCACCGCCGCGCTATACAAGCGACAGGGCGACTTCCATCATGTTCGTGAACGTGGTGCGGCGCTGCTCGGAGGTGGTGACCTCGCCGGTGATGACGTGGTCGGAGATGGTGTTGATCACCAGGGCGCGCTTGCCCGCATAGGCGGCGTTCATATACAGGGCGGACGCCTCCATCTCCACGCAGAGCACGCCCATGCTGCGCCATTTGTCCACCTTCGGGTTGGCGGAGTAGAACACGTCCGAGGATAGGACGTTGCCCACCTTGTAGCGGAGCCCGAGCCGGTCGCAGCTGTCCGCCGCGGCACGCAGCAGGCCGAAGTCGGCGATGGGGGCGAAGGACCCGGGAAGTTCGAACTGGTTGCCGTAGCTGGAATCGGTGCAGGCGCCCATCGCGAGCACCAGGTCGCCCAGTTTCAGGTCGGGATCGTAGGCGCCGGCGGATCCCACGCGGATGATGGTCTGCACGCCGTAGAAGTGATACAGCTCGTAGGTGTAGATGCCGATGGACGGGATTCCCATCCCGTGGCCCATCACGCTCACGCGCTTGCCTTCCCAGGTGCCGGTGTAGCCCAGCATGCCGCGGACGTTGTTGAACTGCTCGGGGACGCTCAGGTATTGCTCGGCCATGAATTTGGCGCGCAGCGGGTCGCCGGCCATGATCACGGTTTCGGCGATTTCGCCGTATTTGGCTCCGATATGGGGTGTAGGTATATTGGACATATCTCGTTGATTAATAAGTGCTTTTGATTCTGGATGCGGTCAGGGTGACGTCGCGCGTCGCGGGTGCGGGCGCCGGATTACCCTGGAAACGGCGCGGCTGCGGGGCGACGACCGTGACGGTGAGTTCGTCCCGGTCGGGACTGAAATTGAAGCGGAAACGTTCCTGGCAGCCGTTGTTGAACAGGGACAGGTAGTAGGCACCCAGCTCGCCGGGGGCGGTCCAGGCGCACCAGCCCGCGGTGGTCATCGGGGTAACCCCCATCGTGTTTGCGTAGACCGTGCCGCCGAACAGGAGCGTCCGGTCGGTGGAACCCATCTTCCAGTCGTCCAGCCCGAAGGGGATGTTGTGGATGGCTTCGCCCGTCTCCAGCGTCAGGTACATGTTCCCGTCCGCGTCGAAGCGGAAGCCGATGCCCGTCAGGCCGTAGGCGTTCTGATGCACGCGGTAGCGCAGGGTGCGGGAGCGTTCCTGCGGCGGGAGCGAGGCCTCGGGGAAGGGATGGCGGAGTTCGTATCCGGCGATTTCCTTTTCCAGGTCGAAGCCTTTCGCGGGCTTGAGCCGCTTGTCGCTCATGCCGTCCAGCATATTGTAAATCAGCTGGTTGAATCCGGCTTCATCGCCGATCTGCCCGTTCGAGGCCACCACCAGGTCGTACTCCGGGATGACCATGATCAGCTGGTTCTGCCCGCCGATGGCCCGCCAGGAGTTCCGCCGGCCCATCCAGACCTGGTAGCCGTAGCCCTGTCCGCCGTCATCCTTCGCATTCTCCTCGGCGGAGAGTTCCGGGCGCTGGAAGATGTGCGGCGTGGTCATCGCCTCCACCCATTCCCGGGCAAGCAGCTGCCGGCCCTGCCATACGCCCTTGTTTTTCAGGAAGATGCCGAACTTGGCAAGGTCGGAGGTCTTGCTGTGCATGCCGCCGTTGCCCATGTTCCGGCCGTCCAGGTCCATCTCCCACGTCACGTCCCGGATGCCGAGCGGGTCCAGCAGGCGGGGCTTCAGGTACTCGTAAAGGGTAAGTCCCGTCACGCGCGTGATGATATTGGAGAGCATGTGCGAGCAGGTGATGTTGTAGGCGAACGAGGTGCCCGGTTCGTGGGCGTAGTCCATAGCGAGGAAGGAGCGGACCTGGTCGTCGCCCGAGCCCGGATACTGCGTCCGGGCGTGGCCGGCCGACATCGTCAGCAGGTGCTCCACCGTCAGGCGCTCCAGCTCGGGGGCCGTCTTTTCCGGCATGAGGTCCGGGAAGAAGTCCTTGACGCGGTCGCTAACCTTCAGTAGGCCCTCCTGCACGGCGAATCCGACCGCCGCGCCCGTGAAGGTCTTGGTGGCGGAGTACATCGCGTGCGGGTACTGGGGGCCGTAGGGTCTCCACCAGTGCTCGGAGACGACCTTGTCGTGCCGCAGGATCATCAGGCCGTGGACTTCGTAGCCGCCCTCGTCCAGGGCGCGGTAGAACTGCGCGATGGCCTCGGACCGGATGCCTTCCGCCTCGGGGGTGCTGCGCGGCAGGCCGTCGTCATAGGAAGGAATGCCCTGCGCGGCCGCGAGGCCGGGGATCAGCAGGAGCAGGAGCGTGATGAATCGGGAAAGTGGCTGGTGCATGGCTATTTCATTTGGAAGTTCTCCTTTCCGGCGCCGAGCTCGAAATGATACTTGGCGATGCCGAGGTCGATGGCGGCGTACCCCATCATGGTGAACAGGGCTTTCGCTTCCACGACGTTGCCGGGATGCAGGATGAACTTGAATTTCTGCTGGTTGACGGCGGTGGGGGCGAGGCGGGCGGCTTCCACGCCGGAGAGGAACCAGTCCGGCGGCGTTCCGTCGGCCTCGTAGAAGTTCTCCAGCGGCTTCAGGGGATGCTGTATGCCGGGACCGGTCCCGTAGCCCAGGGAGATGACGCAATGCACGACGTCCCCTTCGCGGAGCGTGAAGGTGCCCGGAATCTTCTTGTAGGTGAGCCCGACCCAGCAGCTGTTGAGCCCCAGCGTCTGGGCCAGCAGGACCAGGGCCTCGCCGTAATAGCCGACCTTTTCCTCGGCTTCCTTCCCTTTCGGGCCGGCCATCACGAGGTAGTTCCTCACCCCGGAGAACTGGCCGTATTTCCATACGCCGGCGGAGAAGGCCTTCGGCTCCTCCAGGACCAGCTGGATGTTCAGCCCGCCTTCCCGGTTGAAGCGCGCGATGGCGTCCTGCAGGGCGGCCGCCTTGTCCGCCCCGATGGGTTTGTCCGTATACTTCCGCACGGAATGCCGTGCCTTGACTGCGTCGATAAGTTCCATATTGCCAAGATAACGATT
>CACWOH010000005.1 GCA_902762435.1 uncultured Bacteroidia bacterium | reverse complement strand
GAGCCGGCGCATCCGGGAACTCTTTTCGTACGCATCTCCGAAGCGGTTCCGGTCCGCGGCGATGTGGATCTTGTCCGGAGCCTGCTTCCGCAGGCCCTTGGCGTGTGTCCCGCCGGGATGCCGGGAGGCCTTTGCCTTCGCGGCGCCGATTCCCATCTCCCGGACCAGTTTCCGGAACTCCCGTTTCGTATGCCAGGTCTTTCCCACCCGAGTTGAATTCACTTGTATTTCCAAACACGAAGGTAACGTTTTTCCCACGGATTATCATTATATTTGTAAAGTATGAAATTCCTGGGAAATCTTATCTGGCTCGTCTTCGGCGGCCTGCTGGTCGCCGTCATCTACTGGCTCGTAGGGCTGCTGATGTGCATCACCATCATCGGCATCCCCTTCGGCGTCCAGCTTTTCAAACTGGGCATCTACGCCCTGTGGCCCTTCGGACACGAACTGGTGAACGGCCCCGGACAGCCGGGCTGCATCTCCACCGTGATGAACCTGCTCTGGATCCTGCTGGGCTGGTGGGAGATCGCCGTCATCCACCTGGTGTGCGGACTGCTTCTCTGCGTCACCATCGTCGGCATACCGTGGGGCCTGCAGCATTTCAAGATGGCCATTTCCGCCATCTTCCCGTTCGGCAAGGAAATCCGCTAGAAATATGCTCAAAATAGGAGACAGAATGCCGTCCTTCGAGGTCGTGGACCAGGACGGGAATCCGGTAAGGTCGGAAGACTTCATCGGCAAGGGCCGCAAGACCATCATCTACTTCTACCCCAAGGACAACACCTCCGGCTGCACAGCCGAGGCCTGTTCGTTCCGGGACAACTACGCCGAACTGACGGCCGCCGGCTACAACGTGGTGGGCGTGAGCAAGGACAGCGCCAAGTCGCACACCAGCTTCCGCGCGAAGTTCGGACTCCCCTTCCGCCTGCTGGCGGACACAACCACGCAGATGCTGCAGGACTTTGGCGCCTGGGGCGAGAAGAAGATGTACGGCAAGTCCACGATGGGCACGCTCCGCCGCACCTTCATCTTCGACGAGAACGGCATCCTGGAGCGGATCATCGAGAAGGTGGACACCAAGAACGCCGCCACGCAGGTCCTGGAGGGATAGCATGCTCACGCGGCCCCGCATCATCTTCCATATCGACGTGAATTCCGCCTTCCTCAGCTGGTCGGCGGTGAAGATGGTGCGCGAGGGGCAGCCCGACATCCGGCTGGTACCGTCGGTGGTCTCCGGCGACCCGTCCGACCGCCGGAGCATCGTCACGGCCGCGTCCATCCCCGCCAAGAAAATCGGGATCAAGGTGGCTACGCCGGTGTCCATGGCGCTACGCACCTGCCCGCAGCTGGTCATCGTGCGCGGCGACTGGCCGTGGTACAAGCAGTGCTCCGAGGGATTCATCGCCATCTGCAGGTCCTATTCGCCTGTCCTTCAGCAGTTTTCCATCGACGAGTGCTTCATCGACATGACCCTGCGCTGCAGCCCGGACGACGCCGTACAGACGGCCACCCGGCTCAAGGACGAGATCCGTGACCGCCTGGGATTCACCGTGAACGTGGGCGTGGGTTCCAACAAGCTGCTCGCCAAGATGGCCTCCGACTTCGAGAAGCCGGACAAGGTGCACACCCTCTGGGGAAGCGAGGTGCCGGCGAAGATGTGGCCGCTGCCGGTGCGCGACCTGCTCTGGGTGGGCAGGAAGACCGAGGAGCGGCTGGTCGCCAACGGCATCAAGACCATCGGGGCGCTGGCCCGGATCGGCATGGGCACGCTCTCGCAGCTGGTGGGCGGGAAGTTCGCGCAGCAGCTGCACGAGAACGCCAACGGCCGGGACGACTCGCCGGTGGAGACGGAAGTGGCCGAAGCCAAGAGCTACAGCGCGGAAAGGACCTTCAAGGAGGATCTCCTGGACCCGAAAGACATCGACCGGGCGCTGTTCAACGTGGCCTGCATCGTAGCGCACCGCATCCGGCGCGACGCCTTCCGGGCCTCGTCGGTTTCGATTTTCATCAAATACAAGGACTTCTCAGTGGTGCAGAAGCAGCGCCAGGTGGAGCAGCCCACGGACGTGACCGCCGTCATCCTGAACGAGGCGCGGCACATGCTCGCCGAGGTCTGGGACGGCGTGACGCCCCTCCGCCAGGTGGGGCTGGGCGTGAGCAAGCTCACCCACGAATCCGCCGTGCAGATGTCCCTGTTCGAGGATCCGAAGATGGAGTACTACCGCGAATGGGACCGGCAGTACGACGAGCGGCGCGCCCGGGCGGAAGACGCCCGCCTGCTGGCGTACGAACGCAAGAAGACGGAAACGCCATGAGGACCTACATCGCCATCGACCTGAAGTCGTTCTACGCCTCGGTGGAGTGCGTGGAACGGGGCCTGGACGCCCTGTCGGTCCACCTGGTGGTGGCGGACCCGTCGCGCACGGAGAAGACCATCTGCCTGGCCGTCTCCCCTTCCCTGAAAGCCTACGGCATCCCCGGCCGGGCCCGGCTCTTCGAGGTGGTGCAGGCGGTGGCGAAGATCAACGCCCAGCGCCGCCGCAATGCGCCCGGACGGCGCTTCCGGGGCAAGTCCAGCGACAGCCGGGCGCTCCGGGCCGACCCTTCGCTCGAGTTGGATTACATCGTCGCTCCGCCGCAGATGGCACACTACATGGAGGTCAGCGCCCGCATTTACGGCATCTACCTGCGCCACATCGCCCCGGAAGACATCCACGTATATTCCATCGACGAGGTGTTCATCGACGCCACGGACTACCTCAAGGCCTACAAACTCTCCGCGCACGACTTCGCGCGCAAACTCATCCGGGAAGTGCTAGCCGAGACGGGCATCACGGCCACCGCGGGCATCGGCTCCAACCTGTACCTGTGCAAGATCGCGATGGACATCGAGGCGAAGCACAGTCCCGCCGACGCCGACGGCGTACGCATCGCAGAACTGGACGAGATGGGCTACCGCCGCAAATACTGGACGCACCGGCCGCTCACGGACTTCTGGCGGGTCGGCCGCGGCATCGCCGCCCGGCTGGAAGCGGCGGGCCTGTACACGATGGGCGACATCGCCCGCTGCTCCGTCGGCAAACCCGGGGAACGCTACAACGAAGACGTGCTGTACAAGATCTTCGGCGCCAACGCCGAACTGCTCATCGACCACGCCTGGGGCTGGGAGAGCTGCACGATGGCGGACATCAAGGCCTACCGGCCGGCGAGCAGCAGCCTGTCCAGCGGGCAGGTGCTCAAAGAGCCCTACACCTTCGCCAAGGCGCGGGTCGTGGCGCTGGAAATGACGCAGCAGCTGGCGCTGGACCTCGTGGACAAGCACCTGCTCACGGACCAGATCGTGCTGAGCATCGGCTACGATACGGCGTCGCTCGACGGACCGGAATTCCGGGGGAACGTCGCCCGAGACTGGTACGGCCGCAACGTGCCCAAGCCCGCCCACGGCTCCATCAACCTGCCCCGCCAGACCTCGTCCACCCGCCTGCTCAGCGAGGCGGTGACGGAACTCTTCGACCGCATCGCGGACCCGTCGCTGCTGGTCCGCCGGATGTATGTGGTGGCCGCCCGGGTCGTCGATGAATCCCGGGCGCGCGCCGTCCAGCTGGACCTTTTCGAAGAGCCCGGAGCCGAAGACGACGGGCGCGAGCGGAGCCGTCAGGAGGCCATCCTGGAGATCCGCCGCAAATTCGGCAAGAACGCCATCCTGACCGGGACGAACTTCGACGAAGGCGCCACCGGGCGCGAACGCAACGAACAGATAGGAGGACACAAGGCATGAACGGGTTCGACCACCGATACGACGACATCATCGCGCTCCCCCATCCCGACCCGAAGCGGCATCCCCGGATGCCCCGCGCCGAACGGGCGGCCCAGTTCGCCCCCTTCGCCGCCCTCACGGGCTTCGAAGGCGTCATAGAGGATGCCGCCGAACGGCACCTGGCCGATCAGCCGGAAATGTATTCCCCGGAAGAGGATCTTCTCTGACGGTCAGTACTGCAGGGGCAGTTCGCTCTCCGTCAGGGCGTGCAGCCCGTTGGCGGCGATGACCTTCTCCGCCTCTTCCACCTGGTTCGTGCGGAAGATGAGGATGCCCCGCCCCTCGATGACGAAGGCGTACATGTAGGTGATTCCCACCCCCGCCTCGCTGAAGCGTGCCACCACGTCGGCGGCGCCGCCGGGCCGGTTGTCCAGCTCGACGGCAAAGACGTTGGAGATGGTCACGGCCACGCCCGCCTCCTTGAGTTCCAGGCAGGCACGGTCGGGCTCGTTGCAGATGATGCGGTAGATACCATAGTCCGCCGTATCGGCGATGGTACTGGCGATGATCTGGATCTGCGACCGCTTGATCAGTTCCAGCACCTTCTGCAGCGTGCCGGACTGGTTCTCGATGAATATGGATACTTGTCTGATAGTCATATCTCTTCGGAAACAATCGGGGTTATCAAAACAGTTTGCGCAGGTCCCGTACCCGGACGGCCTTCTTCTCGTCGCTGACGGGCAGGGTGCCCTTGGGAACGAGACGGACCCTCGGCGTGATCAGGATCTCGTCCCGGAGCTGGCGCGTGATCTCACGCTCCAGGCGCTGCAGGGTGGCGTAGTCGTCGGTAAAGACATTGTTGACCTCCACGTCGACGTTCATCACGTCGCCTTCGCCCTCGCGGGTCTCGAGGGTGATGAGGTAGTCGGTGCCGATCTCCTTGAACTGAAGCAGGATCTTCTCGATCTGGATGGGGAAGATGTTCACGCCCTTCAGGATGATCATGTCGTCGCTGCGGCCCTGCAGGCGGGCCAGCCGCACGTGGTGGCGGCCGCAGGGGCACTCACCCGGCAGGATCCGGGTCAGGTCACGCGTGCGGTAGCGCAGCAGGGGCATCGCCTCGCGGCGCAGTGTCGTCAGGACCAGTTCGCCCAGCTGCCCGTCCGGCACCGGCTTCAGCGTGACCGGGTCCACGATCTCCACGATGAAATAATCCTCCCAGATGTGGAGGCCGTTCTGCTCCTGGCACTCGAAAGCGACGCCCGGACCCATCATCTCGGAGATGCCGTAGGAATTGTAAGCCTTGACGCCCAGGTTCTCCTCGATGCGGCGGCGCTGCTCCTCGCTGTGCGGCTCCGCTCCGATGCACAGCACCCGCAGCTTCGTGTCGCGGCGCGGGTCCACCCCCTGCTCGTTCATCACTTCATAGATGCGGGAAGCATAGCTGGGAATCGCGTGGAGCACGCTCGTACCGAAGTCCCGGATGAATTTGATCTGCCGGAGGGTATTGCCGGCAGCGGCCGGAACCGTCAGCATGCCGACACGCTCCGCCCCGTACTGGAAGCCCAGTCCGGCGGTGAACATGCCGTATCCGGCGGAATTCTGGAACACGTCGTCCGGGCGCGCGCCCACCATCCAGAGGCACCTGGCCACGGCTTCCGCCCAGGCGTCCAGGTCGGCCTGCGTGTGCAGGACCACCGTCGGATTGCCCGTGGTGCCGGAAGAGGAATGCAGCCGCACGCAGTCCCGCAGGGGGACGCACGAAAAGCCGAAGGGGTAATATTCACGAAGGTCGTCCTTCGTGGTGAAGGGAAGCTTGCTGACATCGTCCACCGAGGTGATGTCCTCGGGCGTGATGCCCAGCTCGGCGAATTTTTTCTGATAGAAAGGAGCATTCATGCAGCGGCGGACCGTCTGCTGCAGGCGCTCGGACTGGAGGGCGCGCAGCCCTTCAGCGGAAAGAGTTTCCAGTTCAGGATTGAAGTAAGGAGAGGAAGGATCGGGGGTATACATTTTTATTGTTTCTTCAACCGGCCGATGGCATTTTCCAGGCTCTCGGTCGGTTCGATGATATTGTAGTCTTTCCAGAAGTCGGGATCGGCATAGGCCTGCGTCTTGTCGGCCAGGGACTCGCTGCTGCGGAAGCTTTCCGCCCGGTCGATAGGTGCCACGTCCGCCCGGTCGAAACGGTTCGTCACCACCATCTCCGAGATGGCGGTGAATTCGGTGTGCAGCAGCCGGCGGCGGGCGTCGCAGTCGAAGCGGAACACGGTGCGCACGTAACTCAGGCGGGACAGGTCCCCTTCCCGCTTGTAGTTGAGCAGCAGCGACATTTCCTTGGGGCGGAAGCGGATGTCGTTGGGTTTCTTGACCAGCATCGCATGCGTGGCCTTGTCAGGATCGGACATATCCAGGGACAGCTCGATGCGCGAGAAGGACAGCGTTTCCTGGTCGATGTAGATCAAGCCGTTATGCAGGGCGTTCTCCCGTGTCTTGTCCGGGATGAGCCGGATCACGAACTGCCGGCGGTCGTCCAGCATCACCGGGTCGTCCATCTCCAAGCGATAGTCTTCCAGGTCCCGCTCGTTCAGGACGAGGATGCGGTTCTTCACGATGTCCAGATCCACGGCCTGCGTGGGGCCGCCGATCACCTTCACAGCCAGGGTGTCCGACTTGCGCGGACTGGTTAGCAGGCGGCTCTTCTCCACGGCCATCCGGTCCCGTCCGAAGATGTTCTTGAACGAAGACTTGTACATCTTCGTGACCGCCTCGGAAATATAGATGAAGCGGTTGCGTTTCTGGGCCGTCTCCCGGTAGAAGCATTCGAACAGCTCCGGTTCGGAGGGACAGTTGTCCGTAATCTTGTACATCGCTTCCCGCAGGATGGTCAGCGGGTCGCCCGAAATGACCTGGGCGGGGTCCAGGGTGTATTCCCCGCGCGTCAGGGACACCCGCATGTCGCGCTCCCGGTCAGCCGGGACGGTCAACACCTTGTAACCCAGCAGGGAAAAGGCGACGAAACGGGGCACCACGGCAGACTTGATGACGAAGGTGCCGTCCTGGTTGGTGACGGTGGCGTAGTTGGTGCCGGGCAGCGTTACGGAGACGTACGGAAGGACCCTTCCGTTGGCGGCATCCCGCACCGTTCCGCGGACGGAAAAGCGCAGGGTATCGGTCTGGGCAAAGGCGGCAGGGCCGATCAGGAGCAGCAGGACTTCGATAAAACGAATTATGGACTTCACGGCAATATCAGTTTAACTCACGAAAGTTAATCAAAAAAAAGATAATCCCTATCTTTGTAAGAAAAAAGCGCGATAAATGTGCCTCCCTCCCCGTAAAATCCTCATTGCCGCCGATTCCTTCAAAGGGTCGCTGGCTTCCGCCGACGTCGCCCGAGCAGCCGCAGAGGGCGTCCGCCGGGCGCTTCCGCACTGTGAAGCGGTGGAGATTCCCGTCGCCGACGGCGGCGAAGGGTTTACGGAGGCGCTGCTTGCCGCCCGGGGAGGAACTCGCCGCACGCTGACCGTTTCCGATCCGCTCGGCCGCCCGGTGGAAGCATCCTACGGCCTGCTGCCGGACGGGACGGCCGTCATCGAAACGGCCGCCGCCAGCGGACTCCCCTTGTTAACGCAAGCGGAGCGCAACCCGCTGCGTACCAGCACATCCGGCACAGGAGAGCTGATCCGCGACGCCATCGGGCAAGGCTGCCGGAACGTGCTCGTGGGCCTGGGCGGAAGCGCCACCCACGATGCCGGGACGGGCCTGCTTTCCGCGCTGGGTTTCCGTTTCCGGGATGCTGCCGGACAGCTCCTCGATCCTTGCGGCGAGAGCCTGGAACGCATCCGCGCGATCGACCGGAGCGCCGTCCTCCCCGACCTTCAGGACATCCGGTTCACCGCCGCCTGCGACGTACGGACCCTCTTCTGCGGACCGGACGGTGCGGCGGCGACCTTCGCTCCGCAGAAAGGCGCCGACGCCGCGATGGTAGACTTGCTGGAACGCGGGTCAGCCAGCTTCGGCAGCCTCATCCGGGAGCAGACCGGCATCGACCTGCAGGCCCTACCGGGGTCGGGTGCCGCCGGCGGACTCGGCGGGGCGCTGGCCGCCCTGCTCGGCGCACGCCTCCGGAGCGGCATCGACCTGGTGCTGGACGCCGCCGGCTTCGATACGCTCCTGCAGGATGCCGACCTGGTCATCACGGGCGAAGGGCGCATCGACGCCCAGTCCGGCGCCGGAAAGGCCGTCTGGGGCGTCCTGCAGCGGGCGCGGCGGGCGGGCGTCCCCGTTATCGCCATCGGAGGCCGCGTCGCCCCGGAAGCCGCCGCGCTCCCCTTCTCGGGCTGCTTCGCCCTTGCGGACGAAAACGTCTCCGACCAGGTCGCGATGCAGCCGGACTGGGCCCGGAAGCGCATCACCGACCTGGTCGGAGAAATCCTGCTGTCAGGAAGGTTTACTGAATGAACGAAGCGAAGTAGCCGGAGAACAGCACGTTCGTGATGAGGTAGCCGATTACCGTGGACACCGTCACGCTGATCAGGCCCGGCATCATGAAACTGTGGTTCAGCAGGTACTTGCCGATCTTGGTCGTGCCGGAACGGTCGAAGTTGACCGTGGCGATGTCGGACGGATAATTCGGGATGAAGAAGTAGCCGTACACGCTCGGCAGCACGCCCAGCAGCACCGGGCCTGCGATGCCCAGTTCATAGGCCAGCGGCAGCATCGCAACGACCACGGCGCCTTGGCTGTTGATCAGCACGGACACCAGGAAGAACACGAAGGCGATGGACCAGGGATAGTTCGTCACGAGGTCCGCCAGCATCACCTTCATCTCGTCCATGTAGTTGCCGAAGTACGTATCGGCCAGCCACGCGATGCCGTAGATGGCCACGACGGCCACCATGCCGGACTGCCAGACGGCGCCGGCGACGGCCTTCTTGGGCTGCGCCTTGCAGAACATGATATTGCAAGCGGCGGCCGTGAGCATGATGATCTGGATGATGATGTTCATCTTCGGCAGGTTGATGGCCTCCGCGAGGGTGCTGCCGTCCTGCACGTGGATCATCTGGCAGAACGCGAACAGCACGATGACGAGCAGCGCGGACAGGAAGATGAACACCGAAGCCTTGGCTTCCTTCGTAATCTGCTTGTCCAGCGTGGTGGCGCTGTTGCCGTACATATAGTTGTACAGTTCGGGATCCGCCTTGCGCTTCTGGAACTCGGGATCGTTGTCCAGGTCCTTGCCCCGCTTGTAGGAAGCGGCGGCGGCGCACATCAGGCCGCACAGGCAGGCCGGGATCGTGACCATCAGCACCTGCGGGATGGACACCATGAAGCCGTTGGCGTTGGAGATGGTCACGAAGGCCACCACCGCGGCGGCGATCGGCGAACAGGTGATACCCACCTGCGAGGCGATCGAGGCCACGCCGCAGGGCCGCTCGGGCCGGATGTTCTTCTTCAGCGCGATGTCGCAGATGATCGGCATGATCGTATAGACCACGTGGCCGGTACCCACCAGGACCGTCAGGAAGAAAGTCACCAGGGGGCCCAGGAAGGTGATATGATCCGGATGCTTGCGGAGCATCCTTTCCGCCACCTGGATCATCCAGTCCATACCGCCGGAAGCCTGGAGCGTGCCCGCGCAGGTCACGGCGGCGATGATGATGTAGATGACATCCGTAGGGGGCGTGCCGGGCTTGAGGCCGAAGCCGAAGACCAGGATGGCGAGGCCGATTCCCGAGATGGCGCCGAGCGCCAGGCTGCCGTAGCGCGAGCCGACATACAGGGCGGCCAGCACGATCAGCAGTTCAATGATCATCACAAATGACATATTGGAACGCAGTTATGGTTATTAATTCGTGTTCGTATGCAAATATACTGTTTTTCTTCGTATTTTTGCCGCCCGACCGGAAGTATCTTCATGCAGTACCTGGGAGAAATCATCTCGCTTGTCGTCGCCGTCCTGTGGACGGCAACCGCCCTGTTCGCCAACGAGGCGAGCCGGCGGATCGGCGCGATGAGCGCCAACTTTTTCCGAATGGCCTTCTCCGGCATCCTGCTCGCCGGCCTGCTGTGGGTCACCATCGGGCACCCCTATCCCGCCTTCGCCGACGGCAAGACCTGGCTATGGATGGCCCTTTCCGCACTGGTGGGCTACGTTTTCGGCGACTTCTGCCTTTTCAACTCCTATGTGGTGATCGGCGCCCGCTTCGGGCAGCTCTTCATGACCCTGGCGCCCGTTTTCGCCGCGTTCGCCGGCTGGGCGCTGCTCGGCGAAACCCTCTCCTGGCGCTCCTGGCTGGCGATGGCCGTCACCCTGTCCGGCATCGCCATCTCCATCCTCAGCCGCTCGGGCGAGGGGCACAAGCTCGCGCTGAAGCTGCCCCTGAAGGGCGTGCTGCTGGGCGTCGGCGCCGGCATGGGACAGGGCGTGGGCCTGGTTCTCAGCAAGATCGGCCTGCAGCATTATGCCGAAGCGCTCCCTGCGGACGCTCCCGCCGCCTTCGACTGGGCGATGCCCTTCGCCGCCACGATGATCCGCTCGCTGACGGGGCTCGTCGGCTTCGCCGTCTGGATGGCGCTGCTTGGCCAGTTGCCGCAACTGCGCGCCGCGGTGCACGACCGTGCCGGCATGAAGTTCACGGGCCTCACCACCCTGTTCGGACCGTTTATCGGCGTGTCGCTGTCGCTGATGGCCGTCCAGTACGCCCGCGCCGGCATCGCCTCCACCCTGATGGCCCTCACCCCGGTGCTCATCATCCTCCCCTACGCGCTGATTTACAAGCAGAAAGTCACGCCGAAGGAAATACTCGGCGTCTGCATCTCGATGACCGGCGTGGCGCTGTTCTTTTTGCTGTAGGCCAGCTCGTGCGGGTGATGGTCTGTCTCACTGCGCCCGTTTTTCCCGCCGCCTGTCCCTGCGCGTTCGCGGGCGGCTTGCCCCACAAGCCCTCCGCTTCGCTCCGTCCCTCCCACCGCTCCGCGGCGGGCCCCTCCCGCTCATAAGCCGCGGGCGGCTACGGCTTGTCGGGGCAACCGCCCGCCTCACTGCGCCCGCCCCCCAGAGTTGCCAGGGGCAAATACCGGCACTTTTGCCCCTGGCAACTTTTTCCCTATCGCCGGGAGCAAATACTGGTCGTTCTGCTCCCAGTAAGCGGTTTTTCCTTCTGCCGGGAGCGGGAAACAGCCATTTTGCTCCTGGAAAGTTGCCAAAAAAGCTATGGGGAAAGGGATTGGGAAACATCGGGGTGGCACTGGGACTTCTTTAATACGTCAAGGTGTTTCCAAACAGCCCATTTTGGCCGGGTGGGAAACAACGAGCCAGTACCGGAGGTCGAAGAAAGGGCTATCCTGTTCCCCACTGAATCAGTTTTTCTTTTTGGGGAAAGAAAGACGGCGCAGCGCCGCCAGACGTGACAAGTAAGTGATTGAATTTTAACAATTTACCGAAACATGGGTACAGTTTTTAGGCACCCATGTTTTTGTAAAACACTAGTATTCAACTAGTTTCTTGGCACGTTTCTATGAGTCGCCGCCCGGCCAAGGTAATGGACCGAAGTATCTGACGGGGATTGACTATGCCCCAATCTTTGGGGATAAGATTGACATCAGAAGATGCCATGCCATCCAGATAAACGACATTGACTTCGGCGTTTACCCTGGAAATAAGTACCTATTCATCGACGCCGACCATCCTTCAAGTATTTGTAAGAAAGATGTATACGTTGATGGTCTTCGCGCCATCATCTCCGATCTCGGTTTGTGGCTCAGCGAAGATTCCGCGACTGTTCTGGTGCTAAAGAAGAAATACTCGCAACTAAGCGCCTAAGCTGCGCTATTCCATTTTGCGCCGCAAAACAATCCGGGTAATCTCCGGGACGGCGCAGAAGCGGGCCGGGAAGATGGTCTCGCCCAGGCCGATGTTCACGTAGAGATACTGCCCCTGCTCTTTGTACAGGCCGTGGTTGTGCAGGTAAATGAGGCTGCTCGGCGTCCACAGGCCGAAGAGGGACACCTGGGCGGCGTGGGTGTGGCCGCTGAGCGTGAGCGGGATGTCCTCCTTCCCCACCACGTCGCGCTCCCAGTGCGTGGGATCGTGGCTCAGCAGGATGCGCCAGGCGCCTTCCGTCCCCGCCATCGCCTTGGCCAGGTCGCCCGTCGAGGGGAAGGCCGGCGAAGCGGAGATGTTCTCCACGCCCACGACGGCCAGTGTGTCGCCGCTCCGGGCGATGATCCGGTTCTCATTGAGCAGCAGGTCCCAGCCCATCGCGCGTTCGCGGTCTTCCACCAGCGCGAGGGAGTCGAGGTTCGCCCGCCGCCGGGCCCCGGGCATATAGGGGCAGTAGTCATGGTTGCCCAGTACGGAGAGCACCCCGTCCGGCGCGTGCAGGCGTGACAGCGCGGGAGCCGTCTTCAACAGCTCCACGGGGCCGATCGTCACGAGGTCGCCGGTGAAAACAATTAGGTCCGCCCCCAGGGCGTTGACCTTGTCCACGGCGCGCTCCAGCGAGCGGACGCGATAGCGGAACGAGCGGGCGTGAATGTCGGACAGTTGCACGAGCGTGTAGCCGTCAAAGGCCGCAGGAAGCGTCTCGGAAGCGATTTCCACCGTCCGGACCCGGTAGCAGTTGCGCTCAACCAGCACGCCGTAAAGCAGCAGCACCGGCGGGAGGATCAGCGACAGCAGGCCCCAGCGGAAGCAGCGCCAGAAAGTCAGGCGGCACAACAGGGCGAGCAGCCCGGCCACAACGGCGTTCAGCACCAGCAGGACCAGGGTCGCAACCAGCAGGATGGCCAGGACGGAAACGCCTTCGGTATACATTACGCTTCCAGGCAGCCGTCCATCAGGGACTCGATCAGCTCCTTGTCCAGGTGCTGGCCGATGAAGACGATCTTGTTCATCCGGTCGCCGAATTCGGGATCCCAGTCGCGGCGGAGCTTCGCGTCGCGCTCCATCAGATCGCGCAGCTGCTCCCGGGGCATGGCGGCGAACCAGAGCCCGGCATCCTTGAGGTTCTTCTGCTTGCCGGAGGTCTCGAAGAGGAAGCACTTGTCCGGGTCCGCACTGAAGTAGCAAAGGCCCTTCGCCCGGATGATCTCCTTGGGCCACTTCCGCGCCACCATATAGTCGAACTTGTTGATATCCAAAGCGGGACGGGCGTAGTACACATAGGTCCCGATGCCGTATTCCTCGGCTTCTCCTTCATCTTCATCATGATGATGGTGGTGATGATGCCCGTGCTCGTCGTGATCGTGATCGTGGTCGTGGTCATCGTCATCATCGTCGTCGTCGCCTTCGATTTCGGCGATCCAGGCGGCGGAAGTGGCCACCTTGTCGAAGTCGAACAGGCCGGTGTGAAGGATCTTGTCAAGTTCGATGTCGCCGTAGTCGCAGGTCAGGATCTCCGCCTTCGGCTGCAGGGCGCGGACGATGCTCCGCACGCGGCCCAGCTCTTCGGGCGTCACTTCCGAGGCCTTGTTCAGCAGCACGATGTTGCAGAACTCGATCTGCTCTATCACCAGGTTCTCCAAATCTTCTTCGTCGATGTCCTCGCGCTGCAGGGCCTCCCCGCAGGCGAACTCGTCCTTCATCCGGAGGGCGTCCACCACCGTGACGATGCAGTCCAGCTTCGGTACGGCCACGCCCGGATAGGACGGGCGGGACAGCTGCGGATAAGAGTTGATGGTCTGGGCGATGGGCGCGGGCTCGCAGATGCCGCTCGCCTCGATGGCGATGTAATCAAAGCGGTTCATCCGCGAAATCTCCTCCAGCTGGGCGATGAGGTCCATCTTGAGGGTGCAGCAGATGCATCCGTTCTGCAGGGCGACGAGGCTGTCGTCGGTCTGGCCCACGACGCCGCCTTTCTCGATCAGGTCCGCGTCGATGTTGACCTCGCCCAGGTCATTGACGATCACCGCGAACTTGATGCCGCGGCGGTTGGTGAGTATCCGGTTCAGAAGGGTGGTTTTCCCGCTTCCGAGATAGCCGGTGAGCAACAGGACCGGCAGGTCCTTGTTTTCCAGATTCAGGTTCATTTCAAAGTCGTTTTAGCGGATGCAAAGGTAATCATTTTCATGCTATCTTTGCAGTATGGAAGGCAGGAAATGCATCGAAGTGGTGGCCGCCGTGATCCGGCGCGGGGACCGTATTTTCGCGACGCAGCGAGGCTACGGCCCCTGGAAGGACTGGTGGGAGTTCCCGGGCGGCAAGATGGAGCCCGGCGAGACGCCGCAGGCGGCCCTGGAGCGCGAGATCCGCGAAGAACTGGATTCGGAGATCCGGGTCGGCGACCTGCTGAAAACCATCGAATGGGACTACCCCGATTTCCACCTCACGCTGCATTGCTTCTGGTGCTCCCCCGCCTCGGAGGAACTGCATCTGCTCGAGCACGAAGCCGCCCGCTGGCTGTCCGCCGCGGACCTCGCCTCCGTACGCTGGCTTCCCGCCGACGAGCAGCTCCTGCCGCTGATCGAAGAAGCCTTGAAATGACAAAAATGCCGACCAGTCTGGTCGGCATTTTTGTGGAGATGGGCGGAGTCGAACCGCCGTCCAAACAAAGTCCCAGGTAGCTTTCTACACGCTTATCCTTTCTTTGATTGTCGGCCCGCGGCTGCCGGAAGGCAGGCCACCGGGGGCTTATCCTCTGAAATCTTAGCGGGGCCTAGAGGCGTCTTCCCCGAGCATCCGGTTTTGATGATACCCCTGGATCCAGACTGAACCGGCCTAAAGCTGGAGGGATATACGTCGTGCCGCAGCCTTGGCGGCATCGATTAATGCTCAATCTCTGAGAGATTAGAGTTATGGCTTGAAGACTGGGATTAACGGGCCAGCCTCCTACGCCCGACGTGCTTACCATCCGAAATCAGTGCTGTCAAAACCAGAACATCCCCGAATGATTTGTGAAGTATTTCAAAGTCCCGGCTCGGCGCAGTCGTAGGTCTCGACGGGCCCTCCGTAAGTAAATACGAAGGTGCGGCTCTCGGCTTTCACCCGGACGCTGATTTCGTATCCGCCGTCCCGGCCGAAAACGATGCTCGCTTCGCCTTCGCCCACCGGATAGTACTGCATCGGCTTCGACGTGCCGGGACGGATCCCGACATACGAACCGGCGACGCTGTTGTCCGGCTGCACCTGGCCGTAGTTGTATGTAAAGGCGGTTTCCCGCTCCGTACTTCCCCGGTAGGTTCCGTCCGGCAGGCCGAGGCCTTCCGCGACGGGGGCGGTCAGCTGCAGGTTGAGCACGGCGCCGGAGGATACGAGGGCGAGGTCTTCGTCCGTCCGTCCCTGCGCCAGCGACAACCGATAGTAGCCCACCGAACCGGGTCCGTCCGTTCCCAGGAAGTAGGCGGCAGCCCATTCGGCGTCATACTCCGCACGCGTGACGAGCGCGTCTTTCGAGCACGCCGACACGGCTAGCAGTGCGGCCAGGGCCACCATCAACCTTCCTAAGATACTTTTCATACACCGCATAGATGCAAAACGGGCAGCAAAGATTGCATTATTTTTTTAAAAAATCGAATAATTTGGCTGTAAAGCGAAAAAAGTCTATCTTTGCATCCCCTTGCAGAACAGCAAATACGGGAGATTAGCTCAGTTGGTTTAGAGCACTTGCCTTACAAGCAAGGGGTCGACGGTTCGAATCCGCCATCTCCCACGCAGTTAAGGGTCCACTAAGTTGGACCCTTAACTGCATTTTTGGCCTTATTTGACGTTGAGGGTCCAGTTCGGGATATTCAAGATTCTTGTCTGGCAGGCGGACCTGCCAGACAATCAGTACACCCGGAAACGGCGGACCTTGCCGTTGCGCCAGACGATATCGACCGTCTTTCCGCCGCGGGTGCGCAGGCCGGTGACCCGGCCGGAAGGCCAGGCGTCGGGCAGTGCCGGAAGCGGCGTCACGCTGCCGTCCGCATCGGAGCGGAGCAGCATTTCCGCCACGCCGGCGCAGGCCCCGAAATTGCCGTCGATCTGGAACGGCGGATGCGCGTCCAGCAGGTTCGGGTACGTGCCTCCCCCGCCCTGATAATCCGGCTCGTCGCTGTCGGACGAAGGACTCACATAACGCAGGATGCGGCGGTACATCCGGTAGGCGTTCTCCCCGTCACCCAGGCGGGCATACAGGTTGATCCGCCAGCCGCAGCTCCAGCCCGTCGTCTCGAAACCTTTGATTTCAAGCGTCTTCCGGGCAGCGTCCGCAAGCGGTCCGTCCGCAATCTGGTGTCCCGGATACACGCCGATCAGATGCGACTGGTGGCGGTGCTGCGGCTCCATGTCCGCCCAGTCGTGGTACCACTCCTGCAGGTTGCCGGCTGCTCCGACCTGATAAGGATGCAGCCGCGCCAGCGCCGCTTCGGCCTCGGCTGCGAACGCATCATCCACGCCCAATTCGCGCGCCGCCGCAACGGCATCCGTGAGGCACTCCCGGACGATGGCCAGGTCGGCCGTCGCGCCGTAAAGCGTCGCGCCCCGGGCGCCTTGATCCGTGATGAAGAGGTTCTCCGGTGAGGTGCCGGGCGAAGTCAGCAGTTCCCCGTCCTTCTCCACCAGCCAGTCCAGGCAGAACTCCGCCGCGCCCTTCAGGACCGGATAGTCCCGCTCAAGCCGGGCACGGTCGCGGCTGAACAGCCAATGCTCCCAGAGGTGCGTGGACAGCCAGGCGCCGCCCATCGTCCAGTTCGCCCAGCTCGGGCTGCCCGTTCCCAGGCCCACCGGACAGGCCATCGCCCAGATGTCGCTGTTGTGCCCGGCGTTCCAGCCCCGCTGCACACCGTAGAAGTACGAAGCGGCGTCCCGCCCGTTTCGGGAGAGCGCATGCGTGAAATCCAGCAGCGGCCCGGCGAGGTCGCCCAGACCCGTCACTTCCGCCGGCCAGTAGTTCTCCTCCAGGTTGATGTTGATCGTATAGTTGCAGCTCCACGGCGGATCCACGCTCTCGTTCCAGAGCCCCTGCAGGTTCGCCGGGACACTTGCCGTACGGGAAGACGAGATGAGCAGGTAGCGCCCGTACTGGAAATACAAGGCCTCCAGCCCGGGGTTCGCGCCGCCCTCGGCATACTTTTTCAACTGGGCGTCCGTCGGCAGGGCGGCCAGTTCCGGGTCCGTCCGGCCCAGGTCCAGGCTCACCCGGTCGAAAAGCGCCCGGTAATCCTGCTCGTGGCGCTCACGGAGCGCCTCGTCGGAAAGCGCCAGCACCCGGCCGGCCTGCGCATCCGCCAGTTCCCGGTACGCTTTCCCTTCCCGCACGGGATCCTTGTCGAAGCCGTTGAAACTGGTAGCGTTGACCAGCAGCAAGGTCGCCTCCCGGCAGCCGTCCAGCACGATTTCCTCCCCTTCAGCACGCACCTCGCCGCCGGCATGTCGGACAGACAGCACCGTGCGGAAATGGATGCCCCGCTGCGGATCGTAGCGCAATTGCTCGCCCTCGTACTGATAATAGCCAGGATAGGCATGCCAGGCGGCATACCCGTCCGAAACCAGGGACTCTCCGCGGACCTCGACCGCATGCGGAAGGGGCGAATCCAGCCGCAGACGAGCGTGCAGGCCACTTTCCGCAGCGAGATGTACCACGATTACAGAATCGGGGGCAGAGGCGAAGTACTCCGCCTCGTATGCCTTTCCGTCCCGTTTGTAGCTGGTCCGCGCAAGGGCGGCGGCCAGGTCCAGCTCCCGGCGATAGCCGGTGATCTCCCCTTCTCCGGTATGCCGGATCCAGAGGGTTCCCAACGGCTGGTAGGCCTCGCTGAAATGCCCCTGCACCTGTCGCTGCAGGCGCTCCGCCGTGCGGTAGTCCTCACGGTCCAGTGCCTCGCGGATCAGGGGAATGGTCTCCGCAGCGTGGGCGCCGACCCCGTCCAGCAGATCGGGATGCGCCGCGCCCCGGTCCGGCTCACCCGTCCACAAGGTGATGTCGTTCAGCGAGATACGCTCATCGTCCACACCTCCGTACAGCAGCGCGCCCAGGCGGCCGTTGCCGATGGGCAGCGCCTCTTCCAGCGACTCCGCCGGACGGTCGTAATGCAGTACAAGATCCTGACCGGCCGGAGCGGAGCAGGCGCACAGGGAAAAGAGCAGGAACAGGGGGAAATGCGGATGCCTCATTGTCTTGAAATATCTGTCCAAATATAAGGAAATCCAGCCATTATTTGCTATTTTTACCATCCAAACCGAACTCTGATGAATAAAACGATTCTCTCCTGCCTTGTCTCGGGTGCGGCCCTGCTTCTGCCGCTTGCGGCCCGGGCCCAGGTGCAGATCAGCCAGCTTTACTTCGACACCCGCGCCTCCTTCCACCAGGAAGTGGCGGACGGCCAGTATCACAGCCAGTTCACCGGCGACCATTTCAACCTCAACATCCGGGGGCAACTGGGGGAAAAGCTGAATTTCCGCATCCGCCAGCGGCTTAACAAAAAAGTTTTCGACGAGCGCAACATGTTCAACGCCACGGACTTCCTGTATCTCCGCTGGCAAGCCACACCCAAACTGGCTTTCACCGTCGGCAAGAACGCCCTCTTCATCGGCGGGTACGAATTCGACGCGGTGCCGATCGACGTCTATTACTACAGCAACTTCTGCAACAACCTCTATCAGGGCTTCTCCTTCGGCGTCAACGCCGAGTACGAATTCCTGCCGGGGCAGACGCTCGCCTTCCAGTTCTGCAACTCACCCCTCTCGCTGGGCTTCCAGAACCTCTACGCCTACAACCTCGAGTGGATCGGCAGTTTCGCCCCCTGGTGGAATACGCTCTGGAGCGTCAACTTCGTGGAGGACGAGTTCCACCGCACCATCAATTACCTCGCCGCGGGCAACCGCTTCATCTTCGGCAACCTGGCGGTGGACGTGGAGTGGATGAACCGCGCCGGACGCGGCCAGAAGCGTTTCTTCTCGGACTATACCGTCATCTCCAAGATCATCTGGACCGTCGGCAAATGGAACCTCTGCGCCAAGGGCGGCTACGAGAGCAACGACATCGGCAACGTGGATGCCTTCGGTCGGCCGCTCGACGTGGCCGTGGCGCCCGGGACGAAGAACGTCTATGCCGGCTGCGGCGTGGAGTTCTTCCCGCTGCCCAACCGGGACCGTCTCCGCCTGCACGCCGTCTATTTCAAGAGCAGCTCCATCGGCGTGGACAATTTCGACATCGGAATAACCTGGAGACTGGATGTCATTCCTTTTTCTGCGAAATAATCTTGAAAAATTGATGATATTGAAAAAAATATCCTATATTTGCAGTCCCTTTTGGAGAGATGCTCGAGTGGCTGAAGAGGCACGTCTGGAAAGCGTGTGACCGTCAAAAACGGTTCCTGGGTTCGAATCCCAGTCTCTCCGCGCAATGCAGACCATAGGCAGGCGCCGCACGGATGTGCGGCGTTTTTTGTGTATGGGCGGACCGGCCGGAAAGCGAGTTTTCCGGCCGGTCCGCCCATACACGAAAAGGACCCTTCGGGTCCGCCTGCCGTCGGTTTGCTCCCGGAGAGCCTGGGAAATGCAAAGGAGCGAAGCGACTGCGCAAATCCCCTTCTAATCCCGGTTCTTTAACCTGACTTTCAGTTCCGCAATATACTTGAAGATCTGATAATCCGGCACGGTGCACCGTTTATCCCTTAAGAAAAACATTCCGTCGTCATGGGTAGGATGGTCATAATATACATCTCCCTTTTTATCCTTCTCCCGGTGCTCCTCCAGCGATTTGAGGACATAATGATTCAACTGTACAGGAATCTTCTCTTTTTTCCGCTTAGGAAACCAATCGATATAAGTCACATGGTCGAAAACATCCACGGGCGGAATCGCCTTGCCCTCGGAAACCGTCCAAAGATAGTGGAACATGGACTTGTTCCTTTCGGAACCAAAAAGATAATCGAAGTTGGAATTGAAAAAGCATTTCCCTTTTGAATACAGTTTCTCCGACGCGACCACGAAGTCTTCCGTAACCAGGCGCTTCGTATCCCTGTCGAGCATACCCCCCGAACCGAATAATCTCCAATAAACTAAAACGGAGGCTCTGTTGGAAAAACGGTTCAGGAAAGAAACCAGGGACTCTTCCTCCACCGGGACCAGGAACTCGTCCACATCGATGAAACCAATCCAGTCGCTCTCGCTTTGGAAGCGTCTGATGCAGTCTTCATACCCCTCCACCTGGGCATGCTCTTTCGTCCAATGGATCAGCGTGACCACGCCTTCGTCCAGATACTTCCCGATGACCTTTTCATAATCATCGGAAGAATTATTGTCATACAGGTAAAAATGGTCCACGCCGACCATCAGGTGGTATTCAAGCCATTCCCTCAGATAGACCGCCTCGTCCTTGAACATGATACAGAGAGAGATATGATGCTTTCTCTTCTCATTTCTTTTCGGCTTGTTCTTTCTGACAAGCCAGGAATAGTACACATTATCCTTAAAAACAAATAAACTGTCCCTAAGGTTCCTCGTTATAGGGCGAAAAAAAGTGAAGGTGTCATTTCCTTTCACTGTCTTGCTTCTCAACAGACGCACCATGGCAGTATTGTATTATTCCACTGCAAATATAACAAGCTTGAGCCTTAATTGAAAACAACTTTTCGTAACTTTGTAACCGTGTTCAAATTCATCACGCCGGAATACCTCCGCCCGCTGCTCCCCACGCGCGCAGACGACTCGCACAAGGGCGATTACGGACACCTGCTGATCGTAGCGGGATGCCGACGGATGCCCGGTGCGGCACTCCTCGCAACGGGCGCCGCGCTCCAGTCCGGCTGCGGCCTCGTTACGCTCCATTCCGTGGACGGCGGCCGTGGGGAACTTCCCTTCCGCCATGCTTTCCGAAAGCCCGGGCGAGTTCGTCGACACCCTCCCCGAGCGGCCGGAACGCTTCAGCGCCATCGCTGCCGGGCCCGGCCTGGGAACGGCCCCCGGAACGCAGGAAATGCTCGGCGGACTGATCCGGACCGCCCGGGAACTGGATATCCCGATGGTCCTGGATGCGGACGCGCTCAACATCCTCGCGCTCCGGACAGAACTGCTCGACGCCATTCCCGCCGGTTCCGTAATGACACCGCATCCGGGCGAACTCCGCCGGCTGGTCAGCTGGAACACGGAGCAGGAAAAGGAGGATGCCGTGCTGGAGCTCTGCCGCCGGACGGGATGCGCTGTCGTCGTAAAAGGCTGGCACAGCCGCATTTACTCCCCCGACGGCACTTGCCTGGAAAACACCACCGGCAATCCCGGCATGGCGAAAGGCGGCAGCGGCGACGTGCTCACCGGGCTCATCGGCGGACTGCTCGCCCGGGCCTCCGTCCGCTGGACGCCGCGGCCCTGGGGGTCTGGATCCACGGATACGCCGGCGACGCGCTGACGCAGGCCCGAACGGCCGAAGCCTACAGCAGCCGGGACCTGGTCGACGCCCTCTGGCAGGGCTTTAAAACTGTCTTCTTATAGCCTCCAGGTAGAATATTTTCCGCTGCTCCTGGGAGATCTTGTAGCGGACCATCCGCGAACCGGCCGAGATGCCGTCATCCAGGTTGCAGGCAAAGAGGTCGTTCACGTCGGCCAGATACAGGCGGTCATAGCGATTGTCGAGATATTTTTGCAGGCTGAGGGTATAGTTCATCGCCTTCAGGGCGTCAGCGGCGCCCAGGTCGTCCTTGCTGAATACGAACAGTCCCATCCGGTCGAAACGGCCGTAAAAGCCGTCGCTGACCTTGCCTACCTTGCTCTCCAGGATGCGGCGCATCGGCAGGGCCATACTCCAGTACGGCAACTCATTGGCGCCCACATACCTGCCTTCCCACAAACCGAAAGAGTAACCGTTCTCAAGGACCTGCGCAAGGTCATCAGCGTCCTCTCCGCGGGTCATTCCGGCAACATCCATCAACATTGCCAGCCCGGCTGATTTGCTCTCTTCCATCGCCCGCGTGACTTCAATGCCCACGCTCCGGCCGTCCGGCGACTGCAGGTCCGGCCGGTCCCGGTTCACCAGATCGTCGTACTCGCGTCCCAGAAAGGTCGAGAGCACGATCTGGGCATACAACTCGAAAAAACAGGTTCCGTGCTCGCGGACATTTGTTTTCCGCCCGGAATCCTCCCGCTCGATGTGCAGGGTGCCGTCGTCCTCCCGGACGATGAAATCGCCCTCATACACCGACACAAAGCCCTCTCCCGTATCCAGCGAGAGCATCGAGAAGCCCATACAGAAATACGGAGCCAGGAGTTTTTCGCCGCACAGCCGCTTTACCTCGTCGTAGTTCGTACCTGTGAACTGTACCTTTTCCACAAAAGCAAATATACTATTTTTTCGGGATGCGCCGGAAAAAAAGTAACTTTGTGTCTTGATGAATCCCGTTTCCCAACGCCTGTTGAGCCAGCAGCTCATCTGCCCGCAGTTCACGACGCCCGAAGAGGCTGTGAACTGGATGGGAGCGGTGCAGGCGCAAGATTACAAGGGGATGCGATGGGCGGTGGCGATGCGGACCCGCCGTCCCTCCGCGAAGGCCTTCAAGCGGGCCTATGACAGCGGCGCCATCGTGCGCTTCCACCTGATGCGGGGCACCTGGCAGCTGGTGTCGGCCGAAGACTACCGGCCTTGGATCGAACTCTGCAGCCGGAAGGCCATCGCCGTCACCCGGGGCTGGATGGCCACCAACGGAATCAGCATTCCGAACGAAGAACTCTTCCGCGTCCGGGACATCCTTTGCCGGATCGTCGCGGACCTGGGAAGCGCCACGAAAGAAGAGATCGTCCGCGGCCTGGCGGAGCGCGACATCCGGATGGACGACCATCGGCTGTCGTACCATATCCGCATGGCGGAGCTGTCCGGCGTTCTCTGCAGCGGCGACCTGCTGCCCCGGAAGGCCACCTACGCCCTCGCAGACGACAAGATGCCCGCCCGGGAGCCGTTCGAGCGCGACGATGCCCTGACGCGATTCACCCGCAAATACTTCCGCCACAGCCAGCCGGCGACGCTGGAGGACTTTGCGTGGTGGAGCGGCCTGGGCCTCAACGACTGCCGGCGGGGCATCGCCCTGCTGGGCGACTGGCTCCATTCAGAGAGTTGGCGCGGACGGGAATTCTTCCTCACGGACGACGCCCGCACGCGGGGATTCCGGAAAGACCGCTGCATCCTGCTGCCGCCCTTCGACGAATACCTCATCAGTTACAAGAGCCGCGATGTCGTGCTTCCGCCGGAGCACCGGCACCGTGCGCACGACCAGAGCGGGACGTTCTGGCCCGTCTGTCTCCTGGACGGCAAGGTGGCCGGCAACTGGTCCGCCGCAGCTGAGCGGGTCGCCGTCTCCCCATTCAACGAAGATTCCGGCCCCGGGCATGCAAGCCTCGAAGCCGAAATCGGGCGGTATCTCGCTTTCCTGAAGCGATGAACTATTTCTTGACGCGGGAGAAAACGATCGTCTCTCCCCAGGATTCCTGCCGGGTGAAGGTGCCGTCCTTCTGATAGATGTACGACTCCGACAGGCCCTTCTGGGTCGTGACGGTAAGTATTCCGTCCTTGAACGTATACGTGCAGGTATTTTCCGACTCGGAGGAAGATGCGGGAATCGTGTCCACCGTCCCGTCGGGACTCATCCGCATGGCGGGATGCGCGGGCAGATAACTCTCCCAGAGGACCAGCACTTCCTTGTCGGAGAGGAAGTCCAGCGTGTGATGGATGGTCATCGTGCCGGCATCGGCGACGAACATCTCCTGGACAGCCGTCCAGCGGGTGCCTTTCAGGACGGGATTCTTGCTCAAGATGCAACAAGATGAAAATGAAAATGCCAAAACCAGGGCAAAAAAAGGCAACAGTCCGCTTTTTTTCATAACTCCGAATTGTTTATCGATGCTAATATAAGGGATTTTAGTTATATTTGACGATTATGGAACGGAAACTCGTCATCATTCCGACGTACAACGAGATCGAGAACATCTCGAAGATCATCCAGGCGGTGTTCGACATCGAGGGCGATTATCACATCCTCGTGATCGACGACGGCTCCCCGGACGGGACGGCCGGCGTCGTGAAGAGCCTGCAGCAGGTCTATCCGGACCGGCTTTTCCTGGTGGAGCGCAGCGGCAAGCTGGGGCTCGGGACGGCGTATGTGACGGGTTTCAGGTGGGCCCTGGAGCGGGACTACGACTACATCTTCGAGATGGACGCCGACTTCTCGCACAACCCCGCCGACCTCCCGCGCCTGCTCGCCGCCTGCACCCAGGGCGGCGCGGACCTGTCCGTGGGTTCACGCTACTGCGACGGCATCAACGTCGTCAACTGGCCGCTGACGCGCATCATGATGTCCTACAGCGCCTCGATTTATGTGCGCACCGTGCTGGGCGCAAAGATCTACGACAGCACGGCGGGATTCGTGTGCTATTCCCGTAAAGTCCTGGAAACCATCGACCTGGACGATGTCAGGATGAAAGGCTACGGCTTCCAGATCGAGCTCAAGTACACCGCACTGAAACTCGGCTTCAAGATCGCCGAGGTCCCCGTGATCTTCGTCAACCGCAAGGAGGGCACGTCCAAAATGTCCGGCAGCATCTTCGGCGAGGCGTTCTGGGGCGTACTGGGCCTGCGCTTCCGCAAACTTCACCCCGCAAAATGAAAGACATCTATATCCGGCACATCGCCGGCCTGCTGGACCTGAAGGACTGGCAGGTGGAGAACTGCGCCGACCTCTTCGCGGACGGCGACACCATCCCCTTCATCAGCCGCTACCGCAAGGAGAAGACGGGCGGCATGGACGACGCCACCGTGGCCGAAGTGCGCCACTGGGTGGACGTGTTCGCCGAAATGGAAAAGCGCAAGGAGACCATCCTGAAGGTCATCGGCGAAGCCGGCGCCCTGACGGACGAACTCCGCGCGAAGATCGAGGGCTGCGTGTCCGCCACCGAACTGGAGGATCTGTACCTCCCCTGGCGGCCCAAGCGGCGCACCCGCGCCACCGTAGCCCGCGAACTGGGTCTGGAACCGCTGGCGGACCTGATGTGGAACGTCAGGACGCGCGATCCCGAAACCGACGCGCGCAAATACGTGGGCGACAAGGTGCCCGACGCCGCGGCAGCGCTCGCGGGAGCGCGTGACATCGTCGCGGAGCGGCTCAGCGAAACGGCGCCCATCCGCGAGAACCTGCGCGGCATCTTCCGGCGCCGGCGCATCTCGGCCTCCGTCACCAAGGCCGGCCGGGACAACCCGGACGCCGCCAAATACCGCAGTTACTTCGACTTCAAGATGCCGCTGGACCGCATTCCCTCGCACAACCTGCTCGCCATCCTGCGGGCGCAGAACGAGGGTTTCCTGAGCGTGGGCATCGACGCCGACCCCGAGAAGTGCGGTGCCAAGATCTACTACGATTTCTGCCAGGAGCACGGCTATCCCGCCGCTCCGCTGGCGGAACAGATGAAGGAGGCCGTCGCCGACGCTTTCAAGCGCCTGCTGGAGCCGTCTATCAGCGGCGAAGTGCTGCGCGAAGCGAAGGAGAAGGCGGACCGCGAGAGCATCCGCGTGTTCGGCGAGAACCTCCGCCAGCTGCTGCTGGGCGCCCCCGTGGGGCAGAAGCGGACGATGGCCATCGACCCGGGTTACCGCAACGGCTGCAAGATCGCCTGCCTGGACGAACAGGGCAACCTCCTGTACCACACCATCATCTATCCGCATCCGCCGCAGAACGAGAAGGTCAAGTCCATCATGGCCGTGCAGCAGATGCTGGAACGCTACGGCATCCAGGCCGTGGCCATCGGCGACGGCACCGCCTCGCGCGAGACGGAGGAATTCATGCGCCGGATCCGCTTGCCGGAGGGATGCAAGGTCTGGACGGTGAGCGAGGACGGCGCCTCCATCTACAGCGCCTCCGAGATTGCCCGCCGGGAGTTCCCGGACCAGGACGTGACCGTGCGCGGCGCCGTGTCCATCGGCCGGCGCCTGATGGATCCGCTCGCCGAGCTCGTGAAGATCGACCCCAAGAACCTGGGCATCGGGCAGTACCAGCACGACGTGGACCAGGGGCTGCTGAAGGAACAACTGGACAATACCGTGGAGAGTTGCGTGAACGCCGTGGGCGTGGGGCTGAACACCGCCTCGCCCTATCTGCTCGCCTACGTCGCCGGCATCGGACCGGCCCTGGCGGAGAACATCGTGGCGTACCGCACCGAAAACGGCGGCTTCCGCAGCCGGGCGGAATTGAAGAGAGTCCCCCGCCTGGGGCCGAAGGCCTTCGAGCAGTGCGCGGGCTTCCTACGCATCCGCGGGGCCGTCAATCCGCTGGACGACTCCGCCGTGCATCCCGAGTCCTACGGCATCGTGGACCGGATGGCGAAATCGCTGGGCGTCAGCACGAAAGAGCTGGTCGGGAATGCCGAACTGTGCGCGAAGATCCAGGCGAAGGACTTCGTCACGGAGACCGCCGGCCTGCCCACCGTCAACGATATCCTGAAGGAACTGGCCAAGCCCGGGCTGGACCCGCGCGAGCAGGCGTCCGAATTCTCCTTCGCGGAGGATATCCACGGCATCGACGACCTGAAGGTCGGGATGGAGCTGCCGGGGATCGTGACGAACATCACCAACTTCGGCGCTTTCGTGGACATCGGCATCCACGACGACGGCCTGGTGCACGTGTCGCAGATGGGCCCCCGGGGCACCGACCCCACGAAGGTCGTGAAACTGCACCAGCAGGTGCGCGTGTCCGTGACCGCCGTCGACCTCGACCGCGGCCGCATCTCGCTCCGTCTGCTGAAGTAGCCTAGCGGAAAATCCGCTGGCAGAAGTCCGTGTAGAAATCGATCCAGTTGTACCACTCGTGGCCGCCCTCGGCCAGCACGAGCCGGTGCGGGTAACCCTTTCGGGTCAACTTCTTGTCGTACAAGAGGATATGCGGATAGAAAAAGTCCGTCTTGCCGATATAGACGCCGTAATAGGCCGGCGGGTCGGAGAACTGATCTTCCAGTTTCCAGGCGAGCCCGCCGTAAACGTCCCGGTGATACTTGGCGGCGAAAGTCGCATAGGTATAGGGCGAGAACAGCCCCACATAATCGAAGGTATCCGGATGGTCCGCAGACAGATAGAGGGCCTGCAGCGCTCCGTTGGACATCCCGGCGACCGCACGGCCGGACTTCGACGCAACGGTCCGGTAGCGCCGGTCCGTGAAGGAGACCACGTCGTGCAGGAAGTACCGCTCCGGTTCCCCGTCCTGCAGCCAGAAGGCGCGCAGGGCCGGCAGGCAGTGCCCGTTGTTGTACTCCCGGTCGCTGTAGTAGCGGTTCATGTTCGGCATCACGAGGATGAAATCCTCCGCCAGGCCGCCGTGCCTCAGGGAATCCAGTCGGTGGAAAACGTCGGCGCTGTCGATCCAGGTCTTCTCGTTGCCCCGGGCCCCGTGGAAAAGATAGAACACGGGATAGCGCCGGAGCGTATCCCGATAGTAATCCGCAGGCAGATACACGACCATGCGCCGCTCGGTCAGCTGCGGCTCGCTGCTGGGGTAATTGACCGCTTCGATGATACCCTCGAAACCCGGCAGGCGTTCGATGTCACGGCTCTCCGGGCCACGTCCGTAACGCCCCGTGGCACAGGAACAAAGCCCGGCCGCAAGCAGGAGGAAGAACAGGAAGCGTCTCATCGGCCGCCCGTTTCAAGCGCGCCGCGGAACATGGCGATCAGCGCCTCCGCGCTTTGGTTTATATCGTAATTCCGGGCGCTCCGGACAGAGGGCGAAACCGGCCGTACCGATCATATCGCCCTGGGCAATGACGGGCACGAGCCCCTCTCGGGTGGCTTCCAGGCAGGACAGGCCCTCTACTTCCACCCAGGCGCAATGGATATAGAGGTAGGATTTTCGGGCAAGGTCCTGCAGCTCCTCGTGCGTGTAGAAACTGAACGTCGCGGGGGTTTTCAGAATGCCTTCGGCGAACAGTCTGTCGGCCATCTTCCTGTAATGCCGTTCCTTGGGGCCGTTGCCGGCGAAGATCAGGTGGATGCGGCTGGCGTAGCGGCTATAACGCATCGCCTGCAGGAGCGTGTCCTGTGATTTTTCGGAAGCGAGGCGGCCGACGCATAGCAGATCCACCGTCCCGGACGGATCGACGGCCGTGGCCTTCACGGGCTCCGCCGGAAGTTCGATTCCGTTGTGGATCACGTGCAGGCGCGCCTTGAAGCGCTTTTTCATCAGATAATCCCGGACGACGTCCGTGGGACACTGGATATCGGAACAGGGATTGAATACAAGTTCTTCTTGGGGAAACCGAGGTTGGCGAGGACGTTCTGGGGATACAGGTGGAAGGTGCCCGTGAGGGGCTTCCCCATCTTCCGGGCCATCCGGACGACAACGTTTTCCAGCGGCATCGCCTCCTGGACGTGGACGATGTCAGCCCACCGGAGGGCTTCGGAGATCTTGTTCCGCTCGATCTTGGCGTAAGCGAAGCCGTTTGCATAGATGATGGGCTCGAAGACCGGGAACTTGAAATGCCCCAGCGGGAAATCAGGCTGGGGACCGTCGGGGGCGGGGTTGCGGACCGCCATCAGGCGGGCGTCCACGCCGTGTTCCCGAAGCGTCCGCAGGGTATTGTGGATGGAAACGCTCAGGCCGTTTCCGGGATTGTATGCGTTGTTACATACAAAGAGTACCTTCATCTCAAATCTTTAATGGATTGCAAAGATACGTTTTTTCCTGGAAAGGGCACAGTCCTAAAAAAGTTAAGAAAACTCCGAAAAATATTAGGAGTTTTGATTTTTGTTTGTATATTTGCTGTGGAAACCTTCGGAAAATGAAACAGAAACTTACCGCAAAAGAAGAAGAAATCATGCAGATCGTCTGGCGAAGCGGCGATCTGTTCATCCGCGACATCGTGGCCCGAATCCCGGACCCGAAACCCTCGTACAATACCGTAGCCACCCAGGTCAAGTTCCTGGAAGACAAAGGCTTTCTGACGCGCAAGCCGATGGCCAACAGCTTCTGCTACTCCCCTGCCATCAGCGAGAAGGAGTATCGCGGGAGCACCGTCGGCGACCTCGTCGAACGCTACTACGGAAACTCCTATTCCCTGCTCGTATCCCAGTTCGTCGAAGACGACAAGATGGACCTCGAGGAACTCAAGCAACTGATCGCCACCATCGAAAGCAAGCGCAAATGACACCGTTCCTTCTTTACATCGCGCGGGCGAGCCTGTACCTGGCCCTCTTCTACGCCTTCTTCCTGCTGGTGATGCGGCGGACATCCCTGTTCCGTTTCAACCGCATCGCCCTGCTGGCCGGCACGGTCATCTGCCACCTGCTTCCGCTCCTGCGCCTGCGCACCGTCATACTGCCGGAGTCCCTCCCCGTCTCCGCAGAAACCCTGGTGATGGCCGGCGAGCCCGCCGGCGGCTCCGCAGCCCCCTTCCCCTGGCTCAGCATGCTCTATGCGGCGGGCGTGGCGGCCATCCTGGCGCTCTGTCTGGTGTCCGTCGTCCGGACAAGCCGCATCATCCGCAGCGGAACGCAGCAGCCGTGCGAAGGCTGCCGCCTGACCCTCCTGGAACGGGACGTTCCCTCCTTCAGCTGGGGCCGCCGCGTGGTGATGAGCCGCGGCGATTATGAGAAATACCCCACGATCCTCGCCCACGAACTGCAGCACATCCGCTGCCGCCACTCGCTGGACGTCCTGCTGATGAGCGCCGCCTGCGCCCTGCACTGGTTCAATCCGCTGGTGTGGATCGCCCGCGCGGAGCTCAGGCTCCTGCACGAATACGAGGCCGATGAAGGCCTCCTCCGGAAAGGCATCGATGTTACCTCATATCAATTACTTCTGGTACGGAAAGCCGTGGGAGAGCAGCGTTTCTCCCTGGCCAACGGCTTCAACCACGCCAAACTCAAACAAAGAATCGCCATGATGCAGCACAAACCCACTTCCGGCTGGATGCGCCTCGCCTATGCCGCGCTCCTCCCCTTCCTCGCAGGGACGATGTTCCTGTGCAACCCCGCACGGGCGGAAATCCGCCCCGCTTCCCCCGGCACGTCCGAGATTGCCGCACCCGACAGCACGGACACGGCCGCCGTCCCCTTCAGTATGCTGGAAAAACACCCTACCTTCCAGGGTAAAGACGCCGGTGCGTTCTCCCTCTGGGTCGCCGAGCATCTTACCTACCCCGCCGAAGCTAAGGAAGCCGGCCTCCAGGGCCGCGTGATGGTCGGCTTCGAAATCTGCGAAGACGGATCCGTCCGCAATGCCAAAGTCCTGCGCGGCGTCCATCCGGCGTTAGATGCCGAAGCGGTACGCGTGCTCTCCGCCTCCCCGAAATGGGAGCCCGGTTATCAGGACGGCAAGCCCCCGCTCATCTACCTGGACGGCGAGAAGTTCATCGGAGAAATCAGCAGCATCGACCCTTCCACCATCGAGTCCATGGAGGTCCTCAAAGACGAAGCTGCTGTCCGGAAGTATGGCGAGGAGGCCAAGAACGGCGTCATCCTGATCAAGACGAAAAAATAAGATGAACGTGCGGCTCCTCGTCCCGGCACTCCTGATCTCCTGCGCCCTTTCCGCGCAGGAGATCGGTGCCGTACGGGAGCTCAAGCAGCTCTGGAAATACGACGAGGCGGTCGCCGCCCTGACGCAGATGATGGCGGAACAGGGGCCGCAGCCGGTCCTGCTGGAGGAGTTGGCGGACTGCCACTACCAGAGCGGCAACGCCGCCGAAGCCCTGGCCCAATATGCCCTGCTGGCGGAAATGCAGCCGGAGAAACTCCTCTACAAACTCCGACTGATGAACCTGCTCTACCGCGGCAGGCAGTATGAACCGGCCATCGGATTCGGACGCGAAGTCCTGCAGCGCGATTCCATCACGCAGGTACTCTCGCTGGTCGGAGATGCTTTCAACCAGCTGGAGCGGCGGGATTCCGCCGAGTGGTATTACCGCCGGGCGCTGGCACGGCGTCCGCACAACGAATCCGTACTCAACAAATTATCCGGCATCCTGCTGGGCCGGGAGCAATATGACGAAGTCCTCTCCCTCACGGCAGCTTTCCTCGCCGAAGAGCCGGACAACCTGACCATCCTGCCGGTCAGCGGCGTGGCACATTTCGCCAAAGGACAGTATGAGGCCGCCGAGGCCGATTTCAACCGGATGCACAAGCTCGGCGACGACGGCTATGCCGTCCATTATTATCTTGGCCAATGCGCCCAGCAATTCGGCAGGACCTGGGCGGCAGAACAGGAATTCGAACTGGCCTGGCAGCGGGACTCCTCGGACGTCGGCCTGGCCATTACGATCGCCAAGTTGCTGGGAGACCTGTTCAAGCCGGGCTGGGAAGCGTGGTACGACAAAGCCCTCAAAAGGCTGAAACCGGACGCCAAACTGATCGCGACCACCTCCGCCGCCCACCAGAACTATGCGCTGACGGCCTACAAATACGGGAAATACGACCTTTGCATCCAGGAATACCGGCAGATGCTGGAATACAGCCCGAAGCACTATTCCGCCTATTACATGATCGCACAGTGCTACGAATACAAGAAGGACTACAAGAACGCCCTCTCCTGGTACAAAAAGGCCCAGACAGCCTTCGCCCCCGGTTCCCGCGGCCGCGAGATCGCCGACTCCGGCGTCGAACGGATGACCGCAGAACTGTTTATGCAAGAGTGATCAGACCCGGTTCTTGGAGTCAATGCAGATGGTGACGGGACCGTCGTTGACGAGGGCCACCTGCATGTCGGCGCCGAATTCACCGGTCCCTACCGGACGCCCGATGGCGGCGGCAAGCGCCTGACAGAAAGACTTATACAAGGGAATTGCCAGTTCGTGACCGGCCGCTCCGATATAGGACGGCCGGTTGCCTTTTTTGGTGGAAGCCATCAGGGTAAACTGGCTCACGACCAGCGCCTCGCCCCCCATCTCCACGACGCTCCGGTTCATTACCCCGGCCTCGTCGTCGAAGATCCGCAGGCCGGCGACTTTCCGCACCAGCCAGTCGATATCCTCCGGCCCGTCTTCCGGGCCGATGCCCAGCAGGACCAGCAGGCCCGGCCCGATGGAAGCCCGCACCCGCCCGCCGATCGACACGGACGCCCCGCTCACCCTTTGAATTACTACACGCATATTGCAAATATACACAAAAACGCCGGCAGACGGAGTCTTCCAGACGGGGCGGACGGAAATTATTTTTCGGGCAGGTTTGCCGAAAAAACATTTTCCGCTCCGCTATCCGCTGTCGGCAGGAATCAGTCTTCAGAAGCAATTTCCTTCAGCTCGGCGCGGTAAGCCATCAGGAGGCGGGACTTGGAGATGAAACCCAGGTACTTGCGGTCGGCGTCCACGACCGGAAGGCGCCAGGCGCCGGTGCGGTCGAACTTCGCCATCACGGACTCCATCTTCTCTCCGGCATAGATATAATCCGGTGCGGACTCCATGATGTTATAGACATGCCAGCTGTCGTACTTCGACGGGTCCAGCAGGGGCTTGCGGGCGGTGGCCAGGTCGACCATGCCCTGGAAACGCCCCTGCCGGTCGAGCACCGCCAGCACGGCGGCGTCGGTCCCGGCAACCACGGAAGCCACCTCGCGCAGCGTGGCGTCGATCTGCACGCGCGGGTACTTGTCGCGGATCAGCGAATCCAGGTGCATAAGCGTCAGCACCGCCTGGTCGCTGTCGTGCGTGAGGAGGTCGCCGCTCTGCGCAATGCGCTTGGTATAAATGGAATACTTCTCGAAGATGCGCAGCGTTCCGAACGCCACGGTGGAAGTCAGGATGAGCGGGATCAGCAGTTCATAGCCGCCGGAAATCTCGGCGATGAGGAAGATCGCCGTCATCGGCGCCTGCATCACGCCGGCCATCAGCGCAGCCATGCCCACGAGGGCGAAATTCTGCTCCGGCACGCTGAAACCCAGCAGGTTACAGAAGCGCGCGAAGAAGAAGCCCAGGATGGCCCCGGCGAACAGCGTCGGACCGAACGTGCCGCCCACGCCCCCGCCGGCGTTGGTCGCGGTCATCGCCACCACCTTCAACAGGAAGATCAGCAGGAAGAACAGCGGCACGCCCCACTTCCAGTCCAGCAGGAACGAAAGCAGCGAGCGCCCTTCCAGGTCCAGTTCCTGTCCGTTCAGCAGCGCTCCCAGGGAATCGTAGCCCTCGCCGTACAACGGCGGGAACAAGAAGATGAGCAGACCCAGCGCCAGGGCGCAGATGCCCCAGCGAAGGTACGGGTTGCCGATTTTGCCGATGCGGTCTTCCAGGAAGAGGGTCGTACGCATGAAATACAGCGAACCCAGGCCGCCGAAGATGCCCAGGACGAGGTAGAACGGGATGTTCCCCATCGAGAACGGCGTGAGCGTGCAGGCGAAGACCGGCGTCTGGCCCCGGAACACATAGGAAACCACCGTCGCGGAGATGGTGGAGATGAGCAGCGGCAGCAACGACTTCATCGACACGTTGAAGAGCAGGATCTCCAGCGTGAAGAGCACACCCGCAAGCGGGGCCTTGAAGATGCCCGCCACGGCACCGGCGGCGCCGCACCCCAACAGGAGCGTAACGTTCCGGTAGGACAGGCCGGCGGCGCGGCCCAGGTTAGAACCGATGGCGGCGCCTGTATAGACAATGGGCGCCTCGGCACCCACGGAACCGCCGAAACCGATGGTGATGCTGGAAGTCAGGATCGAAGACCAGGTGTTGTGCGCCTTGATCTTGGAGTCGTTGCGGGACACGGCCAGCAGGGCCTTGGTCACGCCGTGGCCGATATTGTCGCGGATCAGGTAGCGGACCAGCAGCAGGGAGATCAGCATGCCGATGCCCGGCAGGACCAGGTACTGCCAATCGTAACTGGCGTGGAATCCCTGGTTGAGCAGCCGCTTGATCTGATGGATCGACCAATCCAAAAAGACGGCGGCGCACCCGGAGAGCACGCCGACCATCAGGCTGAGCAGCAGGAGTTTGCTGCGTTCAGGAATATGTCTGAACGGGAACTTCACTAGGCGTCCGAAGCGTCGTCATCTCCGCCATACTGGGAGATGTTGTCGTCAGGAAGGGTCTCGCCTTCGGAGTCGGAAGCCCCGGAGGTACCGGCCATGGACTCGGTCTCCGCCTCCTCTTCGCCTTCGAGCCAGCGCTCGATATCGTCAGGATTGTCGATCTGGACCTTGATCTTGACGAGATAGATATCCTCCGGCAACTCGATCAGCACGGCATAGAAGGGCGTACCATCGGGTTTGGTATAGCGGGTAAGGTCGGGCAGATAGTCGTTGAAGCCTTTCGGGTACTTTGCTGCAAATGCCGCAGCCAGTTCAGGTGACATGTTTTCGTAGCTGACAATGTGACGTTTTCTGTTGTCCTGTGCCATAGGAATAGGGTTAGTTCGTTTAATTATGTGGTGCAAGTATAATTACTTTTTCTTAAAAAAAAGTGCTTTCTGCTGCTTTTTTTTCAACATATCCCGCTCCGTCCAGACCGGCTTCATCGTGCGGGGGTCCAGTCCGGACCAGAACATCACCGACGAGGTGGTCATGGGCGTGGGCATAAAGTCCTGCACCTGCTCCATCCAAATCCCTTTCAGACAGGGGTTTGCGGCGAGGCGCCGCATATCGTCAAGCGTGCAGCCGGGATGCGAGGAGATGAAATAGGGCACCAGTTCGGTGTGCGTGCCGTTCTCGCGGTTGATCCTGTCGAACTCGGTGCGCAGCCGCTCGAACAGGCGGAAGGACGGTTTGCCCATATAGTGCAGCACCTTGTCTTCCGTGTGTTCGGGGGCGACCTTGAGGCGGCCGGAGGTATGTTTGAGCATCAGCTCGCGCAGGTACGGCTTGCCGGTCTCGTCGATGAATCCCTTCTCGTCCAGGAAGAGGTCGTAGCGCACGCCGCTGCCGATGTAGGAGTGGCGCACGCCCTTCACGGCATCCACCTGCCGGTAGAGTTCCAGCACGCGCTTGTGCGAGCGGTCCAGGTTCGGGCAGGGCCCCGGGAAGAGGCAGGACTGCCGTCGGCATTTCGCGCAGAGGTCCAGGTTCCTGCCGTGCATCCCGTACATGTTGGCCGTGGGGGCGCCCAGGTCGGAGATGTTGCCGTGGAATTCCGGCATGGCGGCCAGTTTGCGCACCTCGTCCAGGATGGAGGCTTCGCTGCGGGACTGGATGAACTTGCCCTGGTGGGCAGCGATCGTGCAGAAGTTGCAGCCGCCGAAGCAGCCCCGGTGGGTGATGATCGAGTCCTTGATCATGTCATAGGCCGGGATGCGCTTGCCTTTGTAGCGGGGGTGCGGGAGCTTGGTAAACGGGAGGTCCCAGCAGGCGTCCATCTCTTCCGTCGTTGCGGGCGGGTACGGCGGGTTCACCTGCACGTAGCCGTCGCCGACGGGCTCGACCAGCGTCTGCGCGTGGAGCACATTCGCCTGGATCTCAATATGATGGAAGTTTTCCGCAAACGCCCGCTTGTCCTTTAGGCACTGCTCGAATGAATTCAGCAGTATCGGCTCCGTTCCGCCGGAAGAGCCCCTGAAAACTTCGCTTCGCTCATCCCCCCCACTGCTTTGCAGCGGGTCCCCCCCGTTCACGAGCCACGGGCGGCTACGGTTTTCCGGGGCTCTCCCGGTCTTCACTACGCCGATACTGCCGGTACGGTAAAAAGCGATCTGGGGAATATGTTCAATCTGGCGGCGGTTGCGGCCGGATTCGATGGCGCGGGTGAGTTCGAGCATCGGGCGCTCCCCCATCCCGTAACAGAGCCAGTCGGCACCGCTGTCCACGAGGATGGACGGCATCAGCCGGTCCTCCCAGTAGTCGTAATGCGTCAGGCGCCGCAGCGAGGCCTCCACGCCGCCGATCACCACCGGCACGTCGGGCCACAGCTGCTTCAGGATCTTCGTGTACACCGTCACGGCGCGGTCCGGCCGCTGGCCAGCCCGGCCCTCGGGGGTATAGGCGTCGTCGTGGCGCAGGCGCTTCGCGGCCGTGTAGTGGTTGACCATCGAATCCATCGCCCCGGCGTTCACCGCGAAATACAGCCGCGGCGCGCCCAGCTTGCGGAAATCCCGCAGGTCGTCGCGCCAGTTCGGCTGGGGTACGACCGCCACGCGGTACCCGGCTTTCTCCAGGTACCGCGCGATGCAGGCCGTTCCGAAACTGGGATGGTCCACGAAAGCGTCTCCGGTGAAAAGGATGACGTCGATCCAGTCCCAGCCCAGTTGCTGCACCTCCTTGACGGAAGTGGGGATATTACATTCTGTCCGGTAAGTCAATGCCCAGGATCTTCATGCCCCGGCGCAGCACGGAAGCGAGCGTGGAGATCAGCTCCAGACGCATCTGAAGGACTTCACGGTCCGGTTCCTTGAGGATCGGGGTATCGTGGTAGTACTGGTTGAACTCCTTCGCCAGGTCGTAGCAGTAATTCGCGATAAGCGCGGGAGAGAAGGCTGCGGCGGCCTCCCCTACCTTCTGCGGATAGGCGCCGAGGATCTTCACGAGGCGGACCTCCTTCGGGCTCAGCTCCACCTTCGGGTCCAGCGCGGCCGCCAGGTCCTGCTCCGCCGCCTTGCGCAGGATGGAGCAGATGCGGGCGTGGGTGTACTGGATGAAGGGGCCGGTGTTGCCGTTGAAGTCGATAGACTCCTTGGGATTGAAGAGCATCTTCTTCTTGGGATCCACCTTGAGGATGAAGTACTTGAGCGCGCCCAGGCCGATCATCCGGTAAAGCCGCTCCTTCTCCTCGTCGCTGATGCCCTCGAGCTTGCCGCTCTCCTCAGAGGTGGCCTTCGCCTCCTGGTACATCTTCTCGATGAGGTCGTCGGCGTCCACCACGGTGCCCTCGCGGGACTTCATCTTGCCTTCCGGCAGCTCCACCATGCCGTACGACAGGTGGAAGATCTGGTCCGCCCAGTCGAAGCCCAGCTTCTTCAGGATGAGCTTGAGCACCTGGAAATGGTAGTTCTGCTCGTCGCCCACCACGTAGATGTGCGAGTCGAGCTTGTATTCGCTGAAGCGGCGCTCGGCGGTGCCGAGGTCCTGCGTGATGTACACGGAAGTGCCGTCGGAACGGAGCAGGAGCTTGCGGTCCAGCCCGTCGGCGGTGAGGTCGCACCAAACGGAGCCGTCGGGATCCTTCACGAACACGCCCATCTCGAGGCCGCGGTTCACCAGTTCCTTGCCGAGCAGGTAGGTATCGTGCTCATAGTAAGTGCGGTCGAACGTGATGCCGAGGGCCTTGTAGGTCTGCTCGAAGCCGTCGAACACCCAGCCGTTCATCGTCTCCCAGAGCTTGCGCACGGCCGGATCGCCCTCTTCCCACTTCACCAGCATCTCGTGGACCTTGTCCATCACGGACGGGTCCTCCTTCTCCATCTTGGCGAACTCGACGTAGCAGTCGCCCACCAGGTGGTCGCCCTTCTTGCCGGTGCTCTCGGGCGTGGCGCCGTGGAAGCGCTGCTGCCAGGCGTACATCGACTTGCAGATGTGCACGCCGCGGTCGTTTACCAGCGTGGCCTTGATGACCTCGTCGCCGGCGGCCTTGAGCAGGTCGGAAACCGAGGCGCCCAGCAGGTTGTTGCGGATGTGACCGAGGTGCAGCGGCTTGTTGGTGTTGGGCGAAGAGAACTCCACCATCACACGGCGGCCCGTGGCGGGCAGCTGCCCGTAGGAGCCGTCTTCCACGATGGCGGCGAGGGCCTCGCGCCAGTAAAGGTTGGACAGGCTGAGATTGAGGAAACCCTTGACGGAATTGTAGGAGGCGACTTCCGGGCAGTTGGCGACCAGCCAGTCGCCCAGGGCGGTGCCGGTGGCGTCCGGGCTCTGCCGCGTCATCCGGAGCAGCGGGAACACGACCAGGGTAAAGTCGCCCTCGAACTCCTTGCGGGTCACCTGGACCTGCAGGGTCGCGGGATCGACCTCGGCGCCGTAAACGGCTTTGATGGCCTCTGAGGCCTTCGCGGCGAGGAATGCTTCGGGAGTCATCAGCCGAGGTACGTCTTGAGGAGTTTGCTGGCGGAAGGCTTCTTGAGCTTGCGGATGGCTTTCTCCTTGATCTGGCGGACGCGCTCACGCGTGAGGTCGAGCCGCTCGCCGATCTCCTCGAGCGTCATCTCCTGGCAGCCGATGCCGAAGAAACTCTTGATGATCTCGCGCTCGCGCGGAGTGAGGATCTGCAGCGCACGCTCGATCTCGGTGCTGAGGGATTCGTTGGTCAGGCCGCGGTCGGCGCTCGGGGAATCGTCGTTGGGCAGCACGTCCAGCAGGCTGTTGTCCTCGCCCTCCACGAAGGGGGCGTCCACACTGACGTGGCGGCCGGAGACGCGCAGGGTGTCGGCGATCTTGTCCTTGGGGATGTCTATCATCTCGGCCAGTTCGTCGGTGGACGGCTGGCGCTCGTTCTCCTGCTCGAACTTGCCGAGGGCCTTGTTGATCTTGTTCAGGGAGCCCACCTGGTTGAGCGGCAGGCGCACGATGCGGCTCTGCTCGGCGAGGGCCTGCAGGATGGACTGGCGGATCCACCACACGGCGTAGGAAATGAATTTGAAGCCGCGGGTCTCGTCGAATTTCTCGGCGGCCTTGATCAGGCCGAGGTTGCCCTCGTTGATCAGGTCGGGCAGGCTGAGGCCCTGGTTCTGGTATTGCTTGGCCACGGACACGACGAAGCGCAGGTTGGCGCGGGTCAGCTTCTCGAGCGCCTCCTGGTCGCCCTTGCGGATGCGCTGGGCGAGCTCGACTTCCTCTTCCGGGGACACCAACTCCTCGCGGCCGATCTCCTGGAGATACTTGTCCAGGGACGCGCTTTCGCGGTTGGTGATGGATTTCGTGATCTTTAGTTGTCTCATATGTCTGGATAACAATATACTTTCCGGCATATTGATATACGAAACAATCCCGCGTAAGTTTCACACTCGCGCGGGATTTTTTCAGTCAGTTTTTTAACAGAGATTCTTCGCTTCGCTCAGAATGACAGGCAGGATGGCCAAGGATGACAAACGGATGCATCAGTCTTCTTTGCCGAAGCCGAAGTAGCCCGGTCGACCGCTGGCGTCCACGCCTTCGATGAAGATGGAGCGGCGGCTCCGCTTCGCGATGTCGATCACATCCTGCGGCTTGGAGACCTTCTGGTCGTTGACGAAGCGGATGATGAAGCCGTCCTGGCCGCCTGCGCGGGCCAGTGCGCCGTTGCCGGCGGAGACGATCTCCACGCCGTCCCTGGCCGCACGCAGCTGCGCGCCGTAGAAGCTCACGGTACCGTCGCTGCCCACCGTGCCGTTCGCCACGGTGCCGTCGGTGAACTCGACCGACAGGTCCTGGGTATTGCCGCCCCGGAAGACGCGGACCGTGGCCCGGTCGCCCGGATGGTAGCTGTTGACCTTGGCCTGGAGCTCGGGCATCGAGGCGATGCGGGTGCCGTCGATGGCCAGGATCACGTCTTCGGACTTGATGCCGGCCTTGTCGGCCGCACCGCCCTTGACCACCTCGCTCACGTACACGCCCTCGGGGGTGGAGACCTTCAGCTTCTTGGCCAGGTCCTCGGTGAGGGTGCCGCCGGTGATGCCGAGCATCGCGCGCTTGACGGAGCCGAAGTCGATCAGGTCGGAGACGATCTTCTTGACGATGTTGGACGGAACCGCGAAGGAATAGCCGGTATAGGAGCCGGTCGTGGAGACGATGGCGGTGTTGATGCCCACCAGCTCGCCCTCCTTGTTGACCAGGGCGCCGCCGGAGTTGCCCGGGTTGACGGCCGCATCGGTCTGGATGAAGGACTCGATCTTGAACTCACCGTCGTAGTTCGGCATAGAGCGGCCCTTGGCGCTCACGATGCCGGCGGTGATGGTGGAGCGGAGCTCCTCGCCCAGCGGGCTGCCGATGGCCAGCACCCACTCGCCCAGGCGGAGCTTGTCGGAGTCGGCGAACTGGACGGTCTGCAGGCCGGTCTCGTCGATCTTGATCAGGGCGACGTCGGTGGCCGGGTCGGTGCCGATCACGGTGGCCTCGTAGGTCTTGTTGTTGTTGAGTGTCACTTCGATCTTGGTGGCGCCGGAGACCACGTGGTTGTTCGTCACGATGTAGCCGTCGGGGCGGATGATCACACCGGAACCGCTGCCCTGGCGTTCGCGGTTGCCTCCGCCGTACCCTTCGTCACCGAAGAAGAACCGGAAGAACGGGTCGATGTATTGCTGCTGTTGCTGCCGGGCCTGGATGGTCACCTTGACGTAAACGACGGCGTTCACCGCGGTCTCCGCGGCATAGGTGAAGTCCGGATAATCGGAGAGTGACAAATTGACAGTACGGACTGCCTGTCCGTCGGATGAATAAGTGACGCCCTGCTGCTCGCCGGCGGGAGCCGGAGCAGCGGTCTTGACGATCGCGTAAGCGGTCAATCCGCTCAGGAGCACGGATGCCAGGACGATGAGAAAACCTTTTTTCATATCGATGTTTTTTAAAATTATTGTCCGGGACTGAAAAAGGTCAAAATACATGCCAAAATCCAAGAATTAATTCGTATTTTTGCGAGAAGCATTATATGTAACTATTAAAAAGACTGATATGGATTTCAACGTTTCTAGCGCCGGACTGCTCAAGGGCATCCTCGATGTCTCCAAGGCCATTCCCGCCAAAACCGCCCTCCCGATTCTGGAAAACTTCCTCTTCGTCCTCAAGGACGGACAGTTGGAGATCACCGCCTCCGACCAGGAACTCACGCTCCGCACCCGGATCGCCGTGGACAGCTCCTCCGAAGACGGCAGCATCGCCGTTCCGGCCCGCCAGATGATCGACCTGCTGAAGGCCCTGCCCGACCAGCCGATCACGGTCAAGACCGCCGGAGAAGGCTCCTTCGAGTGCATCTGGAGCAACGGCAACTCCTCCCTGCCCTATTTCCCCGCCGCCGACTATCCGGAGATCAAGGGCGCGGGCGACAGCGCCCTGAACGCCACCGTCCCGGCCAGCGTGCTCGCGGAGGGCATCGCCAGCACCATCTACGCCACGGCGGACGACGAGATGCGCCCGGCCATGAACGGCATCTTCTTCGACATGGAACCGGAGAGCACCACGCTTGTCGCATCCGACTCGCACAAGCTCATCTGCTATACCACCCGCGATTTCCAGTGCACGGAGAAGTCCTCCTTCATCCTGCACAAGAAACCGGCCGGCGTGCTCAAGTCCATCATCGACAAGGACGACGAGAACGTGGGCATCGCCTTCGACTCCTCCACCGTCGTATTCACCCTCGGCGAGACGATGATGGTCTGCCGCCTGATCGTCGGCAAGTTCCCGGAGTACCGCAAGGTCATCCCGCAGAACAACGCCAACATCCTCCGCATCGACCGCGCCCAGCTGCTGAACACCGTCCGCCGCGTGGCGGTGTGCGCCAACAAGGCCTCCAACCACATCAAGTTCGACCTCAAGGCCGGCCAGATCGAGATCACGGCCCAGGACCTGGGCTTCGCCCTCGCCGCCTACGAGAAGCTCCCGTGCGACTACAACGGCGACGAACTCGGCATCGGCTTCAAGTCCTCCTTCCTGATCGAGATCCTCGGCAACATGACCTGCGGCACCGTGGTGATGAAGTTCGCGGACGCGCGCCGCGCCGCCCTCATCGTCCCGTCCGAGGAAGAGGACGAAAGCGGCAAGATCTGCGGCATCCTGATGCCGATCATGGTTTCCTAGGCCTATGCAGCTCAACCTGACCCGGCCGCTGCTCTTCTTCGACATCGAGAGCACCGGCCTCAACATTCCGGCCGATTCCATCGTCGAACTGAGTTTCGTGAAGGTCTTCCCCGGCGGGGAGGAGCGTATCAAGACCTGGCGCGTCAAGCCCTGGGACTATGAGCTCCGCCGCCAGCGCCCGATGAATCCGGACGCCACCAAGGTCAACGGCATCACCGACGACATGCTCACCGGCTGCCCCACCTTCTACGAGGTGGCGGACGAAGTGGCGGACTGGCTGCGGGACAGCGACCTGGCGGGCTTCAACTCCGCCAAGTTCGACCTGCCGATGCTGGCCGAGGAGTTCGAGCGCGTCAAGCTGGCCGGCAAGGACCTCGGCGTGGACCTGCATGCGCCCCTGATGGTGGACGTGCAGAACATCTACCACGCGATGGAGCCGCGCAACCTGCGCGCCGCCTACCGCTTCTACTGCGGCGGCGAGGACTTCGAGAACGCACACAGCGCCGAAGCCGACACCCTCGCCACCTACCGTGTGCTCCAGGCCCAGCTGGACCGTTACCAGGAGCCCGACAAATACCGCGAGCAGGTGCTCAAGAACGACGTCAAGTCGCTCTCCGCCTTCGTGGGCAAGAAATACGTGGACTTCTCCGGCCACCTCATCCTGGACGACAGCGGCGAGATCGTGATCAATTTCGGCAAGCACAAGGGCAAGACCGCCCGCAAGGTGTTCGAGACCGACCCGTCCTATTACGCCTGGATCCAGCAAGGCAGTTTCACCCTGGACACGAAGGCGCAGTTCGCCAAGCTCGAAGAGCAGTTCAAGCGGGAGCGGCTGGCCGCTAAATGGAACGGAAGATTATTCTGATACGGTACGAAAAAAGGCTTGGCGAAATCGCCAAGCCTTTTTTCGAGCCACTTAACAGACTTGAACTGTTGACCTGCGCGTTACGAATGCGCTGCTCTACCGACTGAGCTAAAGTGGCAATGGGATTGCAAAGGTAGCAATAATTTTGAAAATACCTACGATTTTTTGTGCGTCATGATGTCGAGCACCATCTTGTCGGTTTCCTGCATACCCACGGAGCCCAGGCGCGTCAGGTTGTGGATGCAGCGGTCCACGTCGTCCTCGATCAGGCCCTCATAGCTGCTCACGCTGTGGTTCTGCACGGCGAGCATCGCGCTCAGCACGGCCGTTGACACGCCGCTGCTCACCTTCAGCGCGCAACTGGGTTTGGCGCCGTCACACACCATCCCGGCCAGGTTCGCAATCATGTTCTTGACGCTGTAGGCCACCTGTTCGTAGCCGCCGCCCATCAGCCAGGTCATCCCGCAACTGCTGCCGGTGGAGGCCACCACGCAGCCGCACAGGCAGCTCAGCTTGCCCAGGCTCTGCTTGATGTAGATGGCCGTAAGGTGGCTCAGGACCAGCGCCCGCGTGAGTTCCTCGTCCGTATTGTGGTTCTCGCGGGCGAACACCACCACGGGCAGCGTGGCGGCGATGCCCTGGTTGCCGCTGCCGGAATTGCTCATCACGGGAATCATCGCGCCGGCCATCCTCGCATCGCACGCGCAGGAAGTGGCGCTGATGATGTGACTGAAGATGCTGTCGCCCATGATGCCCTTGCCCAGCGGACGGGAGAGCGTCTTGCCCAGTTCGTGGCCGTAATTCCCTTTCAGGGCCTCTTCCGCGGCAGCTTCGTTGAGCCGGCGGGACTCATTGATGAACTCGATGTCTTCCAGCGGTGCGGTGGTCGCGAATTCGAACACCCGGCGCAGGGTAAGGTCATTCTCCGCCGCTTCTTCTTCCCGACGGCCAAGCTCCGAGCGACGGTCCACCGTGGGGGTGCAGGGGCCTTCCAGGTACACCAGGCGCGTGTGGTCCCGGGCGATCACGGAACGGGAGGCCCGCTCCCCCGCCTTGCAGCGGATTTCGATGTAAAGGGTTTCGTCGCTGTCCTTCGTCAGGCCGATGGTTATCCTGTTTTCCGCGAGGTACGCCCGGGCTTCGGCGACGGCCTTCGGGCACACATCCCTGAGCACCTCCAGCTGATAGTCGCTCTTGCCGATCAGCGCGCCCAGGGCCACGGCGACGGGCAGGCCGGTCATTCCCGTGCCGGGAATGCCCACGCCCATCGCGTTCTTGAGCATGTTTCCGCTGAGTTCCACTTCAATGCGTTCCGGGCGCTCCCCGAGCGCTTCGGTGGCGTAGGCGGTGCACAGGGCCACGGCGGCAGGCTCGGTGCATCCGATCGCGGGAACGACCTCCCGCTTGATGAGGGCGATGATCTGCTCGTTTTCCATATGCACAAATATACTGATTTTTATGCGGAAAAATGTATATTTGCATGATTGATAAGACAACCACACTTACATGAAAAGGTTTATACTGACTCTTGCAGTACTGGGATGCGCCCTTCTGGCCGCCCAGGCGCAGCCCGGCCGGGGCGGTGCCGCTTTCCAGCGGCCCCAGGTAGAATGCAGTTTCGATCCCTACGTGGCCGCTCCCGCAGGCTTTGACAAGATGCGCCAGGGCATCGACCGCGGCGCCCTCGAACTGGTCGAGTACAAGTCCACCACCGTGGGCACCGTCCGCAAGGCGACGGTCTATCTGCCGCCGAAGTACAGCCCGTCCAAGAAATACCCCGTCCTCTATCTGCTGCACGGTATCGGCGGCGACGAACTTGAATGGCTGCTGGGCGGAGTCCCGAACATCATCATGGACAACCTGTACGCCGACGGAAAGGCCGCCGAGATGATTGTCGTGATGCCGAACGGCCGCGCACAGGAGAACGACCGCGCCGAGGGCAACGTATATGCAGGATCGGCCGCGTTCGCCAATTTCGAATACGACCTGCTGAACGACCTCATCCCCTTCATCGAGGGCAGGTACAGCGTAAAGAAGGACAAGTTCCACCGCGCCGTCGCCGGCCTGTCGATGGGAGGCGGTCAGTCGCTGAACTTCGGTCTCGCACACATGGACACCTTCGCCTTCGTGGGCGGTTTCTCCTCGGCGCCGAACACCAAGACCCCGGAGGAGCTCATCCCCGATGTGGAGAAGACCAAGGCGCAGAATTCCCTCCTCTGGATGGTCTGCGGCAGCAAGGACGGCCTGATGTACAACAGCGCCCGCCTCAAGGCCTTCTGCGACGAACACGGCGTGCCCTGCACCCTCATCGAGTACCCCGACGGCCAGCACGACTTCATCGTGTGGAAGTACGGCCTGTACAACTTCGCACAACTCATCTTCAGAAAATAAAACCTTGACAATATGCAACTTGAAGGAAGAAGACAAAGTACCAACGTCGACGACCGGCGTGGTATGTCCGCAGGCAAGGTAGCCGGCGGAATCGGCCTCGGAGGCCTCCTCATCTATGGTCTCATCACGCTCCTGATGGGCGGTAACATCGGAGACGTCATCGACGTGGCCACCCAGATGGGAGGCACGGAGATCGTCAGCGGCAGCGGCCGCACCCCGACCGCCGAAGAAGAAGAGCTCGCCGTGTTCTCCAAGCAGATCCTCGCGGGCACCGAGGACGTCTGGACGCAGATTTTCGCCCAGAACGGCCGCACTTACGTCCCCCCGAAGCTCGTACTCTACAATGACTACGTGCAGACGGCCAGCGGCACCGCCTCCGCCCAGATGGGCCCGTTCTACAACAGCGCGGACCAGACGGTCTACATCGACCTGTCTTTCTTCTCCACGATGAAGCAGCAGATCGGCGCGGACGGCGACTTCGCCTATGCCTACGTCATCGCCCACGAGGTCGGACACCACGTGCAGTACCTGCTGGGCACCCTCCAGCAGGCCCACCAGCAGATGTCGCGCGTGAGCCAGGCGGAGAGCAACCAGATCAGCGTGCGGCTCGAGCTCCAGGCCGACTTCTACGCCGGCGTCTGGGCCCACCACGACAACAGGATGTACCACTCCCTGGAGCCCGGCGACATCGAAGAAGGGATGGCGGTGGCATCCAAGATCGGTGACGACTACCTGCAGAAGAAGGCACGTGGCTACGCCCAGCCCGAGACCTTCAACCACGGCACTTCCGAGCAGCGTTCCCGCTGGCTGATGAAGGGTTTCAACACCGGCAATCCCGCCCAGGGCGACACCTTCTCCCCGCGCTACAACCAACTGTAAGTTAATCCATTACGAAGAACGCCCGGAAGGCTTTGTCCTCCCGGGCGTTTTTTTCAGCCACTGGCAGCGTCAAGGTTGCTTCTGCGCCAGGACCGGACGCACGGAGCGTCCATGGAAACGGTAGCCGCTCCCCTCTACCGGGCCCAGGAAGTCAAACCCGAGACAATAGACGAAAACAGGATTCACCGGGTTATAGAGGTCCGAAGTCCAGTAACTTCCGTTCGTTCCGGCATATTGTGGTCCGACATTGCCGCAGTATCCGGCAGTCGGCAGGAAGATAGATGCATCTTCAAACCCCTCAACCAGGCTGCTGACGACGAATCCCGTCACACCGGTATTCTCATAATCCGCCGTCCAGGTCCACTTGCAGAGGTTCATCAGCTCTTCCATCTCAGCCCGCGTGGGCATGCGCCAGTCGCTGCCCAGTTTCACGTGAGCCACGTCGTCCTCCGGCTCCAGGGTGGTCTTTCCGTCCGGAGTGCCGTACTGCGCCTCCGTGCAGTACTTGTTCAAGGTGTTTTCGACGCCTTCGCACCACTTGTAGCTCTCCCACCGGTAAACGGATTTCATCAAGGTCTCACCCCAGGCATAGATGGCGCCGTATCCCTCCGGAGAGTCGGCGCCCAGGTTGAACGCAGACCATTTTACGCTGAGGCCAAGATCCACGGGCTCCGCCACATAAGTGTAGGCATCATCGGAAAAGTCCATCCGGTACGACAGGGGGAAGTATTCGGAAGACCGGGTGACGGCGCCGTCGGAAATGAGCAGCCGCGCGCTCAGGTGCAGTTTTTCCAGCGAGAAGGTGTTCGGCAGCCGGCTGCCGCTGGCGGTCACGATGAAATAGCGGCCGTCAAATTCCGTGGCGGACACGGGCAGGCTGAAGCTTTCCTTGCTGCCGGAGTCCGTCTCCACGGCATTCAAGGAAACGGCGGACGCACCCAGTTTCGCCAGCAAGCCGGCAGCGGAGAGCGGCTGGATCTCGAAAAAGACGCGGTTGGACGGCGCGGTGGAGAAGCCCACGGAACCGTCCCGGTCGTCCGGCACCACCACGACGGACTGGACGGCGTTCACCAGGGCGTCCATCTGCTCGCGGATACTCTCCATATCCTCCTGCATCGCCTCGAGGGAGGCCCGGATTTCCTGCATCTCGGAGCGGGATTTCCCTAGAGCGGTTTCCAGCGCCTTCGTCCGGCTTTCCAGACCGCCCAGGCGGGACTCGACGGAGTCCAGGTACGCCTGCAACGTGTTCAGCTGCGCTTCCAGGGCGGCCACCTTCGCCAGGGTGATGTCGGCCTGTTCCATCCACTTTCGGGCATCGGCAGCATTCTGGCGGACCAGCTCCTGCAGGGCCTTCAGGTCTCGGGAGAACCGTGCCTCCTTCTCCTGCAAGGACTCGATGATATCGGAAAACGAATCCCCTTGCGCCTCCAGCGCAACGATGTATTCGCGAAGCTGCGTCTGGGCTGTCTCCAGGGAACCGACCGCATTCCGGACGGAAGCGATCTGGGCGTTGATGGAGACCAGCGTGGTCTTCTCAAGCGCATCCAACCGGGCCTGCAAGTCGGCAATCGCCTGTTTGTTGCAGGCGCCAAGGCACAACAGCAAGACGGGAAAGAGCAGCAGAATCTGTTTCTTCATCACGAGGCGGAAATCTTTGTATCAGAGCACCTTCCAGACGTCCAGGCAGATTGCGCCGGGCTTGCCATGGCCCGGCATACAGACGAAGATTGCGTCGTTCAGCCAGGCATACTTGCTGTCACGCGGGGCCTCGAACTTCGGGGTCGTGCGGAAATAGAAACTCGGCGTTCCGTCGGCCCCCCGGCCCATCGTGATGAGCCCGCAGTTGCGGATGTGGATGTACACGCCGTCATCGGTCCTGATGGAATAGATCGCCTCGATCTCCGTGCGGCCGTGCTCGCGGTCGTTCAGCTGGTAGTCGGCTCCGCCGGAAAGGACCTCACCCTTCATCCCGGGCCCCTCGAAGGTGCCGCCTACGATGGGAATGACCGTCCGCGTGCCCTTGGAGGTCTCCCCCACCGTATAGGCACCGGCACAGTCCACATTCAGTTTGACGACGAATTCCAGGCCGGGCCCCACCGGATACTCATCGGCCGGATTCTGGGCAAGAAGGCAAGTCCCACACAAAAGTGCAGCAAACAGAAATACAAACTTCTTCATTATCGATTATTTAGAGGACACAAGCATGGATTTGGCGGCGCTGGCGCCGGCCAGGGCGCCGGTGGCGACGGGAATGATTGTCACGATGAGGATCTGGCGGAACATGCCCCAGGCGTCGACGTCCACCCGCTCTCCCGCCAGGGCGAGCACCAGCAGCGGCGTAAGCACGGGCGCGAGCAGCGTCGAGGCGCAGGTCATGCCCACGGAGTAGGCCACATCGCCTTTGCAGAGGAAAGACATGATATTGCTCGACACCCCGCCCGGGCAGCAGCCGACGAGGATGATGCCGATGGCCATCGCGGTCAGAATGATAAACAGGCTGGCTTTGGAACTCAGAAAATCACTTAGTTTCTTCAACATCAGTATCCGCTATCATTTAGGAATCTTATATAGTTTGAATTCGTGCTCAATCCTGGTGTCAGGCGGAATGGAGCCAGGCGCGCACGGCGCCGAAGCGGCGGGCGGCGAGATCTTCGGGTGAAATCATGAAATTGAGCATGCCGCTGTCGAAGAAGCGCAGGCCCCAGCGGTCGTCTTCGTCCAGCTGCAGCAGGGAGATCAGGCCGGGCAGTTCGCCGGACACTTCCTCGAAGAAGGGTTGCCCCAGCAAACGCGTATAGCTGTCCTCGTCGCGCGACACGCGCGAGAAACGGATGGCTTCGGCCGGCAGGACGGCAGGCGTGCCGTCATCGTAGAGCAGCGTGTGCTCATGCAGCGAATCCAGGTCGTTCGAATAGAGCACCCGGAAATACGGGTACTCCCACTCCCCCATCCCCGGGCAGACGGCGTCCAGGTTGCCGAGGAAATAATCCAGCGAGGCGAAGAACCACAGCATGCCGGTATGCGGCAGCAGTCCTTCCGGATCGAACGGCGCCAGCTCCTCGCAACGGATCTGGCAGATGAAGGTCAGCGTGTCGTCGTACACGTCCCCCTCGTCATTGACCGGCACGGACGGCCAGTCCAGCTCCTCCGGAAGGTCCGGGAAGCCCCACCACTTGCTCTGGCCGAAGAGATCCCCTTCGGCGGGCTGCGTTTTAATAGCGATCATAGGCGAACAATCTCCTCTCCATTCATGATATACGGAATATTCTGAACGATCAGCCGATCCTTGTCGGCTTCGTGGGCGAGTTCATCATAGGGCGCGATGTCCAGATGGATGAACTCCTTGTTTTTCAACTCCTTGAATCGGCTTCGGTCCGACCGCTCGCGTTTGGGTGCCGCACGGTAGCCCATCAGCAGCACGGACACCATCCAGCGGCGATGCTCCACTTCCGACAGCGCCTCCAGCGTGTCGGCATCCAGAGCATCGACCGCGCTGCGCGTCGCCTCCAGACCAAAGGCACGAAGCTTTATGGGGATGGAATTGGCGCTCGCGATGCTGGAAAGCTGGTGGGCGAAGGAAAGGCCCGCCCAGGCCTCGGCAGCCGAGGCGGCGGGCGGGTTGCCATATTCCAAATCATAGAGGTAGTTGACCCGCTGGCCGCGCTCGGAGCGGCGCAGGAGCAGCGCATCGGTCTCGGGCATCGCCTCGCCATAGCAGCGGATCTGCCCGAACATGCCCGTGGAGACGGCCTTGTCCAGCAATTCCGCATGGCCTTTCTGATAGACCGCAACGGGGATATCCGCCTTGAGAACCGCCTTCGGCAGGTGCAAGGCGGCGGATAGCGCCGTCGCAGCGTCCTCGGGGCAGATTGCCACCACGAGCTTCTGCGCCGGGTCAGCGGCCCAGGTCTCCAGTTGTTCCCGGACAAAAGGCGAGGAGAGATGGCTGTCAATGAACTCCCATTCGAGGTCCAGGAAATCGCCGAAGGCCTCCTTCGGCGCATGGTCTTCGCGCCCCGCCGGGGACACATAGGCATAGTGCGAGAGGTCAAACAGGCCCTGGCGGTTCGCCACGAAATCATCCATCTCCTTTCGGATGTCACTGTCAATAAATGAGATCAGCGTCCTGCACCCGCTCTGCGCGAAATCCGGGAAATGGCAGACCTGCGCCGCCACGGCGGCAAACGACCGGGCCGTCCGGCCGCTGCCCGCAATCACGATGTGCAGGTGCTGCCCTGCGCCGGGAACCGGCAGGAAAGGCGTATCCACGAGGAGCTGCTCCGCCAAGTAATCACTGGTATTGACGATCTCGACGCGCAGGCGGGATTCTCCCTCCTTCGGAAGATACTGGAACACATCCTGGCTGGAGCGCATCTCCAGGGTGATGTAGCACGGGATGGCCGAGCCCTCCCCGCCGCAGATGTCCCGGAGAAGGTCCATGGCCCCGACATTCAGCGAGTCATGCGCCGCTTCATCGTCCTCCCCGATCAGATAAATGCAGCGTGCCAGGGACGCCCGGGCGCCGAGGAGGTCTTCCCGGTTGTCCCGCTTGCCCCGGTACCAGGTGATCCGGCGGCAGAAGGCGGCATCGTCAAGGGCCGTCTCCATCGTGGCCCGGAGGGCCTCCACGTCAGAAGAAGTCATGACCAGAATGTCCTTGCCGGCGAAATCGGGATGCTTCTGCAAGGCCCTCAGCATGTCGGCAAGCGGATGGCCGCCACCCAAGATCAGCACATGGTCCCGGAAGCGGTAGCGCCGTTCGCCCTTGCGGTAAGCCTCGGCTATGTTCGAAAACACATTAGAGAACACCGAAATCATCAGGGCGCTCAGGATCAGGATGCCGCTCAGCGTGACGATCAAGCTGAAGATGTCGTTCGCCTGGTGGTCGATCGGGAAATTGCCCGGATCAAGATAAAGGGTAAGGATATCGGTCCAGTCCAGCCCCCAGATCCGGCCAACGAGACAGAAGATGCCATACAGCACCAGCACGATGCCCACCAGCCAGGCCAGCTGCTTTCCCTCCCCGACGGAGAGCAGGCGGTCAATTATGCGTCGAAACATAGGATTCGTATTGTTCTTTGATTAATTCGTCCAAGTCCTTGAGTTCCACGTCCTCCACGCCCAATTGTTCCCGGAGCGCGGAGATGACGTCCCGTGAGGAAGCGAAGGAAGAGCGGCAGGTCTTGATAAACACGTTGTCCGGGTCTATTTCCTTGAGGCGCTCCCCGGCTTCAAACATAGCGAGTTGGCCGAGCATACCGATACGTCGGACGGCCTCGTCGTCCCGATCCTCCAGGGACATTTCTACACCCACGAAAAAAGAATGGTATTGCACATACATCTCCAGTGCCTTCGAGTTGCTGAAGAAGTTGGGCGCACAGCAAAAAAGCTGCATAGAAGGCAGGAAGCGGACAAGCTCCTCCAGGAGCCGGTCATAATCCTTCATTCCGAGAATCACCTGGAAGGCGAGATTCATCTGGCCCCCGGACCAGAAACGGGCGGTGAAATTCTCATCGTTGAGCTCCAGCGAATCCACGATGGCGTAGTACTCCGTCAGGAACTGGTCAAGCGCAGCTGCGGTTTGTTTCCTTGAGACAAACAGTCCACGCCCGTACGCCTTCATCAGCAGGGGCTGCAGGGCAGTAAAGCGGTCCTTCGCGCTCAGGGCAGTCAGCCCGGCCACTTCCTCCGCAAGCGCGGCGGCCTTGGCTTTCAGGCCCATTTTACGGTAAGCCATAACCAGCAGGCCGGCGATACCGGAGAACAAGTGCTGCGAATCCGGATAATCCAATCCGACACAAAGCCGGGCCGCCTGGAGCCCCCGCTCCAGATACGGAATGGATTTCGGCCTGTGGCCGACAAGGCCGGCATAGGAAAAGGCGTCCGGCGCCGACAGCCCGGCCACGTCGATGTCGTCCAGCCACGTCGCCATCCGGTCGCCCAACGCCATCCTTTCCTCCTGCAGGTCGGCAAGCGCAGTGAGGGCGACCATCATCAACTGCAGGCGCTGCGGAGCATCCAGGGCCTTGCAGTACTTCTCAAATTCACGGCTGCCGAGCCAGCCTTCCCGGTACAGCTGGCGGATCTGCGGGCCGTGGATACGGACCAGCTCCTTCATCTTCGGTCCGTGGGCGTAGTCGCCTTCCATCAGGTAGGGAGCATAATGCGAGGGGTCGCCGCTCTTGAGCGCGTAATACAGTCCCATCGTCTCCCGCAGGGAGTCTGCGGAATCCAGCGTCAGCAGATAGGACGAAATCTCCTTCTGGCGCTTCTGCAGGCCGTCTTCAGCCTGCGTGATGAATTTTGCGCGCCATAGATGGCGGGTCCGGTCCTCGTAGAAGAAATCCTGCAGGAAATTCATCGCCCGGTAGAACTGGACCACATCCCAGTCCTCCCCGGCAAAATGGGCGATATCGCTCTCCCGGAGACCTCCCGGGGCTGCAGCAATGTACCAGAAAGCCTGGCGCATCTGCTCCCCCAGCCCGAGGTTGTAGAGAATATTGTTGACCATATGGGTCATCAGGTCGTAAGGGGTATCCGGCATCTCACCCCAGATCTCTTCGAGATAGCCGTTGATGGCGTCAATCTGGCTGCCCTCGCTGGCGCGGATCCGCTTGAAATCCTCCTGGGTGAGGGATTCGAAAAGACGGAAGACGTTGTGTACCTTGATCGGCAACAAGCAATCTTTGTCATCGTCCGCCATATCCAGCATGGCCTTCCGGACAGCCGCGGGCAATTCCAGGAAATACGTCTTCTCATAGCGGGAAATCAGCGCTTCCGCATCCTCCGAATCCACGATGCCGGGCACCATCAACCGGGCCGGGTATGCGTGCGCCGAGAGGAATTTCGTGCGGGCCTCGCTCTCATCCTGCAGGTTCACCAGGATGTTCACCTGATCCGCCACCCGGTCCAGCCAGGGCATGTACAGGTCCTTGGCTGCCGTTGTCTCGAGGGCCTCGACGTCGTCGAGGAAAATGTAGATATATTTGTCTGCGTCGCGAACTTCCTGTACGAGCGAAGCGAACAGGGCATTCAACTCCGTCTCAGGCAATTTGCCCAGCAACTGGTCGTCGTCCGGGATCTCCTCCCGGCCCGTGACCAGCGCGAGCTCATGGATCCAGCGAGCCAGTACCGGACGCATGGCATTGCTGTATTCCGACAGGCCGAACACGGCCAGCAGCCGCACCACATCCGCATCTTCGTCCCAGCTGGCATATTCCTGTGCCATGTATGTGCTGGCGCCCATGCCCGGCACATACCAGACCACCCGGTCGGACGGATCCTCCTCTTGTTTACGTTTTTTCTCGTCCGGGTCCGGGGCCAGATAGGTTTCCACCGAGCCGGGCAGCAGGCGCTGCAGCGTGGATTCTTCGAGTTCCTTCTCCTGGGCCCACCAGCTTGCAGCGCCGGCTTCCTCTTCCCGGGCAGTCTCCTGCTCAATCTGCCGGGCCAGCTGCTCCGTCACGATCCGTTCGAAGTCTTCCCCCTCGAAGTGGCCGTCGCGCCAGGCCAGTCGATACGGCGTGCAGCGGTCGTCCTCTCCACCCAACGCACCGAAGAGCCGGCGGACCTTGTCCTTGAGCGCATCCAGTTTCCGGAGGAGTTCCGGATCGCTGTCGCAGAAGGCCGGCAGCAAATCTTCCGGCAGTCCCTCGTAGGAACTGTCATCACGCAGGTAGAACAGGACGTGGGATGTATCGAAACTCTCTTGCGAGAGGGCGCCGTAGACGATTTCCATCTCCGTCACGCTGCACCCAGCCGTACCGGCCAGCAGCGCCTGCTCCTCGTCCGAGAGTTTGGCGGTAAACTCCTGCCAGCGCTCCATGGGCGGGATCCAGCCGTAGCGTTTTCCGATCAGTCCGATGAAGAAAGGGCGCGCGCTGTCGATACAGGAGGTGCACACGGAAAGCACCTTGCGCTCGCTCTCCGCCTCGGACATGTCCGAGGTGTTCACGCCCAAGCGGAGATCGATGGCCTGGAGCTCGACCCGCCGGTCGCGGAAACGACGGTTCAGGGCCGGGATGATGCGGAACTTGATGATGTCCCGCTCGAAGTCCATGTCCTTGAACGTGGACGAAATGAAAATGTTGTATCGGCGCCAGCCAGAGGGACTTGATGTACTCATCGTTTACAGAATCTTGGCCAAGATAATGGAGATGTTGTCGACACCGCCCGCATCGCAGGCCATCCGGAGAAGATCCTCCGCACCGGCCCCGTCCGCAAGCGCCGTTTCGATCGTCTCGTCCGGAACCATGTCGCAGAGTCCGTCGGAGCAGACCAGCAGCACGTCTCCTTCGAGCAGTTTCCCGTCCAGGGAGTTTACGGCCAGGTGGCCTTCAGTGCCACCGCCCAAGCAATTCAGCAGCAGTTTGCTCGCCGTCGGATCACCGGTGTAGCCGCGCTCCGTTTCGTCGGTCGTCAGCTGGCGGAGCATGCCGCCCCGGAAGCGGTAGGTCCGGCTGTCGCCCGCGTTCAGCAGCCAGGTTCGGCCGTAGTGCCAGACCACGCCCGTGAGCGTGCAGCCCATCGGAAGCGCCTGGCCCTGATCGGCGGCGGTACGGTTGAGCTTCACGGCGATGTAGTGCGCCGCTTCGCGTGCATCGTCTTCGAAACTGTCCGGCTGGATCTGGTGCAGCGACAGTTGCTCTTCCATCTCCTCCAGGGCGAAGCGGCTGGCCACTTCCCCGTGCTCATGGCCGCCCATGCCATCGGCGACCAGCAGGTAGAAGAAGCCTTCGGGAGATATGGTGACCACCAGGTTGGTGGCGTCATCGCGCAGGATCACGCCGCCGACGGACAGCGCATCCTCGTTGTTATCCCGCACAAGACCTTTGTGGCAGATGGCCTGGATATCGAGTTTCATTCTACAGTGAAATCAAGGGTTGCAATGCGGACACGGTCTCCTTTCTTCAGAGGAAATCCTCGGCCGGATTCCAGGCGCTGACCGTTCACGAAAGTGCCGTTGGTAGAGCCGATGTCGACAAGGATCCAGCCATCCGAGCCGCGGCTGATTGCTCCGTGGCTGCCGGATACATACTGGCAGCTGGCCAGTTCCGGCCAGATGCCGCCCCGCCGGCCGAAGCCGCCGGGTTGGAGCAGGAGCGACCAGCCGTTCCCGACCAGACGGGTCGGTCCGCCGGATGCCTGGACCGCCGTCGCCTGGGACCTGGGGCCGGCGGGCGTCTCCGGGGCCGGCTTCTCCTGGATGGTGGACGACGCCGCAGCAGGCTTCTGCTCCACGGTGGCCCCCCCGGCCAGGTATTTCCGCCCGGGAATCAAGTCGCTGCCGCAGACGGGACACTCCGTGCCGCGCTTGGGCCGCTTGCAGGTCGGGCACCATTTCAATTCTTTCCCGCACTGGTCGCAGAAGGCGCTGTCGTCGGGAATCATGCTTCTGCATTCGGGGCACTGGATCATATCACGTCCTCCATCATTATGGTTTTACGTTCTTCCGGGGTATGCGTCTGCCCATCGTCGGCCAAACGGGCCGCCAGATTGCTCTTGACCTCGTCGAAGAGGTTGCGGGCTTCGCGTCCGTTGCCGAAAGTCCGTCCGCGGTCCTTGTACATCATCGTGAATTTGGCCTGCACGGCGGTTTCCGCCATCGGATCGAGGGTGTATCCGCCCTTGCAGGCATAGATCATGAAAATCTGGAAGAGCTCTTCCGGATCGTAATCTTCGAAGGTGATCCAGTTCCGCTGAGGGAAGCGCGACGGAATACCGCTGTTGCCGTTGATGAAGGCCTGCATCTCGTGAGAATAGCCCGCGGCGATGCAGACGAACTTGCCCCGGTCGTTCTCCAAGCGGGTCAGGAGCGTCTCCAGCGCCGCCTGCCCGAACTGGTCGGTCATCAGTTGGTAGGCCTCGTCGATGAACAGAATGCCGCCCATGGCCGAGTCGATCACATGCGAAGTGATTGCCTCCGTGTCGCCGACGAAACGGCCGACCAGGTCGGCCTTCCCCACTTCCTTGACATAAGGGCTCGGCAGGGCGCCCATGGAATACAGGATCTTGCCCATCAGACGCGCCACCGTGGTTTTGCCGGTGCCGGGATTGCCTAGGAACAGATAATGTCCCAGCGGGATCTCCGGACGGCGGTTCTCCAGCCGGGCGCTCTCGATCTCGTTGTTGATGGTGTGCGCCAGCTTGGTGAGCGAGGACTTCACGCCCTCCAGGCCGATAAGTTTGTTGAGTTCCTCCAGGCACTCGTCCACGGAGATCTTCTTGGGCTCCTCGTAAGGGACATCCTCCAGGAACACCGAATGGATGTTCTCCGGCGTCCACTGGTCCTGCGGGAGCGCCTTGATACGGTTGTAGATATTCGTTTTGGTCTCCGCCAGCTTTTTCATGGCCTCCCGGGCATTGCCGAATTTCGCGTCCTTCATGGCCACCATGTTCTGGAACATGCGGAGCACGCGTGCGCGCACTTCATCGTTGGCAAGCGTAAAGTTGTAACTCTTGCCCTTGGCGGCGCGCTCGAAGATTTCCAGCAGTTCGTCGGCCGAGTAGTCGTCAATGTGGATGAAATGCGAGAAACGGCTTCGCAGGCCGGGGTTGGAATTCATGAAGTCTTCCATCTCCTTGGGGTAACCGGCGCAAACCACAACAAACTTGCCAGCCTCGTTCTCCATGCGGGTCAGCAAGGCCTGGATGGCTTCATTGCCCTCCCTGCTGACACTCTGGCCGGCAGCATCCTTCGGATCGATGTCGTAGGCTTCATCCAGGAAGAGCACGCCGCCCATGGCTTCCGTGATGGCGTCGTTCATGTTCTGCGCACTCTGGTTCTGGTACTGGGAGAGGATGGACTTGGGGGTCTTTTCAGTGACCCGGTCGGTAGAGAGAATCCCCATCGCCTTAAAGATCTTGCCCAGCAGGCGAGCCACCGTGGTCTTGCCGGTGCCGGGATTGCCGGTCAGCACGAAATTGAACTTGGTGAGGCCCTCTGCGCTTTCGCCCAGCTCAATGAGTCGTTTCTGGACGGCCATTTCGTTGGCGATGCGGCGGATCGCGTCCTTGACGGACTTCATACCCACCAGGCCGTCCAGCTCCTTCATGATGTCCTCAACGGAGATCTCGCCGGTCATTTCCTCGCCCACGATATCGGAATAGCTGAGAATATTGTCTCCGCAGCCGCGGGCATTGTGGCGTCCTACGGCCTCAGAGAACAGGTTTCGCACCGCGCGGGCGTTACCGAAGGTGTCAATGCGTCTGGCATACATGCGGTCGAAGACCTTGGGGAGCATCTCTTCCGCCGTAGCGTCCAAGGTATATTCCACTTTCTCATCGTTTCGGAGGAGCTGCATACGGAAGACCTGCTCCAGCTCGCGAGCGTTGTAGTCCGGGAATTCGATGGTCACGTTGCAGCGGGACGGGATGCCGGGATTCTTGCGCACGAACTCGTTCATCTCCTTGGTATAACCCGCCATGATGCAAACGAATTCGCCACGCCGGTTTTCCAGCAGGGTAAGCAGCGTATTGATGGCGTCCATGCCGAAACTGCCGCCGTCGCCGGCCGAGGTACCCTGGGTGAGTGCATAGGCCTCATCGATGAAAAGCACGCCGCCGATGGCCTTGTTGACATAACGCTTCACGTTCGCCTCCGTGTCCCCGACCACCTGCCCGATGAAATCCTTGGCGGACACTTCCACGAACTGTCCCGTGGGCAGGGCGCCGATCGTGCCGAGCACTTCGCCGAACTTGCGGGCGAAAGTGGTCTTGCCGGTCCCCGGATTGCCGGTGAAGAGATAGTGGTCCGTGAGCAGGCTATTGGCCTTCACACCATTTTTCTTGCGGGTCTTCACATTCCGGACAATTTCGAGAATCTTATCCTTGACGCTTTGCAGACCGATGTAGTTGTTCAGTTCAGCCAGGATTTCCTCTTCTGACTTGGGCGTAAAACGCTCACCGGCAGGGACATCTTCTTCCGTCACGGTATTCCTGCCGCGCAGGGCCGCCTTGACGGAGAGGTTCTCCGCGACCTTCTCGGCCAGGTGGCCGTTGAGATGACTCAGATCCGGCTGACGCATAAACCACTGGAAATGGCTCGCAAGGATGTCAGGAAGCCCCTCCGAGGCGTCCAATTTATATGTTTCCTTAAGGATAGACAAAGTGAGCTCCGTCAGCTCCGGCGTGCAGAAGGCCGTCAGGTTGAACTCCAGCTCGAAAAGGCGAGCAACATCCTTGTTATTCTCCAGGAATCTGCTCATCTCGTTCAGCAGGCCGCACAGGACCACTATTGGAGCGCCTTCCGTTCCACGCATGCGCGTGAAGAGCTTGTCCAACTGATTTACATTCGAAGCCTTGTCCGTAGGCAGGAGCTTCTGTGCGTTGGTAATCAGCAGGATACCATCCTTGAGCGCCGCGACATTCTTGTCAAACTCCTTGCAGAAATCGCCCCAGTCAGCGGCGTCAACCTTCTTCGGCGGCACCTTCACGATTCCGGCATCCATCATCTTGCGGGTGATGATGTCCGCGACGAAAGTCTTGCCGGTTCCACTGTCTCCCAGGACGAGGCAGTCCATGCCGATCTTCGTGCCATTGCTGGCAAAGCGCTGGGCCACGATGAGTTTCCGGTCGAGTTCCTCCAGCAAAGGGACGATGTTGTCCTTGCCGATCAGGCCCTTCTGGGAGGACGCTTTTACCTCCAACCGCTCGCCGCAGAAGCGACAGTATTTCGCTTCCGGACGGTTATCTTTCCCGCATTGTTTACAGACCATGACTATTCCTTGTTTTGTTGTTCAGCCTCCCGGGCAGCCTCGGCGGCCAGCCGGTTGATGGTTTGTATCGTTTCCTTGTCAGCATGCCCCGTCGCCTCCAGGCCATTGGCTTTCTGGAACGCGGACACCGCCGCCTGCGTTCCGCGGCCATAATCGCCGTCCACGGCCCCCCGCAGATAGCCGGTCTCCTTGAGATAGCGCTGCAGCGCCAGGACATCTTCTCCCCTGCTGCCGGGCTCCAGGCTTTCGAATTCCAGCAAGTCCGGCTGGACAGGCGCCTGCCGGGCCGGCAGGATCTTTTCGATGAACGGAACGGAGAAGCGCTCAAAGCGCTCGCTCTTGGGGATTAGCAGGCTGAAAGCAACCAGCGCCCAGGTGACGCCGATGAAAATCAGCATGTGGATGCGACGCGTCTTCAGATCGCTCTTCCAGGCGCCCATCTTGAATTCGTCGAACGTACCATTGAGGGAGGAGTCGAATCTCGTCTCGTCACTGAAGGCGTAGTAAAGCGGCTCCAGGACCCTTTCTTCGAATCCCGGCTTGTTGAAGCGCCGGGCGTCCCGGGCGAACTGGCTGTGGAAAAAGATGGTCTTGATGCTGAAGAAGACCAGGGCGCCCAGCACGATCAAAGCGTAGAGATACAGGATATAAGCACCCAGGAACTTGACCAGCAGGAAGACGAGGACCGCACCGATGGCTCCGCCGATTAATGGAATCAGGCATCCTTCGCTGTCAAAAGCGAAGAACAGGATGGCGGCCACAATCAGGCCGACCGGCCAGAAGAAGCGTTCCAGCCGCATGCCGGAGGTGTCCAAGACCGGGTTGTCAATAATGGAGAAGATCAGCATGCCCAGCAGAACGATGGCGGGCAGGATCGCAAAGACGATGGTTAACACATGCTGCAACATACTTCGGACGCTGAGGCCGCGAATGCGGGCCTTGCCAGAGGAAAGAATATCGTCCGCTTCGCCCTGTGCCTTGTAGAAGCGCTCCACGGGCATTGCCTTGTCGTCGATTTCCTCAATGTCATCCAAATAATCCAGGAGCAGATCTTCGTAGGCGTACTCTTCCGAAAGGTCCGCATCGGGATTCTCCTGATGCTGCACGGCGAGCCAGCCGGCCAGGCCCCGATGGTAGAATTCATGGGCCAGCTCCTTCTTTTTGTGGGAAAAGAGCTCATCCCGCGTCGTTACCTTCTCGGCGACATCCACCAATTCGTATTCCGGCGTGACGCCGAAACCCTTGATCACCTTCATCCAGCTGGCCTGCGCTTGGAAGTCCGCGTCTTTCGGCCCGGCTTTCCGGCGATTATCGTCGCTGTTCCAATCGGTGCAGTACATGACCCAGGAGCGTTGCTGCTGGAAGCGCTGGCCCTTGGTGGCCATAAAATCCGTCAGGTAGTGGTACTCATCCGGCATAAAGAAGCAGGCAGCGGTGTTCGCTACGACCGCTGTGGGAATCATACGGTTCATCGGAGCGTGTTCCGGGCGATTCCACACCTCGTCGATCTTGGATGGATCGCCTTCGCAGTGGGACCAGAAAATGGTGTACACCTTGTTCAGGAAACGCCCGATCCCTTCCTGGGTCATCGCGTAGTCGGGGTCGTCGGAGTCGTTGCGCAGATTGATATCCGAGAGCGGATCAATCGTCTGCACACGCAGCATATAGCAGGATGTCTGCCCGTTCTCGGCCGGCAAAGACGCAGCCAGCGTCTTGTTGCGGGCACGAACCCACTCCACGAAAACATCGGAAGACAACATACTGGCCGTAACTGAATCCGGAATGGCACGATGACAGAAATTGCTGATATCCTTAATCGTAACGGCAGAAAGCTCCTCCCCCTCCCCTGTTTCGCGATTGATGCCGACCAGCTGGAGCGGCCAGGTCGGATCCAACAGATAGACGGCTGCATACAGGCCCATCTGCTGATCCTGAGGATAACGTGTTTCCACAATATCCTGGATCTCGAGGGCCAGTTCCGGATAGGGTTTGAGCCACTTCTCGACCTGACCGCGATAGAGGTACTTGACGGCCAGGTCCTGATCCTCGACCATACATTGAGCCAGTTCCTCCGGCGTATTGGCCATCAGATGCTGGGAGGCATTGAAGGTAATGCCGAGGTCCTCGATGATCTCATCTTCTTCCACCGGGACGTCCTCGCCCTTAACGGTTCGCAGGATCTCATCGTAGTCCCAGCGCTTGGCGGGGTTCTTGATGAGCAGGCCCCGGCAGATCCTGGCAAGCGGATCCGGCATGTCCGCCGGGACGGCAATCCGCCCTTTCACCTTGTCAATCGCCATGGCCGGCTCGTTTGCCTCGAACACTTCCTCACCCATCCACAAGGACAGGATGGTCATGCCCAGCGAGAAGAAATCCGCCTTGGAGGTCAACTCCGTATAGTTGCCATCCGGGAGCGTGACGGTCGTCGTATAGACTTCCGGGGCCGCATAAATAGGGGTTCGGAACTGCTTGGTCACACAACTGCCGTCCACATCGATCTTATCGGCGATGCCGAAATCACACAGGACGCAGTCCCAAATCTGGCTGTCCTTGATAAGGATATTGGCCGGTTTCACATCCTTATGGAGGACGCCGGCCTGATGGATCATGGACAAGGACATGGCGGTCTTGGCCGCAATGATCAGGATGGCTTCGGCATTTCCCTTCAACCCCGCTGACGCGGCATTGCCGCCAGGGATGTATTCCAGAAGTTCAAAATCATCGCCGTAATCCACGATATCGGAGATGTAGCCCTGCCCGTTCAACTTCTGCATGGCGGGCATGACCTTGACATTGGTATGGAACCCGGGGTGACACAACTTGAGCGCATATTTCCGCTTGTGAGCGGAAACGATATAAATGTCGCCTTCCGACCCGCTGCCCATCAGTTTCTCTACGGTATAGCTGTTGCCGCCGACTTTTACAGTTTCTCCCGAAGCATAGGTGCCGCCACCGGAGGTAGCGGCCATGCCGGGCACATGCGGCGCTGCAGCAGTCGACTGCGGTGCCGCAGCCGTTTTCTGCGGAGCGGCCGCAGTCTTTTGGGGAAACACCGCTGTTTTTTGGGAAAAGACAGCGGTCTTTTGAGGAGCGGTCGCTGTTTTCTGAGGGGCTACAGCCGTTTTCTGAGGCGTCAAGTTGTTGTCCTGTTCAGCCATGTTTTATACTTTTTTGTACGTGGTAACTACTTTCTGGGTCGTGCCGTATTGCCAGGTACCGCCCAGCCACGGCCGGTAGCACTGAGAGGGATGCTCATGGAAACAATGGCACCAGTTGCAAATCCAGCCCACCAGGCCCGTCACCTCCATCAATTCCGTCACGGCCACCTTGCGGGCCGTGTAGTAATTGCGCTGCTCCTGCGGCGTGGAGCCGGCAGGAGGAAGCATGCTTTCCAGCACTTGATTCGCTTCTTCGACCGCCCGCTGGTACTCTTCCATCACGGCCTCCCGGCTGCGTCCCATGCTTCGCCGGGTCGCTTTAGGCTGTTCGGTGAACGAGAAGCCCATGTGGGACATCAATTCACGCAGTCGCAACTCCCCTTCCGTGGGTTCAGCGGGCTCATCCGCTCCCTCATTTCCCGGCAGGTCGCCCGCCAGTTCCGCTTCCAGTTCGGCGATGCGCGTCAACAGCCGCGCCGACTCCTTCACCTTCGGATCCTGCCGGGCCTTCTCCACAGCATGCCGGGCCGCGCGGGAGAGCGGCTGTCCGCACTGTCGACAGAAACACCTGAAATTGAGGATGTTGCAAGTAGGACAAAGCACACCGTCTGCCGGCATGCCGCATTCGGGACAGTCCACATCGTCGGGGAGCATCGGCGCTCCGCAGAAGGTGCAGTAATCCACCATCTTCCACCCGCACACAGGGCAGATCTCATAATCCGGCCCCACATCGGCACTGCAATGCGGGCACCTGCCCGTGGATTCCTTTTCCCGGGTCTCGGTCTCGACCGCCGTCTGGGTCTCGACACGTTCGCGGACACGTACGTTTTCGCCCATCATACTTTATTTGAGACTCAACAGGCCGCCCACGGCTTCATCCACGGCAAAGAATGCCTTGTCCAGGTGGGACTGCATCTTGAAGCCTTCAATCTCATATCCATCGTCCGTCTCCAGGGCAATGATGATATTGCCGAAGAGCTCATAACCCCCATCGTACAGGAGCGTGGCCGTCATATTGTCGCCCACCGTCACGGTGAAGCCGTTGCGGGAAGTCAGGAACACCAGATGCTTCCCGACGAGCTCCAATTTCTTCGACAGGGCATTGAGCGGCTTGGTGTAGCGGACGACTTCAATCTGGTTCGCCTGGATCCAGGTACACATCTCGCCGCGGAGCGTATCCCAATCTTCCTGTTCAACCCAACGATAGGTCGCATTACCCCGGAAGTCGATGACCACGAAACTCGGATAGATTTCTGTATCTTCCACTTCGGCCGGAGCAGCCTCCGGACTCTCATCACGAATGATGCGCTCCTCCAGGATATCGGGCAGCCCGCAAGTCGCGCAAACCCTATGATAGTACTCCTCCTCTTCCGGCGTGAGTTGCCCGTCATCGCAGATGATGTCGGCGAAGAAATTACTTACCCGCTCCTTGTCTTCTTCTGCCAGACATAAAGTCCGGATAAAGGCTTCACGGGCCTCCATTTCGAACGCCATTTGAATAACCTGGTCAGCGATTTCCGGCGTAACTTCCTCAAATCCGGACAGAAAATCATAGAGAATGTTCGTCTCCGAGTCGCTTCCCTCTCCATCCGTATTGCAAAAGGCTATCGCCAGTTTGCAGATCGCAGCTAAAGTATCAATCTTTGTTTGCATATGACATACAATTATGGGTTATCTCCTAATCAAACATGACTCTGGGGTTCATGATGCCCGGTGACTTCCAGTCGATCCCGTATTCTTTCAGGACGTTGCTCCGGGCGGCCCAATAGCCGAAACAATAGCCCATGCCGCGCGGCACGCCCTTCAGACGCTTGGCGCACGCTATTTCGACGTCGCAATAGATCTCCTCCCACTTCGCAGTCCGCTCCACCGGGTCGAAATGCAGGTGGCGGCCATACTGCTTGCAGAACTCCTCCATGGAAATCCCGTCGACATCGATATACGCCTCAAGGCGCGCGATATCCGATTCGACTTCATCCTCATGCAGCCAGTCGCTCTTTTCGTCCGATTCCTGCAGCCAGGAGAGCTCCCGGCGCAGCAGTTTCAGGGCCAGGCGGGGCGTGTCGTACTCCGGCAACTCGCGGAGTATGGCGTTGCAGGCATAGGCCTTGCCCAGCGGACCTTCGTCCGGGTCGTCCAGCTCCTCCAGGAGCTTCAGGGTGTCGTTCGCAAGGGGCACATTCTTATAGAAATCCTGTTCCTGCGCATTTTTGCGCATGCTGTCCACATTCGCGACAATGGTTTCCAAGTTCGTCATTTTCCGTCTGAATTTATACATAAGCGTCCCATCGGCCGTCATCTTCGTCCTGTTCCGGCTCTTCCAGGGCGTCTTCTATTCCGTAATTGTACGCCTTCTGGCGCATCCTGGCGGCTTCCTCCTTCATCTCGGGCGTACTGTCCTCCCGGTTTTCCTGCAATCGAGCCAGCAGGAGGCAGCTGTCCCCGTTTCCAAGCGCCGCGCCCTTACGCAGCACGCGTTCCGCCTCCGACAGGTCAATCCCGAATCCCAGCAAGCCGTAGATGTAATTCAGCCCCAGGTAATAGCCGCACAAACCCTCTCCCAGCCGGAGTCCCTGCTCCAGCTGGCGCCGGATCCGGGACGACGTCGCATACCGGCCCCGCGCCGGGAGCGCTTCATATTCCTCGTCGGGCATGTCGGCATCCAGCAGGAAGCACCACGCGCAGCCGTGGGCCATTCCCTTCTCCATCCATTCCCGGAACTGCACTTTGTCATCATCCACAAGGGCCATACTGGCCAATTGCTTATAACAGTTCACGCTACCGTGCACGATGCCCGCCTCGAAGGTCTCCTTGGCCCGGTCCCTCTCCCCCAGCGCCTTGTAGGCGAGTCCGAGCACGGTATACCATTCCGGGACCGTGTCCGGATCCGCTTGCAGGATCCGGGTTGCCTCGTCCCGCACGACCGCGGGCTCTTCCGGCGCTTCGGCACCCCCGTCCACCCGGTCCTCGGCGTAACGGAGAGTCGCCAAAAGGCTTCCGCGCGAAAGCGCTTCGTTCCGCAGGCGCACCATTTCCGATACATTCTCCAGTCCTTCGGACGTGTCACCTAACCAGTTCATCATGGACAGGGCGTAAAAAGCATCCGCGACACCCGCATCCGCCGCTTCGCGGAAAAGCTTTTCCGCCTGCGCGCAGGAATCCTCCTCGGGCACGAGCACGTAATGCCAGCGGCCCAAAGCATAACGGGCACAGGGCGCATCGGAGGCCTTCAGCGCCTGGATATCACTGCTGCACAGCGATGCCACCAGATCCCGGGTTAGAAACTGCCGGTAGAAATCCGGCGTATCCTCCACGACAATGGCACTCTCCAGGAACAGATTGAGTTCGAACTCCGTGTAATCCCGACCGTCCTTGTCAAGGGGCAAGTTCGGATGCTCCATACTGATGGAATACAGCTTGGTTCCATAGCTCAGCACCAAGCCGTCCTCCGACACGGAATCAACACGTATCCCTCCGAAAAGGCCGCCCGGATCCTCGTAGGACAGGACTTTTCCGGCACACAGGTCGGATTTCGGAAAAGCAGTCCGCTCGCAATACCAGGTGCTGTTGCCGGAATCGCAGGGATGATAATCCACGTCAATAATCAATCGTGTCCATTGTCGCATATATTCCGGAGTTTGTGCCCTTCCTTACAAATATAATAAAAAACGGTTTGAATGCACCTCCGATTCGGAAATTTGCGATAAAACCCGAGCAGGAATTGTTAATAAATATTATTATTTTTGTTCGAGTTGAACGAAATTCCTTTCGATATGAACTACCTGAATCCCGAAATCAAGCTCGAAAAAGAACTTGCTGCACAGATCTATGACGCCCTGCAGGGCGACGTCGTGAAGTACATCCTCAAACATGCCGACGAGACCACGGAGGATGAGTACTGGCGCAGCCGGATGGAAGGCCATTGCATGAAAGCCGACCAGAACCTGTTGGGCAACTTTTACCGCCTCTGCCATGAAGTCAAGGACCGGCTGGGCTTCCTCGAGCCGGTAGATTTCTACGTGACCGGAGATTCTTCCATCAACGCCTTTTCCATCGCTTCGGAAGATGCGGAACACCCCCATATCGTAAACGTCAACTCCGAGCTGTTCAACCTGATGAGCGAGGATGAACTGAGATTCGTCATCGGACACGAACTGGGACATCTGATCAACCTGGACACCGCGCTCAAGCGCCTCATCTACTTCGTCTATCCGCCGCAGAACACCACGCCGCCCGTCACCCTGCAGTTCAAGATCCACCTGCACGACAACCTGGCCGAACTGGTCGCCGACCGCTACGGTTACCTCGCCTGCGGGAACCTTGACGCCTGCGTCACCTCCTTCTTCAAGATGGCGTCCGGCCTGGATCTCGAAAAGATGCAGGTCAGCATCGAAGATCTCCTGACCGACAACAGCAAGCACCTGGATTACTTTCTCAAGGGAGGCGGTCTGAGCCACTACGACCACCCCGTCAACCCCATCCGCGTCCAGGCCATCAACCTGTTTGCCAACGCCAGGAGCCAGGAGGAGCTGGACAAGGGAATGGACGAACTGATCCAGATCCTGTTGAAGATCGGCAACGATCCGCTGGACGAACCCATGTCCATCTTCAACGCCACCGCCGGCATCATCGTCGCAAACATCGACGGCAAGGTGACGCAGGAGGAGTACGAGCACATCATCCGGAACCTCTCCAGCAGCCATATCTTCCCCAAGGCCTTCCTCGACAGGGTCGTCCAGGACGACGTGGACAAAATGTTCGAGGACTCGGTGAACAAGATTCTGGAGATCAATCCGGGCTTGAAGAATACGCTGCTGCAATACATGATCAGCGTCGTGCTCGCCGACAAGGATATTGCCGACAACGAAGTCAATTTCATCTACAACATCGGCCGGCAGCTGGGTCTGAGCCCCAAAGAGATTTCGCTCACCTTCGCCGGCTTGATCCAGCAGAACTTTACGCCCAGTCTGGACGCAATCTCATAGGGATTTCGCTGCGTTGAGACCGGCCAGCGCGCCGGTCGAGAAGGCGAGCTGGAGGTTGTAGCCGCCGGTGTCGGCGTCGATGTCCAGCACTTCCCCGCAGAGATAAAGTCCGGGCACGACCCGGGACTCCATCGTCTTGGCGATGAAGTCGTCGGTGGACACGCCTCCGGCGGTGACGACGGCGCGTTCGTAGCCCACGTAGCCGGCAATTTCGAACTGCCAGGCTTTCAGCGCCTTGGCGATGCTGACCAGGTTCACCCAGACCTTGGTGTCGGCCCTTCCGCGCCGCTCCAGGGTAATGATCTCGGGGTGCGCGGCCGTGAAGGCGGGAATCAGTTCCCGGGGCATCAGCTTGCCCAGGAGGATGCGGCAGCGCTCCTTTTCGCGGACGCCCCGCGAGCGCGGGTCCTTTTCGATTTCCGCCCAGAGTTCCTTGACGCGGACGGTCAGTTCGGTCAGGCTGACGCCCGGCTTGAGGTCGAGCAGTTCGCTCACCCGCGAGCCGTTGACCATCGCCTTGACGGCCTTGCGGCTGAGCTGGTAACCCACCGGCCCTTCCAGGCCGCCGTCGGTGAAATCGACGTCGCCGAATTCGGTGCCGGCTTCGGTGCCTTCGATCAGCAGGCTCAGCTGTACGTTCTTCAGCTGCACCCCGCAGAGCGACTGCCCGAACTCCGTCAGCGGGGTGTTGCGGTCAATGTGCAGGTCTTTGGTTTCCAGCTGTTTATATCCTTTCGGTACGAGGGCGGTCAGGGACGGGAACGTCGGCACGATGCGGTGGCCAAGTTCCGCCGCCCAGCGCAGGCCGTCGCCGCTCGAGCCGGTGGACGGATAACACAGTCCGCCAGTCGCCACGATCAGCCGGGCGCATTTCCACTCCCGCCCATCGGTCAAAGTAACCACGAAGCCGGGAGGCAGCTCGCCCCTGAAAACGTCCTCCTTCGTCGGACCCCACCGCTGCGCTTCGCTTGCGGTCCCCCCTCTTAACGTGCCGAGGGTGGCAGTGTTTTCTGGGGCGACTGCCTCCCGGGCTTCTCCTGTCACTATGGATGCGACTTCGGCTTCGGTTTCGATCTTGACGCCGAGCGAGAGGCAGGCGTTCACCAGGGTGTCCACCACGTCGGAGGCGTGATAGGACGCCGGGAAGGCGCGGTCGCCGCGCTCGACCACGGCCGGCATGCCGAAGCCCTCGAACCAGTCGAAGACGGCCTGCGACGGCAGGTTGTAGAACGCAGACTTGACGAAGTTCGGCTTCGAGCGGATATGGCCGGAAAAGGCGTTCCAGTCCTTCACATTCGTGAAATTGCAGCGCCCCTTGCCGGTGATCATGATCTTGCGCGCCGGGCGCGGCATCTTCTCCAGCACCGTCACCTGCGCGGCGGCACCGGCATCCACGAGGATCCGGGCGGCGTGGTAAGCCGCCATCAGCCCGGAGGCTCCCCCACCGATGACTACGATTTCCGATCTCATCTGAAAACAAAAAAAGGGAAAGCTTAGTACATCGCACCGCTACGACCTCCTACCCTTGCTGCCTTCCGGCCCTGGGGGAGTTCAGAGGGAGCTGGTCGTGTACGACTTTCCCGCCACAAATATAGGAAAAAATCAAATGCTGTCGAATATCAACGGGAGAATATCGTCCACTTTTTCGAATTTCCAGACCTTATCCGCCGAAATCATGATCACGGACATCGGCTTCCCGGACTTCGCCTGGTACTGGGCCATTACCTGGCGGCAGGCCCCGCAGGGCGTCGCGGGCTGGCTGCCCAGACGCCCCATCACGCCGCCCGCGAGGGCGATGCTCTGCATGTCCTTGTCCGGATAGCGGGCGCCGGCGGCGAACATCGCCGTCCGCTCGGCGCAGAGCCCGGACGGGAAGGCGGCGTTCTCCTGGTTGGCGCCGCGCACGATCTGCCCGTTGGACATCCGGACGGCGGCCCCCACGTGGAAATGCGAATACGGCGCGTAGGCACCCGGCATCGCCTTGATGGCTTCCGCAGCCAGTTCCCGGTCCTCGGGATTCATTTCATCGATTGACTTGTACTCCTGGTAGGAGATCTGGATTTGACGTTCGGTCATAGCCTGTGTGGTTTATCTCCCAAATTTAACGATTATTTCTCAATTGCACACCTTTTGGTCGTACGAAATACGTATCTTTGCCCCCGATATGAAGATTTGCGTGGGACTTTCCGGAGGCGTGGACTCCAGCGTGGCCGCCCTGCTGCTCAAACGGCAGGGTTACGACGTGTTCGCGATGTTCATGCAGAACTGGCACGACACCGAGGGCACCCTGCACGGCGACTGCGAGTGGGAGGAAGACCGCTTCGTGGCGGAAATGGTCGCGCGAAAAATCGGTATCCCCTTCTATTTCATCGACTTGAGCAAGCAGTACCGGCAGCGCGTCGTGGACTATATGTTCGACGAATACGCCCGTGGGCGCACGCCCAACCCGGACGTGCTGTGCAACCGCGAGATCAAGTTCGACGCCTTCATGGAAGCCGCGCAGCGCCTGGGGGCCGACTATGTCGCCACCGGCCACTACTGCCGCAAGGAGACGCTCCCGGACGGCACCTGCCGCATCCTCGAAGGCAGCGACCCCAACAAGGACCAGAGCTATTTCCTCTGCCAGCTTTCGCAGGCGCAGCTGTCCAAGGCGCTCTTCCCCATCGGCGACCTGCTGAAGCCGGAGGTGCGCCGCCTCGCGAAGGAGGCCGACCTCCCCTCCGCCGACAAGAAGGACTCGCAGGGCATCTGCTTCGTGGGCAAGGTGGACCTCCCGACCTTCCTCCAGCAGCAGCTCAAGAGCGTGGAAGGCGACGTGGTGGAAGTATTCGACGCCTATTACGCCGACAGCGCCAAGTACCTGCGGGACAAGGAATTGCTCGCACGCGGAACGGCCCTTTCCGACGATGAGCTGCTGGAACTCTCCACCCCGCTCGACTACGCCGACATCCACTTCGAAACAGAGACCTACCGTTCCGGGAAGCATCACGTCAAGAAGACGCGGGACAAGGCGAATCCCTGGGCCCGCCGCATCGGCCGGCACGAGGGCGCGCAGTTCTATACGATCGGCCAGCGCAAGGGCCTGGGCATCGGCGGCCACGCCAACCCCGTGTTCGTGCTCGCCACGGACATCGCACGGAACGTCATCTATGTGGGTGAAGGCGAGAACCATCCCGGCCTGCTCCGCAGCTGCCTGCGCATCGCCCCCGACGAGATCCATTGGATCCGCCCGGACCTGGCGATGCAGCCCGGCGAGGAGCGCCGCTACCGCGTGCGCATCCGCTACCGGCAGCCCCTGCAGGACGCCACGCTGCTGATGCGGGAAAACGGCCTCTTCATCCTGTTCGACCAGCCCCAGCGCAGCATTACCCCGGGCCAGTTCGCGGTCTGGTACACCCCAGACGGCGAAATGCCCGGCAGCGGCGTCATCGACCGCTGACCTTCCAAAACCCGATTATTTTACTGTCCAGACGGCGGAGTCGGCTCCGGCGGCAGATCGAACCGTGACGGTGTTCTCGCCGGGAGAGAGGCGGACATCTTCCCAGCGGACCGTCGCATAGGCGTCGGTCCTGGCCGTTCCAGCCAGTTTTCCGTTGATATACAGTTTCACGGAAGGAGCCGTGGAGAACGCCACGATGTCGGTGACCGGCTCCTCGCGCTCGGTGAAGTTCTTGGAACAGAGGTGCATCGTCGGCTCCGACTTGTTCCAGTTGGCCTTGTAGAAATAGAACGCGTCCTTACGCGTCTTGCGGTCGTGGGTCACCAGACCCTTGTCGTTCTGGTTGTCGGTGTCCCCCTCCTTCCGCATCGAGGAGGCGAAATCGAACATGTTCCATACGAAGGATCCCCACACGAAGTCGCGCTCGGCGATGGCCTTCCAGTCGTGATAATGGAGATAGGTCTGCTTCTCTTCCGGATGGAAACGGTTGCGGGAACTGGCACGGACGTCCTTTTCGTCCGCGGGTCCATATTTGGAAACGTGATGCAGCACGCTGCCGCCTCCGCCATACTCGCTGATGCCCAGCCGGTCGTCGGGATACTGCGCGTGGAAATCGTCCAGGAACTTCCCGAAATCGCCCACGGTGTCGTAATACCAGCCGTAATACTTGTTCCAGGCCACTCCGTCCGAAGTGTGGATGAACGGCAGTTCCTGGTCCGTAGCGTTGACGGTCATCCGTCCGGGATCCAGGCCGTGCGCGATGTCGTTCAGGTCGCCGATGATGGCGGCGATGTCGGCGTGGACCTCATTCTGAAGGCCCCAGAAGCAGATGGAGGGATGATTGTAGTTCTGGAGGATCATCTCCCGGAGCTGGAGCCGGAGGTTGTCTTCGAACGCTTGGGAAGCGACGTACCCGCTCACGAAGGGGATCTCCTCCCAGACCACATAACCCCGGCGGTCCGCCTCCTGGAACATGAATTTCGCCTGCGGGTAATGGGCCAGGCGCAGCGCATTGGCGCCGATCTCGTCGAACAGGTCGAAGTCGGCCAGGTGGTTCTCCTTCGTCAGGGCGGAAGCGATGCCGGCCCAGTCCTGGTGCCGGCAGACGCCCTGGAGTTTCAAGTGCCTGCCGTTCAGGAAGAAACCTTTTTCGGCATCGACCCAGAAGTAGCGCAGGCCGATCTGTTCCTCCACGCGGTCCACCTCCACCCCGTCCTTCTTGAGCACCGTGACGGCCTTGTACAGATACGGGTCCTCCTTTCCGTTCCAAAGGTGCGGGCGGTCCAGACCGACGAAGCAGGTGGCGATACCGTTGTTCACCAGCGTGGATTTCTTCCCGGCGACCTCGCGGCCGGAGGCATCCTCCAGCCAGAAAGCCACCTCACAGCCCCGGAAATCGCCCGTGGAAGACACGTGCACCTCGGCGCTCAGCTCCGCCCGCCGCTCATTCACCAGGTTCTGGTGGATCAGCACCCCGCAGGAGCCGAAATACAGCGGGGAGATGCATTCGGGGCCGGTCACCTCCATCCAGACGTCCCGGTACAGGCCCCCGTACAGGTTGAAGTCGCCGCTCTGGGGAGCAATGTCGAACTGCGGCTCGTTGTTGCAGATGACCGTCAGGCTGTTGGCGGCGCCCGGGCGCAGATAGTCGGTAATCTCGAAGACGAACGCGTTGTACGGCCCCCGGTGCTCGCCCACCAGCTGGTTGTTCACCAGGACCGTCGCCAGGGATCCCGCCCCTTCGAAGCGGAGGAACACGCGCTTGCCGCGGTAGTCTTCCGGAATCTCGAGCTGGCGGGCATAGGTGCCGTAGCCCCGGCGGTAGCCTTCGTTGCTCATAAAGTCGGCTGCATTCCAGGTATGGGGCAGGCTGACCGGCTCGCCGGCGTTCGGGTTCGCGCCGCCCCAGCGGTTCATCCCGGCTACGCGGGCGGGCGTGAAGCGCCAGGAATCGTTCAGGGAGATGACTTCCCGTGCGTGGGAAGGAAGTGCGAGCAGCAGGAACACCGCCGCGGCCGTCAGGAATGAGGGTCTGTTGCGCATGAGGATGGGATATGAAAGGAACGGACTATTTCAGGGAGGCGGCCAGGGCGGCGGCGACGTTGATGCCGTCGATGGCGCTGGACACGATGCCGCCGGAGTAGCCGGCGCCTTCGCCGCAGGGGTAGATGCCCGGCAGGGAGACGTATTCCAGCGTTTCCGGGTCGCGGGGGATGCGCACCGGCGATGAGGTGCGGGATTCCACGCCGAGCAGCAGCGCGGCGTTCGTATAGTAGTTGCGCATCTTCACGCGCGGGAAGGCCTTCTGCAGGCGCTGCGCCACGATGGGCGGCAGCAGTTCGTGCAGCGGGGCGCTTACCACGCCGGGATGGTAGCTGGTGGGCGGCATCGACTTGGACAGTTTGCCGAGACAGAAGTCTTCCATCCGCTGCGCCGGGGCCGTCATCGGGTTCGCGGCCCCCTGCGATTGGGCGTAGTCGAACATGTCGCGCTCCACCTTGTGCTGGAAGTCCATCAGCTTGAAGGGGCCCTCGCCGGGCACGTCTTCCGGCTCGATCTGGACCACCACGCCGGCATTGGCGAACTTGCCGCTTCGGCCGGAGTTGGACATGCCGTTCAGAACGACGGTCCGCTCTTCCGTCGAGGAGGGCACCAGGATGCCGCCGGGGCACATGCAGAAGGAGAAGACGCCGCGGCCGTCCACCTGTTCGACGAAGGCGTACTCCGCCGCGGGGATGCCCGGTTTCCACTGTCCGTGGTACTGGCACCAGTTGATCTTCTCCTGCGGATGCTCCACGCGGACGCCCATCGCGAAGCCCTTGGCTTCCAGCGCTCCGCCCATCGCATCCAGCATCTCATAGACGTCCCGCGCCGAGTGGCCCGTCGCCAGGATCACCCGCCGCGCGCGGAACTCCTTTCCATCCGCCGTCCGGACCACCATCGCCGGGGCTGCTGCCGTCTCCGCTTCGCCGGCGATGGCGACCACCTTTGCGTTAAAGTGATACTCGCCGCCGTGGGAGACGATGAAGTTGCGGATGCTTTCGACGATGACGGGGAGTTTGTCGGAGCCGATATGCGGATGGGCGTCGATGAGGATGTCCTTCGACGCGCCGAACTTGACCAGCTGGTACAGGACCTCGCGGAGGTCCCCCCGCTTGGAGGAACGCGTATAGAGTTTGCCGTCGGAGAAGGCCCCGGCGCCGCCCTCGCCATAGCAGTAGTTCGAATCCGGATCCACGATGCCGTCACGCGAGAGCTTCGCCATGTCGAACTTCCGTTCGTGCACGTTCTTGCCGCGCTCCAGGATCACGGGCTTCAGGCCGAGGGTCAGCAGCTTGAGTGCGGCGAACATCCCGGCCGGGCCGGCGCCCACGACCACGACGGGCTCGGCGCCGTGCACGTCCAGATACTCCGGAAGCTCGTACGGCACGTATTCTTCGCCGGGACCGTAGGCCTCGTACTGGTAGCGCCAGACCGGCTCCTTGCGGGCGTCGATGGAGCGCTTCTTCAGCACCCACTTCAGCCCGCCGGCCTTCGCCTCGATCTCCTTCAGGCGCGGCTCGCGCGTGAGCGGGCATGCGATCTCGAACTCTTTCATAAACGATTAGAAATCAGATATTCGCGATACGGGAGCCACATCCAGCGGGGTACGCTCTCCGGCCAGATAATGGTAATAGCCGGCGATGGCGATCATCGCGGCGTTGTCGGTCGTGAACTTGAATTCCGGCAGGTAGGTGTTCCAGCCGCGGCGGCGGCCTTCGGACTCGATGCGGGCGCGCAGGCCGCTGTTCGCGGACACGCCGCCGCCGATGGTCACTTCCTTGATGCCGGTCTGCTTCGAGGCCTTGACCAGCTTGTCCATCAGGATGTCGATCAGGGTCTTCTGGAAGGAGGCGCAGAGGTCTTCCTTGTTCTTCTCGAGGAAGTCGGGATCCTTCGCCACTTCGTCCCGCACGAAATAGAGGAGCGAAGTCTTGACGCCGCTGAAACTGTAGTCCAGCCCCTCGATGTGGGGCTTGGTGAACTTGAAACGGGCAGGATCGCCCTGCTGCGCCAGCTTGTCGATGATGGGGCCGCCGGGATAGCCCAGGCCCATCAGTTTGGAACACTTGTCAAAGGCCTCCCCTACGGCGTCGTCGATGGTCTGGCCCAGGATCTCGAAATGCAGCGGGTCGTCCACCCGGACGATCTGCGAGTTGCCGCCGCTGACCAGCAGGCAAAGGTACGGGAACGACGGCTCCCGGACCGGCTTGCCCTCCTGGCGGATGAAATCGGCCAGCAGGTGGCCCTGGAGATGGTTGACCATCAGGATCGGGATGTTCAGCGCAAGGCCCATCGCCTTGGCGAAGGAGGTGCCCACCAGGAGCGAACCCAGCAGGCCGGGGCCGCGCGTGAAGGCGACGGCCGTTAGGTCGGAGGGCTTCACGCCCGCCCGGGAGAGGGCTTCGCTGACCACCGGGACGATATTGAGCTCGTGGGCCCGCGACGCCAGTTCCGGGACCACGCCGCCGAAGGCGCGGTGCACGTCCTGGCTGGCGATCACGTTGGACAGGAGCCATCCGTCGCGGATGACGGCCGCCGAGGTGTCGTCGCAGGAAGATTCTATGCCGAGGATGATGTCCGCCATCTTTCAAAAATCAATGCAGGCACAAAGTTAACAATAATTCTCGAAGCGCTCCCGGGTGGAATTATGAAAACTGTTTCGTATATTTGTAGATTGCAAGCAGTGCGGGCACGCGCCCGCAAGCGGACACACAGGCATGTACAGGAAGACCGGTTATATCATAGGGCGCATCGTCGGGTTGCTGGCGGTGCTGCTGATGGCCGCCATCGTGGCCATCCAGACCCCCTATGTGCAGACCCGCCTGTCGAAGATCGCCCTGAACCAGCTGGCCGCCATCATGGACGGCCGCGTGCAGTACGACGAACTGAAGGTGATGACCTCCGGCGTGCTGGTGATCCGCAACATCAAGCTGGTGGACAGCGAGCCCCTCGGCCCGGAAGTGAACGGGCGCGGCTGGGAACCGGCCGACACGGTGTTCCGCGCCAAGACGGTCACCGCCACCTTCTCCCTGAAGGGCCTGCTGCGCAAGGAAGGCCTGCACCTGGGCCGCGTCACGGTCGAGGACGGCTATTTCCACCTCACCAGCGAGCCCGGAGAGGAATACACCAGCAACATCGCCCGCATCTTCCACCTCAAGCCTACCGACAATCCGCCGAACCTGGGCAACATCTTCGACATCAAGAAGGTGCGCCTGAAGAATTTCCGTTTCCGGATGAACAGCTTCATGCCGGACAATGGGCTCTACAAGGGCTTCGGCCTCAATTTCGAAGACCTGGACCTCACGGCCGACATCACCGCCCACGGACTCAAGTACACCGGCGGCAAGATGTACGGATGGCTGGACCGCTGCTCGGTCACCGAGAAATCCGGATACGTACTCAAACAGCTGACGGGCATCGCCGAAGTGGGCCAGGGCAAGGCGCTCATCGAGGACATCCACCTGCTGGATTCCTGGAGCAACCTGAACCTCCGCACCTTCTCGATGGGCTTCGACGACCCCTCCGACCTGGGCGACTTCGTGAACAAGGTACGCCTGGAAGGCGACTTCCAGCGCTCGCAGCTGGCGATGCAGACACTCGCCTACTTCATCGGCGACTTCGACGGCAACCCCACCGTGCTCGATATCCGGCGCGGCGCCGTACGCGGCTTCGTAAACGACCTGAACGTGGACCGTCTCGCCTTCAACGAGCGGAACTCCGGCGTGAGCGCCACCCTGAGCGGCAGCTGCGTGGGCCTGCCCGAGATCGGGGACCTGATGCTGGACGTCCAGCTGAAGGAACTCAAGGCCACGACGGAAGGAATCACCAAGATCGCAAACGCCTTCTCCCCCGGCGCCAAACTTGATTTCGGCAACATCGCCCGCGGTGTCCCCCTGACGCTGAACCTGCTGGCGAAAGGCCCCATCAACCGGCTGGACGTGAACGGCGAACTGCTCTCGCCGAGCGGCAACGCCCGCATCGTCGGCGACGTGCGCAACCTCGTGGCCGAGAACCGGCCGCTGGAAGCCTCCCTTTCGCTCGGGCTCGAGGAATTCGACCTGGGCGCCATGCTCGGCATCGCCGCACTCGGCCCCGTGACCCTGGAAACCCACGCCAGCGCCCAGCTCGGCAGCGGCCTGCCCGACGCCTCGCTGGATTCGCTCACCATCACGCGGATGCACATGCTCGGACGGGACTTCCGGAACATCCGGGCCGTGGGCAGCCTGCAGAACGGAACCGCCAACGCCCGCCTGATCAGCGCCGACCCGTCGGCCCGCTTCGACCTCACGGCCCTGCTGGACCTGACGGCCCGCGAAGGCGGCCAGCGCTACCGCGTGGACGGCACTGTCAGCGACATCGACCTCGCCTCCTTCGGGGTCAAGCTCCGCAGCGACATCTTCCGCGCCTCCACCCAGGTGCACGCCGACCTGGTGCGCAACGGCGACTTCTTCGTGGGCGACGCCAAGCTGGACGGCCTGCGCGTGCTGGACGGCGAGGGATCGCACGACCTGGGCCCCCTGGAGCTGAAGGCGAGCACCGAGTCGGGCGACCAGATCTTCGACCTGAACGCCCCCTTCCTGGCCGCCCGCTTCACCGGAAACCGCCCCGTGGGCGACTTCATCGAAGACCTCCAGACGGTCAGTTCCCGCCGGGAACTCCCCTCCCTCTATACGGATGAAAAAGAACCCGCCGAACCCGGCCGCTACTCGCTCGACCTCAGTTTCCGCGACATGCGCGAACTGCTCGCCATGCTCGCCCCGGGCGCCTATGTGGCCGAGGACTCCCGGCTCACGCTGGACCTGTCCGAAGGCGGAGTGCTCACCGGCGACCTCGTCTCCGACCGGATCGCGATGGGCGCGAACTTCCTCAAGGACGTGGAGATCCGCTTCGACAACCAGAACGACGCCCTGTTCGCCTCGGTCCTGAGTTCCGAACTGCGCGCCGGCACCTTCGCGATGAAGCGTCCCGCCATCACGGCCGGCGCCGACAACGACGAACTGGCCCTGGGCGTGCACTACGACAGCTTCTCCGGCGGAGGCGGCAACGCCGAGATCTACCTGAACGGCCAGCTGTACCGCGACGCCGAGGGCGTGCTCGTGGTCAAGGCCCACCCGCTGAACTCTTTCATCGAGACCGGCAAGGACACTTGGAAACTCGGCGAATCGGACATCGTCCTGCACGGCAGCGACCTGTACCTGGACCGCTTCCTGCTGAGCAACGGCCCGCAGCGGCTCGTCGTGGACGGCGGCTGGTCCACCTCCCGCAGCGACACCCTCACCCTGCAGATGGACCGTTTCGACCTCGCCCTGGTGGATGAATTCCTGCCCAGTCCCCTCGGCCTCGAGGGCAAGATGGACGGCAAGGCTTTCGTGACCAGCGGGCCGGACGCCCTCCAGGGCATGCTGATGGACTTCCGCATCGACACCCTGCGGCTGGGCGGCGCCGACGCCGGCAGCATCCAGATCTCCAGTATCTGGAACGACGAAGGCAAGGAACTCGGCCTGCTGCTCAGCGACGAGCTCGACGGCAGGAACGCCATCCTGGCGAACGGATCCTATTTCCCGGCCGACAAGCGGCTGGACCTCCGTGCGGATCTGGACAAACTGCCCCTCGGCGTGGCCGCCCCGTTCCTGAGCGAGGTATTCACCGAGATGGGCGGCGGCCTGAGCGGCACCCTCTTCCTGAAGGGCCCGACAGACAAACTGACGCCTTCCAGCGAAAACCTGACCGTGGACGACGCCCTGCTCCGCGTGGCGATGACCGGCGTGGCCTACACCATCCGCGGTCCGCTGCGCATCGCGGAAGACGGCTGCTTCTTCGACTCGCTGAGCATCCGGGACGACGCCTCCGGTACGGGAGAACTCTCCGGCGCGCTCCGTTTCCAGCACCTGAGCGACTTCCGGCTGGACAGCCGCCTCTCGCTCGACAACCTCAAGGTCGTGGACGCCCGGGAACGGCCCGGAAGGCCTTTCTACGGTCTGCTGCGCGCATCCGGCAACGCCCGCGTGTCCGGTCCCTTCAACACCCTGCTCATCGACGCCGACCTCGGTACCGTGGGCGACGGCAACATCCATATCCCGCTGTCCGGCGGCCTCACCAGTTCCTCCAGCGACCTGCTCACCTTCACCCAGCAGGCGCGCGAGCTGGATCCTTACGAAGAGATGCTCGCCTCGCTGGACGGCAAGAAAACCGACTCCGGTGACATCCGCATCCGCGGCCGCGTGACCGTGCATCCGGGCGTCCGCGCTTTCGTCGAGATCGACAAGTCCGCGGGCAACGTCGCCGCCTTCAACGGCCAGGGCGCCGTCAACCTGAACATCCGTCCGTCCCGCGCCGTGTTCGACCTCAACGGCGACTACAACATCAGCGAAGGAAGCTACCAGTTCGTCCTGCCGGGCATCCTTTCCAAGGAATTCAGCATCGACCGCGGCAGCTCCGTCAAGTTCGGCGGCGACATCATGAACACGCAGCTGGACGTGAACGCCACCTACCGGCTGCGCACCTCGCTCGACGCCCTGCTGGGCACGTCCGGCTCCACCCGGCGCCCGGTCGAGTGCGGCATCAGCGTCAGCAACCGCCTGCGCTCCCCGCAGCTGGACCTCTCCGTGGAGGTACCCGACCTGGATCCCAGCACCCGCTCCCAGGTCGAGTCCGCCCTCAACACCACGGACAAGATCCAGAAGCAGTTCGTCTCCCTGCTGCTCGTCGGCAGTTTCCTGCCCAATGAGACCTCCGGCATCTTCAACCAGTCCAACCTGCTCGTATCCAACGTGATGGAGGTGATGTCCAGCCAGATCAACAACATCCTGCAGCGCCTCGACATCCCCCTGGACATCGGCTTCGGCTACCAGGAACTGGGCAGCGGCCAGAACCTCTTCGACGTGGCCGTGTCCACCGAACTGTTCGAGAACCGCGTGATCGTGGGCGGCAACTTCGGCAACCGGCGTTATTCCGCCGGCGGCAGCGGCGACTTCGCCGGCGACCTCGACATCCAGGTGAAACTGGATCCCGAAGGACAGTACCGCTTCAACATCTTCTCGCACTCCGCCGACGAATTCACGAGCTACCTGGACTTCTCGCAGCGCAACGGCGTGGGCGTGAGCTTCCAGAAGGAGTACCGCTCCGTTTCCGAGTTCTTCCGCAAGCTCTTCACGCCCAAGAAGAAACGCCAGGAAGAGCAGGCGCCCCAGGCCGGCCCCGAAAATGAAAACCAAACCATCATCGAAATAAAAAATGACCGACTCCCCCGGCCGACTCGTCCTGATTCCGACTCCCCTCGGCGAGAACGATCCCGCAGAGGTGCTTCCAGGCGCCGTCCTTGAGACTGCCTGCAGCATCCGCCGCTTTGTCGTGGAGGAACTGCGCACCGCCCGCCGGGTCCTGTCCCGTTACGGGCTCCGCGGCCATATCGACGAACTGGAATTCCACGTGCTCAACGAACACACTTCCCCGCAGGAAGTGGAGGCGATGCTGTCCCTGTTCGACGGGCAGGACGTGGGCCTGCTGTCCGAAGCCGGCCTGCCGGCGGTCGCGGACCCCGGCGCCGCGCTCGTGGCCCTGTGCCACCGCCACGGAATCCAGGTGGTCCCGCTGGTGGGACCGTCTTCGCTGATGCTTGCGCTGATGGCCTCCGGCCTGAACGGGCAGTCCTTCGCCTTCCGCGGCTACATTCCCGCCAAGACGGAAGAACGGCGCAGCGCCGTCAAGGGACTGGAAAAACAGTCGCGCAGCCTGAGCCAGAGCCAGATCCTCATCGAAACGCCCTATCGCAACGACGCCCTGCTGGCGGACCTGCTCCGGGAACTCGCCCCCGAAACCCGCCTCTGCGTGGCGGCGGACCTCACCCTCCCCACACAGTACATCCGGACGGACACCGTCGCGGGGTGGCGGAAGACACCCGTCACCGTCGGCAAACGCCCCTGCGTCTTTATCCTCCTGGCATAGCCCTATGAAGATCGCGCTGCTGACCCTGGGCTGCAAGCTCAACTTCGCCGAGACGGCCACCTACGAACGGGGATTCCTGGCCGCGGGCCTCGAGGTCGTGCCCTGGAGCGAGCCGGCGGACATCTACCTGATCAACACCTGTTCCGTGACCGCGACGGCGGACAGCAAATCCCGCAACCTGATCCGCAAGGTGCATCGCGTGAGCCCCGGTGCCCGCGTGGTCGTGACGGGCTGCAGCGGCGAACTGCGTCGCGCCGAGATCGAACGGATCGAGGGCGTTTCGCGCGTGTTCGGAGCCAAAGAGAAAGGCCTCGTGGTTCCGGAGACCCTTTCCTTGGCGGGCCTCTCCGACCGGCGTCCGGAGGCTTCGGATTCCCCGGCGGACTCCCCCGTTTTTCCCGCATTCTCCGCGGCGGAAAGCCGCACCCGCGCCTTCCTGAAGGTGCAGGACGGCTGCAACAACTACTGCAAATACTGCACGGTCCCCTACGCCCGCGGGGAGAGCCGCAACCTCCCCGTCGCCGAGTGTGTGCGGAACGCTGAAAGGATCGCCGCGGAAGGCGTGAAGGAAATCGTGCTCACCGGCGTGAACACGGGCGACTTCGGCCGCACCACCGGCGAGTCGTTCCTGGCGCTGCTGCAGGCGCTGGACGGCGTGGCGGGCATCGAACGCTACCGCATCTCCAGCATCGAGCCGAACCTGCTGACGGACGGGATCGTGGACTGGATCGCCTCCGGCACCAAGTTCCAGCCGCATTTCCACATCCCGCTGCAGACGGGGTCGGACGAACTGCTCGCCCGGATGGGCCGCCGCTACGACACCGCCTTCTTCGCGGACCTGCTGGAAAGGGTGCGCGGCAAGATGGAGCGCCCGGGCGCCCCGAAGGTATTCTTCGGCATCGACGTGATGGTGGGCCTGCCCGGCGAGACGGAAGGACTCTTCCGGGAGACTTTCCGTTTCATCGAGCGCGTGCATCCGGCGTTCATCCACGTATTCCCCTACTCCCGGCGTCCCGGCACGCCCGCCGCCTCGATGCCCGGCCAGGTGGACGAGCCCACCAAGAAACACCGCGTGGCGGTGCTGGAAGAACTCTGCCGCAGCCTGCACGAAGATTTCCGTGCGCAGAACCGGGGCATCCGCGAGCGGGTGCTTTTCGAATCCACCGTCCACGACGGGATGATGGAAGGCTATACGGGCAATTACATCCGCATTGCGCGGCCCTACGATCCGGCGCTGGTGAACACGCTGGTGGATATCGTAATAGACTGAAAATGGAAAACAAAGCGATACTGACTTTCCTGGGCTCGGGCACCTCGTCCGGCATTCCGATGATTGCCTGCGACTGCCCGGTGTGCCGCTCGGAAGACCCGCGCGACAAGCGCCTGCGCGCCTCGGTGCTGGTGGAGTACGGCGGCCTGACCATCCTGGTGGACGCCGGGCCCGACTTCCGCAGCCAGATGCTGCGCGCCGACATCCGGCACCTGGACGCCATCCTGCTGACACACAACCATAAGGACCATACCGGCGGACTCGACGACATCCGCGCCTTCAACCTGGCGGAGCGCCATCCGGTCAACATCTTCTGCGAGGAGTACGTGGAGCAGACGCTCCGCCGCGAATACGGCTACGCCTTCGCCGAGCCGAAGTACCCGGGCGCACCGGAATGGCGGGTCCACGTCATCGACCCCGCCCGGCCGTTCACCGTGCATTCCAACGCCAACGAGGAGATCCTTTCCTGGGAGCGGGGCTTCGGCTACCACCACCTTCCCCCGCAGTCGGCGCCCGACACCTCGGTGGAGGTGATTCCCGTCCACGGCTGGCACCACCGCGAGAAGAAACTCTCCGTGCTGGGCTACCGCTTCGGCAACATCGCCTACCTGACCGACATCAAGATGCTGGACAGCGAGGCCGAACTGGAAAAACTCCGGGGCGTGGAGTACGTTACCCTGGGCTGCGTGAAGATTCCCGACCACCACGCGCATCCCTCCCTGCAGGAATGCCTGGATTTCTTTGAGAAGGTGGGGGCGAAAGAGTCCTACATCACGCACCTGTCGCACCAGCTGCCCTGCCACGAAGAATTCGCGGCGATGCTTCCGCCGCACGTCCACCCCGCTTACGACGGCCTGACGATCGGCTGATTCCTGTCCTTACAGGATCAGATCGCTCTGGTCCACATCGCCGAACCACTCGTACACCTTGGCTTCAGCCTGGTCCTTGACGAGCGGCGTGACACAGTTGATCACCTTGTAAACGGCATATGTGAGGGCGGCGATGTCGTCGGTGAATCCGAATGCGGGCAGAAAGTCCGGAATCAGGTCCAGGGGCAGGAGGAAATAGCCCAAAGCTCCCAGGATCAGCGTCTTGTCCTTCCGGGAAATCTGGGGATCCTGCATCGCATAATAGAGGATCAGGGCATAATAGACCGCCTTCACACCGAGTCGCCTGAAGGTCCGGCGCATTTTCTTCCAGAACCGCTGCGCATCGTAGTCCGGGAGGTATTTCTCAAGATTCCTGGGGGCTTTCATAAACGCAAAGATAGGCAAATTCTTCGTTCTCATTGTAAAGCTGGGCTTTTCTGCGTACTTTTGTGGTATGCAGGACAGCGGACATATCCGGCTGGCGGATCTGGGTGAGTTCGGCCTGATCAAGCGGATCCACGAGCGTTTCCCGGCTCCGGACGGAGTCACGGGCATCGGCGACGACTGCGCCGTCCTGCCCCAGCGCGACGGCCTGCAGACCCTCGTAAGCACGGACATGCTCATCGAAGGGACCCATTTCCTGCGGGGCGACATCTCCCCTTATCAGCTGGGCTGGAAAAGCGCCGCGGTGAACCTCAGCGACATCGCCGCGATGGGCGGCCGTCCCACGGGCACCTTCCTCTCCCTGGCGCTTCCCGCCAGTACGGAAGCCGCCTGGGTGGACGGGTTCCTGCGCGGCTACGCCGAGGTGTCGGAACGTTTCGGAGCTGCGCTGCTCGGAGGCGACACCACCGCCTCGCCCGACCGCATCTGCATCAACGTAGCCGTGCTCGGGGAATGTCCGTCCGGCTCTGCCCGCACGCGCAGCGCCGCCCGCCCCGGCGACCTGGTCTGCGTGACCGGAACGCTGGGCGATTCCGCCGCCGGGCTGAGGGCCATCCTGGCCGGCGTGGAGCGCGACGCGGACGTGCAGGCGCTCATCGACCGGCACTACCTGCCGATGCCGCGCGTGGAGGAAGGCCTCCGCCTGGCCGCGCAAGCCGGCGTGCACGCGATGATGGATATCTCCGACGGCATCGGATCCGACCTGGAACACATCCTGGAAGCGTCCGGGGTCGGTGCGGAGGTAGATCCGGCGTCACTCCCCCTTTCCGCTCCCCTGCAGCGCGTCTGCACCCGGCAGGGCTGGGATGCAGCGGAACTCGCCGTCTGCGGCGGCGAGGACTATGAACTGCTGTTCACGGTGGATCCGGAGGCGGAAAAGGCGCTGGATGTCCCCCACACGGTCATCGGCCGTATCCTGTCCGGCCGCGGGCTCCGCTGGCTCGGCGATGCACGCTCCTTCTCAGGTTTCGACCACTACCGCTCCGTATAGAAGCGGACCAGCGAACGGATGGCTTCCGAACACACCGGGCAGAAGTCCGGCGCGGCGTTCGTGCGCATCCGGCAGTCTTCCGTGGCGCGCCACACCCCTTTGGACTGGTAGCCGGCCCCTTCGATCAGGCCCACACCGTTGTGCCCCATCATTCCCTGCCACTTGGCGCTGAAATCGGCCTGCGTGGTGATGTTGGGCTCCCAGGGCTCGATGTCCGGGAAATACTGCTCCTCGTACTGGTCGTCATAGGCGTACTCGTCCGCCAACCCGGCGAAACTGTGGCCGAACTCGTGCACCACCACCGGCCGGAAGGCGCTGTGATGGGCCGTCGTGAGCGTATAGGAATTGAAGATGCCGCCCCCGCCGTAGGTGTCGGTGTTCGCCAGGATGATGATGTGCTCATACGGCACGCCCGCCAGCAGGTCGTGCATCCGCGACAGCTGGAGCGTTGTCAGGTAGCGGTCGGAGTAGAAGGTGTCGAAATGCGAGCCCAGCGCCGTGTCCTTCCATTCGCTGCGCCGCGGCACGCTCACCCCGCTCTGCGCGGAGGGAAGTTCCACCGCCACAAAGTTGAAGCGGTCCTGCAACTCCTTGAAAACCGGGTGGTTCAGGAAACTCTCCACCGCAATGGCGGCGTCGGCATAGAAGGTATCCATCTCCGCAGCGGTATAGCCTTCGGGCAGGATCACCACGTCGATGCACGACTCCGCCGGGCCGCTGCGCAGCAGGTCCCGTGTCGCGGGCGGGTCGTCCCCGATCCTGCGGATCAGGATGTCCGCCGGGTCCACGCGGTGGGTCAGCCGTGCCGCCACGTTCCGGTGGAAGTCGTACAGCACCACCGTCACGTCCACGGGTACGGAGGGCATCGGCAGCAGGAATACGTTCTGGAAGCTCTTCTGCACGCACGTGGCCTCCTCGGTGGCCTGCCACTCCTGGAACAGCGTGGAGAAGGAGTTGCAGTACAGCAGCCGGCCCGTCGCCGCATCGTGCATCCGGATCTGCCCGTTGCCCCGCAGGGCCAGCGAGTCCAGATGCACCCGGCGCCCGGCCCAGCCGTCCATGCAGGACAGGCGGTCCAGCGCGATGGTGCAGGACCTGTCCGTTCCGGAGAATACATAATCCACGCGGAGCGTGCCTTCGGTAAGCGGCTCCGGCAGCGGCTGCGCGCCCAGTGCGAGCGCCGCGAACACCGCCGCGGCAAGGGTCAGGAGACGTTTCATAACTCAATGATTCATTTACCTTTGCGGAGCAGGAACTTCCGCCCCAGCCGGACGAAAGCCTTCATCGGCCACGGAAGCAGCGCCCGTTCCGCCTCTTTCAGTTTCTCGCGGATGGGGATGGCCTGCGGACAATGCTTCTCGCACTTGCCGCAGCCGATGCATTGCGAGGCGAAGGACGGTTCCGCCGCCAGGGCGACCGTCTGGAAATACTGCGAGCGTCCCGCCATCCGGGATTCCGTGTACATCGTGTTGTATCCGGCGAAGATGCCCGGGATGTCCACCCCTTTCGGGCAGGGCATGCAGTAGCGGCAGCCCGTGCAGCCCACTTTCTCTTTCTTCTTGATGACGGCCAGGATCCGCTGCAGGAAAGCGCGGTCCTCTTCCGTAAAGGCGCCTTCACGGGCGTCGGAGGCGGTCCGCACATTCTCTTCCACCATCTCCGCGGAATTCATCCCGGACAGCACGACCGTCACCTCCGGCTGGTCCCACAGCCAGCGCAGGCCCCATTCAGCCGCGCTCCAGCCCCGCGGGTGCGCGGCAATGAGCCGCTTCGCCTCCTCCGGGAGCTTGTTCACCAGCTTGCCTCCGCGCAGCGGCTCCATGATGACCACGGGGATGCCCCGCGCCGCCGCGGCTTTCAGGCCGGCCACGCCCGCCTGCGTGTTCTCGTCCAGGTAGTTGTACTGGATCTGGCAGAAGTCCCAGTCGTAGTCCGCGAGGATTTTCAGGAAATTGTCCGTGTTGCCGTGGTACGAGAATCCGATGTTCCGGATGGCCCCGGAGGCCTTCTTCGCGGCGATCCAGTCCTCGATACCCACGCGCTTGAGCCGCTCCCACTGGGCCACGTCGGTCAGGTGGTGCATCAGGTAGTAGTCGACATAATCCGTGCGCAGGCGGGACAGTTCCTCGCCGAAGAAGCGGTCCAGCGACGGGAGGTTGGTGACCAGATACTGCGGCAGCTTGGTCGCCACGCGCACCTTCCCGCGGAGGCCGTTGCGCTCGAGGATCTCGCCCAGGGCCGCCTCGCTGCCGGGATAGATGTAGGCCGTATCGAAATAGTTCACGCCGGCGCGCCAGGCTGCCAGGATCTCCTGTTCGGTCTTGTCCACATCCACGGCGGCGCCCTTCCGGCTGAACCGCATGCAGCCGTATCCGAGGATGGAGAGTTCGTCTCCGTGCTTGTCTTTCCTGTATTGCATAGGCTTTCTTTATTCAACCTCCGAGAGTGCCCCCGTCGCGGAGTCGATGATGAAGCCGCGGACGGAAACGTCTGCCGGCATCAGCGGATGGCCCGCAATGGCCGCAACGGTCCGGCGGACGGAGGCCTCCGTGTCGTGGAAGCCCTCCAGCCACTCGTCCAGGTCCACGGGGCAGTCCTGCAGCGTCCGCTCCGGAATGCCCCGCCGGAGCATCTCCTCCCGGAAATGATGGAAACTCATATGGCAGGCACCGCAGTTCGTGTGCGCCACCACCATGATCTCGTTCACGCCCAGTTCGTACACCGCCACGAGGAGGCTCCGCATCGCAGAGTCCCAGGGCGACGGCACCAGCGCGCCGGCGTTCTTGATGATCTTGGCGTCACCGTTCTTCAGCCCCAGGGCCTCCTGCAGCAACACGGACAGGCGCGTGTCCATACAGCTCAGCACCGCGAGTTTCTTGTCGGGATATTTGTCGGTCAGGTGCGCCTCGTATCCCTTCGAGGCCACAAATCCGCGGTTGAACGCGAGAACGTTGTCAATATTGCCCATAGTCTCAAATCTTACAATCAGCCAAAACTACCTGTCCAGGTACTCCAGCACCGACTTCCAGTCGGGGAACGGGTCGGTGCCGAAGCGGATCCACTCTCCGTCGAAGGTATCAGCACCGTGCTTGGGCCGGTCGTCGATCAGGTAATCGCCCTTAAGGAGGTCTTTGCGGTGCGAAAGAATCAGGCGTTTCTCCAGCACGTCACCCAGGTACTTCGTCACCCACGGCACCTTGTCCGCCCAGGCGGAAGGATTCTTCCACGGAGCCGTGGACAGGATGAACAGGTCGTACTTCTCCGCCAGCCGGTGCACCGCTTCAATGGCGCCGGGCATCGGATCCATCAGCGAGAAGATTCCCGGCACCTCGTCCAGGCGGCCGTCATACGCCATGCGTGTCGCTTCATCAATCCGGTCAATTCCGGATTTGAAATCCACGAGGACGTTGTCCATATCGATGTAGATGCGTTTCATCCAAAGAAATCTCGAATCATACAAATATACGAAAACTGACAGAGAAAAACCTTATCTTTGCCTATAAGCAAGTCCGAGAACCATGGCAAAGATCTACGTCGCCTCCAGTTGGAGAAACCGGTATTTCCCCGAAGTGGTCACGCGCCTCCGCGAAGCCGGCCACGAAGTCTATGACTTCCGCCATCCGCCCCACGGCGGAAACGGCTTCCGCTGGACGGACATCGACGAAAATGCCCCGGACTGGACCTTCGCGCAGTATGCCGAAGGCCTTCATCACCCGAAGGCGGAACGCCAGTTCGCCGCCGATCTGGAAGCCCTGGAATGGGCGGACACCTGCGTCCTCGTACTCCCCTGCGGCCGCAGCGCCCACACGGAAGCCGGCTGGATGGCCGGCGCCGGCAGGAAGGTCATCGCCTACATCCCGGAAATGGTGGAACCCGAGCTGATGTACAAGCTGTTCGACGCCGTCGTCGGCACCCTGGAAGACCTGGTCCGAAGCCTCGGCAAATAATGGAATCATGCGCTTCGTTTCTTTCATAATCACGTTGTTGCTCGTCGCCATGTCCAGTCAGCCTGAAAGCCAGAAAGTCCGCAAGCCCGCCGTGGCCGGATCTTTCTACCCCGCCACAGAAAAGGAAATCCGTACCCAGTCCGCCGGCTGGTTCCGTCCCGCTCCGGACGGGCCCGCCCCGCAGGCGCTGATCGTTCCCCACGCGGGATACGTATTCAGCGGCGAAGTGGCCGCGGCCGCCATCAGCCGCATCCCGCCCGGGCACGCCTACAAGCGCATCTTCCTGCTCGGCCCCAGCCACCGGGTCGGGTTCGCCGGAGCGAGCGTGGACACCTTCTACGCCGCCGCGCAGACCCCGCTCGGGCAGGTTCCCATCGACGTGGCCCTGGGCGAAGAACTCATCCGCGCGGGAGCAGGAACCTTCCTCTGCCGGCGCGACGCGCACGACGGAGAGCATTGCCTGGAGGTGCAGCTGCCGCTCCTGCAGATGCACCTCGGGGAGCTGCCCCCGATCGTTCCTATCGTCATCGGAACCCAGCGCCTGAACGTCCTGGAGCAGATCGCGGACGTGCTGGAACCCTACTTCAACGAGGAAAACCTCTTCATCGTGAGCTCGGACTTCTCGCACTATCCCGCCTACGAGGACGCGAAGAAATCCGACCTCTTCCTGGCGGAGGCGATCACCTCCGGCGGTTTGGAAGCGTTCCTGCAGGCCCTCCGGCAGATAGACCGGATGGATTATACCGGACAGGACACCGCAGCCTGCGGGGCCAACGCCATCGCGGTGCTGCTGTCCATCCTGGATGCACAGGGCCGGGGCCGATTCGAGGCGGAGCACGTAATGTACAGGAATTCAGGGGATTCATCCTATGGCGACAAGGACCGCGTGGTGGGCTACAATGCCATCGCCTTTACGCGGCGCGCCAAACCGGAAGCCGCACAGGCCGGGCCTGAACGCTTTTCGTCGGAAGAGAAACGGGCGATGATCGCCACCGCGCGGGCGGCCGTCTATTCGCGGCTCGGCCTGGCGTTCGAAGGCGACGACACGCCCGTGGGCATCCTGAAGGAAAAGGGGTACGGCGTGTTCGTGACGCTCCGTCTAGGCGGACGCCTGCGGGGCTGTATCGGCCGGTTCACCTCGACGGAGACCCTCTCCGACACCATCCGGGAGATGGCCCGCAGCGCCGCGTTCTCCGATCCGCGCTTCCCCGCCCTGTCCAGGAGCGATGCGCCCCGGGTGGAAATCGAGGTGTCCGTGCTCTCGCCCCTGAAGCGGATCGCCTCGGTGGACGAATTCCAACTGGGGCGGGACGGAATCTATATGATCAAGGGCTCCCGCCACGGGACCTTCCTCCCACAGGTGGCGGAAGAGACCGGCTGGAGCACGGAAGAATTCCTCGGGCACTGCGCCCGCGACAAGGCCGGCATCGGCTGGGACGGCTGGAAGGACGCCGAACTATACACCTATCAGACCGAAATCGTAAACGAGGCGGAACTATGACGGAGGCCCGCTACTATACCGCCACCGACGACGGCGTCCGATGCGGGCTCTGCCCCCACCATTGCCGGATCCGGGAAGGCGGCCGGGGCCGCTGCCGCAGCCGGGAATGCCGCGACGGCAGGCTCTACGCCCTGTCTTACGGCCGCCCCTGCGCGATCGCCGACGACCCCGTGGAGAAGAAGCCGCTGAATGAGTTCCTGCCGGGCACCCGGTGCCTGTCGCTAAGCTGTACGGGCTGCAATCTTGCGTGCCGCTGGTGCCAGAACAGCGACATCTCGCAAGTGGCTCCCGAAGAGGCGGACGCCTATTCCCTGACGCCGGAGGAAGTCGTGGAACTGTGCCTGCGGCGCGGGCTCCCGTCCATCGCCTACACCTATACCGAGCCGTTCACCTGGTGGGAATTTATGTACGACATCGCCTCGCTCGCGCACGATAAAGGGCTGAAGAACATCCTGGTATCGGCGGGGTTCGCGGAGCGGGAGCCGCTGCGGGAGCTGCTCCCCTTCCTGGATGCGGCCAACATCGACATCAAGGCGATGGACGACGCCTTTTACCGGAAATACTGCGGGGCCTCGCTCGCGCCTGTGTTGGAAAACATCCTGATGATGCGGGACGCCGGGGTCCACATCGAGATTACCAACCTGCTCGTTCCCGGGCTGAACGACTCGGAGGAGCAGGTGGCCCGGCTGTGCGGATGGATGGCGGAGAACGGCCTGCAGGACGTGCCGCTGCATTTCAGCCGCTACTTCCCCCGCTATCAGATGCAGCACCCGGGTCCGACCCCGAAAGCCACGCTCCTCGCCGCCCGGGAAACTGCCCTCTCCCTCGGCATCCGGAGCGTGTATCTGGGGAATCTCTGACCGCCTACTCCACCGTAACGGATTTGGCGAGGTTGCGGGGCTGATCCACGTCGCGGCCCTTGGCGATGGCGATGTGGTAGGCCAGCAGCTGCAGCGGAATGATCGAGAGGATGGGCTCGAAGCACTCTTCCGTGTCCGGGATTTCGAAGTACCAGTCCGACAGCGCCTTCACATCCTCATCGCCTTCGGTGATCACGCTGATGACGCGCCCGCCGCGGGCCTTGACCTCCTGGATATTGCTCAGGATCTTGTCGTAATGGCCGCGCCGCGGCGCAATCACGACCACCGGCATCTCTTCGTCAATCAACGCGATAGGCCCGTGCTTCATCTCCGCGGCCGGGTAGCCCTCGGCGTGGATGTAGGAGATTTCCTTAAGCTTGAGCGCCCCCTCCAGCGCCACGGGATAGTTGTAGCCGCGGCCCAGGTACAGGAAGTTGCGCGTGTAGGTGAACACCTTCGACAGGTCCGCGATCTGCGCGTCGTGCTCCAGGATCTTCGCGATCTTGTCCGGGATGACCTGCAGTTCCTTCACCAGTGCGAAACGGCGCTCCGCGGTCACGGTGCCCAGCTGCTCCGCCAGGCTCATCGCCAGCAGGAACAGCGTCGTGACCTGCGCCGTGAAGGCCTTGGTGGACGCCACGCCGATTTCCGGGCCGATGTGCGTGTAGCAACCGGTGTCGGTGGCGCGGGCGATGGACGAACCCACCACGTTGCAGATGCCGAACAGGAACGCCCCGGCCTCGCGGGCCAGGTTCACCGCGGCCAGCGTGTCGGCCGTCTCGCCGGACTGTGAGATGGCGATCACCACGTCCGAGGGGAAGATGACCGGGCGGCGGTAGCGGAACTCCGAGGCGTACTCCACCTCCACGGGCTTGCGCGTCAGTTCCTCGATGAGGTACTTGCCGATGAGCCCTGCGTGCCAGGACGTTCCGCAGGCGCAGATGATGAAGCGGCCGGCGCCCAGCAGGCGCTCGCGGTTGTCTATGACCCCGGAGAGCTTCACCTCGCCCAGGTCCGGATGCAGGCGACCCTTCATCGAAGCGCGCAGGGTCTGCGGCTGCTCGAAAATTTCCTTCAGCATGAAGTGCGGGAAGCCGCCCTTCTCGATCTCGCTCAGGCTCATCTCCAGCTCACGCACCTCGGGCGTCTGCTCCACGCTGCCCAGGTCCGTGATGCGCAGCTCGCGGCCGCGCTGGATGATTGCGATCTGCTCCTCGCCCAGATAGACCACCTTGTTGGTGTATTCGATGATGGGAGAGGCGTCCGAACCCACGAAGTACTCGTCCTCCCCCACGCCGATGATCAGCGGGCTGCCCTTGCGGGCGGCGATGAGCTTGTCCGGCTCGCGTTTGTCCATGATGACCAGCGCATAGGCGCCGATCACGTGGTTCAGCGCCATCGGCACGGCCTCCTCGAACGATACGCCCCGCGAGTCCATCATATACTGGATCAGCTGGATCACGACCTCCGTGTCGGTCTGGCTCTGGAAATGATAGCCGCGCCGGGTGAGCTCGGTCTTGAGGGACTGGTAGTTCTCGATGATGCCGTTGTGGATGAGCGCGAGCTCGCGGTTCTCGGAATAATGGGGATGCGAGTTGACGTCATTCGGCTCGCCGTGCGTCGCCCAGCGGGTGTGGGCGATGCCGATGCAGCCGGAGGTGTCCTTGTCGGAAGCCAGTTTCTCCAGGTCCCGGACCTTGCCCTTGGTCTTATAGACGGACAGTTCGCCCGAATCGCCGATCAGCGCCACGCCGGCGCTGTCGTAACCCCGGTATTCCAGCCGGGTAAGCCCTTTGATCAAAATCGGATAGGCCTGCCGCCCCCCGACGTATCCCACGATGCCGCACATATTGGATCAATCATCAATTAACATGCAAATATTGAAAAAAAACACGAAATGCTCAATAGGCCTTCGCATGTATTCCCGTCACGGCCCGGCCGCTGGGGTCGTTCCTGCCCCTGAACGATGCGTCCCATTCGAGCGCGGCGGCGGTGGAGCAGGCTACGCTGGCCTCACTCGGGACGGAGCGCGCTGCGCTCTCGCTCGGGAATAGTTCCGCGAAGATCGAGCGGTAGTAGTATTCTTCTTTACACTGCGGCGGATGCACCGGAAAGCGCTCCGCGGCGTGCGCCATCTGCTCGTCGGAAACCGCCTCGGAGGTCATCCGCTTCAAGGTGTCGATCCAGGAGTAGCCGACGCCGTCACTGAACTGCTCCTTCTGCCGCCAGGCAATCTCCTCCGGCAGCATGTCGGCGAAGGCTTCGCGGACCAGACGCTTTTCAATGGTCTCGCCGGGACACATCTTCGATACCGGGTTCTGGCGCATCGCCACATCCAGGAATTCCTTGTCCAGGAACGGAACGCGGCCCTCAACGCCCCAGGCGGAGAGACTCTTGTTGGCCCGCAGGCAGTCATAGAGATGCAGTTTCGACAGTTTCCGCACCGTCTCTTCGTGGAAGGCGCGCGCATCCGGCGCCTTGTGGAAATACAGATAGCCGCCGAAAATCTCGTCCGCACCTTCCCCGGACAGCACCATCTTGATGCCCATCGACTTGATGACCCGGGCCAGCAGGTACATCGGCGTAGAAGCCCGGATGGTCGTGACGTCGTAGGTCTCCGTGTAGTAGATGACGTCCCGGAGGGCGTCCAGGCCCTCCTGGATGGTGTAGTTGATTTCGTGGTGGACGGTGCCGATATGCTCCGCCACCAGCCTCGCCTTCTCCAGGTCCGGCGCGCCTTTCAGCCCGACGGCAAAAGAGTGCAGGCGCGGCCACCAGGCCCGCGTCTGCGAACCGTCTTCGATGCGCATGGCGCTGTATTTCTCGGCGATGGCCGAGATGACGGAGGAATCCAGTCCTCCGGAGAGCAGCACCCCGTAAGGCACGTCGCTCATCAACTGACGCTTCACGGCGTCCATCAGCGCTTCGCGGACGGCCGGAACGCTGGTGGCGCTGTGGCGCACAGCGTCGAACTCCATCCAGTCGCGCGTGTACCAGCGCTTCATCCCGGGCTCCCGGCTCCACCAAAAGTGTCCGGGAAGGAAAGGTTCGTAGCGCTTGCACTTCCCTTCCAGGGCCTTCAGCTCACTGGCCACGTACACCTTGCCGTCGGCATCGTCGAAGCCGATATACAACGGGATGACACCGATGGGGTCGCGGGCGATCAGGAACTCGTCCCTTTCCGCATCGTAAAGCGCAAAGGCGAAGATGCCGCTGAGTTCCTCCAGGAAATCCGGGCCCCGGTCGCGGTAGAGGGCCAGGATGACCTCGCAGTCGCTGCCCGTCCGGAAATCATATTTTCCGGCATAGCGGCGGCGGATCTCCTGGTGGTTGTAGATTTCGCCATTCACGGCCAGTACCTGTTTCCCGTCCGGCGACAGAAGCGGCTGTCCGCCCGATTCCGGATCCACGATACTCAGGCGCTCGTGACACAGCACGGCGCTGCCGCCACACCAGATGCCGCTCCAATCCGGCCCGCGGTGCCGGATCTTGCGGCTCATTTCCAGGGCCTTCCGGCGCAGTGCGTCAGACTGCTCCCTGACATTGAAAATACCGATTATTCCACACATAGGCTTTACTGTTTGTTCCTGTTGGAGATTCCGGATCATGCCCGGAATGAATATAAATGACTAAAACGAAACGACGGTTGTATTCCGATTGAACGGTACCGTTACGGCTGCAGCGTGAAACCGATCACGAAGAAGGCCTCCCTGCTGTACGGATTGGCTGCAACCTGCGCGAAGACGGGGATGGAGAAACTGTCCGTGATGGCGATCTCCTTCGACGCGGTCAGCGAGAGGTTGACCAGCTCGAACTTCTCCGTGCCATAGAAATCCGTGGCGAACGGAACCACGCCGACGGCTGCCGACCAGTCCGCACCGCCGAGGGTGAACGGAGCGCTGAGTTCCAGATAACTGCTGAAGGCGCGCTTGCCGGCGGGGTTCACACCGTCATTGCCGGCGAAGTTGGTGTACCACTGGATGGCGGCGAAGCCGAAATCATAACCGATATTGGCCTCGAAGACGTGGTTCGTGCAGTCGGAACGGTACATGAAGTAACGGTTCAGCGGGTCCAGACCCGCATCGAACCAATAATCCGTCACACCGATATTGAAGCCGCCGATCGTGTAGCTAAGCGTCAGGTCGAACTCTTTCGTGTCGGCCGGATTAGCGATTCCGACCGATCCCCAGGCCGACAGGCTCAGCCCCTTCCAGCCGAGGCCGAGCGTCGGTTGGAAGGACACGCCGCCCAGGTCAAAGCCACGCCAGATATAGCGGCTGACGAAGTCAGCACCGACAGAAGCTTCCAGCTTGTCCTGTGCCCTGGCTGAAGTCAGGGAAGTGAAAGGCAGGACTACAGCAGCGATGATAGCAATTATCTTTTTCATAAGGAATTACATTTTAGAAGTTAAACAAAAGAATTAGGCATTGTAGCAGCTTTCGCCGTGCTCGTAAATATCGAGGCCTTCCTCCTCAACACGCTTGCCGACACGCAGACCGTGGAGCTTTTTGATGCCGAAAAAGAGCAGGCAGCCAGTCGCAACGGCCCAGAGGTCAATGACCGCGATGCCAAGGGCCTGCACACCGAAGAAGTGCCAGCCGCCGCCATAGAAGAGACCACCGTCGGTAGCGAGCAAGCCCGTCAGGAGCGTGCCGAGGATACCGCAGACACCATGGACGCTGGAAGCGCCGACCGGATCATCGATATGCAGCTTGCGATCAATGAATTCGATGGAGAAGACCAGGACGACGCCGCAGATCAGGCCGATGATGACTGCGCCAAGCGGAGAAACCAAGTCGCAGCCCGCCGTAATGCCGACGAGACCGGCCAGGACACCGTTGAGCGTCAGGGAGAGGGACGGTTTGCCATACTTTAACCAGGTGAGGAACATGGTCGCCACGCCGCCGGCGGCCGCCGCCAGGTTGGTGGTCAGGAACACGTGGGAAATCGCGATGCGGTTCACCTCACCGGAAGCAGCCAGCTGCGAACCCGGGTTGAAGCCGAACCAGCCCATCCAGAGGATGAAGACACCGAGAGCAGCCATCGTCAGGTTGTGGCCGGGAATAGCCCGGCTCTTGCCGTCCGGGGCATACTTGCCAATCCGGGGTCCGAGTGCAATCGCACCGATAAGCGCCAGCACACCACCCAAGCTGTGGACAATCGCCGAACCGGCGAAATCGTGGAAGCCCAGCTCGCTCAGCCAGCCGCCGCCCCAGGTCCAGTGACCTTCGATCGGGTAGATGAACAGGGAGATGAAAGCGCTGTAAACCAGATACATGGAGAACTTGGTGCGTTCTGCCATGGCACCGCTCACGATCGTGGCGGACGTGGCGCAGAACACGGTCTCGAAGATCAGGAAACCCTCCACGGGGAGGTCACTCTTGTAGAAAGACAGGTCACCCCAGTTGGGGGCTCCGATGAAGCCGGCGCCGTCGCTGCCGAACATGAAGCCGAAACCGACAAACCAGAACAGCAGGGAGCCGAACATGAAGTCCACAAAATTCTTCATCAGGATGTTCGCCGTGTTCTTGCTGCGGGTGAAACCCGCCTCACACAGTGCGAAACCCGGTTGCATGAAGAAAACGAGCATCGCAGCCAACAACATCCATACAGTATCGAGGGAAATAGCTAAATCTTCCATAAGGCAATAATTTTGAATGAATTAAACAACTACTAACATTACTTCTTGTCGCGCAGGACCGTGTCGCCGTGCTCACCGGTGCGGATGGACCAGGTATCGATCACATCGCTGATGAAAATACGGCCGTCTCCGATCTCGCCGGTCGAGGCCGTCTTAAGAATCACTTCGACGGTAGGATCGACGAACTGGTCGCGGCAGACGATGGTCAGCGCAACACGCTCGATCACATCCGTAGAATACTGGACGCCACGGTAGATGCGCTCCTCCCGGCTCTGGCCGATGCCATGCACATTGTGGTACTCAAACCAGTTGATGTCTGCTTCGAGCAAGGCCTCCTTGACCTCCTCGAATTTCGTCTTCCGGACGATGGCTTCAATCTTTTTCATACACTACTATTGTTTTTGGGTTGATCTGCATACACAAGGGCATATAACCCCCCTGACAAGCGAAACGACATATTTCGCAAGTTCCTTATAATTAATTGTTTATAGAACTATTACCTACTACAGTTGCAATTGGAATCCCATTACATTCTCAACGTAGTTCACGAATGCCTCATTGCAGAGGCGGACACCTCCGGGCGTCGGATAATTCCCGGTAAAATACCAGTCACCGGGATGGTCGGGGCAGGCGCGGTGGAGGCCCTCGACGCTTTGGAAAACCAGCTCGACCGGGGCCTGCATCCCTTCCGGCCGGAGCATCTCAACGATCTTGGCATTGATCTGCTTGACAGTAAACGGAGCATAAATCTCCTGCACGTGATTCGCCGCCGCGGGATATGCCTTGCAGGCCCGGTACACGTCGGCGATCCGCTGCTGCATGCCGCAATCCCGGATCAGCGCGATGGCCGCGCGGAAGGCGCAGAGTTCCTCCAGGTGCGACATGTCGATCCCGTAGTAGTCCGGATAGCGGATCTGGGGGGAGCTGGATACCATCACGATCTTCCTGGGATGCAGGCGGTCCAGGATCTTGAATATGCTCTCCCGCAGGGTGGTTCCGCGCACGATCGAATCGTCTATGACGACCAGATTGTCTTCATGCGGAACGAGCGAGCCGTACGTGACATCGTAAACGTGTGCCGCCAGGTCGTTCCGTTCCGAACCTTCCGTGATGAACGTGCGGAGCTTGATGTCTTTCCACACGACTTTCTCGATGCGCACGTCGTGATCAAGGCGCCGCATCCCGTCCGTAAGCCCATGGAAAGCGACTTCCGCCGTATTGGGGATATAGGAAAAGACCGTGTGCGCGACGTCGCCTCCGACGGCCTGCAGGACGGGTTCCGTGAGCTGCTCTCCAAGCCGCTTGCGCTCCCGGTAGATATCCCGGTCGGAGCCGCGGCTGAAGTATATCCGTTCGAACGAGCAGGCGCTCAGCTTTTGCGCGGGCAGGATCTGCTCCAGCACACTCTCCCCCTTTTTCCGCACGATCAGGGCCTCTCCGGGCAGGAGTTCGCAGATATCCGCGGCCTCCAGGTTGAAGGTAGTCTGCAGCACGGGACGCTCACTGGCCAGCGCCACGATCTCGTCGTCCCGGTAATAGAAAGCGGGCCGGATGCCCCAGGGGTCACGCACGGCGAACATCTCGCCGCTGCCGGTGAGCCCGCACATCACGTACCCGCCGTCGTAGTGCGACATCGTGGAACGCAGCACGTTGGCCATGCAGATATGGTCGTCGATGTAACGCGTGAGGTCGAGCCGCTCCAGTCCCTTGTCCGTGGCTTCGTCGAAGAGCCGCTCCACCTCGCGGTCCAACCGGTGACCCATCAGTTCTAGGGTGATGTACGCATCGCCGTACAGCCGGGGAGACTGCCCCTGCGCGGTCAGGAAACGGAATACCTCATCGATGTTGGTCATGTTGAAGTTCCCGCACAGGCAGAGGTTCTTCGCCCGCCAGTTGTTGCGCCGCAGGTAAGGATGGACGTAGGTCAGTCCGCTTTTCCCGGTAGTGGAATAACGAAGGTGGCCCATATACAGCTGGGCGCGTGCCGGGGCCGACACCCGCTTGAAAATCTCCGTAATGGCGTCCGGTCCTTCCGCCCGCTCGCGGAACATGTACTCCGTACCCACTTCCGCTTCCAGGTCCACATAGGCCAGCCCGGCGCCTTCCTGCCCGCGGTTGTGCTGCTTCTCCATCATCAGGTACAGTTTTTCCAGGCCGTATCGGGACGTGCCGTATTTCCGCTCATAGTAAGAGAGCGGTTTCAGCAGGCGGATCATCGCCACGCCGCACTCGTGTTTAAGCGTCTCCATACTCGATGCAGGCTTTGACGAAACTCATGAACAGCGGATGCGGATGCAGCACCGTCGAGGCATACTCGGGATGGAACTGCGTTCCGATGTACCAGCGGAGGTCCGGAATCTCCACGATCTCGACCAGGTCGGCGTCCGGATTCACCCCCACGCACTGCATGCCGGCCTTTCCGTATTCCTCCCGGTAGCGGTTGTTGAACTCGTAGCGGTGGCGGTGACGCTCCCGGACGGAAGCCTTCCCGCCATATGCTTCCCGCGCCCGGCTGCCGGCACGCAGCTCGCAGGGATACTCCCCGAGCCGCATCGTGCCGCCCATCTGGGTGATATCCTTCTGCTCCTCCATCAGGTCAATGACGTTGTGCGCCGTCTTGGGGTTCACCTCCGTGCTGTCGGCGTCCGTCAGGCCCAGGACGTCCCGGGCGAACTCGATCACCATCATCTGCATGCCGAGGCAGATGCCGAAACAGGGCACGTCGTGCGTACGGGCGTATTCCGCGGCGATGATCTTCCCCGGGATGCCCCGCTGGCCGAAGCCCGGGCAGATCACCACGCCGGCCATCCCGGCGAGCTGCTCCGCCACGTTCTCCTTCGTAATCCCCTGGCTTCCGACGAAGTGCGCCTTCACCTTCACCCCGTCGTAGATGCCGGCCAGGTTCAGGCTCTCGCGGATGCTCTTATAGGCATCCTGCAGGTCGTATTTGCCGACGAGGGCCACGTGCACCTCCCGCCGGGCACCGCGCTGCTTCTCCAGGAAAGCATGCCAGGAGGCCATTGCCGGCGTTTCTCCGACAGGGATGCCGATCTTGCGCAGGATGGCGGCGTCCAAACCCTGCCGCTGCATGTTGACGGGCACTTCATAGATGCTCGGCAGGTCTTCGCTCTGCACGACGCACTCCAGGTCCACGTTGCAGAACGAGGCGACCTTCATGCGCAAGGCATCGTCGAGGTGGCGTTCGGTGCGGAGCACGAGGATGTCGGGCTGGATGCCCATTCCCTGCAGTTCCTTGACGGAGTGCTGTGTGGGCTTGGTTTTCAGTTCCTCGGCAGCCTTCAGGTAGGGTACGTAAGTCAAATGCACGCACACGGCGTCGCGGCCCAGCTGCCAGCGCAACTGCCGGATGGCCTCCATGAAGGGGGCGCTCTCGATGTCGCCGATGGTGCCGCCCACTTCCGTGATCACGAAGTCCAGCTCTTCCCCTTTCACGTCCTGCCGCAGCATGCGGCGCTTGATCTCGTCGGTGATATGGGGCACCACCTGGATGGTCTTGCCGAGGTAGTCGCCCCGGCGCTCGCGGTCGATGACCGTCTTGTAGATGCGGCCGGTTGTGATGGAATTCTCGCGCGTAGTACGGATGCCCGTGAAACGCTCGTAGTGCCCCAGGTCCAGGTCGGTTTCCATCCCGTCGGCGGTTACGTAGCATTCGCCGTGCTCGTAGGGATTGAGCGTGCCCGGATCGATGTTGATGTAGGGGTCGAACTTCTGGATGGTCACCTTGAATCCGCGCGCCTGCAGCAGTTTGCCGATGCTGGCGGAGATGATTCCTTTCCCGAGGGAAGAAACCACACCGCCCGTGATAAAGATGTACTTGGTATTCATCATTTTCCCAACTTTTTGCAATATGCATCCAGGGCTTCGGCGGCCGCGTGGCCGGAAGCCATCGCGCGGACGACCAGCGATGCGCCGCTCTGCACGTCGCCGGCGAAGAAGACGTTCTCCCCCACCTCGGGCAGCTGCGGCTTCAGGAAACCCATCGCCAGCAGGACGATGTCCGCCTTGACCACTTCCGGGTCACCTGCGGGGACCATGACGGGCCGTCCGCCATCCGGGTTGGGTTTCCAGTCAATGGGCTGGATCTCCACGCCGGTCAGTTTGCCTTTTTCTCCAAGGAAACGGAGGGTGTTGATGCTCCAGCGGCGCTCGCAGCCTTCTTCGTGGGAGGAGGAGGTCTTGAGCGTACGCGGCCAGAGCGGCCAGGGATTCGCCGGATCATCCGGTCCCACGGGCGGTTTGGGCATGATCTCGATCTGCATCACGGACTTGCAGCCCTGGCGGTGCGCCGTGCCGATGCAGTCGGAGCCGGTGTCGCCACCGCCGATCACCAGGACGTCCTTGCCTTTGCAACTTACGCGTTGCGCGGCATCCACTTCGGCGCCGTACAGCACACGGTTCTGCTGGGCAAGCAGGTCGAGGGCGAAATAGACGCCCTTCAGTTCGCGCCCGGGCACGCTCAGGTCGCGCGCCGCAGGCGTTCCGGTAGCGATGACGTAGGCGTCAAAGCCCTTCGGGAGGGCGTCCGGCGCCACTTCTTCGCCGTAGCGGAAGATGATTCCCTCCGCTTCCATCAGGGTGATGCGGCGGTCGATGACCTTTTTGTTGAGCTTGAAATTCGGAATGCCGAAACGAAGCAGGCCGCCGGCCTTTTCGTTCTTCTCGAAGACCGTCAAGGTGTAGCCCATCCGGTTGAGCCGATTCGCAGCGGCAAGCCCCGCAGGGCCGGCGCCGATCACGGCCACCTTGCAGCCGTTGCGCTCCGGACTCACGGGCCGGACATAGTTCTCGCGATAAGCGATCTCCGTGATGGCCGCCTCGTTCTCGCGGTTGGTGGTGGGCTGGTGCATCGTGAGGTTCAGCACGCAGGCCTTCTCGCAGAGCGCCGGGCACACACGTCCGGTGAACTCCGGGAAGTCGTTGGTGGCGTTGAGCAGGCGGTAGGCCAGCTCGAAATCCCCGTTGAACACGGCGTCATTCCACTCGGGCGGACGGTTGCCCAGCGGGCACGCCCAGTTGCAGAACGGCACGCCGCAATCCATGCAGCGGGACGCCTGGAGACGGCGGTCGCCTTCGTTGAGCGTCTGCTCCACTTCCCCGAAATCCTGGATGCGGTCACGCACCGGCCGGTAGCCGGCCTCCTTGCGGGGTATCGTCAAAAATGCTTTGTAGTCTCCCATAAGGCGTCAGTATTGGATTTGGAGGTGCTGCTGCATCTTTTCCTCCAGGGCGCGCAGGCGCTCCTGCTCGAGGACGTGCTTGTATTCGATCGGGATGACCTTGATGAAGTCGTCCACGGAACGGGTCCAGTCGTCCAGCAGCGTCCGGGCGTGGGCGGATCCGGTGTAGAGGTAGTGCTGGCGGATCAGTTCGTGCAGTTCCTTGCGGTCCAGCTTGTCGTCCACCAGCGAGATCTCGACCATGTCGAGGTTGCAGTAGTAGTCGAACACGTGCTCCGGGTCATAGACATAGGCCATGCCTCCGGACATACCGGCGGCGAAGTTGCGTCCCACGGGCCCCAGGACGACCACGCGTCCGCCGGTCATGTATTCGCAGCAATGGTCGCCCGCGCCTTCGACGACGGCGCGCGCGCCGGAATTGCGGACGGCAAAACGCTGCCCCGCCCGGCCGGCAATATACATCTCGCCGCCCGTGGCTCCGTACAGGCAGGTGTTGCCCGCGATGATATTCTCCTCCGCCTTGAAGGTCGCACGTGAAGACGGCCGGATGGCCACCCGGCCGCCGCTCAGGCCCTTGCCCACGTAATCGTTGGCCTCACCTTCCAGGCGCACGTTCACGCCGCCCGCGAGGAAGGCGCAGAAGCTTTGCCCGGCCGAACCCTTGAACTTGATGTTGATGGTGGAATCCGGCAGGCCTTCGGCGCCGTACTTGGCGGCGATCCGGCCGCTGAGCATCGTACACACGGCCCGGTCGGTGTTGGCGATCGGATACTCCAGGCTGATTTCCTCCTTCCATTCGATGGCAGGCTGCGCAGCCTTGATGATCTCGATGTCGCGTACCGGCGGGAGCGCATGCAGCGCCTCGCCGGCCCAGCAGCAGGCCCCTTCCTCCCGGAACAGCAGCCGGGACAGGTCCACGCGGGCGGCCTTGGAGGCCGGCGCGGCAGTCTTGCGCACCAGCAGCTCGGTATGCCCGACGATGTCGGAAAGCTTCGTAAAGCCCATTTCCGAGAGGTATTCGCGTACCTCCTGTGCCAGGTAGGTGAAGTAGTTCACCAGATAGTCCGCCTTGCCGAGGAAGTGCTTGCGCAGTTCGGGATCCTGCGTGGCTACGCCCGTGGGACAGGTGTTCAGGCTGCACTTGCGCATCATTACGCAGCCCAGGACAATCAGCGGCAGGGTGCCGAAGCCGAATTCGTCGGCGCCCAGCAGCGCGAGCAGGATGACGTCCCGTCCGGTCTTGATCTGGCCGTCCACCTGCAGGCGCACGTGGCTGCGAAGGCCGTTGCGCACCAGCGTCTGCTGGGCGTCGGCGAGGCCGATTTCCGGGCTGATGCCCGCGAAGCGCATCGAGGAGGCGGGAGAGGCACCCGTGCCGCCCTCGGCGCCGGACACGACGATCAGGTCGGCCTTGGCTTTCGCCACGCCGGCGGCGATCGTGCCCACGCCGCTTTCCGACACCAGCTTCACGCTGATGGCGGCGGCCGGATTGACGTTCTTGAGGTCGAAGATCAGTTGGGAGAGGTCTTCGATGGAGTAGATGTCGTGGTGCGGCGGCGGGGAAATCAGGGTAATGCCCGGGATGGAGTTGCGGGTCTTCGCGATGATGGCGTTGACCTTGAATCCCGGCAGCTGGCCGCCCTCGCCGGGCTTGGCGCCCTGGGCGACCTTGATCTGGATTTCCTCGGCGTTGACGAGGTATTCCGCCGTGACGCCGAAGCGTCCGGAAGCCACCTGCTTGGTCTTGCTGGACAGCGAGACGCCGTCCACGTCGCTGTGGTAGCGGGCACTGTCTTCCCCGCCCTCGCCGGTGTTCGAGCGTGCGCCCAGGCGGTTCATCGCCAGCGCGATGGCCTCGTGGGCCTCGATGCTCAGCGCACCGAAACTCATGGCGCTGACCACGAAGCGACGGACGATGTCTTCCACGCTCTCCACCTCGTCGATGGGAACGGCTTTGCCCCGCTTGAAGTCCAGCAGGTCGCGCAGGAAGATGAGGTCCTCCTTGCCGTCCACGGCAGCAGAGAATTCCTTGAATTTCTTATAACTGCCCAGGCGCGTAGCAATCTGCAGGGTGGAGATCGTCTCGGGATTCCACGCATGCGGGATACCACCCTTACGGTAATGGAACTGCCCGACGTTGGGCAGGAAGTCCGTCGTGGGAGCGTCCTTATAAGCCTGTGCATGGAACCACATCGCGTCACGGGCGATGGTCTCCAGGCCGATGCCGCCGATGGTCGAGGTCTCCGTGCCGAAGTATTCGCGCAGCAGTCCCTCTTCCAGGCCGATGCTCTCGAAGATCTTGGCCCCGCGGTAGGAGCGGATGGTGGAGATGCCCATCTTGGCCATGATCTTCAGCAGGCCCTTCTTCATCGCTTCGATGTAATTGGTGCGGGCCGTGGCGTAGTTCAACTGCAGTTTACCGCCGTGCGCCAGGCTGGAGATGATGGCGAAGGACAGATACGGGTTGATGGCCGAGGCGCCGTAACCGAGCAGCAGTGCGGCATGCATCGTCTCGCGGATTTCCCCGCTCTCGACGATCAGCGCCGTCTGCACGCGCTTGCCGGTGGCGATCAGGTGATGATGCACCGCACTCACGGCCAGCAGCGAGGGGATCGGGGCGTGGGTCTCATCCACCTCACGGTCGGACAGGATGATGTAGTTCACACCGTCGTCCACGCACTTTTCCGCCTTGCGGCAGAGGTTGCTCAGGGCCCGGCGAAGGTTCGACGCCGCGGCGGCGGAATCCGCCGCACATTCGAACAGGATGGGCAGCTTGACGGTGTTGAAGCCCTTGTACCGGATGTTGCAGAGCAGGTCCAGCTGCGTATTGGTCAGGATCGGGTGCGGCAGGCGGACCATCTTGCAGTTCTCTTCGTCCGGGGTCAGGATGCCGGTCCCCACGCGTCCGATGTACTCGAACAGCGACATCACCATCTGCTCACGGATGGAGTCGATGGGCGGGTTGGTCACCTGGGCGAATTGCTGCCGGAAATAGTTGAAGAAACTCTGCGGACGTTCCGTCAGCACGGCCAGCGGCGTATCGTTACCCATTGAAGAGGTTGCCTCGATGCCCCGCAGGCACATCGGCTTGAGGCAGTTTTCCACATCTTCCGCCGTGCAGCCGAACAGGAGTTCCTTGTGCAGCAGGTCGGCTTCGTTGTGCTCGATCCGGCGGCCGCTGTGCAGGTCTTCCAGCTGGATGCGTCCCGCGGCCAGCCACTTGCGGTAGGGATGCTCCCTGGCCAGCTGTTCCTTGATCTCGGCGTCGTACCATATCTTTCCTTCCTTGGTGTCCACCAGCAGCATCTTGCCCGGTTCCAGGCGGCCCTTGCACTCGATTTCAGTGGGGTCGAAGTCCAACACGCCCACCTCGCTCGCGACGACCAGCATGCCGCGCTTGGTGATGGTGTAGCGGCCGGGACGCAGGCCGTTGCGGTCCAGGATGCCGCCGGCGTAACGGCCGTCGCTGAAGAGCAGCGTGGCCGGACCGTCCCAGGGCTCCATCAGGATGGAGTGGTATTCATAGAAGGCGCGCAGGTCCTCCGAAATGGGATTCGTGCCGTCAAAACTCTCCGGCATCAGCACGGAGACGGCCTGCGGCAGGCTGAGCCCGCTCCGGGTCAGGAATTCCAGCGCGTTGTCCAAGCTGGCCGAGTCGCTCATATCCGGCTGGATGATGGGCGTGATGTCGCTGATATCGCCCAGCGCCCCCGAGTTCAGCACGCTCTGGCGGGCCTGCATCCAGCTCCGGTTGCCCCGGATGGTGTTGATCTCGCCGTTGTGGCAGAGCATGCGGAAGGGCTGGGCCAGGCTCCATTGCGGGAAGGTGTTCGTGGAGAAGCGGGAGTGGACGATCGCCATCGCGCTCGTGAACCACTGGCTCGTGAGGTCGGTATAATACTCTCGCAGCTGGCGGCTGGTGAGCATGCCCTTGTACACGATGTTGCGTGTGGACAAGGAGCAGATGTAGCCGTCCTCCCCCAGCCTTTCAACGTGTTTGCGGATGCGGTATAGTTTGCGCTCGAAGTCCGCCTCCTCGATGAATTCCGCACTCGTCACGAAGATCTGCACCGTGAAGGGTTCGCCCTTCGCCGCCTCTTCGCCGAGGCAGGCGGAGTTCACCGGCACCTCGCGGACGTGGCTGAGCACGCAGCCCTCGTGTTCGACTTCGTTCCTGATGCAGTCCAGGATGCGCTCCCGCTTGGCCGTTTCCTTGGGCAGGAACACCAGGCCGGTGCCGTAGCGTCCTTTTTCCGGGACGGGGATGCCCTGCAGGAGTATGAATTCGTGCGGGATCTGCAGCATGATTCCGGCGCCGTCGCCCGACTTGCCGTCCGCGCCCTCGGCGCCGCGGTGGCTCATGTTTTCGAGCACGGTCAGGGCGTTGTCCACCAGCTCGTGGGTCTTGTCGCCCCGGATGTTTACCACCATACCGACCCCGCAGGCATCGTGTTCCGATGCCGGATTATATAAACCGTCAGACATTGACTACTAACTGATAATTCTACTAACCAACGCTATAAAAAGGGAGTACCGCTCCCTAGCTGATGAACAGCAGTTCGCGGTACTTCGGAAGCGGCCACATCTTGTTGTCGACGACCTCTTCAAGCTTGTCGATCGGGCGGCGCAATGCGAAGAGACTTTCGGCGATCTCGTGGTAGGCCAGGGCCTTTTCGTATTCGCCTTCGATCATGTTCGCGGCCTTGCGGGCCTCCTTCATGGCCGTCGCCTTCACGCGCACCTCCTCCACGTATTTGTTGATATCGTCGAGGATGCGCAGTTCGGTGGTACAGCTGTCCAGGTTACCGTAGATGCCCTTCGCCAAGGTCAGTTCCTGCAGGAGCTTGGCCTTGTACTCGAGGGCGGCGGGGATGATGTGGTTCAGGGCCATGCGCACCATCACGCGAGACTCGATCTGGACCTTCTTGGTATAGGTCTCCCACTTCACCTCGTTGCGGGCCTCGAGTTCCTTCTGCGTATAGACACCGGTCTTGGTGAACATCTCCACGGCGGCGGGCTTGGTGAACTCGCAGAACATCTTCGGAACGTTGGTCTCCACGTCCAGGCCACGGCGCTCCGCCTCTTTCTTCCATTCATCAGTGTAGCCGTTGCCGTCGAAGCAGACCACATCCAGGATAGATTTAATGATGGGCTTGAGGGCATCCATCAGGGCCACGTTGGTGGATTTGCCGGCGGCAAGTTCCTTCTCCACGGCGGCTTTGAACTCGATGAGCTGCTCGGCCACGGCGGCGTTCAGCGTGGTCATGGCGCCTGCACAGTTGGCGCTGGAGCCCACGGCGCGGAATTCGAAGCGGTTGCCGGTGAAGGCGAAAGGCGAGGTGCGGTTGCGGTCGGTGTTGTCCACGAAGATCTCCGGAATCTCCACCAGGCCGACGCTCTTCCCCTTCTTGCCCGCAATCTCGATCGGTGTGTCGGACGGGACCTCAAGCAGTTTGTGCAGCACTTCGGTCATCGTGCGCCCGAGGAAGGCGGACACGATGGCGGGCGGCGCTTCGTTGGCGCCCAGGCGATGGGCGTTGGTGGCGCTGGCAATGGACGCCTTCATCAAGGCATTGTGCTTCTGTACGGCGGCGAGCACGTTCACGAAAAAGGTAACGAACTGCAGGTTGCCCTTGGCGTCCTTGCCCGGTGCAAGCAGCTGTGCACCCTTGTCGGTACCCAGCGACCAGTTGTTGTGCTTGCCGGAACCGTTCACGCCGTCGAAGGGCTTCTCGTGCAGGAGCACCACGAAGCCGTGCTTGCGGGCGATGCGGCCCATCAGGTTCATGATGATCTGGTTCTGGTCATTGGCGAGGTTGGTCTCGCCGTAAATCGGCGCCAGCTCGAACTGGTTGGGGGCCACCTCGTTGTGGCGGGTCTTGATGGGGATGCCCAGGCGATGGCCGGCCACCTCGAGGTCACGCATGAAGTTGGCCACGCGCGTAGGGATGGCACCGAAATAGTGGTCGTCCAGCTGCTGGTTCTTCGAGGAATTGTGGCCGAAGAGCGTGCGGCCGGTAATCATCAGGTCCGTGCGGGCGGCGTAGAGCGCCTCGTCCACGAGGAAGTACTCCTGCTCCCAGCCGAGATAGGAATATACCTTGGTCACGTCCGGGTCGAAGAGTTTGCAGATGGGTACGGCGGCGTCGCTGACGGCCTTGAGGGCCTTCTTGAGCGGGGTCTTGTAATCCAGGGCTTCGCCGGTATAGGAAATGAAGACAGTCGGGATGCAGAGGGTATCGTCCAGGATGAACACCGGGGAGGTCGGGTCCCAGGCGGTGTAGCCGCGCGCCTCGAAGGTGGCGCGGATGCCGCCGCTGGGGAACGACGAGGCGTCCGGCTCCTGCTGGGCGAGCATCTTGCCGTCGAAGGATTCGATCACGCCGCCTTTTCCGTCGTAGTCGATCAGGGAGTCGTGTTTCTCGGCAGTACCCTCGGTCAGGGGCTGGAACCAGTGGGTGACATGGGTCACGCCGTGCTCCATGGCCCATTCCTTCATGCCGCGGGCCACGCCGTCGGCGGTCTTGCGGTCGAGGGCGTGGCCGCCCTCGATGCAGTCAAGCAAGGCGTGGAGGCTTTCAGCATCAAGATACTTGCACATCTTCTTGCGGTCGAACACGAGTTCGCCGAAGTACTCGGAAGTTTTCCCAGCGGGAACGTCTGCCGGAACCTCTTTCCTCTCGAAGGATTCCTTGACTAAATCGATTCTGTCCATGATAAATACACTATTAATTAAACTAACTGTTACCCTTGAAAAGCGAGAGAGGCTGATCCCGTCGGGACCAGCCTCTCAATTATCATCTGTTATTTTCTCTCAATAATGTGCCGCATACGGCTGGAGTTATACGCACAGAGAAACAACCCGGGACTGCTGGTTCCAGGACTGATTCTGCTGATTATTGCGATTGCGTTTCACTACTTACTTAACCAAAAACTCGGGTGCAAGTTAAGAAGAAATTTTAATAATGCAAATATTTTTTTCACTTTTTTCACCCGGAAATACTCTTTCATATATAAGGTAAAAACGGTATCTTTGCGTCTATGAAGCGCTTTGGACTCATCCGTGTGGCGGCGGCGATGCCGCGCGTCCACGTGGCCGACCCGGCGGCGAACGCCCGGGAAATCCTGCAGATGTGCAAGGAACTGGCAGAACGGCGCCCCTCCGTGCTCGTGTTTCCCGAACTCTCCGTGACGGGCTATACCTGTGCCGACCTCTTCGGGCAGAACCGCCTGCTGGAAGACGCGGAGAAGGCCGTCACCGAGATCGTCACAAAGACCGCGCAGTTCGATGCGATGGTCGTGTTCGGCGCCCCGGTACGCCATGCCGGGCGGCTCTACAACTGCGCCGTGGCGGCACGCGGGGGCCGTATCCTCGGCATCGTGCCCAAGAGCTACCTGGCCGGCAACAACGAGTTCTACGAGCCGCGCTGGTTCGCCCCGGCGCGCACCCTCCCCTTCGGCGGCGCCCGCATCCGCTATGCCGGACAGGACGACGTCCAACTGGGCACCCGCCAGCTCTTCCGCGTCGGCGACGCCCTGGTCGCCGTCGAGATCTGCCAGGACCTCTGGGTGCCCGTGCCCCCCTGCTCGCAGGCGGCCATCGCCGGAGCCCAGATCATCCTGAACCTCTCTGCCAGCAACGAATACCTCTTCAAGCACGAATACCGAAAGAGCCTGGTAAGCGCCACCTCGGCTCGGCTTTACGCCGCATACGTCTATTGCTCCTGCGCCGAAGGCGAATCCACCACGGACCTTGTCTGGGCCGGTTCCTCACTGATCAGCGAGAACGGTTCCGTCCTTGCGGAGGCCGAGCGATACACCCGCGGCAGCCGCAGCATCATTGCCGACATCGACGTCGAGCGGCTGGAGACGCTGCGCGCCAAGGAGCACAGTTTCGGCTTCGAAGGACCGGTGTCGCCCTTCTGCGTCCAGGATTCGGGCGAGGCCGCCCCGACGGATTTCGAGGCCTGCCTGCTCCGCCGCTTGGAACCGCATCCCTTCGTTCCGCAGGGCAACCCGGCCGAACTCGACATGCGCTGCCGCGAAATCCTCGCCGCGCAGGTGGCGGGTCTGACCACGCGCCTGGAGCATATCCATTGCAGGAAAGCCGTCATCGGCGTGTCCGGCGGCCTCGACTCCACGCTCGCGCTGCTAGTCACGGTGCTGGCCTTCGACGGCCTCGGGATCCCGCGCGGGAACATCATCGGCGTGACGATGCCTGGCTTCGGCACCACACACCGCACCCATGACAACTCCGTGGACCTGATGAAGGGCCTCGGCATCACTTCCCGCGAAGTGTCCATCGTTCCCGCCGTGCGGCAGCATTTCGCCGACATCGGCCAGGACGAGAGCAATCACGACCTTACCTACGAAAACAGCCAGGCGCGCGAGCGTACCCAGCTCCTGATGGACATTGCCGGCAAGGAAGGCGGCATCGTGGTGGGTACCGGAGACCTGTCGGAGCTCGCGCTCGGCTGGTGCACCTACAACGGCGACCATATGTCGATGTACGGCGTGAACGCCAGCGTGCCCAAGACCCTGGTGCGCACCCTCGTCCGCTGGGCGGCCGACAACAAGTTCGGCGACAGCGGCGACATCCACGGCACCCTGCTGGACATCGTGGACACCCCGATCAGTCCCGAACTGCTGCCGGCGGACAAGGACGGCAAGATCGCCCAGAAGACCGAGGACAGCGTGGGCCCCTACGAGCTCCACGACTTCTTCCTCTACCACTTCTTCCGTTCCAGCGCAGGGCCCGACAAACTCCTGTTCCTGGCCCGCAAGGCCTTTGCCGGGGAGTATGACGAGGCGACCCTCCGCAAATGGCTGGAGACCTTCCTGAAGCGTTTCTTCCAGCAGCAGTTCAAGCGTTCCTGCCTGCCCGACGGGCCCAAGGTCGGCTCCGTGTCCCTCTCGCCGCGCGGCGACTGGCGGATGCCTTCCGACCTGGAATCCTGGTGGAAACTCAGCGACTGATCCCATGTTCGAGAAAATCGTCTCCGTCCTGAACGACATCATCTGGAGCCCCGCCCTGGTGGTGCTCCTGGTGGGTGCCGGCCTGTATTTCTCCATTCGGACGCGCTTCGTGCAGGTGCGCCGCTTCGGACTGATGATCCGTTCGCTGTTCGCCCGCGCCGAGAAGACGCCGGACGGCAGGCAGCACGGCATCTCGTCGTTCGAGGCCTTCTGCGTGGCCCTGTCGGGCCGCGTGGGCACGGGCAACATCGTGGGCGTGGCCACCGCCATCGCCCTGGGCGGCCCGGGCGCCATCTTCTGGATGTGGATCATCGCCTTCTTCGGGGCCTCCACGGCCTTCGTGGAGTCCACCCTCGCCCAGCAATACAAGTTCCGCCACGCCACGGGCTACCGCGGCGGCCCCGCCAGCTATATCGAGAAAGGCCTGGGGCTGCGCTGGCTGGCCATCGTGTTCTCCGTGCTGGTCCTCGTGGGCTACGGTACCTTCCTGCCTACGGTCCAGTCCAACGGCATGGCGGCCGCCCTGGGCAATTCCTTCCAATTGTCTCCGCTGGTCTCCGGACTCGGCCTCGCGTTCGTGCTGGGGCTCGTGATCATCGGCGGCATCAAGAGCATCGCCCGCGTGGCCTCCATCGTCACGCCGTTCATGGCCCTGGGCTACATCGTCATCACGCTGGTCGTGATCGCCCAGCACCTCGACGCCGTGCCCGCCGTGCTGCGTTCCATCGTTACGGGCGCCTTCGGCATCGAACCCGTGGCGGGCGGCATCCTCGGCTCCACCATCATGATGGGCGTCAAGCGGGGTATCTTCTCCAACGAGGCCGGCGAGGGCGGCGGCGCCATCGTGTCCGCTTCCGCCGCGGTCTCGCACCCTGCCAAGCAGGGCCTGGCGCAGGCTTTCTCGGTGTACGTGGACACGCTGCTCATCTGCACCGCAACGGCGCTGATGATCCTCTGCTCGGGCACCTACAACATCCTGGACGCGAAGACGGGCGAGATGCTGGTGGCCGGCGCGCCGCAGCTCGGCGACAACTACGTCGGCTTCACCCAGGCCGCGGTGGATTCCGTGCTGACGGGCTTCGGCGGCACTTTCGTGAGCATCGCCCTGGTCTTCTTCGTGTTCACCACCGTGATGGCCTATTACTTCTACGGCGAGTCCAGCATCATGCAGATCTTCGAGGGACGGCCGGAGAAGAAGAACGTCGAACGGATCTGCATCTGGGTGTTCCGTTTCTCGCTGCTCGGGATGGTCGTCTTCGGCGCCCTGCGCGAGGCGGACGTCATCTGGCAGCTGGGCGACGTGGGCGTGGGCATCACCGCCTGGATCAACGTCGTGGTGCTGCTGATCCTCTGCCCGCGGGCCATCCGGGCCCTGCGGGAGTATGAGTCTTCCCTTCCCAAAAAGACAGAAAAATGACCGTGAAACCTTACCTGCACGAAGTCAGGTACTATGAAACCGACAAGATGGGCGTGACCCATCATTCCAACTATATCCGCATCATGGAAGAAGCCCGCATCGACTGGATGGACCAGCTGGGCTACGGCTTCGACCGGATGGAAGCCGAGGGGATCGTCTCCCCGGTCGTGGGCGCAAGTTGCAACTACAAGAAAACCACCACCTTCAAGGACATCATCGAGGTGGAGGTCAAGGTCAGGCAGCTCAGCGAGGTCAAACTCATCATCGCCTATACGATGCGTGTGGAAGGGAAGGTTGTCGCCACCGGCGAGACGGTCCACTGCTTCTTCGACGGCGGCCGCCCGGCCGTCATCGCCGAACGCTTCCCCGCCCTGTACGCGGCGATGCTGGCCACGATGGAATAGCGGTCAGTTTTTCACGTATCGTTCCCCGAAGAGGTAGAGCACCGGGAAGATTTCCAGTCGTCCGAGCAGCATCTCCACGATTCCCGCGCCTTTCAGTGCCGCCGGGATGTGGGCGTAGTTCGCCATCGATCCCACTTCGCCGAAGCCCGGCCCCACGTTGCCCAGGCACGCCACGGATGCCGTCAGGCCGGTGACGAAATCCAGACCGCCGGCCACGTTGATGACGGTGAACAGCGCGGCGATCAGCAGGTAGCAGAAAATGAAGGTACCCGCATCGCCCACCTGTTCCGGCGTGCGCGCGACACCGTCCACGCGGACAGTGCGCACCAGGCCGGGATTGACGGCACTGCGCACACGGGCGCGGATGCCCTTCACGGCCAGCAGCAGGCGGTCGATCTTGATGCCGCCCGAGGTGGAACCGGAACAGCCGCAGACCCAGGAACAGAGCCATAGCAGCGCCATGCTGAACGCCGGCCACATCACGGTGTCCCGTGTGGCGAAACCGGTCGTCGTGGCCAGGGAAGCCACCTGGAAGGCCGAATCCCGCAGGGCTTTCAGGACGGAGTCATATCCCCCGGACCACAGCAGGTTGACGGCGATCATCACGATGAACAGGGCCACCAGGCCCAGGAAGACCCGCACCGTTTCCGAACGCCAGAGTTTCGGCCCGCCCCGCAGGAAACTCAGGAAGATCAGACCGAAATTCAGGGCCGCCGCCAGCATCGCGAAGGTCAGGACGATCTCCGCCGCCGGATTGTTGAATGCGGCGATGCTGGTGTTCCGCGTACTGAATCCGCAGGTGCTGCACGCCGACATCGCGTGGGTCGCCGAGTCGAACCAGCCCATCCCAGTCAGTTTCAGGGCGAAAAGAGTCACCAGTGTTAGGCACAGATAAACGACGAGCAAGCGGTTGGCGAAGAGTGCGTTACGCTCGCCGGTGAAGCGGGAGCGGGCGACATCCGAGATCTCGGCCCCCGAAAGCGCGGAACGGTCCCCCACCCGGGTCACCAGCATCGAGAACAGCGTCACGATGCCGACGCCGCCCACCCAGGCCGTGGAAATCCGCCAGAACTGCAGGCCGCGCGGAAGCGCCTCCACGTCGTCCAGGATGGACGCGCCCGTGGTGGTAAAACCGGACACACTCTCGAACAGGGCGTCCAGCACATCGAACTCCTGCCCGTAAAGCAGATAGGGCAGCATGCCGAACAGACAGGCGCACAGCCAGGAGAAAACCACGACGCTGTTCCCTTCCCGGAAGCGGAGCCGCTCCGTTCCCCGCTTGACGAACAGCAGGGGGAACGCCCCGGCGACGGCGGTGACGAATGCGGAAAAAAGCAAGGGAATACGGCTCACATCATCGGGGGTGAAGCAGGCGATGATTCCGGATACTACCATCAGGGCCGCAACCATCAGCATCGACACGCCGATGTAATAGACGATGACTTTCGTGTTCATGACTCTGGCGAAAAACAGGACAAAGATATTTCCGGGATTATCATTTATCAATACAATATTTTTTATATTTGCATTGATAAAATCAATTGGAAATGACGCTGCAACAACTTAGGTATATCGTCGCCATCGACGACTTCCGGAGCTTCGGCAAGGCGGCCGAGGCTTGCGGACTCACCCAGTCCACCCTGAGCCTGCTGGTCAAGAAGCTGGAAGAGGAGCTGGACGTTCGCATCTTCGACCGCGACCAGCATCCCGTCGCGCCCACGCAGTCCGGGCGGAAGATCATCGCCCAGGCCCGGGTCGTGCTCTTCAACGCCACACAGGTTACTGAGATGGCCACCCACGAGAAGCAGCTCCTGTCCGGGCCGCTGCACCTGGGGCTCATTTCCACCGTGGCGCCGGTCCTGATTCCCGGTCTGTTCAGGCACATCGTGCGGAATCATCCCGCCCTGTCGCTGCGCACCGAGGAGATGCTGACCAGCACGCTCACGGACAAGCTCCGCAAGGCCGAGTTGGACATGGGCATCCTCGCCGCCCCCGTCGGCGATCCGGAACTGCTGGAGATTCCGCTCTACCACGAACGCTTCCTGGCCTACGTTTCCGAGAGTGAGCCGGCCTATGCGCAGGAGAGCATCCGCCTGGAACGCCTGCTGGAACGGCCGGTCTGGATCATGAAGAACGGTCTGCAGCTCTACGACGGGTCCCGGCGGAATCCCGACGAAGAACTGTCCTACGAGAGGTTTTTTGAAGGCGGGCGCGTGGGTACGCTGATCCAGATCGTCAACGAACTCGGCGGCATGACCGTGATTCCGGAAACCCACGTAGGCCTGATCCTCTACAGCCTCCAGAAGAATCTCCGCCCCATCGAAGGTTCCGGCCAGGGCCGCACGATCGTCCTCGCCGTCCGCAAGGATTTCATCCACGAAGCCATGCTGAACGCCGTCGTGGACGCCATCCGCTCCATCATCCCCGTCGGCCTGCTCGATCCCCTCCTCCGCAACAACCCCCACCTCACCCTCTGACCCTGCCGGAATCGTCAGTCCTTCCCGGGGCATCCTCCCTTCCGCTCCGCCTGCGGTCCCACTCTCCCCCAAGGCCCCCTTTTGGGGAAGGTCTCGGTTTCTCTGCCGGACCTTCCCCACCATTTATGCCTTATACTGACCTCGGAGGCATATTTCGCGGGGAAGGTCCCGCCCCGAATAAAAGACCTTCCCCATTAAAGTGCCCTGGGGCCTGTCTTTTTCTTGCTAATCTGGGGATGGTTTCTTACCTTGCCGGAAATTAAAACGAACTATGAAAAAGATTCTTGAAATCCACCAGTATGGTGAAACCGACATCCGTTTTCATACGGATCTCAAACCCTCTGAAAAAACGGAATCCATTCCGGGACTCGTTGCCTCTGTCGCTTTCGCGATGATGACTTCTCTCTGGGGCGGAAACGAAAGGGATATCCTCGCAATTATCCGGGCTCTGGCCATTGCCGATCTTGCGGTGAGCGTGAACCGGGAAGAAATGATCAGCCTGATGGACCAGGACTCCAGGACTTTTGCCAAATTGATCCGCGACGCCCGTAAGTCCTTTGAACGCAACGGCGGAAAAGCCATCTTCTTCGAACCCGGTATTACCCCCGGCAAGACAAAAAGCTGAAAATGCGGCGCATCGTAAATCACGAACTGCCGGATGGGAGTATCCGGCAGGTTTACCCGTTCCATATCAGTCTGGAAGGGATGGAATGCATCGTACTATGCCGGGATGACCGGGATTATGACGCTATGGTCAAGGTCCTGTGCGTCGCCGCCCGCAGGAAAAATGTTATCATAATCATCTATGCCGTGGTCTCCAATCACTGTCACGTCGCTGTGCTGGCTGCCGGACAGGAAGATGCTTATGCCTTTGGGCAGGAAATCAAGAGGATGTACGCGATGTGGTTCCGCCGCAGATACGGAGAAAATGCCGTCTTGCGCGGCTCCGATGTAAAAGCGATCCTGCTGGACAGCGACTGGTATGTCCGGAACGCCCTCGCCTATATCCCACGCAACGCCCTGGACAACGGTTGCAATGTAAGCGGATACCGTTGGACAGGATACCGGGGCATGTTCCGGAGCGGACCTCCCGAAGCCGGCCGGAAAGTCTCCTCCCTGACCAAACGGGAAAGGGAAAGAATCATGCATACCGGGGATGCGCTGAACGAGGTGGGCTGGCTGATCGACAGCCGGGAAGAACTGATTCCTGAGAGTATCTGCGAGCATCGCTATTTGGAACAGGCCTTTGAGGGTGATCCGGCATTCTTCCTGAAAACCATCGGCGGGCAGAATGCAGCGGAAATGGAGGAAAAACTAATCAACGGCCCCAGAAAGATGGTAACGGACGGAGAATTCTTCAACCTGGCCAATGAAACCTGCCAACGATGGTTTCAAGCGGATCTGTCTGCGATTTCCAGGGAAAGGAAGTACAGACTGATCAGCTATCTTTCCAAGACCTGCCGTACCACCGTCCCGCAGACGGCCCGCGTTTTCGGGCTCCCCCGCGACTTCGCGGCCCGGGCCTTGGGCAGAAAGAGCTGATCTCCTTTGGGGAAGGTCTCCTTCCCCGGGAAATATGGCGCAGGGAGACGTCTGTGGCAAAAACAATGGGGAAGGTCCGGCAGAGAAACCGAGACCTTCCCCAAAACGACCGGGGGATTATCCCCGAAAACTATTTCAGCAGGGCGAAGATGTCATTCAGGCCGGAGAGGGTCTGGGGGACGCCGACGGCCGAGGCGGTCAGCTGGGGCGTCATGCCGGAATTCGCCGCGTCGACGGCTTTCATGATGGCAGAGGAATCCACCCCGGCCAAGGCCTTGAGGCCGTCGATGACGCCGGAAACATTGCCGCTGTTGATCATATTGTCGGAGCCGCTGATAAGCCCGGAAGTGAAGCTGTTCAGGAAGGACGGGCTGGCATCCGGCAGCATGCCGGCACCGGTGAGGATCTTGCCGATATTCAGGACGTTCATCACGCTGGAAAGGTCGATGGCGCCGGTCTGGCTGAGCACCCGGTACAAGGCCAGGATGGCCGATCCGGTGTTGCTGCCCGCCGACGTGGGACTCGTAGTGATGTTCTTCAGCACGGAACAGGATGAAAGCAGGGCGATGGCCGCCACCGCTGCAATGAGACGCTTGAGGATCTTCAT